>NZ_CP030261.1:1209892-1814839 GCF_003312915.1 Flavobacterium fluviale | reverse complement strand
TTGGGATTTGTTTCAAAAAATAAATTGGCCTAAATAGAAATTATTTTTTTTGTTATTAATAAATTGATATTTTTAGCAAATGAAAAATATTAATTTATCAAACTTTATTCTTTTATTTTCCGTTTTAAGTTTTAATTTTTCCATTGCAAATGAAAATATAAAAACTTTTAACAAAAACAATAAATTTACTTCAAAAGACCATATAAACCCAAAAACAAAAAAGAATAAAAAAGATAATTTCGTAATTGATCCTCCAAAACTTACAGCGCAAGGAGATCAATTATACTGTCCGCAAACCACAATTAATATTGTTACTGATTTCACTATCACCCATGATCCATCAGAAAACGGGACACAGGAACTTTATATTCAGATTTCATCAGGATATTCAAGCGGACTTGATCGCTTAGAATTAACAAATCCGGCTTTACATTCAAATATTATAACCAGCTGGGATGCAGTTTCAGGAAAATTAAAATTAGCGGGATTAACCGCGGCAACTGTAATTTCGTATGCTGATTTTGTTGCCGCAGTAAAAGATGTTGTATTCACCAATTCCTCTGCAACAGCCTCTGGAACAAGAACTTTTTCTATTACGATTGGACAGGCTAATTACCTTCCTTCTACAGGACATTACTATTTATTTACTCCAAATATTGGCGTTACATGGACAAATGCAAGAGATTTAGCAGCTGCTAGTACTTACTATGGCCTGCAAGGATATTTAGCTACAGTTTTATCTGCCGATGAGGCTAAATTAATAGGCGAGCAAGCTACTGGAACCGGATGGATTGGTGGAAGCGACGCTGAAACGGAAGGCGTCTGGAAATGGGTTACCGGCCCCGAAACCGGAACTATTTTTTGGAATGGAAACGCAAACGGCTCAACGCCAAATTTTGCTTTTTGGAATACCAGCGAACCGAATCAGCTGGGAGATGAAGATTACGCCCATATTACAGAGCCAGGCGTTGGAATAAGAGGCTCTTGGAACGATTTATCCAATACTGGAGATACAAATGGTAATTATCAGCCGAAAGGATATGTTGTAGAATATGGCGGAATGCCTGGCGAAGCTCCATTGGAAATTGCAGCAAGTACAAAAATTACGATTCTAGTTGCAACTCCGTCAGCAAATCCGAGTCCAGTTTGTGATTCGGGAACTTTTACATTTACTGCAACAGCATCAATTGGAGCGACTATTGGATGGTATGATGCCGCTACGGGAGGAAATTTATTAGGGACTGGAACTTCTTACACAACTCCATCGATAAGCACAAGTACCACTTATTATGTTGATGCGGGCTGCGAATCGAATAGAAAATCTGTAACCGCCACAGTAAATGCAACACCAGCATCGCCAATTGCAGAACAAAACACATATTCAAATTGCGGACCTGGATCTGTAACTATTAAAGCAAGTTCAAATATTGGAATAATCAACTGGTTTACAGCTTCTACAGGAGGAAATAGTATTTTTTCGGGAAATAATTTTGTAACTCCCGTAATTTCTTCCAACACGACTTATTATGCAGAATCTTCTAATAACGGATGTATTAATTCGACTCGAATTCCTGTAGACATTGTAATTTATACACCTCCTGCAGTAACTAATGAAACTTTAACTTTGTGCCAGCTTCAAACTATAACATTAGACGCAGGGATTTCTGGAATGAATTATCAATGGTCAAATGGAGCAGCAACTCAAACTACAACTGTTAATCTAGGTGGAACTTATACTGTAGATGTTACAAGTCCAGCTCCTGAAAATTGTACCAGTAGAAAAACTATACTAGTTGAAGAGAGCAAAATTCCACAAATTGATCGTATAGATGTCGAAGGAACAAGGGCTATTATCTATCTCATTAAAGCTGAAGATTATTTTGAATACTCTGTAGACGGAATCAACTTTCAGGATTCTTTTATTTTCTATGATGTTCCTGCTGGACTTCAAACGGCATATGCGCGAGAAAAAAGTGGATGCGGACAAGTTACAAAACAATTTGTAGTTCTTGTTTTTCCTCCATTTTTCACTCCCAATAATGATACTTTTAATGATGTTTGGGAAGTTACAGGCATGGAAAATTATCCGCAGGCAGAAGTTACTATTTTTGATAGATACGGAAAATTAGTTGCTCAATTAAGCAGATCAAAAATGGGCTGGGATGGTAATTTAAACCAAATCCCTCTTCCCGCTTCTGATTATTGGTATGCTCTAAAAATTGACGAAACAATGCCTGTTTTAAGAGGTCATTTTACTTTGAAAAGATAGTTTTAATTAGATAATGTGTCAATTTCAGAATTAGAAAATGTGCCATTTAGGTGATTAGATAATTTAAAGCACAAAAGGAATTATCTAATTGACTAATTCTCTAATTACCTAATTGGAACATTAGCGTAGCTTCTTCTTGATTTCATTTAAGATAAAAATGTAGTCTTCGTGTTTCTTTACAAAATCGCGATCTGAAACGTCAATGATCAGAACATTCAAATCGGTTTGCGATTTTATATATTCTAAGTATCCGTTGTTGATTTTTTCTAAATAAGATCCTTCAATATTCTGTTCGTAGTTACGACCGCGTTTTTTGATATTCTGGAGCAGACGCTCTGTGTTCTGATATAAATAAACGTACAGATCTGGTTTTGGCATTTCTTTGTAAATGATATCGAACAAGTTTCGATACAAACGATATTCATCTTCAGCAAGCGTAATTTTAGCAAATATCAGCGATTTAAAAATATGATAATCGGCTACAATAAAATCTTTAAACAAATCAAATTGTGCCAAATCATCTGATAACTGCTGATAGCGATCGGCTAAAAATGACATTTCTAAAGGAAAAGCATATCTATTTTGATCTTTGTAAAACTTCGGAAGAAAGGGATTATCAGCAAATCTTTCTAAAACCGTTTTTGCATTAAAATCTTCTGCAATTTTATGTGCCAAAGTAGTTTTTCCTGCCCCAATGTTCCCTTCAAAAGAAATATAATTAAATTGATTTAAAGAAATATCATCAAGCGGGTTTTCCAAATCCTGAACAACAGTACAAACACTGTCGTCTGGAGTAACTGCAATTAGCTCCGTTATGGTTTTCTGCAAAATAGGATGTTTCCAATTTAGTTTTAAATCCTGCATTGGAAGTAAAACAAAATTTCTATTCTGCATCAATGGATGCGGAATTTTAAGTTTCTCTGAATCAATAATTTCATTATCAAAAACAATCAGATCAACGTCAATAATTCTGGATTGATAACCTTCTTGGTTCGAGCGAATTCTACCCAGTTCTTTTTCAATTTTCAGCACATGGCTGAGTATTTTTTGAGCAGAAGAATTGGTATGCAGAAGAAGTGCACAATTATAAAATGCATCACTCTCAAAACCCCATGCAGGAGTTTCGTAAAGTTTTGAAACCTGAATGACAGTGCCAACTTTTTGATGGATTAAATCAATACATTTTTGGATGTTTTCTAGTCTGTTGCCTTGGTTGCTGCCTATCGATAAAACGACTTGATGCTGTAATTTCATAATTAATGCAAATTAACTAAAACTATTTTAGAATTAACCAATATATTTGTGAAACGACGTCTTATAAATTATGCTAATTTTAGATGTCTAATTTGTAACAATTTGCCCTTTTTCGATACTTATTAAAAAAATATACATATGAAGTTTTTAGGAAATGTACTTGCCACAGTGATTGGTATTTTTGTATTTATTATGCTTTTCTTTTTTGGAGCTGTTTTTCTTGCAGCCCTTTTTGGCGGAGATGACAAGGTTTCGGTGAAATCTGATTCGGTTATCGAATTTAATTTAAAGGAAATCAAAGATGATTATGCGGGGAAATATAAAGATCCGTGGGTAACCGCTTTTTCAGATAAAAAAAGCATTGGTTTAACCGATGTTATTAATGCAATTGAAGCGGCAAAAACAGATGATAATATTAAAGGAATTTCTATTTTAAATGACGAATCTTCGCTGGGTCTTGCACAATACAAAGATTTGAGAAATGCGCTGGAAAGTTTTAAAAAATCAGGAAAATTTGTTTGGGCTTATGCAAATAGTTATTCGCAGAAAGAATATTATTTAACGTCTGTAGCCAATACAATTTATATAAATCCAGTTGGCGATTTAGATTTTAAAGGTTTGTCTTCTGAAGTAATGTTTTTCAAAGATTTTCAAGAGAAATCGGGAATACATATGGAAGTAATCCGTCATGGAAAATACAAAAGCGCCGTTGAGCCTTTTTTACAAAACAGTATGAGTGATGCCAACAGAGAACAGATCACTGCGCTTTTAAACTCAATCTGGACAACAGTTTCCAGCGATATTTCAAAAAGCAGAAATATTCCGCTGCCAAAATTAAACGAAATCGCAAACGGCCTTTTAGCAAGAACTCCTGAAATGGCAAAACAACAGCACTTAGTCGATATTATTGCTTATGAAGATGTGTATCACGATGCGATCAGAAAAGCATTGAAAGTAGACAAAGATGAAGATTACAATAAAATCTCGATTTTAGATTATACCCAAAATAATGTTACAACTGCTCTTGCCAATACTGCGACCGATCAAATTGCAATTATTTACGCTCAAGGCGAAATTGGAAGCGGAGAAGGCGATGTAAATACTATCGGAGAAGGTTCAATGCGCCGCTCTTTGCAGGAAGCAAGAAAAAATGACGATGTAAAAGCAATCGTTCTCAGAATTGACAGTCCAGGAGGAAGTGCACTTACTTCTGATTTAATCTGGAGAGAAATTGAAATTACTAAAAAAGTAAAACCTGTGGTAGTTTCGATGGGGAATTATGCTGCTTCAGGCGGTTATTATATTGCCTGCAACGCCAATAAAATTTTTGCAGAAAATAATACTATTACCGGATCTATTGGTGTTTTCGGAGTATTGCCAAACTTCACTCCTCTTGCCAACAAATTAGGCATTAATTCTGAGCAGGTAAAAACCCATGAAAACTCAGCTAATTACAGTCCGTTTGTACCAGTTGATGAAAAATTCAAAGCTTTTACATTAGAAGGAGTTGAAAAAATCTACAACACTTTTGTAACTCATGTTGCAGAAGGTCGTAAAATGAGTTTCGCACAAGTTGATGCTATTGCACAAGGCCGCGTTTGGTCAGGGACTGAAGCTCTAAAATTAGGTTTAGTAGATAAAATTGGCGGATTGAATGCTGCTATTGCAGAGGCTGCCAAAATTGCTAAAATAAAAAAATACAGCACTCAGAATTACCCTGAATACGAAAAATCTTTTAATGATTTACTTTCCAACCTGCCTTTTGCAAAATCAAAAGAAGCTTTTATTAAAGAAGAAATTGGAGAGGAAAATTATCTTCTTATCGAACAGGTAAAGAAATTCCAAAAACAAAAAGGAATACAAGCAATAATGCCATACGGAATCAATATTTACTAAAATGAATAAGATAATCCTTTTTTTAACGGTTTTGTTTTGGAGCGTTTTAAATGCGCAGAACAGAAGGGAAATTACTTTTAAAGAAACTCCTGCAATTTTAAAAATAAATACCGACCAGATATTCGGTACGCTGACAACTCCCGATCTTACAAAAAAGTGTCCTGTTGCATTAATCATCGCCGGCTCTGGGCCAACAGATAGAAATGGGAACAATGCAATGATGAAAAACAATTCGCTGAAAATGCTGGCAGAAGCTTTAGCAAAAAACGGAATTGCATCTTTACGATTTGACAAAAGAGGGATAGGCGAAAGCAAAGCTGCCGGAGGTGAATCTGAAAGCAGTTTAGTATTTGAAAATTACATACAGGATGCAAAAAGCTGGATTAATTTTTTAAGACAAGATAAACGCTTTTCCAAAGTAATTGTAATTGGACACAGCGAAGGTTCTCTAATAGGAATGATTGCAGGAGTAAAAGCAGATAAATTTGTTTCGATTGCAGGTCCGGGAGATTCTGCAGATAAAATCATCAAAGCGCAGATTGACGCAACATCTATGAAACAGCTTAACGATATGACTTTTCCAATAATCGACAGTTTAAAAAACGGATTTACGGTAAAAAAAGTTGACCCCATGCTGGTTAGACTTTTCAGACCAAGTATCCAGCCTTATCTAATTTCATGGTTTAAATACAATCCGCAGACTGAAATAAAAAAACTCACTATTCCTGTCTTGATCCTTCAGGGAAACAATGATATCCAAATTACTGTTAAGGATGCCGAAAATTTATCGGAAGCCAATAAAAGTGCCGAATTAGTTATCATTGATAAAATGAATCATGTTCTAAAGATCATTGACGGCGATAAAGATGCCAATTTAGCGAGTTACAATAATGAAACTCTTCCTCTATCAGAGACATTAGTAAATAAGATTGTTTCATTTATTCAGAAATAATAAAATAAAGAATACTTAAAATCCGTTTGAAATAATATCAAACGGATTTTTTTTATTTAACAAATAACGTAAAATTCTTACAATTTAAGAAAACTTTATCTTCGCGCTCTGCTAAAAAAAACTATTTTTGCAGGAGTTGATTTTAAGATGTTAAACCCCCAAATCTATTTATATGCTAAAGAAAGTTTTAAAAATAAGTGTCATAGTCATTGTGGTATTTGTTGTTGCATTATTTGCCATTCCGTATTTCTTTAAAGATCAAATTAAAGCCAAAATTGCAGAGGCCATTAACGAAAGCGTTGACGCCAAAGTAAGTTTTAAAGATGCCGATTTAAGTTTATTCAAAAATTTCCCAAACGCAACGGTTGGAATTGAAAAACTTGTGATTATTAACAAGGCTCCTTTTGAAGGCGATACTTTAGTTTCATTAGGCGAATTGAATTTAAAAATGAGTATTAAGGAACTTTTCAAAGGAAAAGAAGAACCATTAAACATTCAAGGAATTAGTTCTACAAACGGATTAGTAAATATTATTTTTAATAAAGATGGAGTTGGAAACTTTGACATCGCCTTAAAAGATAAAAAAGAAGACAAAAAAAGTGAGGAAAGTAAACCGCTTTCTTTAAAAATCCAAAATTACAAAATCGAAAATTTCACTTTTAGATATATCGATCAAGGTTCAAAAATCAAGATGGTTATAGATAGTTTGAATCATGAAGGAACTGGAGATTTTACCAATTCAAAATTAGATTTGGATACAAAAACTACTGCAAAAGTTTCATTGGACATGGATAAAATGAATTACATGAAAAATGTCAAACTTACTTTAGACGCAGTTCTTGGAATTGATTTAGAGAAAAGCAAATACGCTTTTAAAGAAAATAAAGCTTTAATCAATCAATTGCCTTTGGAGTTTGACGGATTCATTCAAATGGCTGAAAACAAACAGATTTACGATTTAAAATTTAAAACACCTACTTCATCATTTACGAATTTCTTAGGATTAATTCCTTCAGCTTATGCTTCGAGTCTAGACGGCGTAAAAACTACAGGAGATTTTACAGTTGATGGTTTTGCAAAAGGTGAATTAACAGAGACAACTGTTCCGAAATTCAATATCAAAATTGCCTCTAATAATGCTTCATTCCAATATCCAAACCTTCCAAAATCTGTTCAGAATATTGTAATTGACACTAAAATCATTAATGAAACTGGAATTCTAAATGATACTTATGTAAACTTAGATAAACTTTCGTTTAGAATTGATCAGGATGTTTTTAACGCTAAAGCGAATATTAAAAACATAACTGTAAATCCGATTGTTGATGCGGCTTTAAAAGGAACAATCAATTTGGCGAACCTTTCGAAAGCATATCCAATTAAAATGGAGAAACCTTTGGCTGGTATTTTAAAGGCTGATGTTACGACCAACTTTGATATGGCTTCTGTTGAAAAAAGCCAATATCAAAACATAAAAAATGCTGGAACAATGAGTTTATCTGGATTTAAATATACAGATGAAAATAATAAATCGATGAACATCAGTACAGCATTGGTAGAATTCAATCCGAGTACAATTAACTTAAAACAGTTTAATGCGACAACTGGAAAAAGCGATATTGCGATCAACGGAGTGTTAGAGAATTTCTACGGTTTTATGTTTAAAAAACAAGAACTTAGAGGAAACTTCAACATGAGCTCAAATCAATTGGCTGTGGATGATTTTATGACTTCTGGTGAACCTGCAAAAACAGAGACTAAAACTTCTGCAAAACCAGCCGAAGCAATGAAGATTCCTGCTTTCTTAAATTGTACTTTAAACGCACAAGCTGCAACCGTTTTATATGACAATTTAAAACTAAAAGATGTTTCTGGCAAGTTACTTATTAAGGATGAAAAAGCAACTTTAGAAAACTTCAAAACTTCTATTTTTGGAGGAACAATTGGTCTTAACGGGGCGGTTTCTACAAAAGAAAAAGTGCCAACTTTTGACATGACTCTTGGTTTAAACCAAGTAGATATCGCTCAGACTTTTACTCAATTGGAGATGATGAAAAAAATTGCTCCAATCGCTGGAATCATTAATGGAAAATTAAATTCTAATATCAAACTAAATGGAAATTTAGATGCAAAAGAATTAACACCAGATCTAAAATCAATTTCGGGAGATTTATTAGGACAGTTATTATCGACAACTGTAAATGCCAAAAATTCTACACTTTTAAATTCTTTAAGCTCAAATGTTAAGTTTCTTGATTTGAATAAACTGAATTTAAACGATTTGAAAATGGCGTTAACTTTTGACAACGGAAAAGTAAATGTAAAACCATTTGACATTAAATATCAAGACATTAAAGCTACTATTGGCGGAACTCACGGTTTTGATCAAACTATGAATTACACCATTAAATTTGATGTTCCTGCAAAATATTTAGGTACAGAAGCCAATAATTTAATCGCAAAATTATCTCCCGCAGATGCTGCAAAACTGGATAACATTCCAATTAATGCTTTTTTAACTGGAAACTTTTCGAATCCTAAAGTAAGTACAGATATGAAAACTGCCGTAAACAGTTTAACTACACAATTGGTTAATCAGCAGAAAGAGAAATTGACCCAAAAAGGAACTTCAGCACTTAATGATTTAATCAATAAAAACACAAAAGCTAAAGATACAACGCAGGCTGCAAAAACAGAAAAAGAGCAGAAAACACAAGAAGTTACTAAAAAGGCAAGCGATTTGCTGAATGGTATATTTAAGAAAAAGAATTAATTTGTAATTCTAAAGCATAAAAAATCCTGTTCTAGATTTTATCTTTGAACAGGATTTTTTTAATTGATAATTTATATTACTGCTTTTCTAGAATTGATTTTATTTCTTTTATAAAATCTTGAACTCCTAAAATATTAGTATCTAAACCCCTACTTCCATTTCCGTAAGGCTCATATTTTTTCATATTCGCTCCTGAAAACAAGCCCAATGTAGGTGCTTTTGAAGCGCTTGACAAATGCATAATGCCACTGTCTGCTCCTATAAAAACATTTACATTTGCTAAAACAGATCCAATTTCGCGAACATCCTTACTGTAAAAAGAGGGTGCTTCAAAATTGATTTGAGAAACATTTTCGACTGGAAGCACTTCCATAATATTATCATTAGGAAATTCCTTTTTTAATGCAGCATAAAATGGTTTCCACCAAGTAGGATTATAGCATTTTTCACCTGTTGCAAAAGTAAAGATCGCAATTGTCTTTTTATTGGGATCAACGATATTGTCCAAGACTTTTTTTCCGCTTGCAATTTCTTCTTGAGATAATTTTAGATCAATTAGTTCAACTGGAGCTTTTTTATCTTCTAAACCAAACTGACTTAAAAAATATCTAAAATTATAAACTGGATATTTTGCAATATGATCGTAGTCATCAATATTTAATTGAACATTTTCTGGAAGGTCTCCAAAAAATTTATATCTCGCATTCGAAAATTGCGCAGCCAATCTGCCCGAAGATGAATTTTGATCTACATTAATGACAAGATCATAATTCTGAGCTTTTATTAAAGTCCAAACTTTAAAATACTTTATTAATTCCTTAAAAGGTTTCTTCGGAAGGTGAATTATTTTGTCGATAGCAGTGTATTTCTCAAAAACAATTGGCGCAACCATTCCTTTTACGAATACATCTATTTTACAATCGGGAAAAGTTTTACTAACCTCTTGAACCAATGGCGTTATTAAAAGCATGTTGCCCAATCTTCCGTTTGGTCGGCAGATTAAAACTTTTTTAATTTTTGACGTATCAATATTTCCGCCTTTACTGTTTTTGGTACCGCCAATATTCTTAGTCAAAGTACGCATAAGGCTTCGCCTGACAATGTTAACTTTTTTTAAGTTACTCATTCAATAAATAATATTTAGGATTAAATAAGCTTAGTTTTAATTATAATAGTTTGGTATTGAACTATTTCAAATCTACGCTAATTATTTTCTAAAATTAAATTCTCTGAATAAGCGAACATTACATAATTGTAAAGAAACCTATCATAATTCACATCATTTAACTGGAAAACGGAATAAAATTACAAAATTTATGATTTCTTCTATAAATTAATATACATTTTCACATTAATATTAGACGAAGCCCAGAAAACACTAGACGTTTATGGTTACACAATAACCTTCTGAACCACGTACGTTAAATACTGTTCCATTTTCGAAAATCAAATACTGCCCTTTTATTCCAACTAACTTGCCTTGAAAAGATGGAGTTTTATCTAAATTTAAACTTCCTACTTTTGCTGGATAACTCAAAACAGGATAATTGAGTTCATAAACATCGTTTTTTTGACTGTAAAAATAATCCTTAACCTCAGCAGGTATCAAATTCTCCACTTTTGATTTTTCTAAAATTAAATCACATCCCTCCGCTGTACATTGGAGCATTTTTCGCCAATTAGTTTTATCTGCATAATGATCTTTCAAAGCGACCTCAGTAATACCGGCCAAATATCGGTTTGGAACCTCAACAATTGCAATTGCCTGTGTAGCTCCCTGGTCAATCCATCTTGTAGGTACTTGCGTTTTACGGGTAACACCAACTTTTATTTCACTCGATAGTGCCAGGTAGACAACATGCGGCTGTAATTGTGCTTTTGACTCATAATCTAAATCTCGGTCTGCAATTGCTAAATGCGCCGTACTTAATTCTGGCCTCATAATCCAGTCTCCAACGGCTGGGCTTGAGTAAAAGCAATCGTAACAAAAACCTTGTCGGTATATTTTTTTCTTCTTACTGCAATTCAAACACTGGCAGCCTATAAAATTAATTTCGATTTCTTTATCCAATAATTGATTCATATGTAGAAAACTATCTTCAAAAACCATATAATATTGAATTGGACTTCCAAATTCGGTTTGCATTTTTGTCAGGACACCTTGATACTGCATTCTCTTTTTTATTTATATTGCTAATTTAGACCTATCAAAAAGAATTAAAATTTTTAGTGTTAAATTCTACTAACTACCTAGAATCTTTACTAGAAATCGAATTGTTTTTTTACAAAAAAACACTATTTTTGATATGAAGACAAAGTTACTATTTGTCTCTCGATATTCAAATTTTAAGTTTTTGTTTTACCTCTATTGTAAACTAAAACCTAAAATCAGTAATCTTAAAAACAAATTCATGCCATTATCTATAATCAATTCGTTTGCATCTTGGGTCCTTAAACAAAGGATTCATCAAATAGAACTTTTTTTAAAATATCCTAACGAAGTTCAAGAAGAATTACTGCACAACTTATTGACGGCATCTGAAAATACGGTAATTGGAAAACAATATGAATTTTCGAGCATCAAGTCTTACCAGACATTTGCAGAGAGAGTTCCGATTGCAACTTACGAAGAATTACAACCGCTGATTGAGCGCACGCGTTTAGGTGAGCAGAATGTATTTTGGGAAACTCCAATTAAATGGTTTGCCAAATCCAGCGGTACTACAAATGCAAAAAGTAAATTTATTCCAGTTAGTAATGAAGCATTAGAAGACTGTCATTACAAAGGCAGTAAAGATCTTTTATGTCTTTATTTGAACAACAACGAAGATTCGGAATTGTTTTTAGGCAAGAGTCTTCGATTAGGCGGAAGTTCTCAGATTTATGAAAACAACAATACTTTCTTTGGAGATTTATCTGCAATTTTGATCGAAAACATGCCAATTTGGGCCGAATTCAGTAGTACGCCAAGCAGTAAAACTTCACTAATGAGCGAATGGGAAACTAAAATCGCTGCAATTATTAATGAAACCAAAAATGAAAATGTTACCAGTTTTGCTGGAGTTCCGTCTTGGATGCTGGTTTTAATGAATAAGGTTTTAGAAAATACAGGAAAACAGAACCTACTGGAACTCTGGCCAAATCTTGAAGTTTACTTTCATGGGGGAGTAAGTTTTTCTCCTTATAAAGAACAGTACAAAAATATTTTACCTAGTAAAGATTTTAAATATTACGAAATATACAATGCTTCTGAAGGTTTTTTTGCGATTCAGGATTTAAACAATTCTAGTGATTTACTCCTGATGCTGGATTACGGAATTTTTTACGAATTTATTCCGATGGACACTTTTGGCACTCCGAATCAAAAAGTAATTCGTTTGGCCGATGTCGAGTTGAATAAAAATTATGCCATTGTAATTACGACTAATTCTGGTTTGTGGCGTTATTTAATTGGCGACACGGTTCGTTTTACATCTTTAAACCCATACCGAATTAGAGTTACAGGAAGAACCAAACATCATATTAATGTTTTTGGTGAAGAATTAATGGTTGAAAATACTGATCAAGCCATTGCAAAAGCATGCCAGATTACACAAACCGAAGTCATCGATTATACTGTTGCTCCTATTTTTATGCAGGACAAAGAAAAAGGCGCACACGAATGGATGATCGAATTCAAAAAAAGACCCTCAGATATTGGTCTTTTTCAAAAAGTTCTAGACGAAACTTTACAGACTTTAAATTCTGATTACGAGGCAAAACGCTACAACAATATGACCTTAAATCCTTTAGTAATTAATGTCGCTCGTGAAAATCTATTTTATGACTGGCTGAAGGAAAGAGACAAATTAGGCGGACAGCACAAGATTCCGAGACTTTCTAACCAAAGAGATTATTTGGAACAACTGAAAGAGATGCAGTCTATTAAAGTATAAATTTTACCAAACCAAAATGAAAAAGAATTTTAGCGAAATGAGTAATGAGGAATTAATCAAGACTCAAAAATCATTAAAAATTGTGACTTACCTGTTTGGTGTGGTATTGCTTCTTTTGTTTGGACTTAACATTTATCTTGTAGCAAATAAAGGATTTAATGCTTCTAATGTTATTCCGATTGCATTGCTCCCTATTTTTATTTTGAATATGAATACTTTAAAAGAAATGAAAAAGGAGCTGAAGGCTCGAAAATAATTGGATTTCTAATTGTCAGCCTGAGCAAAATCTAAGCTCTTTTCCATATAAAATCTTCGACTTTGCTCACGGTAACAATTCAATTTACATCATATCGATATATCTATCGTGGTAACCTAGAAGATATAAAACCCCATCAAGACCTAAACTTGAAATTGAAGTTGAAGCACTTTCTTTAACTTTTGGTTTCGCGTGAAAAGCGATTCCCAGACCAGCTAAATTTAGCATTGGCAAATCGTTTGCTCCGTCACCAACTGCAATGGTTTGATTGATGTGAATTCCTTCTTTCTCAGCAATTGCTCGTAGAAACTCTGCTTTTTTCTGACCGTCTACTATATCACCAATATATTTACCTGTTAGTTTACCATCTTTTATTTCCAATTTATTGGCATGGACATAATCTATTCCCAATTCTTTTTGCAGGTATTCTCCGAAATAGGTGAATCCTCCAGAAAGTATTGCGGTTTTATACCCATAATATTTTAAGGCTTTCATTAAACGATGCGCTCCTTGTGTAATTGGCAGATTAACAGCAACATTTTGCAGTACTTCTTCGCTTAATCCTTCCAATAAAGCCATACGTTTTTTAAAGCTTTCGTTGAAATCAATTTCTCCATTCATCGCCGATTCTGTAATGGCTCTAACCTGATCTCCTACTCCATTAAGTTCTGCAAGCTCATCGATAACTTCTGTTTGAATAAGAGTTGAATCCATATCGAAGCAGACTAAACGACGGTTTCTTCTGTAAATATTATCTTCTTGAAAAGAAATATCGACGTTAAGCGTTCTTGAAATTTCCATAAAACTTGCCGTCATAATAATCTTGTTTACAATTTCTCCTGTTACAGATAATTGAATACAAGAACGCGGATATTCTTCTTTTTCAACAATTGAAGTTCTCCCAGTTAGTCGGATAATAGAATCGATATTTAAATTTTGATCTGACAATATTTGAGTTACTGCAGACAATTGTGAAGCCGCTAGTTTCTCACCCAAAATATTGATGATATAACGTTGTTTAGATTGCGATTTTACCCACTTTTCGTAGTCGTCAATAGAAATCGGAATAAATTTAACTTTGATTTCCAGTTCATAGGCTTTAAACAAAAGATCTTTGAGCACAGGCGCAGAAGAAGATCCTGCTTCAATTTCGAATAAAATTCCAAGTGACAGCGTATCATGAATATCGGCTTGGCCAATATCTAAAATGTTAGCATCATAAGCAGCCAATACAGCTGTTAAACCTGCTGTAACTCCAATTTTATCGTGTCCTGAAACTTTTAATAAAATTATCTCTTTATCTTCTATCGCCATTTTTCCTCTTATTGATTTTGAAGCGACAAAAATCGACAATCTCTCGTTTATAAAAAAGAATATCCTTTGTTTTTTTGAAAATAAAAAGCACATTTTCATGTGCTTTTTCAAGTAATTTAACAATTCTGTTCCGCTATTAAAATAACGTAACTTTTTAATTATTTATTGGGTTCATTCTCGTCAAAATTTACCATCCAGTTCACGCCGAATTTATCTTTGAACATTCCGAAATATGCACCCCAGAAAGTTTTGTTCATAGGCATTTCTACATGTCCTCCTGCCGAAAGTCCGTTAAAAATTCTATCCGCTTCTTCTGTACTTTCTGCATTAATGGAAATGGAAAAATTATCGCCGAAACTAACATCTCCATATCTTGGATGACTGTCACTTCCCATTAAAATCGTGTTTCCAATTGGAAGTGAAACGTGCATAACTTTATTCTGATCTTCTTCAGAGAGCTGTTCGCCTTCTTCTGCCGGTGCGTCTTTATATTTTCCAATATAAGGAAATTCGCCGCCAAAAACTGATTTATAGAATACAAATGCTTCTTCACAAGTTCCGTTAAACATTAAATAAGGATTGATTGCTGCCATGATGTTTTTTTATTAATGGTTGATTGTTAATTATAAATTGTTAATGTCTTTCACTAATCTTTTAGTTACAGATAGACTCTTTTCTCTTTTCTCTCTACTTATTTCTCAGACAACTCTTTAATCCGATCCATTGCTTTTGGGAAAGTATCATTAAAATAATCTACATGCTTTTCAGTTACATCAACCTCTACCTCAAGATCAACTGTATCTCCGTTTTGAGTTAATCTGTAAGTTTCCATTGAACCGCTCCATTCATTTGTTTCATCAGTTAAAGGCAGTTCCTTGAAATCCTTAAGTTCTCCCAAATGCTTAAAAGCCATATATTCATTTGGGATTTTTTTCTCGATTACACTATTCATTCCTCCACCGTCTGGCCCTAGAAAATGTATTTTTCCGCCTTCGTTCCAATCACTTACGGCATATGATCCTTCGTAAAAAGCTCCCGACCATTTTCTGTAAGTTTCGTCCTCCCATAAGACTTTCCAAATCTTTTCTTTGGCAGCCTTGATACTGATATTAAATTTTAATTTTTCCATCTTAATTTGGTAATTTACTAAAGTCCATAAATAAAACATTCCAACGATGACCGTCTAAATCGGCGAAACCACAGCCGTACATCCATCCTTGGCTTTCAGCAGGAGGAGCAAATACAGTTCCTCCTGCTTCTTTAATTTTTTCTGCTAATTGGTCTACTTCTTCTCTGCTTTCTGCATCAATCGAAATCAAAATTTCAGAACTTGAATTTGTATCGGTTATACCATTCTGCGAAAAGCTTGAAAACAATGTTTCTTCAAATAGCATTACAACAAAATGTCCTTCACCTACAACCATACACGTCGAGCTTGGCGTGTCATGCTGCTCATTGAACGAAAAACCAATTTTCCAGAAAAAATCTTTCGCTTTTGCTACATCCTTTACAGGAAGATTCAACCATATTTGTTTTGTCATTTTTTTGTTTGTTTTGGTTAGATATTTTGATAGTAAGTAATGTGTAAGCCTTTGAACCTAAAAAAAGAATTATTTTTTTTCTACGTAATTTTTAAAATTATCCAAAATTGCCTGCCAGCCATCACGCTGCATGTCTTCAGGATTTTGTGTTTCGGGATCAAAACTTTCAACAATTTCAACTCCGTCTTCAGTTTCTGTAAACTTAATTTCAACTTTTCGTCCGTCTGCCATAACATATTCAAGCGCAGTATTGGGCTTAACTAAAGTATACTCCCCTTCAAAATCGAAACTCATGCTTCCATCTTTTGCTGCCATAGTAGATTTGAATCTGCCTCCTTCTCTTAAATCAGATTCCGCATAAGGTGTATGCCAGTCCGGAGATGCAAAACTCCAATTTTTAACATGTTCTGGTGTGTTCCAAAATTCCCAGACTTTATCTAAAGATGCATTAACGGTATTTTTGACTGTTATCATTATGTTTGTATTTTAAATTTATAATTGATTTATTGTTTAAAATTTTCAACGTAGTTTTTAAAATTTTGAATAATGGCAGAACAAAATTGCTCTTCCATCCCTGCAGATTCAATTGTTGTGGGTTCAAATGTTTCTGTAAGTTTTACTTTCTCTCCCTCAATTTCAAAATGAACATTTGCAGTCCGGTTATCCAAAAGTTTATATTCAATTAATGAAAAAACTTCGATTTTAGTATAAATGCCCTCAAAATCAAAACTATCACTTCCATCTTTAAGCCCCATCGTAAATTTAAACTTGCTTCCTGTTTCCAAATTATTTTCGACGTAAGGCGTATGCCAATCTAGAGAAGCATTATTCCACTTCATAATATGTTCAGGCAATGTCCACAAACTCCAAACTTTCTCTATTGGAGCATGAATTATAGTTTGTACCGAAACCATCTATTCATTATTTGGAATCTTACTTTCATCCATAAAGAACACTTCCCAATGATGCCCGTCTATATCTAAGAAAGTTCTTTGGTACATCCATCCATAATCCTTCGTCCCTATATAATCCGTTCCACCGGCCTTAACCGCTTTATCCAATATTTCATCTACCTTTTGACGTGATTCCATTGAAATAGAAATAAGAACCTCACTTGTTGTAGCGGCGTCACATAGTTCTTTATTGGTAAATGTTTTATAGAACTCCTCAACCAAAAGCATAACGTTTATATTATCGCCAATAATCATACAAGTCCCTTGTTCATTTGTGAATTTTGGATTAAACGAAAAACCCAATTCTGTAAAAAATGAAATTGCTTTTTTTAAATCTTTTACGGCAAGATTTAAGAATATTTTAGTTTCCATAATTATAAAATTACAAATTAATTAAAACAAATGTAAAATTTTAAGATTAGTTTAAAATGTCAATAAAAGTCATTTTTAGGGGCATTTAAGACAAAATGCTTATTTTTGTCTAGAAGTGAAATTTCAAAAACAACAAATACTATGAGCAAAAAAGTAGGTTTAATCGTGCCTCACGACTATAAATTATTAAGTATAGCAGCAATTTTAGAAGTATTTGAAACAACAAATAAACTTAGTTCAGAAGATGAAAAGCCATTTGAAATCATGATTTTTCAATCTAAAGAACAAAATGACCAGGGAAATCTATTTGGATATGAAAGCAACACAATTGAAGCTTCAGATATTATTTTGGATCTGATTTTAATTCCCGCTTTTACAACAGACAATATGAGTGAAATGATCCAGAAGAATAAAAACTTCATTCCTTGGCTGCAAAAACAACATAAGGCTGGAGCCGAATTGGCAAGTTTTTGCACTGGAGCGTTTTTATTTGCTGCATCTGGTTTGTTGAATGAAAAATTAGCTACAACACACGTTGACGCCTGCAGTGCCTTTACAAAAGCATTTCCGATGGTAAAACTAAAACCCGAAGAAACATTAACAGCAGACGGAAGTTTGTACACCAGCGGCGGTTCTACCTCAACTTTTCATTTATTGATTCTACTGGTTCAAAAATTCTGTGGCAACGAAATGGCTGTCAATATCGCTAAAATATTTTCTATCGATTTAAATAGATATAAGCAGAGTTATTTCAGCACTTTTAGACCCAATCATTTACACAATGATACTCTAGTTGCAATGTTGCAGCAAAAAATTGAGAGTCAGTACCATTCTATTGAAAAACTAGAAGAAATTACCAAAGACATTCCGACGAGCGCTAGAAATATGACACGACGTTTTAAGCAGGTAACCGGAATTCCGCCAATTGAATATCTGCAAAATATAAGAGTCGAAAGTTCAAAGAAATATCTCGAGCAGACGCAGCTTTCCATTTCAGAAATTATAGAAAAAACTGGATACAATGACCCAAAAGCTTTTAGAAAAGTATTCTATAAAATGGTTGGTATGAAACCTATTGAATATAGAGAGAAATTTAGGGTTCAGTAATTTTTTTAGAAGCAGAAAATTCGTTTTCAAAAGAACCTACAGTCCTGCTCTACACTATATCTTTTGCTCTGAACCCCAGAGCAAAAGGATGCCGTTTCGATCAGGGCTAAGCAAGAAATATCATTTTCACAAAAAATAAAAAGCTTTCTAAGATTAGGATTGAATAATCCACATCAAAACTTTTTTGTTTGTTTTTAGGAGCTCGTCGATTTGTTTCATACTTTCGTTTGAAACCGCTGGACAGCCCCACCCTTCTGGTGTTCCTTCTGGATAAACTTCATAATCTGGAACTGCATCCCAGGAATGCAGTACTATAGCACGACTTCTTGCATTTGAATTGGTTTTGTCTTTTCCTTGCAAAATATAATTGACTTTTATTCCCCACTGACTTACACCACGATTTAAAATCACATATTTACCAATAGAAGAACAATGCGAATCGAATTCGTTACTTATTTGAACATTCTCTTTTGAAGAAGTCGAACCCCATCGATTATCTCCACAACCATGACTTACTATGTAGGATTTTGAAACAGCATTCTTCTTAAAATCATAAATAAAAAATCTCTTAAGTCCAGAATGCACTCCTAGATCAATTAATATAAATTTATTCTGATTCAAATTGTTTGCCTTGCAGTATTGTTTTGCTTCTTTATAGTATTTGCTGTAATCAATTTCAACTCGACGATTATCTTGTATAACTTCTTTTCTATTTTCATTTTTAGAAATAACAACTTGAGTCTCTTTTTGATTGCAAGATAAAACCAATGCCATGGCAATAACAAAAAACATATTTTTCATGTTTACAATTTACATAAAATTTGAAACGGAAATGATAATGAAAAAGTATAAAAAAACCTGCTCATTGAGCAGGTTAAAAAAAAACTTTGTCAAAGTTTAAAACTTTGACAAAGTGATATTAAGATTTAAGAAGCAATTTCCATACGCTTCAATAAATTTTTACTCAAAGTATGCTCTGCATATTCCTTGTCAATTGTCAGTGTTGTATCGTCTGAAGTTGGCAATTCGTACATGGCATCTGTTAGGATTGCTTCACATAAAGAACGAAGTCCACGTGCACCTAGTTTATATTCTAATGCTTTATCCACAATAAAATCTAAAGCCTCATCTGTAATCGTAAACTCAACATCATCCATCAAGAATAATTTTTGATATTGTTTTATTAATGCATTCTTAGGCTGTGTCAAAATCGCACGAAGTGTTTCTTTATCCAAAGGATCCATATGCGTTAAAACTGGCAGACGACCAATAATCTCCGGAATTAATCCAAAATCTTTAATGTCTTTCGGAATAATATATTGCAGTAAATTGTCTTTATCAATATTATCTACATTTTTAGAAGTCGAATAACCAACTGCCTGACGGTTTAAACGTTTTGAAATAATACGCTCTACTCCATCAAAAGCTCCTCCTGCAATAAACAAGATGTTTTGAGTATTTACCTCAACAAATTTTTGGTCTGGGTGTTTACGTCCTCCTTTTGGCGGTACGTTTACAACAGTTCCTTCTAATAATTTCAATAATGCCTGCTGTACACCTTCTCCAGAAACGTCACGAGTTATTGATGGATTATCGCTCTTACGGGCAATTTTATCAATTTCATCAATAAAAACGATTCCTCTTTCTGCTTTGGCTACATCATAATCAGCTGCTTGAAGTAAACGCGTTAAGATACTTTCAACATCTTCTCCAACATAACCAGCTTCTGTTAATACAGTTGCATCAACAATTGCCAAAGGAACGTCTAACATCTTCGCAATTGTTTTTGCTACTAATGTTTTTCCAGTTCCGGTTTGACCAACCATAATGATGTTACTTTTTTCAATCTCTACTTCATCGTCCAATTGCTGCTGCATTAAACGTTTGTAGTGATTGTAAACCGCAACCGACATTACTTTTTTAGTTTGATCTTGACCAATAACATATTGATCTAAGAAAGCTCTAATCTCTTTTGGTTTCTTTAAAATTAAATCCCCAACAAGTTTTGCGCTTCCACTAGATTTTAATTCTTCTAATACAATTCCGTGTGCCTGCTCAATACACTTATCACAAATATGCGCATTGATTCCAGCAATCAATAAATTAGTTTCTGGCTTCTTTCTTCCACAAAACGAACATTCTAATACTACTTTAGCCATTCTTTTTTAGTTACTAAGCTGCAAAGTTACTAAGTTTCTGAGACTTTCAACGAAAACCTTAAAAACTTAGTAACTTCTTAACTTTTATTTTTTGTTTCAAGTTTTGTTTGTTTCAAGTTTCAAGTTAACCTTAGCAACTTGAAACCTGAAACTTGAAACTAAATGTTTTATCCTCTTCTCAATACTTCATCAATCATTCCGTATTCTTTTGCTTCGTCAGCTTTCATCCAGTAATCACGCTCACTGTCTTTATGAACTCTTTCGAAAGACTGCCCTGAATGTTGTGAAATAATGTGATACAATTCATCTTTCAATTTCAACATTTCACGTAAGTTGATTTCCATATCTGTAGCAACACCTTGTGCTCCTCCAGAAGGCTGGTGAATCATAACTCTTGAATGTGGAAGCGCAGAACGTTTTCCTGCAGCTCCTGCACATAATAAAACTGCTCCCATAGAAGCTGCCATTCCTGTACAAATTGTAGCTACATCTGGTTTAATGTACTGCATTGTGTCGTAAATTCCTAAACCTGCATAAACACTTCCTCCTGGAGAGTTTAAATAAATTTGAATATCTTTTGATGCATCGGCACTTTCTAAAAATAATAATTGAGCCTGAACAATGTTAGCGATCTGGTCATCGATACCAGTTCCTAAAAAGATAATTCTGTCCATCATTAATCTTGAAAACACATCCAATTGAGAAACATTCAGTTGACGTTCTTCAATAATATATGGAGTCATATTGGTTGGATTCATCGCAGCGACGATTTTATCGTAATACATTGCGTTTACCCCTTGGTGCTTTGTAGCAAATTTTTTAAATTCTTTACCGTAGTTCATATGTATTTTGTTCTAAGTTTTACGTTATTTGGTGTATACATTTTTATTCCCTGCAAAGGTCATACCCTTTTATAAAGAATGTCATTATGTCTTCTTTTTTTAAGTTTCAAAGGTTATGAGATGCTAAGATTCTTTTTTTTAAAATCTGTATTATCACGTAGCCGAAACAAAAAAAGCGTCAAAAGAAAAAATCTCTTGACGCTCAAATATAATTATTTTTTAGAAATTATTCTCCGTAAGAAGCTGCAATAAATTCTTCGTAAGTAACTTCTTTTGTTGTTGGATTTGCTTTTTCTTTGAATAAATCTAACAATTTAGCCGCTACAACTTGCTCAGAAAGTCTTTTCACTTCTTCTTGGTTAGATAAAACTCTTGCCACGATTCCTTGAACTTCTTCTTCCGTTGGATTTGTTTGTCCAAATTGAGCCATTTGTTGTCTAATTGCTCCTGAAGTAAATTCTTTTAAGTCTTCAAATGTAATTTGGATATTACTTTGAGCCATTGCTTTTCCTTCAATTAATTGGAAACGCAGCCCTTTTTCAGATCTTGCATATTCTACTTCAGCTTCTTCTGCAGAAAGTTTTTTCTCTCCAACAGTTTGTAACCATTTTTTAAGGAATTCTGCTGGTAAATCAAATTTTGTATTTTCGATCAAGAAATCTTGAACGTCTAACAATAATTTTTGATCTGCCTGCTGTGCGAATTGAGCTTCAGCATCTTCTTTTATTTTAGCTTTTAAATCTTCTAAAGAAGCTACTTTTCCTTCACCAAAAAGTTTATCAAATAATTCTTGGTTTAACTCTGCCAATTCAGCACCATTGATTGCTTCGATTGTAAAGTTAACTTCGATATCTAAACCGTGAACATCATCGTGAGATACTTTTAAGTAATCCATTAATTGGTGATCATCTTCGAATAAACCTTTTGTGCTTACTGTAACAACATCTCCAACTTTTTTACCGATGAATTTATCTCCAGCCTCTTTGTTGAAAGTAGATAAAGAAATTGTAGTTGTATTGTTGATTCCTTTTTCTTCGTTTGTGAAAGTTCCAGTTAAATCTGAATCAGCTTCAACTTTATCTTGAGGAATTGCTTTTCCGAATTGTTTTTGGATACGCTCTACTTGTCCGTCGATTAATTTATCGTCAGCAGTAACAATATATTTTACGATATTGTTTTTAGCTTCCAAATCAATTTCAAAGTTTGGCACTAAACCAATTTCGAATTCAAAAGTTAATTCTTCAGCATCCCAGTCAATATTTTCGTTTTCTTTAGCAAGAGGAGTTCCTAAAAGATTTAATCTTTCAGATTGAATAAAACGCTCTAAAGCCAAATCAACTACTTTTTTAACTTCTTCTTGTTTAATACCTTTTCCGTATTGTTTTTCAACAAGATCTTTAGGAACTTGTCCTTTTCTAAATCCTTTTACTTGCGCCAAAGGCAATTTTTCGTTGATTCTTTTTGCCACTTGACCTTTATAATCCATATGAACAACGTTCATTACAATTGTCTCGTTAACAGCGTCTATTGCTACTCTTTTAATATCCATCTTCTTCTTTAATTTACATAATAAAATTGGGTTGCAAAATTATAAAATTTTTGCAACCCAACCAAGTTTTTAATCTATTGTATTTGAAGCAGTTTTAATCTGCTCAATTTGTTTTTATTTATCGTCTCCAAGTATTTTATACGTAATAGATTGCAGAATAGACAAAATAACACTAAAAATTAATGCTGTCCAGAACGAATCGACTGCAAAACCGCCGACAATATTAGTACACAGCAAAATTATTATAGCATTGATAACCAGCAGAAATAAACCCAAGGTTACAACTGTAACAGGCAGAGTCAAAATGACTAAAATTGGTTTTATAAAAATATTCAGCAATCCTAAAACTACCGCAACAATCACAGCTGTTCCAAAACTTGCAACGTGTACACCAGTCAAAAGATTAGACAACAATAAAACTAAGGCAGCGGTAACAAGGAGTCTAAGTAATAATTTCATAGTTATTCAGGTTTAAAATTTATTTAAAAGTAATAAAATTTTCATCAAAAGAGATTATTCTTTTAAAAACTCTGTTGTGAGTTCGAAAAACATTTTAGGGTTTTCAGCATGAAGCCAGTGTCCGGCATTTGGAATGGTTTCTAATTTTAAATTTGGAAAATGCTGACGAATAGATTCCACATCTGAATCTTGAATATAACCCGAATTTCCTCCACGTATAAATAAGGTCGGTTTATCAAAAACCAAATTATCTGGAAGCGGTTTTCCAATTGCGTCTAAATTATTATTAAATGCTGTCAGATTAAATCGGAAAGCCAATTGTCCTTGCTCTTTCCAATATAGATTTTTTAATAAAAATTGTCTTGTTCCCAAATCAGAAACATATTGCGAGACTATTTCTTCAACATCATTTCGGCTTGGTTTTACAGAAAAATCAACAGCATTTAATCCTGCCAAAATATCCTCATGATGCTGTTTATAAAATTTCGGACCTATATCTGCCACAATTAATTTGTCTACCATTTCTGGATGTGTTGTGGCAAAAAGCATCGCTACTTTTCCACCCATCGAATGTCCGAGAATATCAATTCTGCCTAAATTATTGGCTTGACAATATTCATATACATCTTGAACCATTGCCTCGTAACTCCATTCGTCTGAATGAAAACTGCGTCCGTGGTTTCTTAAATCTAAAATATGAACCTGAAACCCAGATTCTACATATTGTCCCGCCAAAGTTTTCCAATTATCAGACATGCCAAGAAATCCGTGCATGATAATAAATGGTTTTCCTTCTCCTTCTATTTTTGAGTAAAGCATATTTATATTTTTTATTCTGAAGAATTATTTCAATTTATTCAAATACATATTCACGACATTGTCCAAACCAAGATAAAGAGCCTCAGAAATTAAAGCGTGACCGATAGAAACTTCTAATAAACCTGGAATATTTTGTTTAAAAAACTGAATGTTATCTAAACTTAAATCGTGGCCAGCGTTAATTCCTAAACCTAATTCGTTAGCCAATTCTGCTGCTTTCACATAAGGGTCTATTCCGTTTTTATTTCCCAAATCGTATTGATGTGCAAATGCCTCTGTATACAATTCTATTCTGTCAGTTCCAGTTTTTTTGGCTCCTTCGACAACTTCCAAAACCGGATCAACAAAAATTGAAGTTCTGATTCCGTTTCTCTGAAATTCCTGAATAACTTCTGTCAAATATTCTTGATTTTTAATCGTGTCCCATCCTGCCGAAGAAGTAATTGCTCCAATCGCATCTGGAACCAATGTTACTTGATCTGGCTTGCATTCTAGAACCAAATCAATAAAATTGTGCTGCGGATTTCCTTCAATATTATATTCTGTAGTAACAATTGCTTTTAAATCACGTGCATCTTGATAACGAATATGGCGCTCATCTGGGCGTGGATGAATCGTGATTCCCTGCCCTCCAAAACGCTGAATATCTACAGCTACTTTTAATAAATCAGGAACATTTCCGCCTCGCGCATTTCGAAGCGTTGCAATTTTATTGATATTTACACTTAACTTTGTCATATAAATAGATATTTAATTCTAGTAACACTATATTTGTAAAGACAAAAATACAAAGTAAAACGCAGCAGTTTTCGGTATTTTTTGATTATTTTGCATCAAATATCTTCAATGATTTATGACAGAAATTACAAACTATATCACAAATGATTTCAGAGCGATTGATAGTCAGGAAACGATAGCCTCGATTCAGGACTTTTTTATCGATGTAAATTTTTCTCATTTTCCCATTTTAGAAGATGGGATTTTTATTGGAAGCATCTCGTCTGAAGATGTAGAAACATTTGACACAGATAAAAAAGCAATTGACTACAAATATACTTTAGAACGTTTTTTTGCCAGAAAATCGATGATCTGGCTAGATGTTTTAGAAGTTTTTGCTAAAAACCATACCAACATAATTCCAATTCTTGACGAAAATAATGCCTACATAGGCTATTATGAAATGGAGGATATAATGAAGTTTTTTCAGGAAACTCCGTTTTTAAAAGAACCTGGAGCAATTATTATTGTTCAAAAAGGACTTTTGGACTATTCAATGAGCGAAGTAACTCAGATAGTAGAAAGCAATAATGGCAAAGTTTTAGGCTGTTTTGTTTCTGAAGCCGATTTGGAGAATGTTCAAATTACGGTAAAAATAGGTTTGGGAGCGATAAACGAAATCATTCAGACATATAGAAGATATGGCTATGAGATTATTTCAGAACATCAGGAAGACACCTATATTAACAGCTTAAAAGAACGTTCTGATTATTTAGACAAATACCTTAATATATAAATTATTAATGTGGCAATGAGAAAATTAGTTAATTAGATAATTTTCACAGTTGCAGATTATCTGATTGACACATTGACAAATTACCTAATTTAACTCGAATGAAAATAGCCATTTACGGACAATACTATCAAAATAGTACCGAACCTATTATAAAAGACATTTTCTCTTTTTTCAATTCCAACAATGTTGAAATGGTAATTGAAGAAAATTTTCTGAAAATGCTCTATGAAAAGCAGCTGATAAAGAAGGAATACAAAACTTTTTCTCCGAGCACTGCTTTAGATAATAGTTTTGAAATGCTGATTAGTATTGGCGGTGACGGAACAATTTTGAGAGCGGCCGCTTTTGTTCGTAACTCGGGAGTTCCATTATTAGGTATAAATGCTGGAAGATTAGGATTTCTTGCCAAAGTTCAAAAGGAAAATATCGAAAGTTTATTACAGTTTGTGATTGATCAAAATTACACAACATCGGAACGAACTTTATTAGGACTGAATTCTGAACCAAAGAATGATGCCTTCGAAGAACTTAATTTTGCTATGAATGAAGTTACAGTGAGTAGAAAAGATACAACTTCGATGATCACTGTAGAAACATACTTGAACAACGAATATTTAAATTCTTATTGGGCAGACGGATTAATTATCTCTACTCCAACAGGATCTACCGGATATTCCTTAAGCTGCGGCGGTCCAATATTAACACCAGATGTAAAAAGCTTAGTAATCACGCCTATTGCCCCTCATAATCTAACTGCCAGACCACTTGTTATTCCAGATGATACCGAAATTACCCTGCGTGTCACGGGAAGAGAAGACCAATATTTAGTTTCTTTAGATTCGAGGATTTCTTCAGTGAAAAACGAATCTATTCTAAAAATTAAAAAAACAGATTATAAAATAAAAATGGTTGAAATACCAGGCGAAACATTCTTAAAAACCTTAAGAAATAAATTGCTCTGGGGAGAAGATAAAAGAAATTAAACTCTTTTCTGATTCTTCACTATACGATAATACCACATTTTCTCGTTCTGCTTGTAGTGAATCATCATTAAATGGCTCAAAATCATATTGTAAATTGAAAAAGAAGCACATTTAACCAAAGGAACTTTGATTCGTATTGATAATTATTATATTTGCACGCAATTTTGAATTAAATGAAGAAAATTTTTAATTTATTGTTATGTTTTTTCCCCTTTATTACACTTAATGCTCAGATCAATGAGATTGGTGTTTTTCTCGGCGGAAGCAACTTTGTAGGCGACGTTGGGAAAACAACTTATATCGCCCCAGAAAAACCAGCTTTTGGTGTTCTTTACAAATGGAACAGAAGCCCAAGGCATTCCTGGAGGTTTTCTTATACACAATCAAGTGTTATTGGAAATGATTACAAATCAGAAGAAACAGGACGAAACCAAAGAGGTTACCGTTTTAAAAACAATATAAAAGAACTTTCTGCAGGACTTGAGTTTAATTTTTTTGATTTTAATCTGCACGATTATCACACAAAAATTACTCCCTATGTTTATTCAGGTTTAAATTTCTTTATCTTCGACAACTTATACCGATACGATACAAGCCCAAACACAATTTATTCTGAAAACTCACACTCTTTTGCTATACCTATTATATTAGGTATAAAATCGAATGTAACACCGCGGCTTGTTTTAGGACTTGAAGCTGGAGTACGTTACACTTTTACAGACAACATTGACGGAAGCAACCCTAATACAGACAATCCAAATATTTTAAAATTTGGAAATTTAAATAATAATGACTGGTATGTCTTTTCAGGCCTTACTTTAACGTATACCTTTGGACAAAAACCTTGCTATTGCGCAGAATAAAATGAATTTAATAGAATCAATAGATCACACAAACTTGCCAAAACACCTTGCCATTATCATGGACGGTAACGGACGCTGGGCAAAACAACAAGGGTTTTTACGAGCGTTTGGACATGAAAACGGCACAAAATCTGTAAAAGAAATAATCAAAACCTCCGCTAAGCTGGGAATTGAATACTTAACGCTTTATGCTTTCTCTACAGAAAACTGGAACCGCCCCAAACTTGAGGTTCAAGCTTTGATGAAAATATTGATCAATTCATTAAAAAAAGAACTCGGTACGCTTCAAGAAAACAATATTAGACTTAATGCTATTGGAAATCTTGATAAATTACCAAAAACAGCCCAAAAAGAACTTTTGGATGTTATGGAAAAAACTAAAAACAATTCTCGATTAACGTTAACTCTTGCCTTAAGCTATGGATCTAGAGAGGAGCTGGTAAACGCTGTAAAGGCGATTAGCGATAAAGTTAAAAATAATATAATTTCAATAGACACTATTGACGATTCAATTATAAATGAGCATCTTTACACGCAAAATTTACCAGACGTAGATTTATTAATACGAACAAGTGGAGAACATAGAATAAGTAATTTTTTGCTGTGGCAGATCGCCTATGCAGAATTGTATTTTACTAATGTCTTGTGGCCAGACTTTAAAGACCAAGATTTATATGAGGCTATTATTAGTTATCAAAAAAGAGAACGTAGATTTGGAAAGACCAGTGAACAAATTAAATAATTTTTTAGTGTTGCAAAAAAAAATACAAATAGCCCTTACCCTATTACTTTTGGGTAGTTTTTCACAAATTAAAGCACAAGAAAGAGTTCCTTTTGATCAAGGAAAAAAATATATTCTGGCAAAAGTTTCCGTTGTTGGTAAAATAAGCTTCAATGAACAGACAGTTGTAACCTTTTCAGGCCTTCAAAAAGGTCAGGAAATTACTGTCCCTGGAGAAGAAATTAGCAGCGCAATTAAAAAATTAGGCAAGCTTGGTCTTTTTGACGAAATTGCTTTCTACGTTAACAAAGTAGAAAATGACAGTATTTATTTAGATTTAAATATTATCGAACTTCCTAAGTTAAACGAAGTTAAATTCGTTGGTGTCAAGAAAAGCAAAGTAGAAGGCTTAATTAAAGATAACAATTTGACAAAAAACAAAATTGTCAACGAAAACTTAATTACTACGACAAAAAACTACATTGAAAACAAATACAAAAAAGAAGGTTTTTATAATACAAAAGTTACTATAACCAATACTCCAGACACTATTAACGGACATCAGGTTAATATGCTTGTAAGGGTAGACAAAGGAGATAAAGTAAAAATAAGCAATATTGACTTCATTGGAAACAAGCAGCTTACAGACAGCCAGCTGCGCTCTGCAATGAAAGACACTAAACAGAAAAACTTTATTCGTGTCTTTAAAGCTTCTAAATTTATTCCAGAAAAATACAAAACTGACTTAGAAAAAGTAATTGCTTCTTATAAAGAAAAAGGATATCGTGATGCTCGTATTATTTACGATTCTGTACAATACAATAAGCAAAAAAATACTCTAGCAATTAAGATTAATGTAGAAGAAGGAAATAAATACTACTTTGGAAATATTAAATTCTTAGGAAATACTGTTTATTCCGATCAACTTTTAAGCCGTTATTTAGGGATTAAAAAAGGAGAGACTTACAACGGTGTTTTGCTGGAAAAAAGAATTGCTGACAAAACAAAACCAGATGCTGAGGATATTACGAATTTATACCAAAACAATGGTTATCTATTCTCTAATATCAATGCTGTAGAGGTTAAAACAGTAAATGATACAATCGATTTTGAGATTAGAGTTACAGAAGGTCCAATTGCCTATTTCAACAAAATCACAGTTGTTGGAAACGATAAAACAAATGACCATGTTATTTACCGTGAGTTGAGAACAAAACCAGGTGAAAAATATAGTAAAGAACAATTAGTAAGAACGATACGTGAGATCGGGCAGTTAGGTTTCTTTGACCCTGAAGCTATTGATCCAAAGTTCAAAAATGTAGATGCTGGAGCAGGAACTGTTGATATTGAATATAATGTTGTCGAAAAAGGATCGAGCCAGGTGGAGCTTCAAGGAGGTTATGGTGGCGGCGGTTTCATCGGAACGTTAGGACTTTCGTTTAACAACTTCTCTGCAAGAAAGTTATTTGACAAAGAAGCCTATAAGCCCTTACCAATGGGAGACGGTCAAAAAGTTGCACTTCGTTTACAAGGAAGTACATACTTTCAAACCTATAGTGTTTCATTCTCAGAACCTTGGTTTGGAGGAAAAAAACCAGTACAATTTAGTTCATCTATCTCATACAGTAAGCAATTTCTTAACAATTACATCACCAGAACTGTTGACAGAAGCAAAAGTTTTAATATTTTTACAATACAAGTTGGTTTAGCAAAAAGACTAACTGTGCCGGATGATTACTTTGTATTATCACAATCTGTAAGTTATCAGCATTATGATTTGAACAATTATAACATAGGTCTATTTACATTTGGTGACGGTGCATCAAGAAACTTAGCTTATACTATCGGACTTTCAAGAAGTAATAAAGGGGTAAACCCGATATTCCCTATGTATGGTTCTGAATTCAGCATCTCTGCTAAAGTTACAGCGCCTTACTCATTGTTTAATGGAATTGATTACAGCGATTTACAAAATCAAAAAGATTATAAAACACAGTATACTGGAACATCGGGAAGTGGTGTAGACGGAAAACCACTTAACAATGGTGATTATGTTAAAACAGAAACTGTAAACGGACAAACTGGTTACGTAAGTGTCGGATCTGATTACTCAAGCGCTGATACTGATGTTGCAAAAGTCGATCAGAAAAAATATAATTGGTTAGAATATTATAAAGTTAAATTTAAAGGTGACTGGTATACTAAAGTTTATGGAAAATTAGTATTAAGAACTTTAACAGAATTTGGTTTCTTAGGAGCTTATAATCAAGATAGAGGTGTAATTCCTTTTGAGCGTTTTTATTTAGGAGGAGATGGTATGGCCAACTACTCAATGGATGGTAGAGAGACGATTCAGTTGAGAGGTTATCCTAACAACTCTTTAACTCCAGTAAACGCAAATGGAGATGCAATTGGAGCGACAATTTATAACAAATTCTCTATGGAGTTACGTTATCCAATTACATTAAAACCATCTGCATCTATATACGCCTTAACATTTTTAGAAGCTGGTTCATCATATCCAACATTTAAAGATTATAATCCGTTTGACTTGAGTCGTTCTGCTGGTGCTGGTTTACGTGTATTTATGCCTGCATTTGGATTGTTAGGTATTGACTTTGGTTACGGATTTGATGCTCTTCCTGGACAAACAAAAGCTAATGGATGGGAAACTCACTTTATCATTGGACAACAATTTTAAAGAAATAACGTTTGGTTAAAAATCATCAAATAAAGTTATGTTATGAGAAAACAATTTTTATTTATATTTTTAGCCTTGATTGTAGCAAATACAAGTCAGGCACAAGGTAAGACGACTAGGATAGGCTACATCGACATGGAATATATTTTAGAAAATGTTTCCGATTACAAAGAAGCTAAATCACAATTAGAGTTAAAAGCTCAAAAGTGGAAACAGGAAGTTGAGGCTAAAAAATTAAATATTAATACCCTAAAGGAAAGTTTAAAAGCTGAAAAAGCTTTACTTACTAAAGAATTAATAGAAGAAAGAGAAACTGAAATCAAGTTTCAGGAACAAGAAATGATGGATTATCAGCAGAAGCAGTTTGGTGCTGATGGTAATTTAATGCGTCAGAAAGCAGCTTTGGCAAAACCAATACAAGATCAGGTTTTTACTGCTGTACAAGATATCGCAGAGGCTAAAAATTATGACTTTGTTTTTGACAAATCATCAGATCTAACAATGCTTTTCAGTAATAAAAGATTTGACATCAGCGATCAGGTTTTAAGAGTTTTAAACCGTACGGAAAAACGTGAGCAGCTGACAAAAAAACAATTGAAAGAGCAGGAAGCTAAAGAAAATCTTGAAAATGCAATAGATGAAAATCCAGCAATGGCAGATCGTCAAAAAGCTCTTGACGAGAAAAAAGCGGCTAGAGAGAAACTAATTCAAGATCGAAAATTAGAGCAGGAAGCTAAGAAAAAAGAATACGAAGACAGAAGAAATGCCATCGCAGCCGAAAGGGAAGCTAAAAAAAATGGCACGGTTTCTGGAACAGCTAAAACAGCATCAGAAACACCTGCAGCAACAGAGGCTGCTAAAACAAATGCAACGGCGAAACCTGCAGCAAATGCAACTGAAGGAACAACAACTGCTGAGCCTGCAATGACAAAAGCAGAAGAAAGACAATTACTTTACGAGCAGCGCAAAAAAGAATTAGAAGAGAAAAGAAAGAAAATTTTAGAAGAAAGAGAAGCGGCTAAAAAAGCAAAAGAAGCCGGAACACAGAAAACAAATACGACCAATAATTAATTAATATTTTTAAAAATGATGAAACAAATCAAAACTTTACTAATTGCTGCGATTTTAATTTTAGGAGCAAGTAACACAATGAACGCACAGGCTAAAGTTGCCCATGTTGATGTAAGCGAGATCATGTCGAAAATGCCTGCTATGTTAGATGCTCAAAATCAACTGCAAAAATTAAGTGGAACATATGATGCTGAATACAAAAAGATGGTTGATGAATATCAAGTAAAAATCAAAAAGTATGAAGCAGAAGCTGCTACAGTAACTGATGCTGTTAACGGTGAGCGTTCTAAAGAAGTTCAAGATATGCAAAAAAGAATTGTTGATTACAGAGACAATGCACAAAAAGAACTTCAACAAAAAGAAACTGATATCGTAAAACCTTTAATGGAAAAAGTTAGAGCTTCTATCCAAAAAGTTGGAAAAGCTAAAGGTTTCCAATACGTTTTAGACGGTTCTACTTTATTATTAGCTGATGGTCCAAACATCACTGCTGACGTTAAAAAAGATTTAGGATTCTAAGAAATTCCAACTCGAATAATTAAACTGCTCAATTTATTTTTGAGCAGTTTTTTTTTACAAAAATTTAAAACCAATCTCTCGTATATTTTCTAGATTTGAATTAACTTAGACTAACAAATTGTATCAAAAAATATTAAATTTGCTTTATGATAAACAACAATCCTATAGGCGTTTTTGATTCTGGCATTGGCGGAACTTCCATCTGGAGCGCTATTCATGATCTTCTTCCAAACGAGAAAACTATATATCTGGCTGATAGCAAAAATGCACCATACGGTCAAAAAAGCAAAGATGAAATTGTTGATTTAAGCAAAAAAAATGTAGAGTTTTTACTAGAGAATAATTGCAAATTAATTGTTGTTGCCTGCAACACAGCTACTACAAATGCAATATTTGAACTTCGCGAAGCGTATGACGTTCCGTTTGTTGGAATAGAACCGGCAATTAAACCTGCAGCAAACAATTCGCAGACTCAGGTAATAGGAATCCTTGCCACAAAAGGAACTTTAAACAGTGAATTGTTTAACAAGACTGCCGAGATGTTTCAACACACCACAATAATTGAACAAGTGGGTCACGGATTGGTACAGCTTATTGAAGATGGAAATCTATATTCTCCAGAAATGACACAATTACTAGAATCGTATTTACAGCCTATGATAGAAGCTAATATCGATTATCTTGTTTTGGGCTGCAGTCATTATCCTTATCTAATTCCTCAGATTAAAAAAATTCTCCCAGATCATATTAAAATTATTGATTCAGGAGAAGCTGTTGCACGCCAGACTAAAAATTTACTTCGCGATAAAGTTGGATTTTCGGATAGTACAGAAAATGATCCTGTTTTTTATGTCAATTCTAACCCTAAAGTTTTAGAGTCAATTTTAGAGCATAAATATCCTGTAATCCGAAAAGATTTTTAGGATTATTCGATCTTTCGCTTGACGAACCAAATTCCGTCCAGCGATAAATTAAGCGATATTTTATGGTAGTTTTCCTTGATTAGATCATTTGCGATTCTTCCTTTTTGTCCGTAAGAATACGAAACATTCAAAGAAGAAAAAGTGTTATCAACAGGAAGATTAAGTCCGATTGAAAACGATGCATTATTCACACGTTTTCCATCCACTTCAAGATAACCTGTATCGTAGCTTATACCAGCTGCATATCCTACCCTATCCCAATATTTTCGAACATTTTTTTTTGTGCTGTAAGTCAGTCCAAACGCAAAACGATCTTGGTTTACAAAATCACCATATAATTCAGACTGCTTTGTATCTTCCCAAAAACTTTTTTCATAATCGAAAGTCACATTCAAGTTATTCTTAAATCTTTTACTAATTCCAAAGCCCATTTCTAATGGCATGTAATAATCGTCTGTATCTGAGGCTTTATCCGATTCTACAGCCGTTTCAACTTCATCTGCAATACTCGTTACAGATTGCACTTTAGATGCATTTACCCGTGTAGGAGCCTTAAATGTTGTACCAATTGTAAAAGTAGAATCTATTTTGTATTGAGCACCTAATAGGGCACGAACGCCGCTGTAATCAGTTTTTTTGTGTATTGTTGTAATTGTATTTGCAATTAAAAACGCACGATCATCAACCGTGTTTCCAAAAAGAACTGTTGCGGTTGCTCCTAATGTCAATTTCTTTCCGAAGCGGTATCCATACGAAAAATCTAAATTATTTAATCCGCCTGATCCTTCAGCTGTTACATAATAGTATTCCTGACTGTCCGCAATTGGCAGTTTCAAATTTGAGATTTTAAAAACGGAACTTGAGTAAGGACGAAGCGAAAGACTAAAACCAGATTTTTTTGTAACTGGAAAGGCAAAAGCAATATGTGAAAATTGAAAATTGTTTCGTTTCTCTGATCTATTACCACTTTGATAGGTTGTCGCTATAGCTTTTCCTCCAATATCAAAAAGAAAGTGATTTTGATACATAAAGCCCAAAGATGCCGGATTTAAATTATTGATAAAAATATCTGATGGCAGTGCAATTCCTGAAGAACCTGTAGATGGCAGATATCCAAAATCTGATTCATATAAACTTCCCACTCCATACAATGAATATGGAGAACTGGAAATACTTTGAGAAAAAGAAGTCAGCGACATCAAAATGAAGCAGCTCCATAAAATTATTTTATTTTTCATTTAGTAAGAGATGTAATAAACTTTCAGCTGAATTTTATTATTCGGATTTTTTTGATCTGCCAAAACTATTCGGTCAACAGATTTAGAAATTCCAGGAAGTGTTAATATGAGCGATGATCTGGAATCTGCTTTTTTGAGCATTTCGCTTTGCAGAAAACTTCCAATTGGAATTGTGTAGGCTACATTTTCGTTAAATTCATCACTCTTTTTATTTAATAACCCATAAACGGTTGTACCCGCAGAATTTACTAATGCACTGCTGACTCTATTGAGATTATCACCCACATAAACCGCAAGAGAATCTTCTAAAGGATATTTTTCTGAATACGAATTATTTACTGGTTTTAGAATAAGTTCTGCATTAACAATTGCTCCGTTGGTCGAAATATTTTTAAACTGCTTTATATTTGGAAAATCTATTCGACACGCCACACCAGTCCCTGACTGTATAAATCCTTGATTATTGGTCTGCGTACTTGGAAGATAACTGCTGGAAATGGGGAGATTTTGCAATAAAGTGCCCGTTTTATCCAACGAAATAGAGTTAAACTGCTTTGCAATATCAGCTATCGTAAAATCAATTATATACGACAACTCATCTGCGTCTGCATGATATTTTGAATAGTACATCCTCACTTTACTTTCTGGAACGCTAAATCCAATAACATTAGAAGAACTGCCAGTTTCAGGAACTAAAACAAGTCCCTTTAAGTATTCTGTAAAACTGTCAAAATCTGTAATTTCTCTTTTTTTAATTTTTTGAAAAAGAGCTTCTCCAAATTCATCATTCATTCTAATATTAATAGAATCTTTTTGAGTCGGTCTTGGTGTAAATGATATTGTTCCGAGGCTTTCTGGGCTGTAGTTTAAAGTTGAATTATTATAAAAGCTGTCGTTATCGGTGTTAGGTTTAACTTTTTGAATTAGTCGATGAATATTAAAAGTTTGAACCTTTGTGGTATCACCATAGTAATAATTATCATATTTAAGAATCATGGAAATCGAATCGAAGACATAATTGATTGCCTGTGTATCTGAAGTAGAGCCATTTAATGCATAAGAAGTAGTAGAAAGCTGAAAATAACTGTCTGACTTCACTTTCCCAAAAATGGGATCATCGTAATTTCCTATCAGAATTCTGCTTCGGCTTGATGTTATCAGCGAATCAAAATTTATAGTTGACATTTCGACCGTCACAGTATCGATCATAATCACTTTATTGCTTAAAGCCAAATAATCTGATCCAACAGTAAATTCACCTGTATCAGTATCTGTACCACACGAAAATAAGGTTAGTACAAAAAGAAGAATCAATATAAACTTGTGCATAATTTATTTTTTGAGCAAATATAAAATGCAAGCTTTGCCGACACACTATAACATATACTATCGTGCATTTTTAAGCTACAGATCGCACAAAATGATCTATGATGGCAATTCGTCTGATAAAATTTTATTCGACCTTAAAAAAGACGATTTTGTCTATCAAAACACCTCATACATATATCTTCTTTTTTTTAAGACAGTCATCCGCCTAATTTTGAGCCAATAAAATAAATAATGAAAGTACGGTTTTTAATTTATGCTCTTTTCTTGATTTCGGTTTTAAGCACAAAAGCCCAAGAAAATTTTGGTGCTTCTGTCACTATAAAAACTGAGCCGACAGAAAAAATAAATTTCAACGAAAGTGATATTTCTCTTTTTTACCAAAAACAATTAGGAACAAAAAATAAGATAACTAACACATTAGAATACTCGAATTTGAAAGTGAACTATGAATTTAATCCTTATAATTTTTATGCTGATCAGGATAAATTCAATCAGATTAAAAATACATTTCAATATTCTGGAGTAATATCAGAAAAAACAAAATGGCAGGTTTCTGTAATTCCTACAGCAAATTTTCAGGGAAATTTAGATTTCTCAGATCTTACTGTTTTAGGAGATCTGGAGATCAACCAAAAACTTAGTTCAAAGCTAAATGTAATACTTGGAGCTGGCCGAACATCAATATTTGGTGCACCAAAATTTACTCCAATTATTGCTTTTGATTATAAAATGAATGAAAGAACAAATTTAAAAATTGGTTTTCCAGATTCAAAATTTTCGTTTTCAAATAATGACAGAAACATATTTAGTCTGACGAATAGCTTTAATGGAAATTTCTATCATTTGGATGCGATATCTAATCAAAATAGTACCGCTGAAAAAGCAGTTCTATCACAAATGACATCTGCTTTTGAATATGAAAGAAACGTAACCAAAAATTTGTTTTTAAACTTCAAAGCTGGTTATGATTTTAATAAAAAATACAACTTATTAAACAACAGTGACCATAAAGTTTATGACTACAATACAGGCAACGGTTACATTTTAGGATTGGGGATCAAATACAAACAATAAATATTAAATACACTATGATTAATCTAAAAAAAGGAATTCTATTCACAGCTCTATTTTCGAGCCTCTTTTTTATAAGCTGCAGTAATGATGACGATGATGACGATTTGATGGGAAACTGGATTAAAAAATCGGCCTTTGACGGTCCTGCAAGATCTAGTGCGACTAGTTTCGTTATTGGAGATTATGCTTATGTTGCCGGTGGTTATACAGGCGATGTTTATTTAAAAGATTTATGGGCTTACAACTCTACTGGTGATTATTGGGAACAAAAAGCAGATTTTGCCGGCGTAGGAAGAAGTTCTGCATCTAGTTTTGCATTAAATGACAAAGGATATGTTGGCCTTGGTTACGACGGAACAAATAAACTGAAAGATTTTTATCAGTATGATCCTGCTGCGAACAGCTGGACACAAAAAACTGATTTTGCAGGAACGGCCCGTTATGCTGCGGTTGGTTTTCAAGTTGGAGGCAAAGCTTATTTTGGGACTGGTTATGACGGAAATTATTTAAAAGATTTTTATCAATATGATGATCAAGCCAATTCTTGGACGCTTGTAAATGGTTTCAGCGGAAACAAAAGACGTAATGCAACTGTTTTTGTTATTTCAGATAAAGCTTATTTGGCAACAGGTGTAAACAACGGCGTTTACCAAGAAGATTTTTGGGAGTTTGATCCATCAACTGATGTTTGGACAAGAAAACGAGATATTGACAAAGACACTGACGATGATTATACGTATAATGACGAATATGCAATTGTACGCTCTAATGCATCGAGTTTTTCTATGAATAATTTAGGATATGTTGTGGGTGGAGAAAACATCAAAACAATTTGGGAATACAATCCGACAACTGATTTGTGGGTTGAAAGAACTCCAATGGAAGGTGCTACCAGAACTGATGCTGTAGGCTTTACTATCAACAATCGTGGTTTTTATATGTTAGGAAGAATTGGCACTACTTATTTTGATGATGCGTGGGAATTTAGACCTTTAGAAGAACAAAATGACGATGATAATTAATACTCAAAAATTCTTCTGGAAAATATTCCAGAAGAATTTGATACTTATTTTATTGCTGCTGCTCTTTGCTTCCTGCACCAAAAAAGAAGTACTAAGATCTGAGGTTTTTAAAACAAATTCTGGATGGGGCTACACCATTTCATACAAAGAAAAAATAATCATTAAGCAATCCATCATTCCGGTGATAAGTGAAAATAAAAGTTTTGCGACACAAGACGATGCCCTAAAAACTGCCAATCTTGTTAAAGAAAAGCTCCTAGAAAACTTATCTCCAACGGTAACCAAAAAAGATTTAATTTTATTAAAAATAAAATTGTAAATGCAGATAGATACCATTAAAAATAACAGCTATAACAAAATCTTATTTCATTGTGCGATATGGGTTTTCTTTATTTTGACTTCGCTGATTCAGTTTTATGAAAGTCCATTTAAAATCAATAATGATTTCTATGTACAATGGGGAACAGGGATTGTCTTGTTTTATCTGAATTATTTTTACTTGGTTCCAATCTATCTTTTACAAAAAAAATACTGGCTTTATTTTATCGCCGCTTTCGGACTTATTGCCGCTTTTATGATTATCAGAATAAATTATTTTATTCCAGAATTTAGACATTTAAGACCCGAAAATGTAATGCCTCCGCAAATGATGCCGCACGATCCGCATTTTTTTCCAAGGGGCAGAATTGAGATGAAACAACCGATTTTCTTTAAAATAGGTCCGTCATTTTTCTATATTTTGATCATTACGATCAGCGCTATTATTAGAACACTAACTGAATTTTATAATAATCAGCAGAATAAGCTGATTGCCGAAACACATAGAACAAATACCGAATTAATATATCTGCGTAAACAAACCAATCCGCATTTCTTATTTAATTCTTTGAATAGTATTTATTCTTTGGCACACAAAAAATCTGATTTGGTCCCTGATGCCATCGTGACCTTATCTGAACTTATGCGCTATATGCTCTATGAGACAGATAATAAAACAGTGGCTTTAGAAAAAGAGGTAAACTATATTCAGAATTACATTGAATTGCAGAAACTGAGATTAAACAACATTGAAGATATTGTAATTAATGTACATGGCGACACTAGAAACAAATTTATTGAACCATTACTATTGATTTCATTTGTCGAAAACGCCTTTAAATATGGAACAGATTACAAAGGTGCAGCTCACGTAAAAATTAAAATCCTTATTACAGATAATAATCTTGATTTTTGGATTGAAAATACGATCGAAAATTATGTGAAAGACCCTGAAAATTCAGGAATTGGATTGGTAAATATCCAAAGTCGTCTCGATTTACTTTACCCTAATGCACACGAACTAACCATCACTCAGGATAATGCCTATTACAGAGTTCATTTGAATTTAAAATTAGATGAGATCAAAACCGCAATTCATTAAACGAAACTGATTATGGACAGAAAAAAATTCCTCCGAAATGGGATCTTAGGCATTGCTTCATTAGCAACAGCTTCAACATTATTAGAATCATGCTCCAAAAGTGACCATGACAAAACTAACACAGGCAATTCTGGAGATGGCAGCTGTACGGTTTCACCATCAGAAACAAAAGGTCCTTTTCCAATAAAAACACCAAGTCAGCTGGTTTTAGAAAATATTAAATCTGACCGTGTTGGAATCGCACTTCTGATTAATTTAAAAATTGAAAATAAAAATAACAACTGCGAACCTCTTTCGGGGATTTTGGTAGATGTTTGGCACTGCGACAAAGACGGAAATTATTCAGAGTACGGAGGCACATCAATGCAGCAGACAGATTACACTTCTGTTCATTTTTTAAGAGGAAGACAAACTTCGGATACTAACGGGAATGTTTCTTTTATTTCGATTTATCCTGGCTGGTATCAAGGAAGGGCACCGCATATACATGTTGAAGTTTTATCGAGTTCTGGAAGTTCTTTATTAGTAACTCAAATTGCTTTTCCAGAAACCATTTCCAGTCAAGTATATTCAAGTACTAATTATGCGGCACACGGACAAGCCGATACTGCAAATACAAAAGACAATGTTTTTGCAGACAGTTTATCTGACGAATTGGCTGTTATAACTGGCAATTTAACAGATGGTTATACGCTCACTAAAACTATTACAGTTAACGCATAATTGTGATTTGTGAACCAGTTTTTATGAAAACTTTAAAACTTAATTTACTGGTTTCAAATTACTTTTGAACGCCAAAACAAATTATAACCTAAACTCCCAAAAAAATGAAATGTGTAATTATTGATGATGAGCCTTTAGCCGTAGAATTACTGCAGGATTTTGTTAAAAAAATAGATTCGCTCGAATTGATAAATTCTTTTAACAACGCAATTGATGCCGTTTCATTTATCAATCAGAATAATGTTGATTTAGTTTTCTTAGATATTCAAATGCCTCATTTTTCTGGCATCGACTTTTTAAATACGATAGAAAAAAAGCCTTTAGTTATTTTTACGACTGCATACTCAGATTATGCTGTAGAGGGATTTAATCTTGGTGCGGTCGATTATTTGGTAAAACCAATTCCTTTTCATCGCTTTTTAAAAGCAGTAGTTCGAGCACAGCAGGTTTTACAGCCTGCAATTACCAATCAGGCAATTGCTGAAAACACAAATGTTCCAGAAATTGAGCAGGATTTTATGTTTGTTCGTGCAGAATATGAAAATGTAAAATTGAATTTTGCCGATATTCTTTTTATTGAAGGTTTAAAAGATTATGTCAAAATTTATACAACAGATAATAAATTTATTTTGACCTTAATCAGCTTGATTAAATTAGAAAATTTACTTTCTACCAAAGGATTTGCGAGGATTCACAGATCGTATATTATCAATATCAAACATGTGAAATCTATTCAGAAGAATAAAGTTTTAATAAGCGACAAACGAATTCCTATCAGCGAAAGCTATAAAAATACTTTTTTCGAAAAAATCAACCTATAAGTTTTTTAAATTCAAAAAAAGAAAAATTCCAAATTCCAAGATTCTACTCTTTTGGAATTTGGAATTTTTTTATTGGATTTTTTTAAGTTTATTCTTCGTCTTTAAACCAGCTTGAATACATTACATAATTATTGGAAATACGTTCGATTTCACCTGCAAAATTAGACTGATCTATATCTTTTACTTTTTTAGCAGGAACGCCTGCATAAATACTTCCAGAAGTCACAACAGTGTTTTGAGTCACCACGGCTCCTGCCGCAATGATCGCATTACTTTCAACCACGCAGTTGTCCATTACGATAGCCCCCATTCCGATCAACACGTTATCGTGAATCGTGCATCCGTGTACAATGGCATTATGTCCGATAGAGACATTATTACCAATTATAGTTGGGTGTTTTTGATAAGTGCAGTGAATAACAGCGCCATCTTGAACATTTACTTTGTTGCCAATTTTAATAAAATGCACATCTCCTCGAATAACAGCATTGAACCAAACACTGCAGGAATCGCCAAAAGTTACATCTCCCACAATAGTGGCATTTTCGGCAACATAACAATCGTCTGGAATCAAAGGTGATTTTCCGTTTACAGATTTAATCAGCATAAAAGATAAAATTTAGTTAATTGCAGGACATTTACAGTCGTAACGTTCTTTTTTACAAAATAAATTAATTCCTAAAGTAATTTGATGATAACCGCCTGTATCAAATTTTACATCTCCCATCACTTGAGAATACGTGTAGGCAAACATAAAATTCTTAAAATTGACACCCACAATTGGTGTTACAAATTGTAATTTTTGAGAAGCAACACCACTGTTAGATAGATACTGAGCACCATCAAAACCTCTTCTATAAGAAAGCGCTGCCCAAATACTTCCAAAATCAACAGTTTTGTAAGCTTTCAAGTTAATATCGATTGTTTTTTCTTTCGTTTGATCAAACAGTTGAAAAAGTATAGAAGGTTCCCAGGTAATTTTATCATCTTTCCCAAAAACATATCCTACACTTAATAGAAATTTTCTAAGGTTATCACTCTCGTAATCTGTATACAATTCTCTTCGAGTTTCTAATAATCCCTGAACAGTTGCATGTGCATAAAAATCCAGAAAGTTATAAGATGCTCCAACATCAATATTAAAATAAGAATCTTTTTGAATAGAACCGAAAACTATTGGATCAAAAGTGCCGCCAAATTTCGTTTCATCCAATTGATTCTGTATCAACCCTCCGCTTATTCCAAAAGACAGTTGATTCAGATCAATTTCGTCTCTGGAAAACATTATATGATGCGCATAAGTTAACTTAACGCCTTTCTGAGAGTGATATCCATTTTTATCGTTAAAAACAATAATACCAGCTCCAGAGCGTTCTCCCACTCTTCCATTAAAACTTAAAGTCTGCAAAGACGGAGCATCTTCCTGTCCAAACCATTGTTTTCTGGCAGTTAATCGAATCTTCGCGCAATTAGCAGCACCAGCCATTGACGGGTGAATTAAATAATAATTATCCGACAAATAATCCGAATAGACAGGTATTCCCTCTTGAGAATAAGAATAAAATGATGTAATGATAAAAATTAATAAAACCTTGATTTTTAATTCCATAAAGGCAATTTTGTATCTATATAATTTTCACTCCTGCAATTTAGTACGATTTATTTGAAAAGAGTCTTAATTATTTTATTAAAAAATCAAATATAGCTATTAGTAGAAAATAACTTTAGTAAATTTGCAAAAAATATAATACCATGACAAAAATCACCATAAAAGAAACTCAAAATCCTACTATATTAAAGTTTGAATTTGAAGATTTTATTACTCAAAATCAAAACTTTGAGTTCAAAAATATCGATGAGGCACAAGCGTCTCCTCTTGCACAGCAATTATTCTATTTACCATTTGTAAAAACAGTTTATATTTCTGGAAATTTTATTGCAATCGAAAGATACAGTATTGTAGACTGGGACGATGTTAAAGATGCTGTTGCTGAACAAATTAGTTCTTTTGTTGAAAAAGGAGGAGTAATCATTAAAGCTGATGAAACTAAAGCAAAAAAACAGCCTATAACAGTTTACGGAGAAACTACTCCAAATCCTTCTGCATTAAAATTTGTAGTGAGCAGAATGCTGACACGCAACGCGGTAGAATACAAAAATATCGACCAGACTGCTTCTTCTCCATTGGCTCAGGAATTATTTAAATTTCCTTATGTAAAAGAAATTTTTATTGATGAAAATTATATTTCTGTTACAAAATATGAAATTAATGACTGGTCTGAAATTACACTAGAGCTGAGAACATTTATCAAACAGTTTATCGAAAACGGCGGAACTGTTTTAGATGAGACTCTAATTCAAACTACAACAAAAAATGAAGTAACCAAAGACGAAGCATTTGATAAACTGGATGTTACTTCTCAACAAATTATTAATATCCTAGAAGAATATGTAAAACCTGCGGTAGCTGCTGACGGTGGAAATATTGCTTTCGAATCTTACAATGAAGACGACAAAACGGTAAAAGTACTTTTACAAGGCGCTTGCAGCGGATGTCCTTCATCAACATTTACTTTAAAAAGCGGTATCGAAAATATGCTTAAAAGTATGTTGAATGATGAAGCTATAAAGGTTGAGGCGGTTAATGCTTAATGCCTTTTTTCTTATATAAGAATTTCAATTATATTTGCAGCACAAACATACCTTCTCTACTTTTGAGAAGGTTTTTTTTATTTTAAAATCATGAACGAAGTTACTTCAGATCAAGTTGGTACTTACATCGCCAGATTTATTAACATCTTAGTTGATTATTCTCCTAAATTAATCTCTGCATTTCTAATTTTATTTATTGGTTTATACGCGATCCGCCTGATAAACAGATTAATTAGAAGAATAATGGTAAAGAGAAATCTTGACCCAACTTTAACAAAATTTCTGGCAGACATTTTATTATGGGCACTTAGAATTCTTCTATTTGTTACTTTTATCTCAAAACTAGGAATCGAAACTTCTTCTTTTGTTGCGATTTTAGGAGCAATGGGCCTTGCTGTTGGTTTGTCGTTACAAGGATCGCTTTCGAACTTTGCAGGAGGAATGCTGATTATTGTTTTTAAGCCTTTTAAAGTTGGCGATACAATTGAGGCACAAGGCGTTATTGCAACTGTTGAAGAAATTCAAATTTTTGTAACAAAAATGATTACTGGAACTAATCAGACCGTTTTTGTGCCGAATGGTGCATTATCAAACGGAACGATCATTAATTATTCGATGCAGGCTGAAAGAAAAGCCGACTTGACATTTTCAGTTTCTTATGACTCGGATATCAAAAAAGCGAAAGATATTCTTTTAGAGGTTTTACTATCAAATCCAAAGGTTCTTAAAAATCCAGCACCAGAAGTTTTCGTAAAAAACCTATCTGCGAGTTCTGTTGATTTTGCAGTTCGTCCGTGGGCCGCAAAGGCAGACTTTGGTTCTGTAGTTTCAGATACTTTGGAAAATTGCAAAGTTGCACTGGATGCAGCAGGAATATCGGTTCAGCCGTTTACACTTCAAAAATAATTCTCATTATTTTTTTGAAGGAGCAGTAATCATAAAATCTTTTAAATAATAAGGTTCAAAATAAGCGACATCTACAGTGTCGCTTTTTTGATATTTATCAAAACTGATTTCACTCATAGCTTGTGCCGAAGGATATTTGATATCTTCTAAAAACACAAAATTATCTTCAGTTAAAACAGCTTTACATTTGTCAGCACAATCGCCTACAAAGTAAAGCTTGTCTGTATATTCTTGAAAGGAATTTTCGTCAATTATTTCGGCTTTAATCGCTCTTTCAACTGTCAAGTCTGGATTAAAAACAGCACTGTAAACTTCCATACGGCGTGCGTCTAACATTGGAATAATTTTTCCATCTGTAACTTCGGCCTGAGAAGCCAAAGTTTTAAGCGTATCGACAGCGATTAAAGGTATATTTAAAGCATAACACAATCCTTTTGCGGCAGAAACACCAATCCTTAATCCTGTATAAGATCCTGGACCCTGGCTGACTGCAATTGCATTTAAATCCTGAACAGAAATGCCTGCTTTTGCAATTACTTCTTCAATAAAAACATGAAGTTTTTCTGCATGCGAATAGCCTTCATCTGCTAGTTCGCTGCAAACAATGGTTTTTCCATCTTTTGCAACAGATACAGAACAATTTTTAGTGGCCGTTTCGATGTTGAGGATAAAAGACAAAGTATTAAATTTTAAAATTAGTATTGAATGGTATTTTTATTTCTTCGGAGCATCAGCTTTTTTAAGCTTGACCTTATCTCCAGAATTAAGATCTTTAGAAACGGTTGTGTAAGGGCCTGTAATTACAACATCTCCAGGCTTTAAACCAGACATTACTTCAATATTAGTATCGTCTTGAATTCCTGTTTTTATAACTCTAATTTTAGCTTTATCTCCCACTTTTACAAAAACACATTCGAATTTTTTATCATTTTTCGGAGCCGCTTTTTTATCTTCATTCGGATCTTCAACTTTAAAATCTTTGACCGCTGTAGTATCTGATTTTACAACAACAGAACTAATTGGCACTGCCAAAACGTTTGTTTTTGTTGTTGTAATGATATCAACAGTAGCTGTCATTCCAGGTCTAAAAGGAGAATACGTACTTGGTTTTCCTTCTAATAAATCTTGATACGATTCTTTCAAAATACGAACTTTAACTTTAAAATTCGTTACCTGATCTGAAGTTAAAGTTGTGCTGGCAGAGTTAGAAATACTAGTCACCGTTCCTTTAAATTTCTTTTTTAGATAAGCATCAACTTCAACGTTTGCTTCGTCTCCAATTTTAATTTTTACAATGTCATTTTCGTTTACATCAACTTCAACCTCCATGTTGTTAAGGTTTGCTACACGTAAAAGTTCGGTTCCAGCCATTTGCTGCGTTCCTAAAACTCTTTCTCCTAATTCTACATTTAGAACAGAAATTGTCCCGTCTGCTGGAGAATAAATAGTTGTACGCCCTAAGTTGTCTCTTGCTTCACTTACAGAAGCCGAAGCACTTTGTACGCTGTAATAAGAATTTTGCTTAGTCGCTTTTGCCACTTCAAACGAAGCTATGGCTTTATCCCAGTCAGATCTTGAGATTACACCTTTGTCGTATAATGTTTTGTTACGATCATAATTAGCTTTTGCTTCTTTAAAACTAGCCTCAGATTGTGTTAAACCAGCTTTAGAACCTGATAAGTTAGATACCGAACGGTTATAACTAGAGGTATATAAATCCGGATTAATTTTAACCAGCAAATCTCCTTTTTTAACAACCTGACCTTCTTTTACATTAAGCAAAATAATTTCCCCAGATACTTCTGGAGAAATTTTTACTTCAATTTCTGGTTGAATTTTACCTGTTGCTGAAACTGTTTCAACAATTGTTGAAGCAGTTACTTTGGCTGTCTCTACTTCTTTTCCTTCATCCTTATTTCCTATTACGCCCGATTTCGAAAGACCGATTAAAATTGCAATAAGTACTACTGCACCACCTACTAAGAAATAAATTGTTTTTTTTGACATAATAAATTATTTTGTAATAATTGGAACGATTGGAATTCCGAAATAAAATTCAATTATCTTAATTTTGAACATGTAATCATATTTTGTTCTGATAACATCAGACTGCGCATTGGTCAACAATGTTTGAGCTTGGGTAAAATCAAATGAATTCATCAAACCTACATCATATTTTTCTTTTGCATAATTGTATGCCTGCTGTCTAGCTTCTAGAGTAACAGCTGACGCTTCGTAAGTGTTTAAAGCTGCTCTTGCATCAGTAAATGCGGTATAAACGTCACGCTGCAAATCTAAACTTTTTTGTTCTAAATCTATTTTAGATTTTTCTAAATTTACTTTGCTGCGTTCTACATTGTTCTTAACTGACCAACCATTGAATATAGGAACAGAAAGCTGTAAGCCGAAAGATTGTCCCTTATTGTCATTAAACTGATCAAAAATAGGAGCTGCATTGCCAAGAACTGGTGAGTAATTATTTTGCAAAACTGCTTGATTTGTTCCCTGAACATATCCAATTTGAGATGTTGGGTTCGCAGTATTTAAAGTGGCACCTGTAACGATATCAGAATAACTCGCTCTTGTATTAAAATTATAAAAAGCGCTTAAAGTAGGCTGATATGCACCCCTCGCAATAGTTACATTTTTTTCAGCAATTTCAAGATTAGTTTGTGCCAATTTAAGATCTGTTCTTATTTCTTTAGCTTTACTATAAATCTCAATCGGACTCTGTGCCATGATATTGTTTTCGTCTTCCAAATTCGTATCATCAATAACATCAAAATCTGCGAACTCCTTTAACTGTAAGAGCTGTGCCAGACTCAATTTAGAAATCAATAAATTATTTTCAGAAACAGCAATATTTTGTTTATCTGTAGCCACTGTAGCTTTTAGGTCAAATAAATCACCACGAGGAATTGTTCCAGCATTTACCATTTCTTCAGAACGCGCATATCGTTTTTCATCAATTACTAACTGTTCTTTTTTAACTTTTAAATCTTCTTTGTTAGATAAAATCTGTAAAAAAGCACTAGCTACATTCAAAGAAATATCTTCCTGCATCTTTAATAATTGATATTTTGACGCAATAATAGATAACTTCGCTCTTCTGTATGTATTTTGATTTTGAAGTCCTCGGTAAATATCAACTCCTACCGAAGCACCGACAGACGAATATTGTGTTGTTTGATTCTCAAGTAAACCTGTTGTAATATTTTGATTCAAACCAATATTCCAAGAGTGCGATGCATTTCCATTTACAGACGGAAGGTAACTCCCTAACGCACCTCTTTTATCAATCTCTGCATTTTTAACATCTAATTCTGTCAATTTTATTGTGATGTTATTTTCTAATGCATATCGCACACATTCTTCTAGTGTCCATTGTTTTGATTGCGCATGTCCAGCTAATCCAAAACCGAATAACATTGCAAAAACCAGACTATTAATTTTATTTATTTTCATATATTTTAAATGAAAGCGCAGTAAATGTAACTACGCAAATTTAACATTTTTTAAAACCAAAAGGATCCCTAAAACTTCAAATTAAATTATTTTTTTTCTCCTTCATTAATCAAACCTTGATTCCAGATTTTTATTTTATCTGAACTCTTCACGCCGCTTTTAACTTGAACGTAGATTCCATCACTCACTCCAAGAACTAAATCTTTTCTTTGAAATTTCTGTGGAGCCGTTTCAATCTCAACATAAGGCTTTTGTGTCTTTTTGTCAAATTGCACTAGTGATTCTTTTATTGCCAGAATCTTATCCGCTTTTTCCAAAATAATAGAAGCATTTGCACTCAAGCCAGCTCTAATAAAAGTATCATCTCTATTAACCATCTGAGCTTTAATTTCAAACTGAATTGCTCCATTCTCTGTAACACCTTTTGGTGCAATATAATTTAGAACTGCATCAAATTTTTTATTTTCAATAGCACCAATTGTAATTTCAATAGGCATTTTTTCTTTGATTTTACCTACTTCAGACTCATCAATTTTCCCAATAAAGATCATTCTTCCAACATCAGCAACGCTGGCAATTGTAGTTCCTTCATTAAAATTATTGCTTTCAATAACTTGGTTTCCAACTTTTACTGGAACGTCTAAAACCATTCCGTTAACAGTAGAACGTATTAAAGTATTGGCATAACTTCCTAAAGAAGATGTCGTTCCTGTTTTAACAATATCCAAACTTTGTTTTGCAGCCAGATAAGTTTGTTTTGCCTGATTGTAAGCTACTTGTGCAGCATCAAAATCATTTGCAGAAATTACATCTTTTTCAAATAATGTTCTTTGTCTTTTGTAAAGTCTTTCCTGATTGTCCAAAGCAATTTTTGCTGTCTGAACTTGATTCTGCGTACTGCTCACATTAGAAACGTTTGCAACAACTCGAATTTTTGCGATCATATCACCAGCTTTGATTTTCTCACCCGCTTTGATATATACTTGTTCAATAATCCCAGAGATATTTGGTTTGATTAAAACCTCTTCATCTGGCTGAATATTACCAGTTGCAATTGTATTTTTTACAATAGTCTTAATTTCTGGTTTCTCCGTTTTAAACACAATTGGCGACTCCTGATTTTTGGCATACAAATAGTAAAGTGCGCCAAAAAACACGATCGCAATAAATATTAAAATGGTTACAGTTACTCCTTTTTTCATTTGTTTTTGGTTTAATCGATTTATTTTGATTGATAATTTATTCTGTTCTTAAAGCATCTACAGGTTTAACATTGATCGCGGTCTGCGCCGGAATAAATCCTGCCAGCAACCCTGATCCAACTAATATTAATAAAGCAACAAATACAACTCCCAAGTCCACACTTGGATTAGCAAACATGGTGTTTTCTCCCGGAGGCATCGAATCCAAGGCTAGATTTAAAAGTGCAATAATTCCAGTTGCAACGGCAATACCAAGCATTCCAGAGATTATGGTCAAAAATATAGATTCTGATAATATCTGTCCGCGAATAGCTCCCGGCGTTGCGCCCAATGCTCTTCTTATTCCAATTTCTTTTGTACGCTCTTTTACTACAATAAGCATGATGTTTGAAATCCCGATTACTCCCGAAATCAAAACTAGTGTTCCCACAAAATAAGCAATCACTTTTAGGATATTAAATAAGCTTTGCACTTTATTAAATTGTTCGTACAAATCGAAATTTCCAACCGCTCTATCATCTGTTGGATTTATAGAATGCAATGATTTGATTATTTCTAAAATTTTAGGTTTTAATTCCGTAATAGAAGTTTCATCTTTTGCAGTAAGTGCCATCCATCCTACTTTGTCTCCATAATTAAAAGACTGCTGAAAAGTTGTAAAAGGAATGAAAATATTTTTCTGTTCCTGCTCTGCATTTCCGCCTTGTTGTTTGGATTTATAAACTCCAACCACCATAAAATTTATGCCATTAATTTTAACATAAGTCCCTATAGCTTCTTCTTCTTTTCCATAAAGCTCGCTTATAACTCCCTTACCAATAACAGCCACTTTTCTCTTTTCCTGAATATCCTGCTGATTTACAAACCGGCCTTTGATGATATCCATTGGCTGTTGTTTTATAAGCTCTGGGTAATCTCCATATATCGTAAATGAAGAAGTTTTGGTTCCTCTAACCACATTGTTTGTTCCATTAAAATCACCTAATTGATTTCGTGGAGAAACATATAGTAAATCCGGCAGTGCAGCCTTTAAAGCTGCAACATCACTGTTTCTAAAATCATATCTTCTCGTTTTTGGCAAACCTTTGTAAGCTTTAGAGGTAGTCTGGCTCCACATAAACATTGTATTTGTCGCAATTCCGTCAAATCCTTTTTTTATGCCATTTTCCAAACCATTACCTGCAGCAAGTAAAATCACCAAAATAAATATTCCCCAAAAAACACCAAAAGCTGTCAGAATAGTTCTGAAAGGGTTGGCCGTTAAGGCCTGTAAAATCTCGTCCCAATTATCTTTTTTAAACATAACTATTCGTCTCTAAGTGCTACAATAGGTTTAATTTTAGCTGCTCTATATGCTGGAAAAAAACCTGCAACGGCACCAGCAAACACCAATAGAAATAGTGTTGTTAATGCCACATTAAAATCAACTTCCGGGTTTCTAAAATATTCACTCTGAACCATCGGTCCAACAAATTCAAGCAGGAGTAAGCTTCCTAAAAGCCCAACAAAACCAGCAATTGTTGTAATAAAAATGGATTCGTGAAGTATCATTGTGATAATAGAAAATGGAGATGCTCCTAACGCTTTTCTAATTCCGATTTCTTTTGTTCTTTCTTTTACAATAATCAGCATGATATTACTCACACCAACAACACCCGCAATTATTGTACAAATACCCACCCACCAAAAAAACAATCTGATATATAAATTCAAGTCGTAGAACTGTTTTGCATCTTTAACCGAATTATAAACTCCAACTCCGCCGTCATCCTCTGGAGCTACCATATTTTTACTTTTCAATAAGTCTTTTAAGTCTTGTGTAAATTTTTCAGATTGTGCCAATGCTTCGTCATAATCATTTGTCTTTTTAAGGGTAAAAAACAAATTAGTGATTTTATCTCCTCCTCCAAAAGTTCGCTGTACCGTTGTTAATGGCAGATAAGCTCTAGCTTCTTCACGCTCTCCTCCTGGATCTGTAAAAATTCCGACAACTTTAAAATTGATATTATTAATTAATATTTCCTGTCCAAGAGCCTCTTTATCTTTAAACAAATCGGTCTTTACTTTCATTCCAATAACAGCAACCTTTTCGTTATTCTGTAAATCTTTACTATTTATATATCGTCCTTGAACTATAACCAGATTTTCTATTCCTCCATAATCAGGATCAACTCCTCTAAACTGATAATTCCCAGATTCTTTTCCATAACTAAAAGACTGTCCCCAATAATTATTTGTAGAAGCTCTCAAATCTAGTTTATCTTCAAATTTCTGAACAGACTGATTATAATCGCTATTGCGAAATTGTACTTGTCTGCCTGGATTCAAACCTTTATATTCTTTAGTTGTTGTACCAGACCAAACCTCTATAATTCCTGCTGCATCGCGTTCGAATTGTTTTTCAATTCCATTTTGAAGACCCTTACCTGCACCAAGCAGGATCACCAAAATAAAAATTCCCGATGCCACAGAAATTCCAGTTAAGAATGTTCTTAATCTGTTTTTTGAAATGGCTTCAAATATTTCCTGCCAGCGTTCAATATTAAACATAAGACGAAGCTCTAACTTGTTCTACTTTTTTATCATCGATAATTAATCCATCTTTTAGGACTACATTTCTTTTGCACATTGCAGCAATATCAGGTTCGTGTGTAACAATCAAAATTGTTTTGCCTTCGTCATTAATTCCCTGAATCAGTTCCATAACCTCGTAAGACGTCTTGGTATCAAGAGCTCCTGTCGGTTCATCTGCCAGCAAAACTTTAGGATTAGAGGCCAATGCCCTTGCAATAGCCACACGTTGTTTCTGCCCTCCTGAAAGCTCATTTGGTAAGTGGTGAGAGTGAGACCCAAGACCTACTTTTTCAAGATATTTCATTGCAATTTCATATCGCTCTTTTCTTTTAACCCCTTGATAATACAATGGCATCGCAACATTGTCTAGTGCCGATTTGTAATTAATTAAGTTAAAAGATTGAAAAACAAAACCTAAAAATTTATTACGATATTTTGAAGCAATTGTTTCGTTTAATTTTTTTATTGGAGTTTTATCTAAAATATAACTTCCAGAATCGGCTTCATCTAAAATTCCTAGGATATTTAGAAGAGTTGATTTGCCAGAACCAGATGATCCCATGATCGCGACTAATTCACCTTCCTCGATATTAAAATTAATACCTTTTAACACGTGCAACTCTGAACTTCCCATTTTATAGGATTTGTGTAAATCTTTAATTTCGATCATGGTATTGTTAAATTTTGAGACAATAATAACATTTTTATTAAGTAAATTATGATAATAAAAAGTTAATAATTTCGTTACCCTTTTGTATAAGACTTCAATCTTTATTAATTGTTACACTTTTTTAATAAAATATGATTGTTTTCGTAATTTTACCTTGTAATAAAAATTCATATTAATGAAGCTTTCTTCAATTCTTTCAATGTTTGCAGTACTTGTAGTACTAACGAGCTGTTCTTCCGCTCAAAAATTAGAGACATTAAAACCAGAACCAGATGATGCTATTCCGTTAGTGTACGACAGCAGTCCTTCTTTTATCAATTTACCAATTACGATTAAGCTTAGTGATATCGAAAACCAAACTAATGCTATCCTAAATGGATTAATTTATGAGGACAATATTATCGAAGATGATGACATTGAAATGAAGATCTGGAAACAAGCGCCTATTAAAATTCAAAATGATCCTTCAAATCGAGATAAAAGAATAAAAACTATTTTACCGCTTAAGGCTACCATCAAATACCGTATAGGCACTAAAAAACTTGGTGTAGAATTATACGATGTTAGAGAATTCAACTTAAACGGAATCATAACACTGTCAAGTGAAACTGCCCTCACAAATTGGAAACTTACTACAAAAACAGAATTTAAATCTCTTGATTGGAACGAAAGTCCAACGATGACTGTTTTTGGTAAAAACATGCCGATTACTTATTTGATCAATCCAGCAATCTCTATTTTTAAAGATAAACTCGAGAAAAAAATAGACGAAGCAATTGAAAAATCAATGGATTTTAAACCTAACGTTCTTCAGGCAGTAGAAAAAATCTGTACGCCATTTCAAATGAGCGACACTTATGAAAGCTGGCTTCGAATTGTTCCTATCGAAATTTACTCGACAAATGCCAAACTTAAAAATGATTCATTTTTACTTGACATGGGGATGAAATGCAACATGGAGACTATTGTTGGAAAACAGCCGGAATCTAAATTTAACGCCAGCAAAATTGCATTAAAGCCAGTTGCCAAAATTCCAAATCAGATTTCTGCTAATATTGCCGCGATTTCAAGCTATGTAGATGCCTCCAAGATTATGACCAAGAATTTTGCCGGACAGGAATTTGGATCGGGAAGTAAAAAAGTAACTGTTAAAAATGTTACTATTTGGCATAAAAACGGAAAAATGGTAATTGCTTTAGATGTTTTAGGATCTATAAACGGAATGCTTTACTTGAACGGATTTCCTCAATATAATCCGCAAACAAAGGAAATTTATTTTGACAAACTAGATTATGTACTAGATACAAAAAGCAAATTAATGCGAACAGCAAATTGGCTTGTACAGGGATACGTACTGCGAAAAATGGAAGAAAGCTGTAGATATTCTATTCAGCCTAATTTAGAAGAAGGTAAAAAAACGATGGCAGACTATCTAAAAAACTATTCTCCCATGCCAGGTGTGTTTGTAAACGGAAAAATGGAAGACATACAGTTCGATAAAATTCAGCTCACCAATCAAGCCGTAATCGCTTTTATAAAGATAAACGGAACTGTAAATGTTTCGGTAAACGGACTTAAATAAAAAAAAAGCAGTGTAAATTACACTGCTTTTTTCTTTTTATACATTCTATAAATTAGATATCCTATAATAACGACCAGCAAATATGGAATAACCATTAAATAAACAATTCCATCATTTACCGCTTCGGCTTTTTTAGTATTAGAATCACCCGATAAAGCTGCACGGCACATCGCGCATTGAGCATTTATTGAAATCCCAATAAAGAAAAAACAAATTCCAAAGATTAAAGTTTGAAACTTGGAATTCGATTTTTGATTTTTATATTTAATTAGCATAATACGGAGAAATCATTAAAAATACTACAACTCCCGTTACAGCAACATATAACCAAATTGGAAATGTTATTTTCGCAATCTTTCTATGTCTGTCAAATCGTTGAGCCAGCGCTCTCACATACGTAATTAAAACCAATGGAATAATTGCGATAGAAAGTAAAATATGAGTGATTAAAATAACAAAATATACCAATCGCAACGATCCTACTTTAGCACTTTCAACAGCATCAAGTACACCATCATGATTCAAATCTCCAAATTTTGTAGAATCAGCAGTCATGTGATAAGCAACATACATAACCAAGAATGCAACTGACAAAGCGATAGCAAAAGTCATTAGTCGTTCGTGTAATTTCTGTTTTCCATTTTTAATAGCCAAAACCGCCCAAACCAATACAACCGCAGTAATACCATTTGTAGTAGCATAAATAGGAGGCAGAAATGACAAAGGCTCTACATCAAAACCAAAATCTTTAAGTTTTACACCAAACAAAATTGCCACAACAACCGGAATTACAATTGAAACTGCAACAATAAGTTTGCTGTATTTTTTCTCTAAAGTATTATCTTCCATTATTATTCTTCTAATAAAATTTTAATATCCTGTTGAATATCTCGGACTCCTTTTTTGTCTAAACCATCATAATAAATAGTTGGATTTCCGTATTCATCTTTTCTGCAGCGAATATTCCCGTCTTTATCAATTAAAGCAAATAAACCAGAATGTTCAAAACCGCCGCTTACTTTGTCATTTTCGCCCGCATAAAGATTAAAACCTTTATTCGACAAGTCCATAATTACACTTTTATCCCCAGTTAAGAAATTCCAGTTTGAAGATTTTACACCCAGCAATTTGGCATGATCTTTTAAAACTTGAGGTGTATCATGTTTTGGATCTATCGTTATAGAAACAATCCCAAAATTTGGATTACCAAAAAAAGTCTTTTCAATCTCAAGCATACTCATATTCATCTTTGGACAAATAGAAGGACATGTTGTAAAAAAGAACTCTAAAACATACACTTTCCCTTTATAGGTTTCATTTGAAACTTTTACATTATCCTGGTTCGTCAATTCAAACTTTGGAGCTGGTCCAATTGTTAAAAGTTTAGCTTCCTTTGAAGATTTTGCTTCAACATTATCTAAACGGTTTCCTTTTACAATTTCCCCGTTTTTAACCCGATCAACAATTTTAGGAATGGCATATATCCCAAAAATCAAAATGATAAAGGAAATCCCTATGTATGATTTATTTTTGAACATTATAAATGATTTTAAAGTTGCTTTGTAGCGTTATGATTTTTCTTTAAAGCTGCGCGGTATTCGTATAAAATGATTTTGAAGTCATCCAGCATCTCGTTACTTAATTCTGATGGATGAAAAGTATCATAACCTTCCTTATACTCTTCTTTATCTTTTCGTCCTCTTAAACTGCGATCCTTATCTATGATATAAACATTCGAAGTTCCAAGATTTTGATTTAGTTTTTCTTTTAAATGAAGCTGGTCATAAAATTTTTGGATTTCTTCGTTTGAAGCAAATACGAAATTCCAATTTTTTACATCTGTAAAAGGAGATAAAGCATCTACGATTTTTTGAGCTTCTTTCTCTGTCCCAATCGGGCATAAAATTACAAACTGAAGATCCTCAAAACCATTATAGCGTTTATAGATCTTTTCATTTAAGTTAAAATAATTTCCTCGGTTTTCTAAAATATTCGAACCCGAGAATCCAAGCACAGTTATCTTTTTATCAAGAGAAACTTTTTTTCCGTTTAATGATTTCCAATCTCCAAAATCAGCCACTTTTGGTGTTATTACAGGAAGTGTTGTAAAACTATTTACACCAGAAGCAAAAAATAAATAAGCTACAATTGGCAGAACAAAAAGTACAAAGAGAACTATATTTTTTTTCATTGTATTAACGGAAATTATTGAGGTACAAAAATAAAAAAATCCCGATGTTATCGGGACTCTTTTCGAATTAATATCATGTTAAAAATTCCATTTAATAGTAGAATCTTTAAAAACCCCATAAATATAATGTCCTTCTGTCAATAGAATAAACAATAAATATAAAACAAGGAAGACAACTGATGATACAACAGACCATCTAAGACTGCTTTTTTCACCTTCCATGTGCATAAATGCCCATACAATATAATATGCTTTGAAAATTGTAAGGATATAGAAAATCCAGTTTAACAAATTCAAACCGATAAAATGAGTAAATTCTAATGATGCAGGTTTGTAGATACCTAAAATAACTTCTACTGTAGTTACTAATGAAAGTAATCCAAAAACAAACCAGATTCTTTTTGTATTTGATACGTGCTCGTGTGACATAATAATTAAATTCTAAAATTAAACTAGGTAGAAAACTGTAAATACAAATACCCAAACTAAATCTACGAAGTGCCAGTATAAACCAACTTTCTCTACCATTTCGTAGCTTCTTCTCTTCTCATAAGTACCTAATAATACATTAAAGAAAATAATGATGTTGATGATAACTCCAGACAATACGTGGAATCCGTGGAAACCAGTAATGAAGAAGAAGAAATCAGCAAATAACTTATTACCATACTCGTTTCTAATCAAGTTAGCACCTTCTACAACATATTTAGCATTTGCTAAATGAGCTTCAGATTCTTCTCTTGATAAAACAGTTTTTTTCTTTTTATCAGTAAGTTTTTCAGTTCTAATTAAAATTTCTGGATGGTTTTTAAATCCTTCCTGAACTTCAGCAACTGTGTAAGTTGGAAGAGATTGAGCATCTTCTACAAACCAAGTTGAATGACTTCTTGTTAGAGCTTCTCTTTGTTCTGGTAATTTAACAGCAAAATCAGCTAGAGCTACTCTTCTACCATCTTTATCAACAAATTGTAATAAGCTGCCTCCTACAGTTTCAACAGCACCATATTCCCCTTTAATGAAGTTTTTCCATTCCCAAGCTTGAGAACCAACGAAAATTATACCTCCAATAATTGTTAAGAACATATAAATTGCAACTTTAGTCTTTTTCAATTGGTGACCTGCATCAACAGCTAAAACCATTGTTACAGATGAAAAGATCAAAATAAAAGTCATTAAAGCTACATAATACATTGGAGCCGCAACACCATGCATAAATGGAAAGTGAGTAAACACTTCATCAGCCAAAGGCCAAGTTTCAATAAATTTAAATCTAGAAAAACCGTAAGCTCCTAGAAATCCAGAGAATGTTAAGGCATCTGATACGATAAAAAACCACATCATCATTTTACCATAACTTGATCCTAGTGGCTGGATCTCATGACCGCCTCCCCAAGTTTTTTCGTCGTTGTTTGCAGTAGTAACTGTCGCTCCCATAAAAGATATTCGTTAAAAAGTTCCCAAATTTACGTTTTTTTCTTATTTAAAGAAAAATAAAAATAAAAATAAATATACCCATAATAAATCCAAAAAGTGCCAATACATCGCACCTAGTTCTATACCAAGAGTTTGAGTCGAATTGTATTTTTGTTTAAAATGATTATAAATTATAATTAAAAGTGAAATTAATCCGCCAGCTAAATGTAACAAGTGCGTAACTGTTACCACATAAAGAAAAGTTGTAGTAATTGAACTACCTTCTCCTGTAAAATAATATCCTTGTTCAACGATTTGTCCAAATCCTTGAAATTGTAACACTACAAATAAAATCCCTAACGCTAAAGTTCCCAAAAGCAATCCAGTAACAGCACTTCTATTGTCTTTTTGAATAGCTTTTTTTGCTAAATAAAAAGTAACACTACAGCCAATAATTACAGCTGTACTCCAATAAAATGCAGAAGGAAGCTCAAAATTCTTCAACCAATCTGCTCTTGATTTACTTACCACAAATGCACTTGTTAAGCCAGCAAACATCATGGTCATACTAACCATTGCGAAAAGAAGAATCAGTTTTGCTGATTTCGACTTTCTTACTTGTTCTTCATTTGTTTTCAATGTCATTTCCATAACTATCTTAAAAATTTATCTACTATAAACACAATTTGTAAAAGCGAAATATAAGAAACACTTACCAGCATTAATGTTCTTGCTGCTTTTGCGGTCCTTAAATTATATAAACGAACTGCATAAAAAAGCATCCAAATCCCTAAAAGGAATACCAAAACCGCCGCAATTGGAGAAATAAACAACTGTCCTGTAAAACCTAAAACAGGCAGCAGCGATGCAATTATAAGCCAGATTGTGTATAAAATAATTTGTAACGCAGTTCCTTTATCTTTCTTACCTGTTGGAAGCATAAATATGCCTGCTTTCTCATAATCTTCATATAAAAACCATCCAATAGCCCAAAAATGCGGAAACTGCCAAAAAAACTGAATTAAAAATAAAGTCCCAGCTTCGATACCAAATTCTCCTGTTGCAGCGACCCAGCCAAGCATAAATGGAATTGCACCCGGAAAAGCCCCAACAAAAACAGACAATGAAGTTACGGTTTTTAATGGTGTATAAACACTTGTATATAAAAATATAGAAATAGCAGCAAACATTGCCGACTTAGCGTTTATAGTATAAAGTAGTGCAATACCTACAATTGTAAGCAGACTTGCCACCAGCAAAGCCATTTTTGGAGACATACGACCGGAAGGAACTGGACGATTTTTAGTTCGATCCATCAGCGAGTCAATATCTTTTTCAATTACCTGATTAAAAGCATTCGAAGCCCCAACCATGCAATAACCGCCAATAGCCAAAACTGCCAAAACACTCCATTTAAAAGGATGTTCAGAATCAACCCCTAATAAATATCCTGCAATAGATGAGAACAAAACACTAATAGCCAATCCAGCTTTAGTAATCTCTTTAAAATCTAGAAATATTGATTTGATTGATAATGTATTTTTTGCAGCGTTCAATACCGTTGTTGTTTGTGTATTTTTTTGAGTGCTGCAAATGTACAAATTAGATTGTAGAATTTAGGCCTATAAAAATAGATTTTTTTGAATAAAACCTTTACAAATTAAGAACTCGTCATACTTTAACACTATTATTTCGAAAAATCTTATTAAAAACTAGTAATCAAAATACCAATTGAAAATATCTGAACGCAATCCTATACTAAACCAAGTTGTACTTTGCTTAAATGTTGCCGCTGTTTCCTGCGTTGGATCAAAATTTCTATAAATAAGACTTCCAAATAATTTCAAATTCGTCATCGGATTAATTAAATACCCCCCTTGAATATCTGCAATAAAAATACTCGTTTTATTTCCCTGACCTACTTTTACACCTGTATCGTATGGACGTTTTTCATCGTAACTTTTATAAATGTTTCCACCATAATTAAAAGAATCCTCGGCTGTATCAAAATCTAAACCTCTTGTTCCCATTGTAAATTTAGCATCTCCAAACAAGCGTCCTTTATTGTAACGGCCGATTACAATTAACTCTTTAAAATTTCCTCCCCATTGATGTCCAACACTTTGATTGTTATGTCCGTAATTGGTAATAACAGCACTGTGAGAATAAACATAAGGACGAACATGGTTAAACTCAACTTGGAACAATAAGTCTTTTACATTAAATGCATTGAAATACTTTGCCCCAATTTGAAAACCAAATTTATTTTTCCAGCTTTGGTTTCCTGCCCCTACATCAGACACAGAAAATTCATCAATCAAGAATTGAGAATATAAATTGATGCTGTTATTCCATTTATATTTACCTGTTAAGCCTAATAACGCATTTCCACTTCTAGAAGAAGAACCAAACTCTACGGCACGATAAAAAATAATAGGATTAACAAAATTAATATCGAAACCTCTGTTATTTGAATCTGTCCAAACCACAGATTCGAAGAACCCTAAATTTAATCTATTTGAAACATTCCAGCTCAAGTAATGATTGGCCATGAATTTTGTAGCATACGTTCTTTCTTCAGTGACTTCTGGACGGACATCTTTCATCCACATATAAGTATTAGTATACTTTATTTTCCAGAAATTGGTATTAATTTTAAAATACGGATACGGACTCGCTCCATCTCCTTCTAATAGAGATCGATATCCATCACCTATAAAATTTCTTCCATATCCTAATTGAAGATCAAAAATTTTACTTGGCGCAAAAGTAATATTAGCATCTGCTAAAGGAAAATCATATGCATCTGTTTTAAAACGTTTTGCAATTCCAATTCCTGGAACAATTGCAGGATTACCTCCAGATGGCTTAATTGACTCTGCATAATCATTGAAATAACCTGCAAATCTTCCTTGACTTTCAAAAAACGTGGTTGTAAAATTAATCTGCTTTCCTAAACCTCCTCTAAAATTTAAAGCCCTAGTGTTTACATACGTATATGACGCATCAATATCTGAAGCTTTACCCATTTGCAAATCGACAATTGGATTTAAGGAAAACCAATAATCTTCTCCCTGAATCTGCACCATGTTTTCGTTCCACCATTTTCTTCCCAGCCAGCTCGATACATTTTTTTGCAGCGATTCATTAACTGCTTTTAGATTATAATATTTAGAAACCTCAGCATAAGTATACGGTTTAGAAGCAGTATGATTATTACTTCCTACTTGATTCATTGCTCCGTCAAACTGAGCATAATAACTATGAGAAAAAGGAATATTTAAATGACTTTCGAATTCCGGATTATTGTATTTTTTATATACAATACTATCGAGTTCTGTCATCGGTTTTTCGATTGGCTTTAAAATTTCAGCTGCCGCCAACGCTTCAGAAGCAAGCTGTTCTGAACTTTTAAGGGGCACATCAATAGAAATAGTATATTTAGAATAAGTGGCTTTTCCATTATAGGTTGAAGGTTTGATTTTTGGAAATTTCCCAAATACTCTTTTCGCTTCTTCAGACAATTCATCATTACCCGCTGAAACATAAATCACTTTAAATTCTCCTTCGACATTAACTTCAAAAAGAACTTTTACTTGTCCTTTGTAATTATTTTGTTTTAAATTTTCAGGAACTTGAAAAGTATTAAATACAAAGTCTTGAACTTCTTTGTAAAAACAATTTTCTAATTTTTTACCGTCTAAATTTTCACAGTTTGGAAAAACAGGAAACATTTCTGCAGTAAAACCTGGCTGAATTGAAGAACTGCCATTTTGCTGTGAATAAACAATGAAAAATGAAAAAATGAAAACAAGGGCTAAAAAAAACTTATTCACTTAAAATATAGATATTTATTTAATATTGATTTGGGGCATTTTCCCCGTTTGCTATTGCTTTTGCTGCCGAAGTACCAATTCGCTTTACTCCTAAAAGAATCATTTCTGATGCATCTTTAAATGAGCGCACACCTCCAGCTGCTTTTACAGATAATGGCGAAGCATTTTCAAGCATTATAATTATTGTTGGAACAGTCGCGCCGTTTGGCTGACCATTTTCTGTTTTATAAAAACCGGTTGAAGATTTTACAAAGACTGAAGAAAAATCTTCTTCCTGAAAATTCGACACCACAACGTTCTTTATTAAGGCAGATAATTGAATAATCTCTTTATCTGTTAATGCAGCAACTTCTATAATCCACTTTACTGTTTTATTATTAGCTAAACCGATTTGTGTTCCAAACAAAATTTCCTGTTTGACTAAATCTATTTCACCATTTTTGAAAGCTTCATAATTACATACAAAATCTAAATCGTCTGCGCCATTTGCAATTGCTTCGTTTGCTTCCTTAATTTTATGTTCCAGACTTGACTTGCCTTCTGGAAAATCAATTACCGTTCCCACAAGTAAAACAGAATTAGCTGCTGCAATCATTTCTTTAGCAACAGTAACATATTCCGGCCGAATCATAATTAATTTAAATTCTTCCTGAATTGCTTCTTCAATTGCATTTTTAACGACAATAGTATTTTCTGCTTCAGAAAGACCAGCTTGTGAGGCAGTTTTTAAATAAGTAGAATCTAAATATTGCTTTACATTCATAATGATAGAAGTTGCAGAAAACCAGCACAAAAGTACATTTTATATTGATAAAAAACAGAGCTTTTAAAATTTGATTTTCTTGTAAAAAAAAACCCACCGAAGTGGGTTTGTAATTTTATATCTTATCGATTTGCTTTTTAAATGCTATCGCAGAAAAAACTGCAACGAATGCCCCTAGAGCATTTGCTAGAATATCTGTAACATCTGCAGCTCTGCTCACAGTTAAAGCATTTTGCAAAATTTCTATTGTGATTCCGAAAAAAACAGAAAAAATAAAAGAAACCAAATAAGCTTTATAGTCGTCTGCCTCTTTTCCTTTTAGCTCTTTTTTGAAAAACAAAATCCACGAAATTGTAAATCCAAAATGAAAACAAAAATGTACAATTTTATCAAGACTTGGAAAGTTGACCGCTGGTAAATTACTAGAATCTGTTAGACAGAAATAAGCAATTATTCCAGAGCAGATCATTGCCCAAATTAACAATAATTGTTTAGGCACCGATTAAAGTTTTATAAGCTTCATCAGATAATAAAGAATCAATTTCTGATGCGTCTGCAATTTTAATTTTAATCATCCATCCCGCTCCGTAAGGATCTGAGTTTACAGTTTCAGGAGCACTTTCTAAATCTTCATTAAAAGCAATGATTTCACCTGTTAATGGTAAGAATAAATCTGAAACTGTTTTTACAGCCTCAACAGTTCCAAAAACTTCGTCTTTTGAAAGCGTCTGATCTAAAGTTTCTACCTCAACATACACGATATCCCCTAACTCTTTTTGTGCAAAATGAGTAATTCCTACAGTTGCAACATCTCCTTCGATGCTAACCCATTCGTGATCTTTTGTGTACTTTAAATTTGCTGGTATGCTCATAATAGTATGTTTGAAAATTGATAATTTAAAATTTAAGCCACAAATGTAATAATCTTCTAATGAAATCTAGTTTAGAAACTAAAAATTAATTTCCAAAATTATAACGAAGTGTGAAACCTGATCTGATGTTCGTTAACGGAAATGAAGTCGAAATAACTGCTTTCGAGAACGAATGATCGTAATAGAATATTGCTGTCAAGTTTTTACTGAAAGCGTAATCAGCAGTTAGCTTTAAAGTCCAAATATTTTGTCCTGCCGCCAGCTGATTGTTATCGTAATCTAAATATCTAACCAGAGTTTCATTATTTCTAAATGAAAAATCTGCCTTTATATTAATATCACTTTTAATAATTCCCGTCGGATTGTCTGCTAATCTTGAAGAGAAAATCACATCTTTAAAACGATATCCTAATCCTACAACATATTCTACCCCTTTAACTTCTGTCAATAAATTGTTGTCAAAACTCATAGATAGTGCGCGATCTTTTTTAATTTCAGTTAATAAACGCAATGAACTCTTAAGCTCAAAATCAACTCTAATAAGCGGACTAAACTGCTCTACTAAGTTAACATTTGACATAACTGTTTTATTAAAGAAGTTTGTATTTACATCCTGTCCGTTTGGTGTTTCAAAATAATCAAAATTTGATCTAAACTGACTAATAGTATATGAAGCCCTGTAATTATGCTGTAAAGAGAAACGTTTAAAATGATCTTTAAAATATTTATAACGCATCAAACCACTATATTTTATGGTCCAGTTTGGAATAGGGAAACTTCTAAAAATATCTGTTGAACTGCTCGAAGCGTTACTTCCAGTATATGCTGCTAAGAAAGATGGAAGCAAAACTGCCTGATTACTTTTTGAGAAACCAATAGGATATCCTTCGTTCGCCGCATATATTTTATAATTTGGATCTGTTTCAGCAGGAATAGGATTGTTTGCATCTCCATATCTTGGAATTTCAGCACCTGCACCATAACGCTGTTCTGCCAAGCGATTTGCAATAACCAAACGATTACTTCTAAAATCATCAAACGCAGCCGATTCTGTTTCTGTACTTGTTGAAAAAGATGTTTTTATCAATACTGTTGAAATAGAAAACATTCCATATGTATAAGGTGATAAAGGCATGTACTGACCGGTAGCCGGATCTACACTATATTGCTCTGAAGAATTTTCAGAATAAGCACGATCCATATTTAGATCAATCTTAAAATCAGGGAACAAGTCAACATTTGCCGTTACTTTCAAAAGTTTATTACTTACCTGCGTATAATTTTGATTAAAATCCTGATAACTAGTAAGCCACCCATTTTTAGCCGCTTCGTATCTTACATCATCTTGACTACCAAATACAAATCCTAATGACGGCTTAGATGTTCCAAAGAAACCTACTCCTGGTATATAACCTGGCAGAACAGTTCCGCTGTTTTTAGTGTAATTGATTTGAATGTTTTTAACACTTGTCAAAACTCCAATTAATCCATCATAAAAAGGACTGCTGCTAACTACTGGTTTTGCAGTATTTACAATTTTCTCGCCTGGTTTTGGAGCCGCCGCTGGTTTCGTTTTTGCGGTCTTTTTTGCACCTGGAGTTAATCCTAAATATTTATACAGCATATTCATATTTAGTGTTGTCGAAAAAGTATTTGAATTAGCATTTTGGATTGTATTTCCTAAATCCCACAGCGTTGTCGTTCCATCTTGATTTTCTTCTTGATATTGAGAAAATGCTGTTGAAGATCTCTGCCAGTTATAGTCGGCAGTATAAGAATAATTTGCCTTGATAAAACTAAATATTGGAATTTTATTAATTGGAATATCATAGTTTAATACCAATTGCTGCAAATGCTGGTTAGGCGTACCAATGTCAAAATAATCATCCCAAATGTTAAAATCTTCTTTTGGAGAATTATCATCATTCAAAAAGTTCCTAACGATATTATTAGAAGACGCTGTGTAATTTAACTTAAGTGATTTGGTTAAATTAAATCCGAAGCCATATTGGTAATTAAATGCAAAGTTTCGTCTATAAAGCGGGTCAATACCAATACTGCCCTCTTCTAGTTCGACTTCTCTAAATTGCTGGCGGTTACTTTGTCTGATAATATTAGTATTGAAAGAAATATTCGAAGGAAGATAATTAATATTAAAATCACTTAAAAGTTTCCAATACTCGCTTGTTTTCATGAATTTAGTCTGCTTGAAAGGTACAACTTCCTTCGGCTGAAAGGTATACGCATAATTAACAGATGTATTAGACTGCTCATCTTGATAATCTGCAACTTCATAATCATGTCTTTCAACCTGATTGTAAGATTGAGAAAATGTAAAATTCTCTACATCATAAACATGAGGTTTCTGTTCTGGAGCTCTATCTTTTCTTACCCCGATAAAATTGATGCTTTTACGTTTCGTATAATCTATCGCACGCGTTCTAATATTTTCTTTTTCTGCTGGATCTGTAGTTTCTCGAATTAATTGATCTAACTTAATATCCTGATTAAACGGATCATATTCTGGCGTGATAACTTCTTCACCAATAGCATAATTGAAAGGTAAATTGATACCCCATTTCTGAGGAAGTAATTTTCCTAAATTTAAATTTGTTACAATATTATATTGCTGAATATCTTCACGATCTCTCTCATTTGCACCTTGTTCAAGTGAACCAAAACCAATGGTACTCTTTTTTCCTGATGCCGATAATGTCATTACATCAGCCATGTTAGTATCAACATTCAGCAAAGCTGCCATACCGCCCTTGTTCTCTAGATCAGACATACGAAGTTCGTTAAACCAAACCTCTCCTTTAATATCTTTATGATCTGCCGCACTTTTTACTCCGACCATTAAATTTCGAACCAAACCAAAATTCGGATTACCTTTTATACCTAAAGTTAATTTACCATCTTGGTCACCTCCTTCAACAGATGGATCTCTATCCGGATAATATATACCATTTATATCTCGCCTAGGATCGTTAGGATCGATCTTCATTGCAAGTATTTTCATCCTAGTTAACAAAGACAATGCTAAATCAATATTATTTTCATCGAGCCAGACCTGATCTGGACTTATCGTACATGATCCTCCAGAGCTTGTCACTTTCAATGGGATTTCGATCTGATAAAAGTTTTGTGTAAAATCGTTACCAAAACGAATAAACCCTACCATTTCATCATCTAAAAGAGGACTTTCATTTGGAAGTGATTCTGCGTGAAGGAACATTTTCAACTTTTTGTATTGACGCATATCAACACTTACATTTTTGAAAACTGCTCTAGAATCTTGATATTCTAATCCTGAGCCTCCAATTCTTACTGCCAGCGACTGCTCATTTTGATTAATAATTGTATTATTATTATAAAGCTGCTCTCTCTGAACTCCTGGAGGAATAACGTAATTTACAGGACATTTTGTGCTGTTTTCTTGAATATTGACTGCTGCAACATCAAATTCAGTTCCGTCGTTTTCTGGATTTGTATCATTAGCATCTAATGTCCCTGTGTATCTTCTCCATTCTCCTCTAACCAAATCTAATGCTCCAAAACGAACCGTCATTTGATCGTTAAATCCAGTCATGAACATACGCATGAAACGAATTGATCTAAAATCTGTAATATTACCAATTGTGTTTTGAGGCTGTGAAACTGGAATTTTAAATTGTATCCATCTTGCATTGGTTGTAGATCCATTTGGAAGTTCTACATTACTGACTTCTCTAATATCTGTAATGTAATTTTGTCCAACCTGCATTCCTGGTCTTAAATCAATACTGTATTCATAATACGCATTGATAGTACTCATAGTATTATCACGGTTAATATCTTCAACGTCTGGAAGAGTTGTAGAACCACGATTTGGGTCATCTACACTTACCGCAGAGTTTCCGTCAGTTCCATTATATTTTTTATAACGATCTAGAACTCCTCCCTCTGTATTTAAATAATACGTGTAATCATCTGCGGCAGGATCGCTCTCACCTGCATAATTATTATAAACTGATCCTTCGCTTGAATTTGGAAGACCATCTAAACCAACATCTTGGTTTCTACGATTATCTGGATTTGTATCAAATGCATAAATTAAAGATTGAGATGCAGGCACATCTCCCCAAATTGGCTGGGGATTCACTTTAATTTGATCTGGACCTAATCCGTTTTCATATTGCTTTCTTCCGTCCTTTAGAACATCTTCAGAAACTTCACCTAAATTGAAATAAATTTTACCGGTATTACCTGGCTGCGACTCTCCTGTTCCAACATAAGGATCAAGTACCCAAAACTGAATATACTCAACATTTCCCTGCTCAAAATTGGTAGAGTTAAGCGCACGCATGATACCTCCAAAATTACTTGCAGGACTGCTTGCTGCAAAATCAGGATTGTTATTATAAGGTCCTCTATCTGAAGGATAATAGGTCAAGTCTAATGTATTGATAACTTGAATCTGCCCTTGTGCAATGTCTGTGTTTGGATAAAGTTCCCTGCTGTAAATTCTTCTGGTGGAATTAAAAGACAAATCATTGTTTGAAATTCCAGAAGGTTTTGACGCATAAAAAACAGGGTCAATAGTATACCAAGCTAATTTTGCACGTTTATAACCATACTCTAAAGTATTCGAACTTGCATTAAAAGTATTATCATTTATCGAATTAACAAATGGTGTTGATGACAAACTCCATGCATATGCAGACCTCATATCTATTGTGGTCTGAGAACCTTCAAAATCATCTATATAAATAGTTGCTTCTCCTTCAAAATCACTTGCTTTTGGAGCATCAGGTTTTAAAAATGCAACTTCTCCACGAATCGAAAGATTAGAAGGAACATCGGTATCAACATTTGGCAGCATGTTAGCTAATCTTGTTAAAAACGGAACTTCTGTCGAATAATTTCCATTAAAACCAAAAATAGTATTGTTAACAGATTCCTGACCGTAACTTGATTTTTGCGTAAAAGGGCGTTCCGTCATTTTTAACAACGTTGCTCCTAAAACAAAATTTTCAGACATTTTACGTTCAATATTAACCCCCATAAACCTTCTGGTCTGCTGTCCAAAAATTGAATTATTCTCTAAAGAAACTTCAATTGGTGTATTCGAAGCTTGAAGCGAAGGATCGAGAATCTGAACTCTTCCCAACTGGTAATCTACGCTGTAATCAATACCTTCAATTAAAACTCTTCCTGCTGCAGTTACCACAACAGAACCTTGCGGAACATTGAATGCTCCAATTGGAATACCGTTACTTCCGGAAGATTTGTATTTACCTCTTAATAAGAATTTATTTTTGTCACTATCCTGCAAAGCACCAGCTTGTGTACTTCTATACATATTTCTGAATACATATTTTTGCTGATTAGGATTGTAAGTGGTTGGATCGTTATAGTTTTCAGCAGAACCTGTATTTTGTAATTTCCTGAACAACAGCTCTCCAAAAGGCTCTTTAGTTGTAAAAATAATTCGCGCGTTTTGTACATCGACCGTTATTCCTGGAACATAATCAAAAAAACCATCTCCTCCACTTTGTGGATCATTGTTATAATTTAAGCGATCTAGATTAAAAACATTTAATAAAGGAGTCTGTTCCACTCTATTATCTGGGGAAGGATTTGCAGGAAAAGAACTTCCTGTTACTGGTGTAATGTAATTTATAGGAGAAGGATCTGTGTAAAGAATGTTTAACCTGAAATCTTCTTGTTTGATTTGATACGCCTGCGGAATTTGATAAACGTTTTTCATCATCAGGTTCCAAACAGGATTGTTCACATTTGTTAAACTGCTTTTCAGCATTTTTAACACCAAACTCTGCGTTACAATAGCCTGATTAGCATTGTTGTTCCCTGTTACCACAGTTGCATCTACACCATCACTTCCAAATTCCCCAACTTGATACACTTTTCCTCCAACGGTATACTCAAAAGCAACGGCTAAAATTTCGTCATTTGCCAGACGCTGCTGCAAAGAGATATACCCTAATTGTGAATTGAAAGTATATTCATTTGCTGTTAATTTTCTAGCATTTTCTAAAACAGAATAATCAGTACCTTCACTTACGTTTGCATTATTAAAACCAGAACCTGCTGTAACAATTTCTCTAATATTAGAATTCAAATAACTTCCCGCTCTTCCGATTCCTGCTGGATCGTATTTATTATTTGTGTTATCTGTTGGCGAATCTATCGGGTTGTTAAAAAATCCTGCCGAATTGGTGATTACTACAATTTCATTATCAGGAACTCCAGTAAACTGTCCTTCACCTAAATCTTGAAGTGCAATAATATTTCTTAAGTTATTATTGTTTGTCGATACTCGATTCTGTTTATTGGTTACCCATACTTCAAGTCTGGTGATTTGAACACGGCTGTCGATAAATGGATAATTTCGTAAAGAAGAATCGTATTTATTTCTAAAGTATTGCGACAAGAAGAAATGTCGGTCATTATCATAGTCTAATGCGAACAAATCAAAGTTTTGAACTGTCCCTCCACCTTCTGCGACTATACTTTTGGTTTGAGATTTTTGTTCTGAGAAAACTCCGGTAATTGTTGTTTTACCAAATTGCAATTGTGTCTTAACACCAAATAAACTCTGTGCACCTCTAATCAAGGTACTGTTTAAGGGCATACTCACATTACCAACTTCTACTTTCTGGACAATATCATCCTCAGTTGGTGTATAAGCTAATTTAAACAGGTTTTGAAAAGCAAATGTTGATTGTGTATCGTAATTGGCATTTACCTCCAGACGAGTTCCTATTTTACCCATTAAACTCATACTGATTCTTTGATCGAAGTCAAAAGTCAGACTGGATCTATTTCTTGGAGAAAATGAAGGATTGTCTTGTTTGGTGTAACGTAAACCTAAATCCATTTCTACTGATCCTGTGGGCTTTACATCAATTGTATTACTTCCAAAAATGCTTTCAAATAAACTGGAGTTGATATAATATCTTGGAAGCAAATCTTTTTTAGCTGCTTCGCTTCCTGTTTTTTTACCGTCAATAGCATCAGATTTCTTTCTAAAATAATCTCTTCTGGATTCTTTTAGAACTAAATCTTCGTATTCTTTTGGAGTTAAAATTAAAGGATAATTAATGGAGAAACCGTCAACTGAATTGGTAAAAATATAACGGTCTGTAATGGGATCGTATCTGTAAGCTGAAAGTACACTAGGAGGATCTTCAAGCTCAATTTTACCAACTGAAAACTGAGTTTTAGTTGTATCTTGAGTTGCCGGGTTTACCTGCGCACGCAAAACATTACCGCAGAGCAAGACCAGCAACAAAATACAAATTTTACGCATAGAATTCTTTTATATAAAATGAATTTATAAGCTTTTTAAAGCTTTTTTGATAATTGTTTCTACAGTAGCTTCAGGGTCTTCTTTGACAATCTTTTCTACTACTTTTTCAGAAGCTTTTCTAACAAAACCTAAAACTTCCAAAGCAGATAACGCTTCATCTCTATTTGTATTGTTTTGAACTACCGAAACTTCATCCAAATCGTACAACTTTAACACTTTTTCTTTTAAATCAAGTATAACCCTTTGTGCTGTTTTATTTCCTATCCCTTTGATAGACTGTATTACACCAACATCTCCTGATGCAATGGCGTTTATAATTTGCCGTGGCTCTATGGAAGAAAGCATCGTTCTTGCTATCCCTGCTCCGATTCCTGAAACCGAAAGTAACATTCTGAAAATTTCACGCTCAGATTTTTCGGCAAATCCATATAAAGTATGCGCATCTTCTTTAATTTGAAGATGCGTATACAATTTTATATTTTCAGAATTTGGGATTAACGAGAAGGTATGAAGAGATATATTTACCTGATAACCAACACCTCCACAATCAATCACAACTTCTGTAGGATTTTTTTCTACTAATCTTCCCTGCAAATGTGCTATCATAAATATAATTTATTAGTATCAAATATAATAAAAATGCCATATAATTACGACAATTTTATCCAATCCATCTTAGAACGTTTATTGTGCGATTTTATTTTTTTTGTTCTCTTTTTCCTGTGCATCAATAACTGCAATAGCAGCCATATTTACCATTTCTTCAACACTTGCACCCAATTGGAAAATGTGAACTGGTTTGCCCATCCCCATCATAATTGGCCCTATAGAATTCACTTTATACAATTCTTTCAACAGTTTATAAGTGATATTTGCTGATTCTAAGTTAGGGAAAATCAATGTATTTACTTTCTTTCCTGCTAATTTAGAGAATGGGAATTTCTCTTGCAGCATTTCTGGATTTAAAGCAAAATCTGCTTGAATTTCTCCATCAACAATCATTTCAGGATGATTCTTATGCAAATAAGCAACTGCCTCTCTAACTTTTGAAGCACTTTCGCTAGTTGAAGAACCAAAGTTTGAGAATGAAATCATTGCAATAACCGGCTCAATTCCAAACATTTTTGCTGTTTTAGAAGTCATAATTGCAATATTAACCAAATCTTGAGCAGTAGGATTAATGTTTATTGCTGTATCTGATAAAAACATTGGACCACGTGATGTAAGCATCATATTTGCCGTTGCAATAAGAGATGCATTTTGAGCTTTAGGAATTAACTGCATCATTGGTTTTACAACCGATGGATAACTTCTTGAATGTCCAGTTACTACTGCATCTGCTTCGCCTTCATTTACCATCATAGCTGCAAAATAGTTTCTTTCGCGCATGAATTTCTCAGCGTCTAATTTTGAAACGCCTCTGCGTCCTCTAGTTTCCCAGAATGAATTTGCAAATCTATTACGTCTTGCTTCTTCTTCATCTGTTTTAGGATCAATGATTTCTAGATCAGCATCAAAACCTAATTCTGCTTTCAATTCTAAAATCACTTCTTTATTTCCTAATAAAATTGGGAATCCAATTCCATCTTCATAAACAATTTGAGCCGCTTTTAAAACATTTAAATGATCTGCTTCAGCAAAAACAATTCTTTTAGGGTCTAATTTTGCACGATTTGTAATCAAACGCACCATTTTGTTATCATTACCCATACGCTCACGAAGATTGTCTTCATAAGCTGCCCAGTCTGTAATAGGATTTTTTGCTACTCCAGATTCCATCGCTGCTTTTGCAACTGCAGGAGCAACAACTGTAATTAATCTAGGATCAAATGGTTTTGGAATAATATATTCTTGTCCAAAGCCTAATTTTGTTGCACCGTAAGCTACGTTAACCTGTTCTGGAACTGGTTCTTTTGCCAAAATAGCCAACGCTTTTACGGCAGCCATTTTCATTTCTTCGTTAATTTTTGTCGCTCTTACGTCTAATGCTCCTCTAAAAATATAAGGGAAACCTAAAACATTATTTACCTGATTAGGAAAATCTGAACGTCCTGTCGCCATAATAACGTCTTTACGGGTTTCTACAGCTAAATTATAATCGATTTCCGGATTCGGATTTGCCATTGCAAAAACGATCGGACTTTTTGCCATTGTTAGTAACATTTCTGGCGAAAGAATATCTCCAGAAGATAATCCGATGAAAACATCAGCGTCTTTTACAGCATCTGCCAAAGAAATTTTTGGACCTTCAACTGCATATTTTAATTGTAAATCTGAAAGTGCAGGATTGTCTTTTGTTAAAAGTCCTTTACTGTTGAACATTAAAACATTCTCAACTTTCACGCCTAATAAAACGTATAAATCAGTACAAGCAATTGCTGCAGATCCTGCTCCAGAAACTACTACTTTTACATCTTCGGCTTTTTTTCCTGCTAGTTCAAGTGCATTGATTAAAGCTGCTGAAGAGATAATTGCTGTTCCGTGCTGATCATCGTGCATTACCGGAATATTTAATTCTTCTACCAGTCTTCTTTCGATTTCAAAAGATTCTGGTGCTTTAATATCTTCAAGATTTATACCTCCAAAAGTTGGAGCAATATTTTTTACTGTTTGAATAAATTCTTCAACATTTTCTGTACCGATTTCAATATCAAAAACATCGATATCAGAGAATATTTTGAACAATAACCCTTTTCCTTCCATTACAGGTTTTCCTGCTTCAGGACCTATATTTCCTAGACCTAAAACAGCTGTACCGTTTGAAATTACGGCTACTAAATTTCCTTTTGCTGTATATTTGTAAACGTCATCAATGTTTTCTGCAATTGCTAAACATGGTTCTGCAACTCCCGGCGAATAAGCCAATGATAAGTCTCTTTGGGTTGCATATTTTTTTGTTGGAACTACCTGAATTTTTCCTGGAGTAGGTTCTGAATGGTACAGTAACGCTTCTCTCTTTTTACTCTCTTTGTTCATTATTTTTAGCTTTTATTCTAGCTTACAAAGATATAAGTCTTGTTTTAAAATGGCGTATTTTTAGCATTTTCTTTTCTTAAAATCCATTTTGGTAAATAAAAAAAGTCCAATAGAAATTGGACTCGTTTTAAATTTTTATCGCTTTTCGCTATGCTTTATTGAGAAATATAAGAATTCAAATGGTTAATTGTGTCTTTTTGAATTTCGATAATTGCCTTAACAACATCGCTTATTGAGATTATTCCAACCACTACTCCATCTTCTAAAACAGGCAGGTGACGTATTCTTTTTTCGCTCATAAGTTCCATACAATCTTCAAGATTATCTGAAAGTTTTACTGTAAAAACATTACTTTCCATAATCTCATGAACAAAAGTTTCTTTAGAAGATTTATCCTTTAGAACAATTTTACGGGCATAATCTCTTTCAGATAAGATTCCTTTTAAATTATTGTCGTCAATAATTAAAATTGCTCCGATGTTTTTTTCTCCCATTACTTGTAATGCTTCATAAACCGTTAAATTTGAAATAACGGAATAGACATTTCTTCCTTTTGCTTTAAGTATTTGATCTACAGTCATAATGAAAAATTTTTAGGTTTATAAAGTTAAAACAAAAACAAACACAATTTGCAACGAAATCGATTTTTTAAAACCATAACTATTTCATTTTAAATATAATATGCCAAAATTTACATTTTCAAAATTATCCTTTAAAGAAAGAAACTTTTTACAATTCTTTTTTGAAGAAAATTTGATTTTTTAACGTTTAGGATTTATATGTAATGAGATGTATTTCCATTGTTTAAATAGTAATCAAATGTCCCGATGGGACAAAATGCTTTTCGATATTTTTGGGATTCTACCGATCATTAACTCCTAACGGAGTTATTTGCAGAAATTAAATATTATGAATTAGCAAATCCCTCAGAAGTTATGTTTTGGTTGAACAAATATTGATTATTATCCCACAATTATCACGTGTAGATATATCAATATGAATAATAATTTAGAGGAGCAACTCCGCTAGGAGTTACGGATTGGTAGAAAATAATTATGATCATCACAATATTATCCCGTAGGGATATTTGGAAAAACATTAAAGTAAGACCATTCTAGAGAACCATAGATCATTTTTTAGCAAAAAACCCTTTTCTAAAATTTAGAAAAGGGTTCTACAATTGGAATTTGGAATTTAAAAATTGAAAATTTCCTTTTTTTACATTGCTGTAATGATAAATTCACTTCTTCTATTTTGCATATGTTGTTTTTCGGTGCACTTAACTCCGTCTGCACATTTGTTTACTAATTGGGTTTCTCCATAACCTTTGGCAAACAAACGTTCTTCGCCTATTCCTTTTTGCACAAACCAGTTTTTTGTCGATTGTGCTCTTTTTTCAGAAAGAATCTGATTGCTTTCTGAAGATGAACGGCTGTCTGTGTGTGAGCGAATATCTAGTTTCATATTTGGATATTCATTTAAAAGATTCACCACTTTCATTAACTGCGGTTCTGATGTCTTTTTGATTGTTGCTTTGCCCAAATCAAAAAAGTTCTTTGGCAGGTTTAATAGTTTCGCTAAATCTACTCCCACTTTTATGGATCCTAATTTTACTGGACTGATTGCAACTTTTTTGATTTCTATTTTTTTTGCTGCAAGAGGTACAAACACTTTATTTAATGCAATCATTAAAGTTGTTTCTGTATCTTTTTGAATATTTACTGATGCTTCTTTTGCGTTATAATCTGCTTTGGACGTTCTAATAGTATACTTTCTGCCACATTTTACAGCAGGAAAAATGTAATTTCCTCTTTCATCTGTAACAATTGTTCCGACTGGATCAAACTTGTCGTTAAACAAAGTAAGAGAAGTATTTGCCAGCATTTCATTAGACTCAGCATCTGTAACTGTTCCTCTTAAGTTTTGCTCACAGATTAATCTTCTGGTTTCTGTAAATCGGTAAATATCATCCAATCCTTGACCGCTGTCTCTATTTGAAGAGAAAAAACCATTACGGTTTTTACTATCAATACTGAAAGTAAAATCGTCTTGTTTACTATTTACAGGCTCTCCTACATTTAGAACTTCATCAAAAGTTCCGTTTGCTTTTATTCTTACAGCAAAAATATCAAGTCCGCCCAAACCTGGACGCCCGTCTGTTGCAAAATACAATTCGTTATCTCCTGAAATAAAAGGAAAAGTTTCTCTTCCTTCGGTATTAATTGAAGGACCTAAATTTTCTGGTGTCCCAAAAGAGCCATCTTCCTTAATTGCAGCTTTAAAAAGATCTGACTGCCCCAACGTTCCGGGCATATCAGAAGCAAAATATAATGTTTTTTCGTCTACACTTAAAGCTGGATGCGCTGTACTGTATTGATCGCTGTTGAATGGAAGTTCTTGAATATTTTTCCATTCGTCATTAATTAACTCTGCTTTATATAATTTTAAAAGGGTAACATTTTTATCATTGCTTCTTCTTTTACCATCGGTAAAATTATTGCGGGTGAAATACATTGTTCTGCCGTCTTTCGTAAAAATCGGACTTGATTCATTGAATTTGTCTTTCTTTCTTTTTACTAAAAGTTCAGGTTTTCCAACACTTCCGTCCGGCAATAAAGATGCAGTATATAATCTTGAAAAAGATTTGTTTGTCCACTGAAAATTAGCTTTAACCACGCCGCCTGTATCGCGCGCAGAAGTAAAAACTATTTTATTGTTATAAACTGTGCTTCCGTAATCTGAATAACTAGAATTAACTCCGGCATCTGCAATTTGGAATCGACCTGAATTTTCTTTTATTTGCTCTAAATAATTTTTATCATTTCGAATTAAATCGGCTCTTTTTTCTAATACTGCTTTTTCATTGAATTTTTGCAAAACTTCATCAGATTTACGATAATTTCCAACAGATTTTAAAGATTGAGCATATCGGTACAAATATTCCGATTCCTGATCTGGATTTATTGTAAATAATTTTTCATACCATTTTAAAGCATTCGCCAGATCTGCATTAAAATAATATGAATTTGCAAGACGCTGTATTATTTTCTCATTATTCGTTTCGGCATTTACTAAATTTTCATACACTTTTATAGCATCTGCGTAAGCGTATTCATCGTACTTTTTATCTGCATATTTCAAATTCATATTAGTGAATGGATTTTGCGCATTCATATTTGAAAAAAAGCCAGACAGTAAAAAGATCAAAAGTAATTTTTTAACTTTCATAGGTATCATTAAAAGAATCTTGGAGATATCATTTTATTATAATTATTGAAGAAGTCGAATCTTAGGAAAATTTCATGTGATCCAGAATTGTATTTTCTCAATCTTGTCGTTTCATGATCGTATCCATAACCTATATACATTCCTTTTGTAACTTGAAATCCAGCCATCGCACTTACAGAAGCACTCCAACGGTAAGCAAGACCCAAAACGAATTTATCATTAAACATAAAATTTCCGGAAACATCTACCTGAAGAGGTGCTCCTTCTACCATTTTGGTCATTACAGCTGGTTTGAATTTGATATATTCTAAACGATCGAGATTAAATACATAACCTGCAATTAAGTAATAATTGATTTTTTCTTTGAAAATAGCAGTGTCATCAGAGTCATAACGATTGGTTTCGATGAAATTAGGAACCGACAATCCGATGTAAGCTCGATCTGAGTGATAGTAAATTCCGGCACCAACATTTGGACTAAATCTGTTTTTTAGGTTTTGAAATTGTGGATCATCTTGATCTTCCATAGTCAATTTATTGATGTCAAGATTAAAAAGATTGGCTGTTCCTTTTATTCCGAAAGATAAATTCCATGTTTCTGAAGTTGGAATGGTATAAGACAAATCTGCTGACAGCGTATTTTCTGTCGTTGGTCCGATTTTATCATTCACTAAAGAAACCCCTAAACCTAAATCACTGTTACTTAAAGGTGTATTAACAGAAAATGTGCTTGTTTCCGGTGCACCATCTAATCCAACCCATTGTGTACGATATAATCCAAAAACGCTCAAAGCTCCTCTTGAACCTGCGTATGCGGGATTGATTTCGATTGTATTATACATATATTGAGTATACTGCGCATCCTGCTGCGCATTAGACACAATCGAAAAAAACATAAAAATTAAAATTAATTTTTTCATTTATTAAGCTTTAATACGGCTCAGCTTACACTAAGCGGTAATCTATATTATTTATTAATGTATAAGTAACTTGATTCTTGGTGCGGATTACTGGCACTGTCTTTATATTTCAGGATATAGAAATAAGTTCCTACTGGCAGACCGTCTGTTTGTTTAACAGTAGAACGTCCGTTAGAATATCCTATAAATGATCTATCAGTATTATTATAATGATCAATACTAAAAACTAAAACTCCCCAGCGATTATAAATTTCTACTGTATTCTCTGGATAACATTCTATACCTCGAATATAGAATCTCGCATTTTTCTCGTCTCCATTTGGAGAGAAAGCATTAAGGACTTTAATTGAACATCCGTTTAAATCTAAGACAGTTGGATTATCGCCGCTGTTATTCGAGTCATCTGATAAATCTTCGACATTAACGCCTCTTGCACTGCTTCCTTTTACGGTTGCTTGGTTGCTTACACTACCGCGATTGATATCTTCTTGTGTTATTTTGTAAACTGCACTGAAATTAGAATTGTTAGTTTCACCAACAGCCAATGAGATTGCTTGTCCTGAAACCACTACTCCCGTTAAAGGATCTGTTACTAATACATTTATAAGCGGAACATTTCCTGTGTTTGTTACTGTAAAGTTATAAGTGATTGTTTCGCCTGCATTTGCAAAACCACTCTTATTTTCATCATTAAAAACTGCCGTTTTGACAACTGCAATAGCTGGAACTTCAACAAAAACATTTAGAACAGCAGTTGCACAATTTAAGGCACTTCCTTTTTCACAAACCTGATATGTTAATGGGTAATTTCCTCCAGGTGTGTTTGGTTTAACACTTACAGTTCCATCTGCATTCCACTCAAAATAGTCATTAATCGTTATAGGTTTTACCACAACATCTGCAGAATTGATTGGCTGTCCATTTATTAAATCATTATCTAAAACATTCACAAATTCTATAGAGCCATTTATTCCGTCAACACTAATATTACTATCGTTTCCTAAGCTAAATTGACCTGCTGTTGGAGGAGCTGGATCAACACTATTCAATACCGTAATTTTAATTACTGCCTGGCTGCAGTTTCCTGTATTGGAAGCATCACAAATTTGATAGGTTAATTCGTGAACTCCATTAGGTGTATTTGCTGCAATGTCGATTGAACCGTTGGCATTCAGAGTTAAATTTGAATTTGCAACAACAGTTGATAGAATAACATCTGAAGGATTTGGTTTCACACCATTCAGAAGATCGTTTGCAAAAATGTTAACTACTGCGTTCACTCCCTTTTTCACATCTACTGGTCCTGCTTCATCATCATTTGCTTTAATTGAGAAAGTTGGGCGGGCGTTACAACCAGATGTCGCCGCAGGATAAGCTACAGAAACCGTCACGGTTGGATTTAACGAAAACTCCATTTTTACTCCATTTTTTGTAAGCTCAAAACCATCTGAACCTTCTGTCCATTGTCCATTGTTTACAACCCATCCTGGCCAGTCTACTCCATTTCCACTTCCATCAACTTCTGCACCCGGCCAAATAACAGTACCGCTTAGTGGCAGGTTAGTCTGAGTCGCTACAACATTATTTGCACTGTCAATCCATTTAATTGTCAATAAATTTGTTGTTGTAAAATTATCTGGTGTAACTGTGTAATTTACATAAGGAACATTGTTTGAACAGTAACTATCTGCCGTTAATGTCATTTTTGGTTCTGTTACAGTTACTTTTACAACATTTGAACTGCAATTAGATGTATTTAATTTTTCACAAATAGTATATAGTAATTCATAATCGCCGGCTGGTGCATTAGGCGCCAGGATTACATTTCCGTTTTCATCCAATGTTAAATATCCTTTTGGATCTGTTCCTGCCGTAAGTTTTACATCTGATGGTACTAAAGCATTTCCGTTTGTAGTATCGTTTGTAAAAACATTTATTAATGTTTGCGAAACGTTTACTCCTACTGCTGATGGAACAAGATCTTCGTTTGCTACTAGATTTGCTCCAGTAACTGTTACTTCAACTTTATTTGAACTGCAGTTTCCTGGGTTTAAAAGCTCGCATATTTCATACTCAATCTCATAATTTCCTGCTGGTGCATTGGCTCCTAAAACGGCATTTCCATTGGTATCTATTGTTAGATATCCTTTTGGATCTGTGCCTGGTGTCATCATAACATCTGAAGGATTCAGTTTTGATCCGTTATGAGTATCATTCTCAAAAATGTTAATTAACGTCTGAGAAGTGTTTCCGCCGATTACAGATCCTGAAACTGTATCAAGATTCGCAATCAGAACGCCTGCTGTTACCGTAACTGTTGAAGTTGCTGATGAACAGTTTCCTGGATTGTTGTTGTCGCAGATTGTATATTGTACATCGTAACTTCCTGCTTTTACGCCTTGGCTGACGCTCACTGTCCCATCTGCATTTACAGTTAGTCCTGCTGGAGCTGTTCCGCTTAGAGTAACTTCTGCTGGGTTTGACCCGATAACAGCTTGAACACCGTTTAGTTTGTCAGATGCAATAAGCGACGTCGTCGTGCCGCCTGTACTTCCGTTAATTGGACCTAAATCTTCTTTTACGGCTAAAATTGATGGTGCAGTAACTGTTACTTCAACTTTATTTGAACTGCAGTTTCCTGGGTTTAAAAGCTCACATATTTCATACGTAATCTCATAATTTCCTGCTGGTGCATTAGCTCCTAAAACGGCATTTCCATTCGTATCAATTGTTAAATATCCTTTTGGATCTGTGCCTGATGTCATCTTAACATCTGAAGGATTCAGTTTTGATCCGTTATGAGTATCATTCTCAAAAATGTTAATTAACGTCTGAGAAGTGTTTCCGCCGATTACAGATCCTGAAACTGTATCAAGATTCGCAATCAGAACCCCTGCTGTTACCGTAACTATTGAAGTTGCTGACGAACAGTTTCCTGGATTGTTGTTATCGCAGATTGTATAGTTTATATCGTAACTTCCTGCTTTTAAGCCTTGGCTGACGCTTATTGTCCCGTCTGCATTTACAGTTAATCCTGCGGGAGCTGTTCCGCTTAAAGTAACTTCTCCTGGGTTTAACCCGATAACAGCTTGAACACCGTTTAATTTATCAGATGCAATAAGCGATGTCGTCGTGCCTCCTGTGCTTCCATTAATTGGACCTAAATCTTCTTTTACTGCTAAAATTGATGGCGCAGTAACTGTTACTTCAACTTTATTTGAACTGCAGTTTGCTGGGTTCAATATCTCGCATATTTCATATGTAATCTCATAATTTCCTGCTGGTGCATTGGCTCCTAAAACGGCATTCCCATTGGTATCTATTGTTAGATATCCTTTTGGATCTGTGCCTGATGTCATCTTAACATCTGAAGTATTCAGTTTTGATCCGTTAACAGTATCATTCTCAAAAATGTTAATTAACGTCTGAGCTGTATTTCCGCCGGTTACAGATCCTGAAACCGTATCAAGATTCGCAATCAGAATGCCTGCTGTTACCGTAACTGTTGAAGTTGCTGATGAACAGTTTCCTGGATTGTTGTTATCGCAGATTGTATAGTTTATATCGTAACTTCCTGCTTTTACGCCTTGGCTGACGCTTACTGTCCCGTCTGCATTTACAGTTAGTCCTGCTGGAGCTGTTCCGCTTAGAGTAACTTCTCCTGGGTTTGACCCGATAACAGCTTGAACACCGTTTAGTTTGTCAGATGCAATAAGAGATGTCGTCGTGCCGCCTGTGCTTCCATTAATTGGACCTAAATCTTCTTTTACTGCTAAAATTGATGGTGCTGTAACTGTTACTTCTACTTTATTTGAACTGCAGTTTCCTGGGTTTAAAAGCTCGCATATTTCATATGTAATCTCATAATTTCCTGCTGGTGCATTAGCTCCTAAAACGGCATTTCCATTGGTATCTATTGTTAGATATCCTTTTGGATCTGCGCCTGCTGTCATCTTAACATCTGAAGGATTCAGTTTTGATCCGTTATGAGTATCATTCTCAAAAATGTTAATTAACGTCTGAGAAGTGTTTCCGCCGATTACAGATCCTGAAACTGTATCAAGATTCGCAATCAGAACCCCTGCTGTTACCGTAACTGTTGAAGTTGCTGATGAACAGTTTCCTGCATTATTGTTGTCGCAGATTGTATAGTTTATATCGTAACTTCCTGCTTTTACGCCTTGGCTGACACTTACTGTCCCGTCTGCATTTACAGTTAGTCCTGTCGGAGCTGTTCCGCTTAAAGTAACTTCTCCTGGGTATAACCCGATAACAGCTTGAACACCGTTTAATTTATCAGATGCAATAAGCGATGTCATCGTGCCGCCTGTACTTCCGTTAATTGTACCTAAATCTTCTTTTACTGCTAAAATTGATGGCGCTGTAACTGTTACTTCAACTGTTGCTTTATTGCAATTTGCAGCATTCGCAATCTCACAAATTTTATAGTCAAATGAATATACTCCTATTGGTGTATTTGGTTTAACTGTAACTTTTCCAGTTGTAGTGTCAAAAGTTAAAACTGAAGGTAAAGTAGAATCCAAAGTTAAAATAACTTCATTCCTTACTATAGCAGCACAATTAAGTAGATCATTTGCTAAGACATCTGAAACTGCTGTTCCTCCATCATATCCGTTAATTGAAGCAGCGTCTTTATTGGCGATAATTGGTCCTACAACTTTTACAAGCTGCGTACAAGTCTCAGTATTTCCGGCTGCGTCCACAGCTTTCCAAGTTACTGTTGTGTTTCCGATTGGAAAACTTGAAGGTGCATCATTTATTACGGTTATAGTTCCCGTGCAGTTATCTGATGTTACTGGTGTTCCTAAAGTTACAGCTGTCGCCGAACATGAATTAGCATCAGCAGAAACTATAACTGTTGAAGGACATGTAATTGTTGGTTTTTGAGTATCGTTTACCGTTACTGTCTGTGTACAAGTCTCAGTATTTCCGGCCGCATCTACAGCTTTCCAAGTTACTGTTGTGTTTCCAATTGGAAAACTTGAAGGCGCATCATTTGTTACAGTTATAGTTCCCGTACAGTTATCTGATGTTACTGGTGTGCCTAAAGTTACAGCTGTCGCCGAACATGAATTAGCATCAGCAGAAACTACAACTGTTGAAGGACATGTAATTGTTGGTTTTTGAGTATCCTTAATTATTACTTTTTGAGTGGCTGTTTCCGTATTTCCATTTCCATCATTAAAACTCCAATTGATAGTAAACTCTCCCTGAGTTGAATAATTCAATGGATCACTTGTTGTTCCTGTTATTGTTCCTTTACAGTTATCTGTTGTTGTTGGAGGTGTTACAGTTGCTGAGCACTCTGCTGTGATAGCTGCCAAAATTGGTTTTGCCGGCTTTTCTGTATCACTAACTTTGACAGTTGCAGCAGCAGAAGTTGTTTCGCATCCAGTCGAAGTATTCGTAACTTTTACTTTATAATCCCCATCAGTATTCACTACTAATGATGATGATGTTTCATCAGAAATTACAATATTATTTTTATACCAAACATAAGTTGGCGAACTCACATTTGTATTTGTCGTTAAAGTAGTTGTTAAGCAAGCTGTTAATGTCCCTCCAATCGAAATTGTTGGATTTGGATTAGTTGTAATGTTAACTACATTACTTTTTACTGTACAATTTGCTGTATTGGTTGCAATTACATAATATCCGTTTGCTGCATTAAGATTAGTCCATGTTAATGCAGATCCGTTACCAGATTTTACAGACTGAACTGCAACATCATTTGAATCAAATAATTGGTAATTTACGTTATTTACCGAGGCTGTAAAAGAAATAGTCCCATCTCCTCCAGGTAATGCACAAATTACACTTCCAGTTAATACAGGCGCTGTGGGATTTAAAGTAGTGGCAACATTTACTGTATTACTTGTAGAAGAACATGTAGTTGTAGTGTTCGTTCCAATTACATAATAACTATTTCCGGCAGCAAGATTTGTCCAAGTTAAAGCTGATCCTGTTCCCGATTTTGCGACTTGAACTGTAGCATTGGTAGAATTGTATAATTGATAATCTATTCCGGTTACCGAAGTTGAAGATGTTATTGTACCGTTACCGCCAGGTGAAACACAGATTGTACTTCCTGTTAAAACAAGAGCGTCGGGATCTGGAGTAGTTAAGATATTTACTGAACTACTTTTAGATGAACAAGTTGTTGCATTGTTTGTTCCAATTACATAATAACCATTTGCTGCAGGGAGATTTGTCCAAGTTAATGCAGATCCGTTACCTGATTTTGCAGATTGAACTGCGGTATTACCTGAATTATATAATTGATAACTTATACCATTTGCTGAAGTTGAAGAAGTAATAGTTCCATTACCGCCAGGCGAAACGCAAATTGTATTTCCTATTAGAGAAAGAACTGCCGGCAATGCATTTACAGTTACTAAAACAGGATCTGAGAAAACAGCAGCACAAGCGCCATTTTGTACGATAGCTCTAAAATAAGTATTTGCTGTTAAGTTTCCTATGTTAGTACTTGTTAATGTTGCCGAAGCCACATTAATATCTGTTCGGGTTGAAAAATTTGAATCTGTCGATTTTTGCCATCTTAAAACCGAACCATTATTACCGCTTAATACCAGATTAGCCGGCGAAGTTCCAGAGCAAATTGCCGCTACTGATGCAATTGTTCCTCCAACTGAAGCTGCGTTTACATTTAAAACAACATCTTTATTGACACTAGTGCTACAACTTGGAGTTGCACTTGTTGTAGTAACAGTTGAAACTCTTAAAGTTTTACCATTATTTGCTGCAGTTAAAACCACAGTTTCAAAAAAGCTGTCTCCAGATCCATCAGCCACAACTCCCGTAACAGGAGTTTGCGCAAGTCCATCTATAGAATAACCAATAGTAGATGTTGTGTTCGGTAATAATCCTTTTAAGTTTATTCTTGCTGGTGCTCCTTCGCAAGTTGTTGCAAATTGTGAAATTGATGCTAAACTTGGAACTGCACTTATCGTAATCAAAACTGATGCCGTATTTGCGGCTGTACATGCCCCACTTTTAACAACTGCTCTATAGTATGTATTTGCAGTAAGTGCTCCCATTTGAGCACTTGTTAAAACAGCTCCTGCAGCTCCAGAAATATCGTTAAAAGTACTGTTATTTGTTGATGACTGCCACTGAATTGTTCCAGTATAAACAGATAAGGTCAGATCTTGTGGAGCAGTCCCTGAACAAATGGTTTGTGCAGAAGATATTGTTCCAGCAATCGATCCATTTCCTACAGTTACTGTAATTACATTTGAAGCCGTCGGCCCAACTCCACATGAATTGAAAGACCAAACTTTAAAATAATAAGTCTGCCCAGAAGTTAAACCACTAACATTAAAAGAAGTAGCTGATGAATTAAGATTTCTTCCATCTAAATTTCCCTCGTGAGTGCTGAAATTTGAATCTTTAGAAACCGATAGCCCATAAGATGTTGCATTAGGAACAACATTCCAATTTGCTGTAAAACTATTACAAGTTATTGCGGTTGCTGCGGTTGCTGTTGGTGTGCTAGCCTGTCCAAAAACAATAGAAACTACATTACTCACGTCCTTACAAGTTGCAGAAGAAACTACTCTTCTATAATAAGCAGTATTACTTGTACTTGGTGGATCATAACTTTCATTTGTAGCTCCTGAGATAGGATTAAAATCAATATTATTAATACTGCTCTCCCATTGATAGGTCAATGTAGAAGGCCCGCCGCTACTTGTTGAACCCCCAGCAGCCGTTGAACCTGTAATAATACCTGGATCATGTGGTGCCGTACAAAAAGTACTTGTAGAAGGTGCTGTAATCGAGTTATTGGTAATAGCTGTATATGTATTATAAGTTATTGTCGCTGTATTAGAAGTCTTGTCATAAGTATCATTAAAAGTATAAGTGATTTGAACCGGACCAGTAACAGTATTGTTTAACGGATTAAAAGTTACTGCTCCTGTAGTGGAATTATAAGTAAAAGTCCCTTTATTGGCAACTGTTTTAGTTGTTTGAATTCCTGTGACTGCTGGATCTAGATCAACAGTAGATTTATTAATTGTTCCTAAAGTATTTACTGATCCATTATCATTCGAAGTAATATCTCCAGAAGTCGTTGCCAATCCGATACAACCAGTAAATGTGTCTGCATTTGCTACTGGAGTTAAAAGTGTCGATTTATCAACTGTAATATTTAAATTACGTATTTCATGAAAATTATTAGATCCTCCGGTTGAAGAAGAAATTGCAAATTTTAAATTAGATGGCGCTGTAATTTTATACTCATAATTATTAATTATTAACTCTCTTATACTACCATGAGTTAAGTAAACATCAATAAAAAATCCCCCTCCTGAACGAGGTTTTAAAACAACTTCCATTTTTCTAAAACCAGATTTAGAATTATCTGTTGCTCCTCTATCTCCTCCAGCAACGCTAAAAGAACTTGCTAAAGCTGTTGTTTGTACCGAAATCAAATGCGGATAACCACTCGTTCCTGCTCCCGCACCTCTTAAAGTCACATTACTAGGCAAAACACCACCGGGCGCCCCGCCGCTTTTTCCTTCATTATTAGCAGAGAAGTTTCCATATTCATCAATTCCAATACCCAGATAACCTTTAGAGAAACCTGTTTCAGTATTTCTTTGTGCATAACCTAAAGATCCACCAAAGGCACCAGCGGCAACTGGAGAAGCAGTTGCATCAAACAGAATAAAAGCGATACCATCGGCACCGTTTCCACCATGAGTATAATATTCAAACGAAATCGTCATTCCATACGCAGATGGAAACGAATACATATCTGAATAAACAATCCCTTTTTGACTCCCCTGTTTATTTGTCAATCGCAAATATCCAGAACCATTAGCATCATTATATCCATCTTTTAAACCTGCTCCGCCCGTTAAAAAAGCCTGCGGTTCACCTCCAAATAAAACACCTGGAGCTGTTGAATTTTTAAACGACTGTGAGTAAGGAAATTGCGCCCTAGTTTGAGTCGTGATAAAAAATAATGAAATAAGAAAAAACAGTTTAAATAAATTAAACCTTTTAAAAGTAAAGTTACGCATAGACAACTTGAGTTTGTGGAACAGAAATATTAAGCACTAAAAAATTGATGATTGTTTTTAGTGTATAGGTGAAATACGAAAAAAAGAAAAAAGTGGATTTTGCAAATGCAAAAAAAGTCACATAAAGACTTCTAAATAAATAATGTAGCGTTTGGACCATAGTCATGATAGGCTCAATACAAAAATTGCGTTTTTAGTTTATAATGTAGTTTTGGAGGGACGAAAGTATATATAAGGAACACATCGAAACGACATTTGTCGACAAAATGCAAGTAAAGTCGTCAAACAACAATATTTAACAATTGTTCAAACAACTTTTGGATACAAAATCGTAAAGATTTGATAATATAGAAGTTAAATTATCTTAAAGAATTATGACAAACGCATTTTCTTACAGAAATTATTGACAAATAAATAAATTTCTTGTAGGATGGAAAGGAGAACAAAAGAGGAAACTATTAATTAAAGAACTAATTTACAGGTAATTATAAAAAATAAAATAAATTTAATATTTATTGTAAAAACTTGATATTACGTTTAAGACCATCAAATTTGGTTCTTTTAATAGGGGAATTTTTAAAAACAAGTTTAAACGTTTCTTCCGTTATTTCAATCCAGTCTTTTTTAGTAAAAGAAAGTAAATCTGGATTTGGGTTAAATAAGGGTTCTGAGTGAGGTTTAGAAAATCTATTCCACGGACAAACATCTTGGCAGGTATCGCAGCCAAACATCCACTCATCAAATTTTCCTTTCATATCATAAGGAATATTCTCTTTTAATTCGATGGTGTAATAAGAAATGCATTTGCTCCCATCTACAACATAAGGTGCAACAATTGCCTGAGTCGGACAAGCATCGATACAGGCTGTACACGAGCCGCAATGATCTGTTACTGCATGGTCATATTCGAGCTCTAAATCAATAATTAATTCAGCTATAAAGTAAAAAGACCCCACTCTTTGAGTAATCAAATTACTGTTTTTTCCAATCCATCCTAAGCCGCTTTTAGCTGCCCACGCTTTATCTAAAACAGGCGCCGAATCAACAAAAGCGCGTCCGGAAACTTCTCCAATGTTTTCTTGAATAGAGTGAAGAAACTCTTTTAATTTATCTTTAATTACAAAATGATAATCCTGACCGTAGGCATATTTCGAAATCTTAAAACTCTCATCATTCTGTGATGATTCTGGATAGTAGTTCAATAAAAGTGATACTACACTTTTACCATCATCAACTAATAAGGTAGGATCTAAACGTTTATCAAAATGGTTTTCCATATACGCCATTTGACCGTTATGATTATTATTTAACCACTTTTCAAGTCTCGGTGCTTCCTGTTCTAAAAATCCCGCTTTCGATATTCCACAAGAAAGAAAGCCGAGTCTTTTAGCTTCGGCTTTTATAAAATTCGAATATTTCTCTTTAGAATTAATCATTATCTTTTAGAAAAAGTAACTTCTATTCCAACAGGTTTTAATGTAATTAACGGATTAAAATTCACAGCATTCCCAGCAGAAATAATTTTGTATTTTTTAACTATATAAGAAATAGCAAGACACATTTCGTAAATGGCAAAACCAGCACCAATACACATTCGTGGTCCAGCGCCAAAAGGATAGAAATATTGCATAGACTGCTTTTTTTGTTCTCCTAAAAAACGATCTGGATTAAAAACATTTGGATTTTCCCAATATTTGGGATTTCGATGTAATTCATAAAAAGAAACACCAATTAAAGTACCTTTTTTTATATTAAATCCAGCTAAAGTATCATCTTCAACGTTCTGTCTATCTGTTATCCAAGCAGGTGGATATAATCGCATAGACTCATTTAAAACTGCGTTTGTATACGTCATTTTTTGAAGCTGCTCTACAACATCATAAGTTTCCAATTCTATTTTAGTAATTTCTTCAAATACTTTTTCTTGTACATCAGGAGAATTGCCGAGTAAATGCAGCGTAAAAGTCAATGCATTTGCAGTAGTTTCATGTCCTGCAATAAAAAGGATTTTTATTTCATCTATTAATTGCTTAACAGACATTCCTTCACCGGTATCTTCATATCTGGTTTCAAGAAGCATATTAAGCAAGTCATTGATCTCGCTTTTTGAATTAACTCTCTCTTCAATGATTTCTTGAATTATTTTGTTATTTTCTTCGGCCAATTCAAGATGTTTTTTCACTTGGCCAGTAATAGAAAACCACCATGCCTTATGAGGAAGTCTTATTTCTTTAATTAAAAAATTTTGAACTTCTTCAATAATATATTTTATACGATTTAATTTTTCTTCAGGTATAGAAAAATTAAATAATGATTTCGCTACAACATTAAATGCCACCTCACTCATTACAGGAAAAAGATCAATTTTTTGATTCTCAGTTAATCCATCCAACTCTGAGATAATTGTCAATCTCATATTTTCAACCAGCTGATTCATTTTTTGTTTATGAAAAGCAGGCTGAATAAGTCTCCTTTGTTTCAGCCAAAAATCACCATCAACAGTCAGAAGTCCGTTACCCAAATACTTTGAAAGATAAACAGATTGAAATTTAGACTTATGATAGTTTTTTTGATTTTTCTGTAATATATATTGTGCTACTTCATTATCTCTTGATAAAATAATATGTCGGGAACTTCCAATTTTTATAGAAAAAGAATCGCCAAAATTATTAAAGTATTTTTCATGATACGGTATAGGATTTCTTCGAACTCCTTCAGCATCCAAAAAAAATCTTAGAATAGAAAGTTTTGGCGGATAATTGTATCTTTTACTAATAGACATCTCTACTTTAATTAAAACAATCCGCCTTGAATGTTTGTGTTGATCTTCCCTAAATGTTTATAGGCTTTATCCGTAACTTCTCTACCACGAGGTGTACGCATAATAAATCCTTCTTGAATCAAGAACGGTTCATAAACTTCCTCTATAGTTTCACTGCTTTCACTAACCGCAGTTGCTAAAGTAGAAAGTCCCACTGGTCCACCTTTAAATTTATTGATGATAGTTAGCAAAATCTTATTATCCATTTCATCAAGACCGTGGGCATCTACGTTCAATGCCTTTAAAGCATAACGAGCTATTTCTAAATCTATCGTACCGTTACCTTTTATTTGTGCAAAATCACGAACCCTTCTCAATAAGGCATTTGCTATACGAGGAGTTCCCCTGCTTCGGCCAGCTATCTCAATCGCAGCATCAAGAGCAATTGGCATTTTTAGTATAGAAGCACTTCTTTCAACAATTGTCGTTAAAAGTTCTGTAGTATAATATTGTAAACGTGAAGAAATCCCGAAACGAGCACGCATAGGAGCAGTCAGCAGACCTGATCTTGTTGTAGCCCCAATCAATGTAAAAGGATTTAAGTTGATCTGAACAGTTCTCGCATTAGGGCCTGATTCAATCATGATATCAATCTTAAAATCTTCCATTGCAGAATATAAATATTCTTCAACAACTGGACTAAGACGATGAATCTCATCTATAAACAATACATCTCTTTCATCTAGATTTGTCAATAGACCAGCTAAATCACCAGGTTTATCTAAAACAGGTCCAGAAGTAATTTTAATACCAACTTCCAATTCATTGGCAAGAATATTTGCGAGTGTTGTTTTTCCCAAACCTGGAGGTCCATGAAATAAAGCATGATCAAGAGCTTCACCTCTTTGATTTGCCGCGGCAACAAATACTTTCAAATTTTCCAAAACTTGATCTTGTCCTGCAAAATCATCAAATGACAAGGGACGCAATCTTTTTTCGAGATCTAATTCTTCTGAGTTATATCCTTTAGTAGTAGGATCAAGATTTTCATTCATCCTACAAAGATATAGAAACTAATTAGTTTTGTAAAATAGTAAAAACTGAACGTTCAAAAATTTAACTAAACAAAAAAGACTGTCATTTCTGACAGTCTTTCTTTATTTTATTTTTAGTGGTGTAAAACTTCTTCACCTTCTTTCATTGGTACATTTTGTGGCACAAAATCTACATCATGATTTGGGTTACTGTAGTCATACGGCCAACGGTATACGTGAGGAATTTCTCCTGGCCAGTTTCCGTGGATATGTTCTACTGGAGTTGTCCACTCTAAAGTTGTAGATCTCCAAGGGTTTTGAACTGCTTTCTTACCGTAGAAAATACTGCTAAAGAAATTGTATAAGAATACTAATTGGAACGCACCTCCGACAAGAGCAAATGTTGTAATTAAAACATTCACATTTTGTAAATCATCAAATAATGGGAAGTTAGTGTTTGTATAGTAACGTCTTGGTAAACCAGCTAATCCAATAAAGTGCATTGGGAAGAAAACTCCATAAGCACAAACTGCAGTTACCCAGAAGTGAATATAACCTAAGTTTTTATTTAACATTCTTCCGTACATTTTAGGAAACCAGTGGTAAATACCAGCAAACATTCCGTAAAGTGCAGAGATACCCATTACTAAGTGAAAGTGAGCAATTACGAAGTAAGTATCGTGAACGTTAATATCTAAAGTACTATCTCCTAAAATGATTCCTGTTAAACCTCCAGTAATGAAAGTTGAAACCATTCCAATAGAGAATAACATTGCTGGGTTAAACTGTAAATTACCTTTCCATAAAGTTGTAATCCAGTTGAACGCTTTTACAGCAGATGGAATTGCGATCAATAATGTTGTAAATGTAAATACTGATCCTAAGAAAGGATTCATACCTGAAATAAACATATGGTGACCCCAAACAATAGTAGATAAGAATGCAATTGCAAGAACTGACATAATCATCGCTCTATATCCAAAGATTGGTTTACGAGAGTTCGTAGCCATAATTTCAGATACAAGACCCATTGCTGGTAAGATTACAATATAAACCTCAGGGTGACCTAAGAACCAGAATAAGTGCTCAAACAATACTGGAGAACCTCCTTGGTAGTGTAAAACCTCTCCTGCAATATAGATATCAGATAAGAAGAATGATGTACCAAAACTTCTATCAAAAATCAATAATAAAGCTGCAGATAACAATACTGGGAAAGAAATAACACCAATAATAGCTGTCACGAAAAATGTCCAAATTGTAAGTGGAAGTCTTGTCATAGACATTCCTTTTGTTCTTAAGTTAAGAACTGTAACAATATAATTTAAAGATCCCATCAATGAAGATGCGATAAATATTGCCATCGATACTAACCATAATGTCATACCTGTTCCAGATCCTGGAATTGCTTGTGGCAATGCACTCAATGGAGGATAGATTGTCCAACCTGCAGAAGCTGGTCCAGCTTCAACAAATAATGAACATAACATTACTACTGCAGATACGAAAAATAACCAATATGAAATCATATTCATGAATCCAGAAGCCATATCTCTTGCACCGATTTGAAGCGGAATAAGTAAATTACTGAAAGTTCCACTTAAACCAGCTGTCAGTACAAAGAATACCATTATGGTACCGTGAATTGTAACTAAAGCTAAATAAATATCATTTGCCATTACACCGTCAGGTGCAAATTTATCTCCTAATAAAACATTAAATATCTTAAAAGACTCTTCTGGCCAAGCCAATTGCATTCTGAAAAGCAGGGACATTGCAATACCAATTACTCCCATAACAATACCAGTAATCAAGTATTGCTTAGCAATCATTTTGTGATCAATACTAAAAATATATTTAGTAATGAACGTGTCTTTATGATGATGTTCGTGCTCGTGATCGTGTCCGTGATCGTGATCGTGCGCTTCTGCTGACATATATGTGTACTTTAAATTTTCTTAATAATATTATTTCATCGCAACTTTAGCTACAGCTGCTTTAACAGTATCAACAACTGCTTTAACAGTATCGACTACTTTTGCAGCAGTATCTGTAGTTGGTGCAGCTCCTTCAACAGCTGGTTTCTCTGCAGCAGCCGCTGCTTTGATATCTTCAGCTAAAGTAGTTTTCTCACTTAACCATTTTTTGTAGTCTTCTGGAGTATCCACAACAACTTTCATTTGCATGTTATAATGTGAAGCTCCACAGATTTTATTACATAATAATAAATAATCAAATGTATAAGGATCTAAAGCTGTACCTCCTTTTGCAACTAAATCAACGCTTTTTTCAGCTCTAAGTTTGTTAATGTGCGCAACTTTTTCAACCATAAATGGTAACTCTCTGTATTCAGCAGTAGTATAAGTTGGAACGAAAGCAAATTCAGTAACCATACCAGGAACACAGTTCATTTGTGCTCTAAAGTGTGGAAAGTAAGCTGAGTGTAAAACGTCTTGAGAACGCATTTTAAAATGTACTTTTTTCCCTTTTGGAATATGCAATTCAGAAACTACAATATCGTCTTGAGAATTTTTATCAGACATATCTACTCCTAAAGTATTTACACCTTCAATTAATCTCACGTTAGCTTTTCCTAAAGTATTATCAGCACCTGCGTATCTTGCAGTCCATTTAAATTGTTGAGCATATAGCTCGATTTCAATAACATCCTCGTCTTTATCAACAAACATAATGTTATTCCAAGCGTACAATCCGTAAAGAATTAAACATGCTAAAACAACAGAAGGAATGATACTCCAAATTGCCTCTAATTTATTACTATCAGCAAAAAACAATGCTTTTTTATCTTTATTTCCTTTGTATTTGAAAGAAAACCAATATAATAAACCTTGAGTTATAACTTGAACAGTAAAAATTAATACCCAAGTAATATTCATTAAATTATCTACTAAAAGTCCATGCTCTGATGCAGGAGTATGAAGTGCTAGATTACCCCATTTTAGTAAACCATAAATCGTAAATATATAAATGAAAGCTAAAAAGCCAAACAAAATATATCCCTGAATGTTATTATCATTATCTGATGCAACTTGAGAATCGTCCGAAGATACTCCTACTTGAGTAAGATCAAATATCTTGGTCAATTGCCATAATGCAACTGCTAATAAAACTAAAACTATAATTACCAACAAACTTGTCATCTGTTTACTTCTTTAAATATTAATAATGAAAATGTTTACTTTCTTCAATGAAAGGATTTCTTTTTGCAAGCAAAGGAGATTTAGTTAATGCAGTAAATACAACAAATATAAATAGACCTAAGAAGAAAAGAATTGATGCAATTTCAGGAACTCCGATAAACCATTTGTCTCCTACTGTACCAGGCATAATCATATTAAAGAAATCAACATAGTGACCTAATAATATTACAACACCAGCCATTACAACAACCCAGTTAAGACGTTTAAAGTCAGTATTAATTAATATTAATAATGGGAAAACAAAGTTCATAACAACCGCTCCAAAGAAAGGAAGGTTATATAATTGAATTCTTGTTACAAAATAAGTTACCTCTTCTGGAATGTTAGCATACCAAATCAACATGAACTGAGAGAACCATAAATAAGTCCAGAAAACACTAATACCAAACATAAATTTAGCTAAATCATGAATATGGCTCGTATTTACATACTCTAAGTATCCTTTTGATTTTAAATATATTGTTACTAAAGCAATAGTAGTAATACCACTTACAAAGAAAGAAGCAAATACATACCATCCAAATAAAGTACTAAACCAGTGTGGATCAAAAGACATAATCCAATCCCAAGACATAATAGATTCAGAAACGATAAAGAATACTAAAAATCCTGCAGAAGCTTTGAAATTCTTTTTGTAGTAAAGATCGTCATTTGCTTCATCTTGTGCTAAACAGTTTTTTCTAGAAAAATGACGGTAAATATTCCATCCTAATAAAAAGATAAAAGCTCTTGCAATCCAGAAAGGAAAGTTTAAATAACCTGATTTACCTGCAATTATAGCATCATAATTTGGACTTTTAGGATCTGTTACACCTTCACCTAACCATACAAAAATATGGTTAAATTGCAGTCCACATAATACTAAAATAATAAAAAAGATGATTGAACCAGCTGGTAAATAAGCCGTTATACCTTGCATTACTCTAAATAAAACTGGAGACCAGCCTGCCTGAGCAACTTGCTGAATAGCGTAAAAAGCTAAAACTCCCATTGAAAGCAGCAAAAAGAAAATACAAGCTACATATACTGCAGACCAAGGTTTGTTTTGTAATTGGTGCAATACGTGCTCTAAATGTTTCTCGTGCTCATTAGCCCCAGAAACTTCAGCGTGCTCAGCACCTTTATGAGAGTCATGTGCAGCTTCAGCAGCAGCATGATGACCTTCTTCTTTATGAGATGCCTCCGCTTTTTCTTCATGTGCAGCACCATGAGAACCATGTTCATCTGCAGCTAGTATTTTTTCAACTTCTTGAATATCTTTTGGCGCACTTAAAAAACCATACCCAATTCCTAATAAACCTACGGCCATTAAGATGATAGAAAAAGTTTTTAATTTACTTGAAAATGTATACATATCTATTACGATCAGTTTGTTCAACAATTATAATTGGCTTTTTAGTTTCAGAACATAGTCAGCAACTAACCAACGTTCGTGAGCACTTAATTGATTTGCATGTGAACCCATTGCATTTAAACCATAAGTCTCAACATGAAAGATACTTCCTTCAGTGATTTCTCTGTCTTTATAGCTAGGTACTCCAAGAAATTTTTCTCTCTCAACCAATTTACCTTTACCATTACCAGTAGCGCCATGGCAGCTGATACAGTAAATCTCGAAAAGCTCTTTACCTTTTCCAGAATTTCTTTCAATAGAATCCAAAGGAGATTTTAAATTAGCTTTTGCTAATTCATAACCAGCAGTTGAATTTTCATATTCATAAGGCTCAAAACCTCTATTAATAGTTCCTGCAACAGGAAGCTGTCCTTCTTTTCCTCCCTTAAATATTTTTGCTTCTGTATATGGCTCATAGGCTACAGACTCATACATATTTGGGAAATACTGATAGTTCGGTGCCGAATTATTGTGGCAAGATGAAACTAAAATAGTTATACCAACTAAAAGTGTTATTTTATATATCCTTTTCATAGCTACAATTAATTCTTTTCTATTACTTTAACTTCCACAGCTCCAGTTCCTTCAAAGAAAGAAACCAATTCAGCTTCGTTATTATTTACAGCAACTTCCATTAAGAAATGGTCATCTGTTGTTCTAACATCTGGATTCTCCGCTTCTTTAAAAGGCCATAATCTACTTCTCATGTAAAAAGTGATTACCATTAAGTGGGCTGCAAAAAATACAGTCATCTCAAACATAATTGGCACAAAAGATGGCATATTTTGAATGAAACTAAAACTTGGCTTACCACCAATATCTTGTGGCCAGTCATGAATCATTATATAACTCATCATTGTTGTAGCAACAGAGATACCAACACATCCATATAAGAAAGCACATATTGCTAATCTAGTTGGCGCTAATCCCATGGCTTTATCCAAACCGTGAACTGGGAATGGAGTAAAAACCTCTTCAATATGATGATGTGCAGCTCTAGTTTTCTTTACTGCACTCATCAAAACGTCATCGTCATTATAAATGGCGTATATTACTTTATTACTCATGATGTGAATCTTTACTATTTGCTCTTTCTCTAATGTAATTATCTCCAGTTCCTTTCAAAATTGTTTTAACCTCTGCCTGAGCAATTACAGGGAAAGTTCTTGAGTACAATAAAAACAATACGAAGAAGAAACCAATTGTTCCAATGAAAATTCCAATATCAACAAATGTTGGTGAGAACATTGTCCAAGAAGATGGAAGGTAATCTCTATGTAAAGAAGTAACAATAATTACGAATCTTTCGAACCACATTCCGATATTTACTACAATGGAAATAATGAATGAGAACATGATACTAGTTCTTAATTTTTTAAACCACATGAACTGAGGAGAGAATACATTACAAGTCATCATCGACCAGTAAGCCCACCAGTAAGGTCCTGTTGCTCTGTTTAAGAAAGCATACTGCTCATACTCTACACCTGAATACCAAGCTACAAATAACTCAGTAATGTAAGCCACACCAACAATAGATCCTGTGATCATGATAATGATGTTCATTAATTCAATATGTTGTAGTGTAATGTATGCTTCAAGATTAGAAACCTTTCTCATAACGATCAACAAGGTATTTACCATCGCGAATCCTGAGAATACCGCTCCTGCAACGAAGTAAGGAGGGAAAATTGTTGTATGCCATCCAGGAATCACAGAAGTAGCAAAGTCCATAGATACAATCGTGTGTACAGAAAGTACAAGAGGAGTAGCTAAACCAGCTAATACCAAAGATACTTCTTCAAAACGCTGCCAGTCTTTTGCTCTACCGCTCCATCCAAAACTTAAGATAGAATAAACTCTTTTGTTAAATGGAGTTATAGCTCTATCACGAAGCATTGCAAAGTCAGGTAATAATCCAGTCCACCAGAAAACTAACGATACTGAAAGATAAGTTGAAATCGCAAATACGTCCCAAAGTAATGGTGAGTTAAAGTTTACCCATAGAGATCCAAATTGATTTGGAATTGGTAAAACCCAGTATGCTAACCATGGACGCCCCATGTGAATAATTGGAAAAAGACCTGCTTGGACTACTGAGAAGATAGTCATCGCTTCTGCAGAACGGTTAATAGCCATTCTCCAACGTTGACGGAAAAGTAATAATACCGCAGAAATTAATGTTCCGGCGTGACCAATACCTACCCACCAAACGAAGTTTGTGATATCCCAAGCCCAACCAACTGTTTTATTTAATCCCCATGTTCCGATACCGGTAGATACGGTGTAAATTATACAACCTAACCCCCAAAGGAAGGCTACTAATGCGATTGTAAATACAATCCACCATTGTTTATTTGCAGGTCCTTCTACAGGCGCTGCCACATCTACAGTTACATCGTGATATGATTTATCACCTATAACTAAAGGTTTTCTAATGGGTGCTTCGTAATGAGACGACATAATCCTTTATATTGTTTCTTAATTAATAATTTTTCTAAGTATTTCTAACTTTAACATGATAGAAAACATTTGGTTTTGTCCCCACATGCTCTAATAAGTGATATGCTCTTTCGCTTTCAGCAAGTTTAGCAACTTCACTTTCTTTATCATTTACGTCTCCAAAGATCATAGCTCCAGAAGAACAAGCAGCAGAACAAGCAACAGCATTGTTAAACTCATCTTTTGCTACTACTCTACCTTCACGTTTTGCTTGAAGAATTACAGCTTGAGTACTTTGGATACAGAAAGAACATTTTTCCATAACACCACGAGAACGAACGTTTACATCTGGATTTAACACCATACGACCTAAATCGTCATTCATATGATAATCGAATTCACTGTTCTTGTTATATAAGAACCAGTTGAAACGACGTACTTTATAAGGACAGTTGTTTGCACAATAACGAGTACCAACACATCTGTTGTAAGCCATATGGTTTTGACCTTGACGACCATGAGATGTAGCAGCAACTGGACAAACTGTCTCACAAGGTGCGTGATTACAGTGCTGACACATTACTGGCTGGAATGCTACCTGAGGGTTATCTCCAGGTTTTTCCATTTCATTAAATGTAGATAATGAACTAGATAGACCAGCGATTCCTTCTTTTCTTTCATTATCACCTTCAAAAGTACTTTCAGAAGAATAATATCTATCGATACGCAACCAGTGCATATCACGGCTTCTTCTAACTTCAGCTTTACCCACAACCGGAACGTTGTTCTCAGCGTGACAAGCAATAACACATGCTCCACATCCTGTACAAGCATTTAAGTCGATTGAAAGATTGAAGTGGTGACCAGTTGAACGATCAAATGATTCCCATAAATCTACAGTTGTAGCTTCAACTTCTTGGTGATCTAAAGATACCATTGGTTTTTCATTCCAATGTTCCGCATCTTTACTATTAAATACTTCTAAAGTAGTTTCTTTAATGATATCTCCTCTACCCATCAATGTTTTCTGACCTTGAACACAAGCAAACTCATGTTCTCCTCCAGCTTTAGCGATAGAAACAGATTGAACACCATTAAATCCTTTATATAAAGCGTAAGCATTTAAACCTACCTGCATTTCTTCTTTTAGAGAAGCTTTACGCCCATAACCTAAAGCTAAACCAATAGTTCCAACTGCTTGACCTGGCTGAACGATAACCGGAACGTTATCCAACTTCACTCCGTCTGCAGTAGTAATAGTAGCATAACTACCATTTAAACCACCATTCGCAACGATTTCATTAGATAAACCGATCTTCTTAGCATCAGCATTTGAAACTGTAATATAATTATCCCAAGATACTCTCGTGATTGGATCTGGAAACTCTTGCAACCAAGGATTGTTTGCATGTTGTCCATCTCCTAGACCAGTTTTTGTATATAAAACTAACTCGTATTCTCCAGCTGATTTAGATCTAGAAACAGCATTTGCAGCAGTTGCAGCATCTATAGAACCACCTGCTAAAGCAGTAGAACCAACCACATAAACTCCATCATGTAATACTTTACTCCAAGAAGATCCTGCAGTAAATACAGCAGAATTAGCTTTTAAATAATCATAAAAAGTACCAGCAGTACCATTCAATGATAATAAAACATCTTGAAATTGTTTTGTATTAAAGATAGGACGAATAGTTGGCTGTGTTAAACTATAAGTTCCTTTTGTTAATTCAACATCACCCCAAGACTCTAAATAATGAGGAGCTGGAGCAGCAACAGTAACAATCGATGCAGTTTCATCTTCTTTTAATGAAAAAGAAACAGATGTTTTAACTTTTTTCAATCCAGAAACAAAAGCAGCAGAATCAGCTAATGTGTAAACAGGATTTACTCCACTCATAATTAAAGTATGAACACTTCCTGCATTCAAATCTTTAATTAACTGAGAAACAACAGCATTAGATCCTTTTCTAATTTGTCTCGTCCCTGCAGTAGTAAAAGCCTCACTAGCCAACACTTGATTGATAGCTAAAACTAATAATTGAGCATTTTTATCTTCAATTCCAGATACTAAAACTCCTTTTGAACCAGCAGCTTTAAGTTGCTGAGCAGCTTTTACTACTTCAGCTTTAACTTTTTCATCTAAAGCTACAGGAACAGAAGCACCTGCAATAATATTATAAATTTGAACTAGAGCTTGCTTTTGAGCAGCTATAGTCATTGGAACACGCTTATCAGCAGCAGCTCCAGATAATGTCATATTTGATTCGAACTGGAAGTGACGAGACATTTTTCCGTTTTGAGGAATACGTCCTTTAGCATATCCAGAATCATATCCACCACCTTGCCAATCTCCAAGGAAATCAGCTCCAACAGAAACGATTAAAGAAGATTTTGAAAAATCATAATCAACTAAAGCTCTTTCACCAAAAGCAGATTCAAAAGCATCTAAAGCTTCAGATGAAGAAACTGCATCATATACCACATGCTTAGCATTTGGATTTTTAGCAATAAACTCAGCGATTAATTTTTCTGTAGATGGACTAGCCAAAGTATTTGTTAACAATACAACTTGACCACCTTTAGCTTTTGCATCAGCTAAACTTGATTTAATTCTTAAATCAGCAGCAGACCAATTAGAATCTTTACCTTCTACTTTTGGCTCTTTCAAACGAGTGCTGTCATACAAGCCTAAAATAGATGCATGAATTCTAGCATTCGCAGCAAATTTAGCTCCTGCAATTGTATTGTTTTCAATTTTAATTGGACGACCCTCACGAGTTTTAACCAATAGATTAGCAAAATCAAAACCATCAAATACTGTAGTTGCATAATAATCTGCAACACCAGGAATGATTTGCTCTGGTTGTAATACATAAGGGATAGACTTGTGAACAGGACCTTCGCAGGCAGCTAATGTAACAGCTGCAGTACTAAACCCTACGTACTTTAAAAAGTCACGACGTGAAGTCCCTGATGTAGATAAAGCCTCAGCGTTACCCAAAAACTCATCAGTAGGAATTTCTTCAACAAATTCGTTATTTCTAAGCGCCTCAACAATAGAGCTATTTTCTAGCTCTTCAACACTTTTCCAGTATTTTTTGTTTGATGACATTGTATATATATATTAAAATCTTAATAAATCGATTAATAGTGGCATTTACCGCATTCTAAACCTCCCATTTGCGCTGCAGTTAGTTTCTCTACACCGTATTTTTTAGAAAGTTCAGCATGAATTTTATCATAGTAAGCGTTACCTTCCATCTTAACATCAGTTTTTCTGTGGCAATCCACACACCATCCCATTGTTAATTTAGAGTACTGCTTCATGATTTCAAATTCTTGAACTGGTCCGTGACAAGTTTGACATTCAATTCCAGCAACAGAGACGTGTTGTGAGTGATTGAAATAAACAAAATCAGGAAGATTATGAATACGAACCCATTTTACAGGCTGCGTTTTTCCAGTATAAGCCTGTTTAGCCTTATCCCATCCAACAGCATCATATAATTTTTGAATCTGCGCATCGTAGAAAGCTTTACTGTACTCAGGAGTAGCAGTCGTTTCAGCAACCTCAGAAATATTTTTATGACAGTTCATACAAACATTTAACGAAGGAATACCAGCTGTTTTACTTACACGAGCAGCAGAGTGGCAATATTTACAATTGATTTCGTTATCACCAGCGTGAATTTTGTGCGAATAGTGAATTGGCTGAATTGGCTCATAATTCTGATCTACACCTACCTGCATTAAGTATCCGTAAACGAAATAACCACTTGCCAAAAGCAAAAATATAGAAGTTACCAAAACTAAAAATTGGTTTTTAACAAAAGCTTTCCAAATTGGAGTTCTAGCTTCTCTTGGAGCAACCTCAATACCATTTTTATTTGCAACTTTAGTTAAAACCTTGTTCACCATGAACAACATTACAACCAAAATAGCCATTACTAGAGCAAGAGCTCCTAATATAATGTTATTTGAAATTCCGCTTCCTTCAGCTTGAGCACCACCAGTTGGCAATGCAACAGTACCAGCAGGAGCAGCAGGTTTTTCTTCAGAAGTATATGCTATAATATTATCAATATCTCCTTCTGATAATTGAGGAAAAGAAGTCATAACAGCCTTGTTATTTTCCTCAAAAAGTTTAACAGCAACAGGATCACCTGACTTAATCATGTCAGAACTGTTATGCACCCACTTATAAAGCCAAGCTTTATCGTGCTTAGCAGCAACGCCCCTTAAAGCCGGCCCTGTTGATTTAGCATCTAATTTGTGACATGCAGCGCAATTTGCATTAAAAAGTTCCTTCCCTTTTACTGGATCACCGCCATCTGCAGCCGGAGCAGCAGCCGCAGCTTCAGGCGCCGCAGGAGCAGCAGCATCTTGAGCAAATGAAGTTAGGGAGAAAATTAACGTCAGCGATAAGCCAAACAGTAATTTTCTTGAGATCGAATTATGGTTACCCACCTTTTTCATATAGTATAAATAATTGTCTACTAATTTTTGGTATGATTTTTTCTGTATTAATTTCAGTAAAAACACACACCCTCTTTTAAAACTTGCACAAAAATACGACTTATGAACTATTCTCAAAACCTTAAAATACCCTTAAATATCAATTTATATCAATTCTAAATAATATTAAAATTTTACACTCAAACTTTAAATAGTATTTTTGCATAAAAACCATCACATTATGAGAATTTTAAGTCCTTCAAAAAACCTTTTATTAACAATTACATCGATTGCTTTCGCACACAATATTAACGCGCAAGACCAAAATTTAACATTGAATCAAGATACTAAATTTGAGCAATTGTTAAACGAGAAACGTAAAATTAACACGTCAATAAATACAAACGATACTTATAGAATCCAAATCTTTAGTGGTAAAAGCGATGAAGCAAAAAAAACACTGTCAGATTTCAAAAGGGAAAATTCAAGCATTGACGGAACAATAATATTCAGCACTCCAAATTACAAGGTAATTGTAGGGAATTTTAAGACCCGAATTGAAGCAGAAAGAAATCTAGCAGAAATCAAAAAAAGATATAAAAGCGTTTTCTTACTCAAACCTGGGAAATAATAGACAATTCAAAAAAACAAAAGCGAGGAAAAACACCTCGCTTTTTTTATACTCATAAGTTATTTAAACACATATACAAACTTAATTAAAGACTAATTTAATCCCTGAAAGCAAATAAATACCGCAAACATTCAATTAATCGCAAGCTCAACAACAGGCAAAATATCGACTTCAAAACTAATTATACAAAAAAAGCCCTAATTTTCATTAGGACCTTAAGTATTCATCAAACTATGAAAGCTACTATTTATTAGAAAAATGTAGATTTTCAAAAAGCTTCATACTATTAATTTACAACTTTAATTCCGCTTGCCATAAATCTTATTTCTTCTTTAGGCATTGTGATTGCATCTATTTCCGCCTTTGATTTCTTAGCATCTTTTGCGTAGTGCTTTAATTCCTCAACAGAAGTTACTTTTCGTTCAACACTGCCCTCTAAAACAACATTCTTGCCTTTAGCTGCAGTTGGCACAAAAAAAGCATAATCTTTCATTTTTACAAAAAAAGAAGAACCACCATCTGTTTTTACACTAACCCAGCATCCTTTTTTTGGACAAACACCCGTTACTTCTCCTTTAACAGCAATATTTTCTATTTTACTGCTCTCTTTTAATTTATCTTCCAATTTATCAACTGAAATTGCATTATTAATGGTTGCGGTAGAAATATCCGCACCATAAAAATCACCTACTAATGCATTTCCGGCAGGAGGTGCAGGCTTCTCAACATCTTCTTGTGAAAAGCAAAAAGACGAAAAACTCAAAAACAAAACAGCTGTATATATTCCTAATTTCATATTTATTACATTTTAGTTTGATCAAAAATAACATTAAAATTCTAAACTAATTATTTAGAAACACTAAAATTCACTTTTAAAAGTCCAAAAAAAAGTCCCAATTTACATTGGGACTTTTTTATTATTTATCAACTGAATATTATTTCAATTTCTTTTTAATTGCTACTTCGTGGTAAGCTTCAATAACATCACTAATTTCAATGTCATTAAATCCTTTTATTTGAATACCACAGTCATAACCTTTAGATACCTCTTTAACATCATCTTTGAATCGTTTTAAAGCTACTAAATCACCTGTGTGAACTACAACCCCTTCTCTAATAACTCTAATTTTAGACGTTCTTAAGATTTTACCATCAGTTACCATACAACCTGCAATTGAACCCACTTTAGAAATTTTGAAAATCTCACGAATTTCTGCAGTTCCTAAAATTTCTTCTTTCATTTCAGGAGCTAGCATTCCTTCCATTGCATCTTTTAAGTCATCGATAGCAGCGTAAATAATAGAATAGTAACGGATATCGATTTCTTCTTTATCAGCAAGCTGTCTAGCATTTCCAGCAGGACGAACGTTAAATCCGATAATGATTGCATCAGATGCAGACGCTAAGTTAACGTCAGTTTCTGTAATTGCACCAACACCTTTATGAATAATATTAATTTGAACTTCTTCAGTAGAAAGTTTAGAGAACGAATCTGATAATGCTTCAACAGATCCATCAACGTCTCCTTTAAGGATAACATTTAATTCTTTAAACTGACCAAGTGCAATACGACGACCAATTTCATCAAGTGTAATATGTCTTTGTGTACGTACAGATTGTTCACGCATTAATTGAGAACGTTTAGATGCAATTTGTTTTGCTTCTTTTTCATCTTCAAATACATTGAACTTATCACCCGCCGTTGCAGCTCCATCTAAACCTAAAACAGATACCGGCGTCGAAGGTCCTGCTTGTAAAACAGTATGCCCTCTTTCATCATGCATCGCTTTAACTTTACCATGATGTTTTCCAGCTAACATGTAATCTCCAATTTTTAAAGTTCCGTGCTGAACTAAAATTGTTGATACATATCCTTTTCCTTTATCTAAGAAAGCTTCTACTACAGTTCCCTGAGCAGCTTTATTTGGATTTGATTTTAAATCCAAGATTTCAGCTTCTAATAAAACTTTTTCAAGTAATTCTTTTACTCCTAATCCTGTTTTTGCAGAAATATCATGAGATTGGATTTTTCCTCCCCAGTCTTCAACAAGTAAATTCATACCTGCTAATCTTTCTTTAATTTTATCAGGATTAGCATTTGGTTTATCTACCTTATTGATTGCAAAAATAATTGGCACATTAGCCGCTTGAGCGTGGCTGATCGCCTCTTTAGTTTGCGGCATGATATCATCATCCGCAGCAATTACAATAATAGCAATATCTGTAACTTGAGCTCCACGTGCACGCATCGCGGTAAACGCCTCGTGACCAGGAGTATCTAGGAAAGCTATTTTTTGACCATTATCTAAAGTAACTCCATATGCTCCAATGTGCTGCGTAATACCTCCAGATTCACCAGCGATAACATTTTCTTTACGAATATAATCCAGTAAAGATGTTTTACCGTGGTCAACGTGACCCATTACAGTAACAATTGGCGCTCTTGTTACTAAATCTTCTTCTCTATCTTCTACAACTTCAATCGCTTCTTCGATATCCACTGTAATAAATTCTACATCATAACCAAACTCATCTGCAACGATAGTTAAAGTCTCAGCATCAAGACGCTGATTCATGGTTACCATGATACCAAGAGACATACAAGTTCCAATTACTTTAGTAATCGGCACATCCATCATGATTGCAATTTCACCTACAGTAACGAATTCCGTAACTTTAATAGTTTTACTTCCTTCGTCAAGTGCTCTTTGCTCATCATCAGATTTCTGACGGTGTGTTTCTCTTTTATCTCTTCTATATTTAGCCGCTTTAGATTTTCCTCCTTTACCTTGAAGTTTTTCAAGAGTTTCTCTAATTTGGTTTTTTACTTCTTCTTCTGTCGGCTCAACTTTAGCTACAATCGCTGGACGGTTTCCTTTTACAAAACCAGGTCTAGAACTTCTGTTTGCATTAAACCCTCCACCATTATTGTTTGGAGTAATTTTGTTTGGATTTGGTGTTCCTGGCGTATTATTGCCTGTTGCAGGTTTTGGCGCTCCAGGAGTACCCGGTTTAGGCGCAATTCTTTTACGCTTATTTTTATTCGCGTTATTACCACCAACTCCAGGAGTTCCAGGCTTATTTTGAGCCGCTTTAGGATCTTCTTTCTTTTTCTTAGGTTTATTAAATTGAGATAAATCAATTGTCTGACCTGTAAGAGTTGTTCCTGAAAGTTTTTGATATTGAGTAGTAATTGTTTCTTCTGAAGTTGCTGGATCAGTAGACACGATTGGCTCCTGTGCAGCTTTAGAAGACTCTGCTTTAACTTCTTTTTTCTCAGTAATAATAGGTTGTTCTGCTTTTTTTGTTTCCAAAACCGGCTGCGATACAACTGGTTCAGATTTCACAGTTTCACTCTGAACAGGTTTTTCTGTTTGCTCAGGCGCAACAACAGGTTTTGGCTCTTCAGCCTTTACTGTTTCTTCAGAAGGAGTAATTGCAGGTTTTTTTGGATTCAAGTCGATTTTACCAACTTGTACAGGCCCTGTAACGACAGCTCTCGCTTTAATTATTTCCTGTTGTTTTTGACGCTCCTCTTCTTGTCTGCGTTTGTCTTCAATTTCTTTTTCGCGCTCTACACGTAAAGCTTCTTTTTCTTTTCTTTTCTCTTCTCCAACCTCTTTAGAAGCCTCCTTATTCCCCTTATCGCCCGCAAATTGACTTTGAAGGATATTAAATTCACTGTCAGAAATTTTTGCATTAGGATTTGCATCAATAGCAATTCCCTTATCTTTTAGATAATCTACAGCTCTTTCTAACGAAATATTTAATTCCCTTAAAACCTTATTTATTCTTATTACTCTCTCTTCAGACATATAACCTTTTTATTATTACCTTTTTCGTTGTGTTGTTAGAGCAGATACTCAGCTATCTCTTAGCTGTCAAACTCTTCTTTCAGTATTTTCATAACATCTAGAATTGTTTCCTCTTCTAAATCTGTTCTTCTTACTAAATCTTCTACTTCATGTTTCAAGATACTTTTTGCAGTATCTAAACCTATTTTAGCAAACTCTTCAATTACCCATTCTTCAATTTCATCTGAAAACTCTGTTAATTCAACATCATCTTCATCTGCAACAGTACCGGCAACATCTCCTTCACGAATAACATCTAATTCATAACCTGTCAATTGACCTGCTAATTTGATATTGTGACCGCCTCTACCAATTGCTTTAGAAACTTCTTCTAATTTCAAGAAAACTTCAGCTCTTTTCGTTTCTTCATCTATTTTAATAGAAGAAACTTTAGCAGGGCTTAAAGCTCTTGTAATAAACAACTGAATGTTGTTTGTGTAATTGATTACGTCAATATTTTCATTTCCTAATTCACGAACAATTCCATGAATACGAGAACCTTTCATACCCACACAAGCTCCAACTGGATCAATTCTATCATCATAAGAATCAACAGCTACTTTTGCTTTTTCACCAGGAATACGAACTACATTTTTAACTGTAATTAACCCGTCAAAAACCTCTGGAATTTCTTGCTCAAATAATTTTTCCAAGAACTTTTCTGAAGTTCTAGACATAATAATTTGAGGTTTATTTCCTTTTAATTCCACGCTTTCAATGATCCCGCGAACATTATCTCCTTTACGGAAAAAGTCAGAAGGAATTTGCTTTTCTTTTGGAAGAACAATTTCATTTCCTTCATCATCAACTAAGATAACTACTCTAGGACGTACGTGATGTACTTCTGCTGTATAAATATCACCGATAATATCTTTAAATTGTTTGTACAAGTTTGTATTATCGTGCTCATGAATTTTTGATATTAAATTTTGGCGAAGCGCTAAAATAGCTCTTCTTCCTAAATCAATCAATTTTACTTCTTCAGAAACCTCTTCTCCAATTTCAAAATCCGCTTCAATTTTTCTTGCTTCAGTCAATGTAATTTCCTCATTTTCAAAATCAAGATCCTCATCAGCAACAATTACTCTTCTTCTCCAAATTTCCATATCTCCTTTATCAGGATTTATAATGATATCGAAATTTTCATCTGAACCGTATTTTTTCTTTAATGCATTTCTAAATACGTCCTCTAAAATTGCCATAAGCGTTACACGATCAATAAGTTTATTATCTTTAAACTCTGAGAATGAATCGATTAATGCTAAATTTTCCATGCGAATTTTTTAATTAAAATTAAAATGTTACCGTAACAACTGCCTCTTTAATTTCTATATAAGGTATTTGTTGCTCTTTTTGAACTGTTTCTTTTCCTTTTCCTACTTTTTTCGGTTCTCTTGCTTTCCAAGACAAAATTATAAAAACATCATTAGCTTCTATCAATTCTGCCTCGATTTTTTCAGTATTTGTAGTAACAATCAGCGTTCTACCAATATTTTTCTTGTATTGTCTTACTAATTTTAAAGGTGATCCTACTCCTACCGATGCCACTTCAAGCGAAAAATCCTGCTCTCCACGATCAAGATTATTTTCGATTGCACGACTAATATCAATACAATCCTGAAGCGCCACTCCATTATCCCCGTCTAAACCAACACTAATTTTAAAAGAATCCGAAACCGCCAAATCGATCAAAAAGATTGATGGTTTTTCCAGAAGAGCTTCTGTAATTAATCCGTTTACTTTTTCTTTAAATGTCATAATTTTATAAAAAGAGGGGACATTTAGTCCCCTCATTATTTAGATTTTAATAAATAACAGTGCAAATATAGTGATTTTTTTATAAATCAAATAAATAGATTGCTCTAAAAATATTTCTTATCTTTATAAGAGCATTAAAATAGCGAATTATTCATATCATTAACCCTCAAAACTATGAAACGAATTTTAGTACCTACGGATTTTTCAGAACATGCAGAAGACGCCTTAAAAGTCGCCGCGCAAATTGCTAAAAGGAACAACTCCGAAATCATTCTTCTTCACATGCTAGAATTACCGCATCAATCAAATGATGCCATAATGGGCGGTGTCAGCATTCCGGAAAGCATGCTTTTTATGAAAAAAGCCAACGAAATGCTTGACGAAGCAGCTTCAAGAGAATATTTGAACGAAATATCAGTTACTGAAGTTGTAAAAATGGACAAACCAATTCACGGTATTACACAAATAAGTAAAGATTATGACGTCGATTTAATTGTAATGGGATCTCACGGCTCTTCTGGCGTTGAAGAATTATTAATTGGCTCCAACACAGAAAAGGTTGTACGAAATTCAGAAATACCTGTTTTAGTCATCAAAAAAAATATCTCAAATTTCAATGCTTCTAATATTGTTTTCGCTTCTGACTTTTCAGAAGAAGCTAAAAAACCTTTCGAAAAACTTTTAAATCTCTCTAAACTATTTGAATCAAAACTACATTTAGTAACAATTTGCACACCCAACAGCTTTAAACCAACCCACATTAGCGAGGAGGCGATGAACGAATTTGTTTCTCAATTTAACATCAGCAATTACACAACCCAAATTTATAACGACACCAATATCGAAAAAGGAATTATTAATTTCTCCAACAAAATAAATGCAGATATAATTGGAATGTGCACACATGGCAGAACTGGTTTTGCGCATTTTTTTAACGGAAGCATAAGCGAAGGATTAGTCAATCATGCTGTGAAACCTGTAATTACTTTGAAGATTTAAATAATACCAAAAACCAAAAAGCTTCTCAATGAGAAGCTTTTTTTTCAATCCATTATATAGATAAAACATTAAAATTACCAATTTGAATTAACCCCATAAAAAAAGCCTCTCATTTCTGAGAGGCTTTATGTTGGTCTACTAGGACTCGAACCTAGAAAGACTGCACCAAAAACAGTTGTGTTACCATTACACCATAGACCAGCAATGCTGTTAAGCGGGTGCAAAATTATAACTTTATTTAGTTTATGCAAATTTCAAAGCATTTTTTTTTGCATAAAAAAAGCCTCTCATTTCTGAGAGGCTTTATGTTGGTCTACTAGGACTCGAACCTAGAAAGACTGCACCAAAAACAGTTGTGTTACCATTACACCATAGACCAGCAGTGCTGTTAAGCGAGTGCAAATTTAAGGCTTTATTTAGTTTGTGCAAACTTTTTGAGTAAAAAAAATCATTTTTTTTGCTTTTTTTTATTTGAAAATCTTTCTAAATATCAGAAGCATCTAATACACAATACCTTACTATTCAAAGATAGTTTTATAGATTTTTTTGTTAATGCTCGTTTCTTTACATAAAAAAACATTTTCTTTGTAGGATAGAAAACTTTCAAATTTTTAACACCTAAATATGGCACAATTCAATTTCAATAAATGGAATACAATTATTGGTTGGTTTGCATTTGCAATCGCTTTAATTACCTACACTTTAACAGTTGAACCTACAATGAGCTTTTGGGATTGCGGAGAATATATTGCTACCGCTGCCAAACTAGAAGTAGGCCATCCACCAGGAGCTCCGCTTTATCAAATGATGGGTGCATTTTTTGCAATGTTCGCAATAGATGCACAGCATGTTGCTCTAATGGTTAACATGATGTCTGTTTTCTCTAGCGCTTTCACTATATTATTTCTGTTCTGGTCGTCATCTATGATCTTAAAGAAGATTGTAGCGCGATTTGCAGAAATTGATCAAAATAATTCGATTGTTATCTTAGGAAGCTCTTTTGTTGGGGCTTTAGCTTATACATTTTCAGACAGTTTCTGGTTTAATGCTGTAGAAGCCGAGGTTTATGCTATGGCTTCTTTATTAATTGCTCTGCTTTTCTGGCTTGGTTTACGCTGGGAACAAGATATGGACAAACCAAGAGGAAACAAGTGGCTGTTAATCATTTCTCTTGTTGTTGGACTTTCTTTTGGAGTTCACTTTATGGCCCTTTTAACTATTCCTTCAATCGGATTCTTATATTATTTCAAACACTACGAAAAAGTTACTATTAAGAACTTTTTGATTGCTAATGTAGTCGTTATCGGAATTTTGTTGTTTATTTTCAAATTACTTCTTCCATTAACCATGGCTTTCTTTGGAAAGACTGAAGTTTTTATGGTAAACAGTATGGGACTTCCTTTTAATTCGGGAACTATATTTGTTGCTTTGTTGTTTATTGCCTTCTTCTATTTTGGCTTAAAATTCACCAAGCAAAAAGGCTTAATATTTTACAACACTATTATATTATGTATTTTATTCATCCTGATTGGTTTCTCAACTTGGATGATGCTTCCTGTACGTGCAAATGCTAATACTGTTATTAACGAAAACAAACCTTCGGACGCTACTGAGGTTTTAGCGTATTACAATCGTGAGCAATATGGTGTTAATCCGTTGTTCTACGGGCCTCAATACACAGAAGTTTTTTCTGGGCTTGATGCAAAAACGCCTTATTTAGATAAAAAACCAAACTACGAAAGAGATTATAAAACTGGTAAATATATCATTACCAATAATTATAAAAATGCAGAGCAAAATTCTGACGATAATCAGAAAACTATTTTGCCTAGAATGTGGAGTACAGATACACCTCATATTCAAAATTATATCAACTTTACAAATCCTCCTAAATTCAAAATTAACCCTAATTATGATTATGAAGAAGATTTAGCCAAATACGGAATCGACCCAAGTCAATTGAGTGAAGATGAATACAATAAGGCTACCGCTCAATTGCGTAATGAAGTTGAAAAAACGGTTTCAGAATTTAGACATGCTTACGCTCAAAAACAAATTGACAATGAAGGATATGTTAAGTTCTTAAGAAGCTATAAGGATTATTTAATTATCGAAAAACCAACTACCGCTGATAATTTTAGCTTTATGTTCGAATATCAATTTGGATATATGTATTGGAGATATTTGATGTGGAACTTTGTTGGACGTCAAAATGACATTCAAGGAAAATATGATAATTTAGACGGAAACTGGATCAGCGGCATTAAACCTTTAGATTCTGTTCATTTAGGATCTCAAGATAATTTACCTTCAGATGTTTTAAATAATAAAGGACGTAATGCTTATTATTTCTTACCATTTATTTTAGGTTTGATTGGTTTAATGTACCACGCAAATAAAGACTTAAAAAGTTTCTATGTTCTTTTGGCGTTATTCTTATTTACAGGAATTGCATTAAAAATATATTTAAATGAAAGACCATTTGAACCTCGTGAAAGAGATTATGCACTTGTTGGATCCTTCTATGTTTTTGCAATCTGGATCGGATTTGGAGTGTATTCGCTCTATGAAAGTATTCAGAAATATCTAGCTCCAAAAATCGCAGGCCCAGTTATTATAGCAGGAAGTTTATTAGCTGCCCCTATTTTAATGGCTGCCCAAAACTGGGATGATCACGATAGATCAGGAAGATATACTGCGGTATCAATGGCGAAGGCGTATTTAAGTTCTTGTGATAAAGATGCTATTTTATTTACCATTGGAGATAATGATACATTCCCGCTTTGGTATGCACAGGAAATCGAACATTTTAGGACAGATGTTAAGATCGTAAATACAAGTTTATTTATGACAGATTGGTACATTGACCAGATGAAAGCCAAATCTTATGAATCGAATGCACTTCCAATTTCTTTTACACACGATCAATATGTGGGAGATAAACTGGACTACACTGCGTACATTCAAAAAATTGACACTCGTTGGAACATTAAAGATTTTATTGATTTCATCAAAAATCCTAAATCAACTGTTGGTTTACAAAATGGGCAAACCATTCATTTCTATCCAACGAATAAAATTAGAGTGAATGTTGATAAAAAAACTATTATTCAGAATAAAGTAGTTAACCCTAAATATTACGATTCTATCGTTCCATATTTGGATATTGATATTAAAGGAAGTGCTTTATACAAAAACCGTTTAATGATGCTTGACATCTTAGCTAATAACAATTGGAAAAGACCAATTTATTTTAGTGGCGGCGCATTTGACGATGAAGATTATTTATGGCTGAAAGATTATCTGCAATTGGACGGAATGGTTTACAAATTAGTTCCTGTAAAAAACACACCTTCTAAAGATGGCGGTCCATTGGATATGGGGCAAATTGATGCAGATAAGACTTATGATATTGTAATGAAATGGGATTGGGGCAATAGCGAAAGTGAAAAAATTTACCACGACCCTGAAACTAGAAGAAACAGTATTACATACCGTACTAATCTTTCTAGATTGATGAATCAGCTTATTGAAGAAGGTAAAATTGATAAGGCCAAAAATGTAATCAATTTGGCGATAACTAAAATGCCGTTGGACAAATTTGGATATTATTCGTTAGTCGAGCCTTTTGCGGATGGTTATTATAGAGTTGGAGAAAAAGCTAAAGCACAAGATCTTTTAAATAAATTAGTTCAAAAATATAAAGAGAACTTGAACTATTACAGTACGCTTACTCCGTCTGACCAAACCGATTTAGCAGTAGATATTATTACAGATATCGAGCGATACAGAAGTTTACTTCATGTAATGCAAGACAATAAAGACACTGCTTTTTACAATAAGCACAAAACGACGTTTAACACTTATGTAAATGTTTTTGAACGTTTTGGACGTGAAAAAGAATAAATAATATACGAAAATCTTAACAATTAAAAAAATGCAGCGCTGTTTGATAAATAGCGCTGCATTTTTTAATTTTACAAACAATGTAAATTCAATTTAAGATGGGCTTTTATTGGGTAAAAACAAATTCATTTATTAAAAAGGTGTTTTCTAAATATTGCTGGGATATTCCTAACAATGAAAAGAAAATATACCTAACATTTGATGACGGGCCTACTCCAGAGATTACGGACTGGGTTTTATCCGAATTAAAAAAGTTTGATGCAAAAGCTACCTTTTTCTGTATTGGAAAAAACATCAAAGCTAATTTAGCCTTATTTGAAAAATTGATTACCGATGGCCATTCTATTGGCAACCACACCATGAACCATGTTAATGGATGGAAGATCCATACTAATGATTATATCGAAAATGTAAAAAACTGCGCTGAAGTGCTAGACGAACAAGAAAAAGCACCGCGTCGTTTGTTATTTCGACCTCCTTACGGAAAAATCAAAAAAGCACAATCTAAGGTTCTTAGAAAATTAGGCTATAAAATAGTAATGTGGGATGTTTTAAGTGCCGATTTTGATCAAAGCATTACTCCTGAGAAATGCTTGGAAAATGTAACAAAAAATGTTAAATCGGGCAGCGTAATTGTTTTTCATGACAGTATTAAAGCTTCGCCTAATTTAAGATTTGCTTTACCTAGAACACTGCACTTTTTAAAAGAAAACGGATATAAGTTTGATATCATTCACTAAAATAATATCAAAAAAGAATTTTTAGACATTAAATTGTTCCTGAACAATTCCAATAATTGTATTCGCATCAAGCTCTCCTGACTGCCTCCAAATCATCTGCCCTTCTTTATAAATCATTAAAGTTGGAAGTCCCTTTATACGAAGTGCTTCTGCTAGTTCTTGATTCTTATCTACATCAATTTTAATCACTTTAGCTTTATCACCAAGCGCTGCAGCAACATCCTTAATAACAGGATGCATAGAAACAGAAGATTCATTCCAATCGGTGTAAAAATCAATTAACACTGGAACTTGAGCATTTATTAGTTCTCCAAATTTTGACATAAAACCAAAAATTTTAAGTTTTTTAAATCTATTAAAAGAAATAAATATAATACAAATTTAGCATTTTTAACGAATTAAGCGACATTACGGCCTTTTTTTAGTTCAATTACCGTTATTTCCGGCATAATACCAACTCGTCCTGGATAGGCATGAAAACCAAAGCCACGGTTAACATAAACGTATCTTCCGACGTTTTCGTACAAGCCCGCCCATTGTTTATAAATATATTGAGCCAAGCTCCATTTAAAATAGCCTGGAATTTCAATTCCAAACTGCATACCGTGTGTATGACCTGCAAAAGTAAGATGAAAGTTCTTTGGATGATCTTTAATTTCTGCTTCCCAGTGACTAGGATCGTGGCTCATTAACACTTTAAAATCATCTTGATGAACATTTTCAGAAGCTTTATTAAGATCTCCCGCTTTTTTAAAATTTATCCCCCAGTTTTCTACACCAATAAGCGCAATTTTATCATCACCTTTTTGAATATAAGTATGCTCGTTTAGCAAAAGCTTAAAACCAATTTGATCATACAGCTTTTTGATTTCCTTAAAATTTTCATCTTTTTCTTTCTCAGAAGGCCACGCTACATATTCACCATAATCATGATTTCCCAGAACCGAAAACTTTCCATATTTATACTCTTTAATACGATTAAAAGTTTCCAGCCAAGGATGCATTTCTTTTGCATGAGTATTTACTATATCACCGGTAAACAAAATCATATCCGATTCCTGCGCATTGATCAAATCAATAGCATAATTTATCTTTTCTGGGTTATCGAAACTGCCGCTGTGGACATCTGAAATCTGAGTTATTTTAAAACCATCAAAAGCATCTGGAAGATCTGGAAAAAATACGGTTTGCTTGATTACTTTAAAATTATATTTTCCTTCAAATATTCCATAAATAATAGACAAAAAAGGAATGGCCGCCAAACCTAATGCAATCTGGCTGACAAATTTTCGACGATCCGGCATCATTTCTTTTCTCGGAGTGTTGTACACAAAATAATTAAGAATACTAGCTCCTATTCTAAAAATATCCTCACTAAACATTACTAAAGTAAGTACAATTTTTGGCACATATACCAACAGCATTAATCCTGTCGTAAACATAAACTGTTTAGTCTGACCAACTGAACGATCTACTTGAGAAAAAGAATAAATAATAAAGATTAAAAGCAGTAAGCTTATAATTTGATAACTAATTAAAACCCATCTAACTTTAATTAAAGTTCGAAAAGCCTGATAAGAATAGAACTCAATAAATAAAAAAAGAGCGCATAGAATTACAAAACGAAGGATCATTTGTTATAGTTTTAAGCAAAGTAACAAAGAACGGAAATTTTATTGCTTTTTATTATAAAAAATTTAACGCTATTAAAAAGGAAAAAATTGAATGATGGGTCTTTTAATTCGAACCTCACAATCTTTTATTTTACAGATCAACTTATCATTAATACAAAACACAATATATTGCATCTTTAGAAAAAAATGGACTTAAAGAACGTATACCGTTTGAAAAATTAATTTTCACTAACAAATCTGTTTTTAAACCCCAATTGTTTATTTTTACAGACTTAATATTTTTTATATGTCAACTCAAAAACGTCTTTTTCTTCTAGATGCTTATGCATTAATTTTTCGTGGTTATTATGCCTTTATAAAAAACCCGAGAATCAACTCAAAAGGAATGGATACATCTGCAATTATGGGATTTATGAATTCCCTTTTGGATGTTATTAAAAGAGAAAAACCAGATCATTTAGCTGTTGCTTTTGATAAAGAAGGAAGTCAAGTTAGAACCGAAATGTTTGCTGAATATAAAGCCAATCGTGATGCAACGCCAGAGGCCATTAAAATTGCAATTCCTTATATTCAAGAACTATTAAAAGCCATGCACATTCCGATTATTGAAATCGCAGGATGTGAAGCCGATGACTTAATTGGAACAATTGCCAAACAAGCCGAAAAACAAAATTATAAGGTTTACATGGTAACGCCTGATAAGGATTTTGCACAATTGGTTTCTGAAAATATATTTATGTACAAACCTGCTCGAATGGGTAACGGAATCGAAATTTGGGGAATTCCTGAGGTTTTAGCAAAATTTGAAGTGGAAAGACCAGAACAGGTAATCGATTTTCTTGGAATGATGGGCGACGCTGTGGATAATATCCCAGGATTGCCCGGTGTTGGTGAAGTGACGGCTAAAAAGTTCCTGAAAGAATTTGGAACAATGGAAAACCTTTTAGAAAACACACATTTACTAAAAGGAAAAATGAAAGAAAATATCGAAGCCAATAAAGACAAAGGTATTCTCTCTAAAAAACTAGCCACTATTATATGTGACTGTGATGTTGTTTTTAATGAAGACGACTACGAGCTTTCACGTCCTGATATCGAAAAAACAGATGCTATTTTTCAGGAATTGGAATTTAGAAGAATGGCAGAACAGTTTGATAATTTATTTAAAGTTGGAGGCGGAAATGAATTAGCTGCTTCTACGCAAGTATCTGACGCCAAATTATACAAAAAACCACAGCCAAAAAACGAAGATCAATTTGATCTTTTTGGAGGAGGCGGAACTACGCTTGACGAAAGTGCCGAAGCTGCCAGAAATTCATTTTACAATACTTTAGAGAATACAGAACATTCTTATCAAACTATTCAAGGTGATTTAGGTATTAAATTACTTTTACAGAATTTACAAAAACAGACTTCTGTTTGTTTTGATACAGAAACTACAGGAATCGACGCTTTGCATGCAGAACTTGTTGGAATGTCTTTCTCATACGAAAAAGGAAAAGCTTTTTATGTTCCGTTTCCAGAAAGCCAAGAAGAAGCAAAAGTTTTAATTGACAAATTTGTTCCGTTTTTTGAAAATGAAAATATTGAAAAAATCGGTCAAAACTTAAAATACGATTTAAAAATTCTAGCTAATTACGGCGTTACTGTAAAAGGAAAACTTTTTGACACTATGATTGCGCATTATCTGATTAATCCAGATATGCGTCATAATATGGATATTTTAGCAGAGACGTATTTAAAATATTCACCAAAATCCATTGAAACTTTAATTGGAAAAAAAGGAAAAAATCAGCTTAACATGCGTGATGTTCCTTTGGAAGATATTAAAGAATATGCTGCTGAAGATGCCGATATTACTTTACAATTAAAAGAAATCTTTACAGCGGAATTAGACAAAACAGAAACTAAAAAGTTATTTGATGAAATCGAAATTCCATTAGTAAGCGTTTTAGCAGCGATGGAAACCGAAGGAATTCGTTTAGATGTGGAATTTTTGAGCGCCATGTCTAAAGAAATGGAAGTTGAAATTAAATCATTAGAAGAAAAAATATATGAAACTGCCGGCGAGAAATTCAATTTGGCTTCTCCAAAACAATTAGGAGACATTTTATTTGATAAACTTAAGATCGGGGGCGCAAAACAGAAGAAAACCAAAACGGGTCAATATGCAACCGGAGAGGAGGTATTGACTTATTTAGCTAATGACAATCCGATCGTAAAACAAATTTTGGACTGGCGCCAAATGGTGAAATTACAAAGCACGTATATTTTAGCCTTACCAGAACAGGTTGACAAAAAGACTTTACGCGTTCATACAGATTATATGCAGACTGTTGCGGCAACAGGGCGTTTGAGTTCTAATAATCCAAACTTGCAAAACATTCCGATTCGTACCGAAAGAGGCCGACAAATTCGTAAAGCATTTGTTGCTCGCGATGAAAATCATACTTTAATTTCTGCCGATTACTCGCAAATCGAATTAAGAATTATTGCCGCTTTAAGCGGAGAAGAAAATATGATTGCCGCTTTCCAAAACGGAGAAGATATTCACAGAGCAACTGCCGCAAAGGTTTTTGATGTGGCACTAGAAGAAGTTTCGCGCGAACAAAGAAGCAACGCTAAAACGGTAAACTTCGGAATTATCTACGGTGTTTCTGCTTTCGGTTTAAGTAATCAGACTTCATTATCCCGCGGTGAAAGTGCCGCTTTGATCGATGCGTATTACAAAACATATCCGAGATTAAAATCATACATCCAAGATCAGGTTGAATTTGCTCGTGAAAATGGTTACGTACAGACAATTTTAGGACGCCGTCGTTACCTTAAAGATATCAACTCTGCAAATGCTGTTGTTAGAAGTGCTGCGGAACGAAATGCAGTAAACGCACCAATTCAAGGAAGTGCGGCAGATGTGATTAAAATTGCAATGATCAACATTCATAAAAAATTACACGAAGAAAACTGGAAATCGAGAATGCTGCTTCAGGTGCATGATGAGCTTGTGTTCGATGTTCACAATGATGAACTCGAAAAAATTCAGCCTATGATTAAACACGAAATGGAGAATGCATTTAAAATGATAGTTCCGTTAGAGGTCGAAATTGGACTGGGTAAAGACTGGTTAGAAGCGCATTAATAGAATTTTTATATTAAATGTAAAACCGCATTTTCAAATGAAATTGCGGTTTTTTTTGCGGGCTCTATTTAAATTTAAGAAAAAGGCTACTTTTTAATTTTGTAAGAGTTTATTTAATATATTTATCATTAAATAAATAAAGATGGCAAAAAAACATTTACTAGTACAAGGTGCAACTTTAAAATGCATCTTTAGCGTTGAACCTAAAATTGACATTTTAAAAGTAAAATCTCAAAATAAGCATTTTGCAAATGATAAAGACGCTGAAAGAAAATTAATCGGAACGACTAAAGACATAGGAGAAACCTTAGAAAAAAACACTTTTGGAAAATGCAAAAAACAACCATCTGGACATGATTATTTACCATGTCAAGCCGTAATTAGTGAGTGGAGTAGGTTTTACGAAAAAGTCACTCTAAGTAATCAAGGCAAAATTTTGTTAGAAGACAGTAAAGCTATGTGTCCAATAGGAGGAAAAGATTGCATCGAAGTTGTTAATCACGGACAACAGGTTGAAATTTCTATATCCAATGTGATGAGTGCAAAAACAATGCTTCATAATCAGATAAATCCTTTAGTAGATATGGTAGCTTTTCAAAACAGTTTAGTTGGCACACCCGAAGTAGAAAAATAAATAGATTATGAGTATACATATTGTAGGGAATCCAAGACCAATACTTGGAAAAAACATTTATATTTTAAGCGGTGATAAAATTAAAGAGCAACACTGGAAACTTTTAAAAAATGTTCAAACAATATTAGATTTAGGCAGTGACGGAGAAATTACCTTTAACCAAACAAGCCTCGGTGAAAAATATATTATTCATGTAGATTATACAGACTCTCAAGGAGTAAAAGGTAATGATCGGCTAACTTTAACTCCTATTGCAGGAAAACCTCAAATACAGCAAATAGTTTGGAAAGATCAATATTATAATGACATAGGCGGCAAAAAAGTGGGTTATGCAGATAACGTAAGACTTTTTATATTCACACTTAATATACCTTCAGGAGAAATATTAAATCTAACTATTTGGGAAGACGAAGGAACAGATGGTCACGCCGATAGTTCTCGCAACATGGGAACTTATACCGCAAAAGTGGATAAATTTGGTAAAGCCGAAGTTTACTTTAACAACCTAAAAGCATACATGAACAGGCTTAACAAAGAAGATATTATAGACGATTCTGTACATGAATTTTACACACAAATAAAATACAAAAATCTTCTAAGTGTAATTGAAGATACTACGAAGTTAAAGGTCAAGAATGATTTTCAAAAACTAATTCCGCCTCATAAACACAACAATGCTGCGGTTGTTGATATTCCTGACAAAAAGAAAAAACCTGAAAATAAAAAAGGAGTAAATGTTACTGTAAATGTATTTTTTGATGGTACAAAAAATAATGCAACTAATACGGAAGCCAGATTATTATATTTAAAAAAACGAAAAGGCATACCGCTTACCGATAAAGAAAATGAAAAAGCCACAACTTACAAGCAAAATACAGATGATGAGAGCAGCTATGAAAATTTTTATTCTAATGTAGCTATTATGCACCAACTTAATTTAGTTGATAGAAGCAAAAGAGAAATTAACATTTATATTGAAGGTGAAGGTACTGAAGATTTTCAAAGTGATTTTAATAAAGGGTATGCATTTGGCTCTGGACAAACTGGAATAACTGCAAAAGTTACTAAGTCTTTCAAAAAAATAAAAGAAGAAATTGAACAACTACAAAAAGAAAAGGTAATAAGAGATCATGAATTTGTAAACAAAATAAACCTTAATGTATTTGGCTTTAGTCGTGGCGCAGCCGCTGCTAGACATTTCATATCCAGAAGACGTGAATTACAAAACATATTCAATCTTGTAGAATCTAATAATTTTCACATCCTATTTGTGGGATTGTTCGATACTGTTTCCTCATACAACAAAAACTATGCAAAAGACCCAAATTTTGATAATGATGTTGATGAATTAAAATTAAAATTGGGTAGCAGTGTTGCCAAAGTAGTGCACTTAACCGCTGCTGATGAATATCGTGAATATTTTTTACTAACCAATATTAAAAGTTCTATTGAGGCAGGTATAGGTTTTGAACTTCAGTTACCTGGAGCACATAGTGATATAGGTGGAGGATACGGAGAAATAGAAAATGAAAAACGTTTTTTACACTTAGAGAAAGGATATGAAAATATAAAACAATCTGTCTTAAAGGAAGGATGGTATTTACCTGATCAAATTATTGAAGAAACTGGAAAAGCACAAACAATACTGTGGGCAAGAAGATTTGGCATACCCAATAGCTATCAATACATTCCTTTGGCAATTATGATACTTTTAGCAGAGAAATATGGTTTGCAATTTCATAAATCTTTAATCGAAACAAAAGGATTAGCATATAGCATCCCTGAAGATTTAGAGTATGCAAAAAAATCACTAATGCAATATGCTTTAAAAAATGATGCAGCAAAAAGCGAAAAGATAACAATACGTCCAGAATATCTACATCCAATTCGTAATAAATATTTACATCGCTCTACATGTGATGATTTAGGCAAAACCGGGCGATACAAAGATGGCAAACCTTACAGAAAACAACATGAGGGTTAAAATGAAAAAAACAGATTCAATAAACAATTCAAACACTATACAAAGTAAAATACTATCAATAGTTTTAATCCTTTTACTTACATTTTTAAGCTACAACCTTCTTCCTAAAAGATTCGAAGATCTAGGAGGGATTTTTAATTTTACAATTTCAATGTTTACAATTTTTTTCTCTGGCTATGTATTTCAATATGGGTTAAAAAAAATAATCTCAAAAATATTTTTTGCAGTACTGATCTTAATAACTATCTCTAATTTAATTCTTTATGCATATATACTTCAACTATAATAAATAATCATATCTAAATGAACTATTTAAACAAAATTTATATTGCCTTAGTCATTATTCTATTGTCTTGTCTAGGCTACAATTTATGGCAAGAAAAAGGAACGGAACTATTTTATTATTTTTTATCAGACAAAAAACAAAAAGAAATGCTTGTAAAAACAGAAAAATTTGAATGGTTGGTAAATGTAGGCGCAGATCTTACCGCACCTATGGAAGTAGTACATGGATCTTTTACAGATTCTAAAGGAGAATCGCAATGGATACCAAGCGGTGAATATTTAGGCAACAATCGCTGGGAAGACGGCGGTGGCATTTACGTTGTAGGCGATGAAAAAAGAAGGATGCCTGAACGAATGAACATAACTTGGTTTTCTTATGCAGAAGATAAATTTTATACGGGAGATTTTGAACTTCCTCAAAAAAAAATATACGATCTTTTTAAAAAAGATTACGGAACTTATATAAATTATGACGGCACAGAATCTAAAAATAAATACAACACTTTTAAGCTAGGGATTGCTCCACAAGGTTTGGTAACCTTATGGATTAGTGGCTGTGCAGTTATTGAAATAGATACCTATCAGGCACATGAAACACAAATAAATTGGAATGCTTTTCAAAAAGGTGACAAATCGGTTTTATTAGAATTAAGAAAAAAACAAATGCCTCTTTTTGTACAAGAAGAAATTAAACAAAATAAAATAAGTAATGAATATTATAAAAACAGATTAAAGCGATATCATTATACTATAGGTGTTAATAATCCTGATTTTAAAATTTATGAATATTCGATATCATTTATCAATCATGAGAATTATTATATATATAATAATGGTCTAGATTTTTTAGAAGATATGGTAAATACTAAAGCCATACCTAAACAAATGGTGCTTTTCATAAAAGATCGATTTCATCATCCATTAGAAGTTCGCATAAACATTGATTTACTTAATGGTAAAATTCCATATCAAGATTTAGAGCCTCTGGAAGAGCGCCAGTATTACAATCAATTAATGAATCGTTTTCAAGCTTTTTACGAGCAAAATAAAGACGTTCAGTTATATATAAAATTTGATGATAAAATTGTAAAAAGTAATATTGACAAACCTGTTTATTGTGGTAAAGTTTGCTTAAAATCTTCAACCAATGAATTAGAAATACCAAATTCATTTGTAGAAGTATTTGATGCGGAATAATAATTGCAAACGAAAATTTAAAACTATGAAAAATGATATATTTAAGAAAACTCTTTTAATTCATATTTTTTCCAGAACAGTAATTCCTTTTTTTATTTTCTTTTTAATCTCGGTAATATTAGCATTTATATGTAATGGTTTACATTCTATACCTTTCATCGTAATTGCTCTATTTTTTATTCTATTTTGTACCATATTAATTTTAATAATGGAATCATATGAGTTTCATAATTCACAAAACAAAACTTTCAGAAACACAAATTTAGGTATTATTCTATTTTATCTCTGTCTTTTTATATACTGTATAACCAGATTAAAATATGTATACCATTAGTCACATAAAGCAAGGTTTAAAATCTTGTTATTTCTATAATAAACAAAAAACCATCTGTTGCAGCAGATGGTTTTTGTTTATTTAAGCTTTTCTAGTCGACTCTCGTTCTTTCAATTTCGTCTTAATCACGATGGTTTCATATTCTGAAATTGTTCCTTCTGGTTCTTCTAATCTTTCGATTAATCTTTTTGCAGCAGTTTCTCCAATTTCAACACCATGCTGACTTATAGTAGTCAAACTTGGTGACAAACGTCTCGAAGCTAAAATTCCGTCTGCGAAACCTATTATTGATATATCTTCTGGAACTCTGTATCCTTTTTTCAAACTCACTCTTAAAGCAGCAACTGAATCATTTTCATCCAAAGCAAAAATTCCGTCGATTTTATGATCAAAAAGCGAATCTATTTTAGCTTTCATATCATCTTCAGAATCGGTACGAAGAATAATTTTTTCGTTTACTGGAATATTATTGTCTTTTAACGCTTTCAAATATCCGTCTGCTCTCAGTTTTCCAACACTTAAATTATCTACAGAAGATATCAAAGCTATATTTTTGCATCCTAGATTAATTAAATGCTGTGTAGAGTTTAAAGCCGAATCAAAATCATCTACCACAACTTTATCACAATCTACTTCATCTGCAATACGATCGAACATTACTATTGGAGTTCCGTCATTAATTATTTCAGAGAAATGATTATAATCCTGCAATTTTTGAGCTTCTTGAGAAACAGATAATATAAATCCGTCGATAGTTCCGTTGCTCAACATTTCTAAAGTATGAACTTCTTTTTCAAGAGATTCATTAGAAATACAAGTAATTACATTATATCCCTTTTTATCGGCAACTTTCTCAATACCGCTAAAAACTTTTGCAAAGAAAGAATTTAGAATATTAGGAATAATAACTCCAATAGTTTTGGTTTTACGATTCTTTAAATTCAGACCAATAACATTCGGCTTATAATTTTTGAGTTTGGCATACTCCTTAATCTTCACCTTCGTCTGCTCACTTATTTCCGGACTGTCATTAAGCGCTTTTGACACTGTAGACACAGAAACTCCTAGTTCCTTCGCAATTTGTTTTAGAGTTGCTTTAGCTTTCATCTAATAAAAGTTTATGTAATTAATACAAATATAGTAGAATTACCGAAAATAAAACAAAAAACAACTACCAGTATTTGAAATTCTATGCTCAATTCGAAATAAAATAAAAAAAGAGGATTTTTCTGAAACCGTACCTACAAAAATTTCGTTAATAAACTTAATACGATGTTATTAACCTTAATAAAAACCTAGATTATGAAAAACGAAGTTAAAATTCATGAAGTTGATCCTTCACTGAATAGCAGAAGGAGCTTTCTTAAGCTCAGTGGATTAACATTAGTGACCACAGGTTTAGTTTTAGCTGGCTGCAGCGACAATGATAACGATAACGATATGGAAGACACTTCTTTACCTGGAGTAAGGAATGGTGTTTTTGATTTAGGCTCCGGAGACTTTGGAGTGCTTACTTATGCTTACGCTTTAGAACAATTAGAAGCAGATTTTTATACAAAAGTCGTAAATGCTTCTGGTTTTAATAGTGTATTCAACGATACAGAACGCCAGGTTCTAACTGACTTATACCATCATGAAGTAGTTCATAGAGATTTCTTTAAAGCCGCTTTGACTGGAGCACTTCCAGATCCAAGTTCTCAATTACTGCCTTCTTTGGCTTTTACTTACGGTTCTTTAAATTTCAATAGCCGTACCGAAGTTTTGGCTACTGCTAAAGCACTTGAAGATACTGGAGTTGCCGCTTATAATGGAGCAGGAAAATTGATCAAAACTGCCGACTACCTATTATTAGCAGGAAAAATTGTTTCTGTAGAGGCCAGGCATGCAGCCGCAATTAGAAGTTTAATTAATCCGAATTCAAAAGATTTTGCCGGAGATGATATTGTAAATATGTCAACAGGTTTAGATGATGCTAAAGATCCGTCTAAAATCCTGCCGATTGCTGCCAATTTTATTACTACAAAATTTACAGCCAAATACCTACCTTAATCTTAACCAGTAAAACTTAGAAATTATGAACATTTTAAAATTTATAGAAACCTTTACTGACGACAATTTAATGAAAAGCACAGGCTCAAGAAGAGACAGTTTTTCGCAGTTTGGGAATATCGGAAAAAATTTAGCCTTAGCTTCAATCCCATTCGGATTATCGGCTCTTACCAATAAAGCATTTGCAAAAGATATTACAGCAACTCCCGCCACTCCTATCGGAGCTTTGCAATTTGCATTAACATTAGAATATTTAGAAGATGAATTTTACGCTATGGCATTAGATTCTGGAGTAATTCCTGCATCTGAAAATGGCGGACGTGATTTAAAAGTATTTCAGCAGATCGCAGCTCACGAATCTGATCATGTGAAATTTTTGATCGCAGGACTTGGCGGTACAGCAAGCGCTAACTTTGTTCCAAAACCTACATTTGACTTTACTGTTGGAGGTGCTTTTGATCCTTTTAATGATTATCCAACGTTTTTAGCTTTGGCACAAGCTTTTGAAGATACAGGTGTAAGAGCTTATAAAGGACAAGCTGCCAACTTAATTACAACACCAGACTTATTAACAGCAGCGCTTCAGATTCACTCTGTTGAAGCTCGTCATGCTTCTGAAGTTAGAAGATTAAGAGGTTTAAAAGGATGGATATCCAATTCGGATCGAGGCGCCGGCATGCCGGCAGCTACGCAAGCTGTTTATGATGGTGAAGGAGTAACAATGCAGGCTGGCTTTAATACCGCAACAGCATTTGGTGCAGCAGCAGGTTCAGAGGCTTATGACGAACCATTAACTACACAACAAGTAGTCGATATTGCCAATATTTTTATTGTCTAATATTTTTTTTCTACACATACTGAACCGTCTTAACTTAATGTGAGACGGTTTTTTTTATACATTACTTTATTAAAAAACTGAAGCCCTGATTTTCAGCAGATAAAATATTCTTTTCAGGTATTTGGTTTTAAAATAATTAATTGTACTTTTGCATCCCCTTTATTGGGGATGGAATGTTTAATTAAAATAATATTATGGACGCATTAAGCTACAAAACAGTTTCAGCAAACAAAAGCACTGTAACTAAAGAGTGGATTGTTGTTGACGCTGATGGTCATAACTTAGGACGTCTTGCATCTAAGGTTGCTATGATCTTAAGAGGTAAGTACAAGCCAAGTTACACACCGCACGTTGACTGTGGAGATAACGTAATTGTTATCAACTCAGAAAAAATTAACCTTACAGGTACAAAATTGAATGACAAAATTTACATGCGTCATACAGGTTACCCAGGAGGACAAAGAACTTTAACTGCTAAAGTATTGCAAGCTAAAAACCCTGCATTATTAGTAGAAAAAGCTGTAAAAGGTATGTTACCTAAAAACAAATTAGGAGCAGAACTTTTTAGAAATCTAAATGTTGTTGTAGGATCTGAGCATACTCACGGAGCTCAAAAACCTAGAACTGTTAACCTAAATGATCTTAAGTAATGGGAGTTATTCACAAAATCGGTAGAAGAAAAACCGCTGTTGCACGTGTATACGTTTCTGAAGGAACAGGAAATATCACTGTAAACAAAAAAGAATTCGCAACTTACTTTCCAACTGCAACTTTACAATACAAAGTTTTACAACCATTGTCTATGACAGAAAATGTAAACAACTTTGACGTTAAAGTAAACGTTTACGGAGGTGGTACAACTGGTCAAGCAGAAGCTGTAAGAATGGCATTAGCACGCGTAATGTGTGAAGTTAACGCTGAAAACAGAGGAATCCTTAAACCAGAAGGTTTATTAACAAGAGACCCAAGAATGGTTGAACGTAAGAAATTCGGTCAGAAGAAAGCTCGTAAGAGATTCCAATTCTCTAAACGTTAATATTACCTGTCTTGTTCAAATGGGACAAGACATTATCAATTATTTATTGAAATTAAAAAACACAGTTATTGTTGCTCTCCTATCGAGGTAGGATATAGTTTAGCATCTAAATGGGTTGAGTCTTAAAGTCGAAAGTCTTAAAGTCAATGCTCGAAGCCTAAAGCTTACAGCTTAGCGCCTAAAGCCAAAACACATTGCTAATCAACAGAACGTAAACTAGTACAAAAATGGCAAACAAAATAGAAGTAAAAGAATTACTAGAAGCAGGTGTTCACTTCGGACACATGACTAGAAAATGGGATCCAAACATGGCTCCTTACATTTATATGGAGCGTAATGGTATTCACATTATCAATCTATATAAAACTGCAGCTAAAATTGAAGAGGCTAACGAAGCTTTGAAAAAAATCGCTGCATCAGGTAGAAAAATTTTATTCGTAGCTACCAAAAAACAAGCAAAAGACATCGTTGCTGATAAAGCAAAAGCTGCAAACATGCCTTACATCACTGAAAGATGGCCAGGTGGAATGCTAACTAACTTCGTAACTATCAGAAAGGCAGTTAAAAAAATGTCTTCTATTGATAAAATGAAGAAAGATGGTACTTTCAACACTCTATCTAAAAAAGAGCGTTTGCAAGTTGATCGTCTACGTGCTAAATTAGAGAAAAACTTAGGTTCAATTGCTGATATGTCTAGACTGCCTGCAGCATTGTTCGTAGTAGATATCAAAGCTGAACACATCGCAATAAAAGAAGCTCAAAAATTAAACATTCCAGTTTTCGCAATGGTTGATACGAATTCTGACCCAAGAGAGGTTGATTACGTGATTCCAGCAAATGATGACGCTTCTAAATCAATTGACAAAATTTTATCTTTAGTAACTACTGCAGTAATCGAAGGTCTTTCTGACAGAGGTTCTGAAAAAGAAGTTGAAGCTGCTGAAGAAGCTGCTCCTGCTGTTGAAGCTGAAGCTGCTCCTGCAACTGAAGAATAAATCAAATTCTAAATTCCAAATTTTAAATTCCAAAATCCAAGAAAAAAATTAAAAACGTTATGTTGATAATTTATTAAAATTGGAGTTTGGGATTTAAAAGCTGGAATTTTTACTTTTAACATTAAAATTCAAAATATTATGGCAACAATTACTGCTGCAGACGTAAATAAATTAAGACAATCTACAGGTGCCGGAATGATGGACTGTAAAAAAGCTTTAGTTGAAGCTGATGGAGATTTCGATAAAGCTATACAAGTCCTTAGAGAAAAAGGACAAAAAGTTGCTGCTAACCGTTCTGACCGTGAGTCTTCTGAAGGAGCTGCTGTTTCTTTTGTTAATGCTGACCACACTAAAGGAGCTATTTTAACTTTGAACTGTGAAACAGATTTCGTAGGTAAAAATGAGGCTTTCGTAACTTTAGCTAAAGATCTAGTTGAAAGAGCTATTAATTTCTCTTCTAAAGAAGAATTTTTAGCTTCAGATTTCAACGGAATTACTGTTGCTGAAAAATTAATCGAGCAAACTGGTGTTATCGGTGAAAAAATCGAAATCGGTGGTTTTGAAATTTTAGAAGGTGCTTTCGTTGGATCTTATGTTCACGTAAACAAAATTGCTGCTTTAACAGCTATTTCTTCTCCAATCGCTAATGCTGAGACTTTAACAAAAGATGTTTCTATGCAAGTTGCTTCTATGGGAGCTGATACATTATCTTACAAAGATTTTGATCCTGCTTTTGTTGCTTCTGAACTTGCTGCTCGTATTGCGGTAATCGAAAAAGAAAATGAAGAAGCTGCACGTTTAGGAAAAACTTTAAAAAATGTTCCTAAATACATTTCTTACTCTCAATTAACTGAAGAAGTTTTAAAGCAAGCTGAAGAAGATGCTAAAGCTGAATTGAAAGCTGAAGGTAAACCAGAACAAATTTGGGATAAAATTGTTCCAGGAAAAGTACAGCGTTTTATCTCTGACAACACTACTTTAGATCAAGAAAAAGCTTTATTAGATCAAAACTTCATCAAAGATGACAGTAAAAAAGTTGGTGATTATGTTAAAGGATTCAATGTTGAAATCACAGGTTTCAAAAGAGTTACTTTAGGTTAATATATTATTTTTTCAATAAAGGAAAGCCCGAATATTTACTTATTCGGGCTTTTTTTATTTTCAGCTATTAATTCTCGATTGGAAAATTTCTCGCTCGCATCAAAGCATCTGACTTTGGAGCATGTCCTCTGAAATTTTCATACATCTTTTCATTATCGATCGTATTTCCAACACTTAAAACATTATCATAAAGACGCTTAGAAATATTTTTATCAAAAGGTCCATTTGCTTCTAAAAATGCTTCATAGGCATCTGCATTTATCACATCCGCCCATAAATAACTATAATAGCCTGCCGCATATCCATCACTTGAGAAAATATGGGCAAACTGCGGAATTCTGTGACGCATAACAATTTCATACGGCATATTGATTTCATCTAAAACTTGTTTCTCAAATTTATGCGGATCAATAGTTTCTGTTGTTAAATGCAGCTTCATATCTACAAAAGAACTCGAGATCGTTTCAACAGTTGCAAAACCTTCATTAAAATTGGCTGCAACGGCAATCCTCTCAACCAATGATTGCGACAAAGGCTCATTTGTTTTGTAATGCAATGCAAATTTATTTAATACTTCTGGAGTTGAAAGCCAATGTTCTAATAGCTGCGATGGAAATTCTACATAATCTCGAGCTACAGAAGTTCCAGACAAACTTGGATAGGTAACATTTGAACACAAACCATGCAAAGCATGACCAAATTCATGAAACAAAGTTGTGGCATCATCCCAGGAAATTAAAACCGGTTCATCTGCATTTCCTTTAATAAAATTGCAATTGTTAGATACGATTGGAAGTACTTTCCCATTTATTTTCTGCTGATCTCGGTGCGAATTCATCCAGGCTCCCGAACGCTTGCCTACGCGTGCATATGGATCGAAATACCACAACCCAATTGGTTCTCCTGTATTTTTATTATTTACTTCCCAAACGCGGACATCTGGGTGATAGACAGGAACCTCAAATAATTGTCTAAAACCTAAATCAAATAACTTACCTGCTGTCCAAAACATTCCTTCACGGAGATTTTCCAATTGAAGATATTGCTTTATTTCATTTTGATCTAAATCATATTTTGCTTTTCGAACTTTTTCCGCATAATAGCGATAATCCCAAGGCTGAATTTTAAAGTTCCCTCCTTCTTCGTCTACCATTTTCTGCATAGCACCAACATCTTTTTTTACTTTTTCGACAGCTGGTTTCCAAACAGAATTCATTAAATCTAGAGTTTTCTGCGGATCTTTTGCCATTTTGTTAGACAAACTCCACTCTGCAAAATTCTTAAAACCCAATATTTTTGCCTTCTCTGCCCTTAACTTTAGAATAGAAACCAAAGTATTGTTAGTATCATTTTCATTACCGTTATCACCTCGTTTAACAAAAATATCAAATGCTTTTTCTCTTAGGTTTCTTTGGCTTGAAAAGGTTAAAAATGGCTCAATTGAAGATCTTGTATTTCCAATACATCCTAAAACATTTAGATTTCTTTCTCTGGCTTCTGCTATTGCTGCATTTTTAAATTCTTCTGGAAGTCCATCAAAATCAGATTCTGTTTTTAATTCAATATACTGATCGTTTTCTTCTGCTAATAATTTCTGACTGAATAAAGTAAACAGACTTGCCAGTTCTTGATTGATCTTGGCTACCTTACTCTTATCGTCTTTGTTCAACTCCGCCCCTTCTCGAACAAAATCAGTATAATAAAGCCAAAGCAAACGCTGCTGCTCAGCTGTTAATTTCTTACTCTCTTCAGATTTGTGTAAAGATTCAATTCTCGAAAAAAGTTTTTCATTTTGATACAGTTTATCATTTATTGCCGCCAATTTTGGAGACATTTCAGTATCAACAATATTGAATTCGGGAGAACTTAAGTTGGATCTGTAAATTCCATAAACAGCATGAATTCGTTCTAATTTTTCACCCGAAAGCTCTAAAGCTGTAATTGTGTTTTCAAAAGTCGGCTTTTCGGTACTATTTGCAATCGCATCTATTTCATTCAACTTTTCATTAATAGCAAATTCAATTGCGGCCTTAAAATCTGAAATTTTATATTTTGTAAAATCTGGAACTCCTCCATACGCGCCAGACCATTCTTGCAATAATGGATTATCTAAATCAATTTGTGTTTTCATAATAAGTAACATTAATTAACTGCTTAAATTTTCTAATGGATAGAAAACAACAGATTCTCAAAATTAACCAATCGAGAGCAAACTTTAGTATTTTAATGACCTATAAAAATTGATGGATTCTAAGATTTAAAAGAAATAGTTTAATTTTGAAACATCAACACCTAATACAACATGTTTAAAACCAGAAAAGAAATCGTTTTTGTAATCTTAGCAGGAATATTTATCACAAATGCAGTTGTTGCAGAACTTATTGGAGGAAAACTAATTCAGATTGGTCCGTTTGTAATGAGTATAGGAATTTTGCCCTGGCCGATTGTTTTTCTAACAACAGATTTAATAAATGAATATTTTGGAGAAAAAGGCGTCAAAAAACTTTCATTTATAACCGCATGCTTAATCGCCTACGCGTTTCTGATTTTATTTATGGCGATTGTAATTCCTGCCGCAAAAGGAATCAGCCCAGTTAATGACGAACAATTTCAAGCAGTATTTGGGCAGAGTATGTGGATTATTGTCGGAAGCCTTATTGCTTTTATGGCATCGCAGCTCATAGATGTTTGGATATTTTGGTTTTTCAAAAATAGAACAGGAGAAAAAAAAATATGGCTGAGAGCAACGGGCTCTACTGTAATTTCACAATTATTTGATTCTTTTATCGTATTAGGAATTGCTTTTTGGCTTCCTGGTAAAATTAATTTCGACACTTTTATATCTTCTGCATTAATAGGATATATTTTTAAATTAGCAATTGCCATAATTTTGACTCCTGCCATTTATCTCGGACATCACTTAATTAAAAGCTACTTAAAAGAAGAAAAGATACTTTAATTTTAACAAGTTTAAATTTACAATTAAATCGGTTTAAAATTGATATTTCTTACATTATTTTTGGAAGAAAAATAGCGCATAAATAATATAATTGATTTTCAATATTTTACAAAAAAATGTTAAAAACAAACGAAAAAACTTATAAAAAAGATCTTATTTGTTAAAAAAGATTCTATTTTTGCCAAAACATTTAACAAATAAAATCTACCAAAAATGAAAAAATTAAGTATTCTTTTCGTGTCAGTTATGACATTAGGATTAGCATTAACATCTTGCAGCAGTGACAATGATGACAGTTCAGCATCAATTGAAGGAAAATGGCAAATTACTCACATGGGTGCAGTTCTTGGAACTGAAGAAGTTTTACAACCTTACACAAACGATGGTGGTTGTGCTAACGATATCGTAGAATTTAAAGCAGATAACAAATTCGTAGATACTTACGCAGAATATACTAATAGTAAATGTAATACTTTTACTCAAGAAGGAACATTTACAAAAGAAGGAAACACTTTGACTAAAAAATACATCGGAGAGTCTGAAAAATATGAAATCGCTGAATTATCTGGAAGTAAATTAAAATTAAAAATGACTTATTCTGAAGGAGGAATATCTGTTTCAGCAGTAGTAGTTTATAAAAAAATCTAGTCTTACAAACTAAATAAATTCTGAAGAGCCTCAAATCTTAATTGATTTGAGGTTTTTTTATACTATTGAAACAAAAAAAATATTTATATGAGACACTTCTGTCAAAAATTAAGAGTAATTTAATGTCATGAAAAAAACTGGTTTCATTATATTACTTTCATTAACTTATTTCTTTATAAGCTGTGGCAACGATGCCAAAAAACAGCCAAAAAAGGAAGTGATTACTTCTGTAAATAAATTAACACCAGTTTCAGAAAAAAAATTTAAAAAAAGCTCCTTAGAAAAATCGGCCATAAAAGATTTGACAAAGAGACAGAGCAAGAATGTTCAAAATGATTTTACATTTAAGAAAGACACACTGGACAAACCAGAAATACAAAATCTGCAAAGCGTACCAGGGAACGCAAACAGTGATAATTTAATGACTTTCGTTAATCTAAAAAAGATACTCTCTAACAGTGAAATAGGAGAAACTTTTACTCAAAAAGAACTTACACAAAATTTTCAAATCCCAAAAGAAGCTGTCAAAATAGTTAAAAGCATTACAAAAATTGCGGAAGACGAAATTGCCGTAAAATGGAAATCTACATGGCTTTTAGAAAAAGTTTCTGATGCAAAATTCAAAGATGGCAGTATGAAAATTGCTTTCAAATCCAATAAATTGTATACTTCAGGTACGGCAATTGGAATAAAGTATGAGAAAAAAATCTATAACAACTTAGTCATAATAGGCAAATCAGCCTATATTCCGACAGTAAAAGGATACAGCTGGCAAATTGGGAAGTAATGAAAAATGAAAATTTAATAAGATGTGGCTGGTGTACGGACAGCGATTTATATAAAAAATATCATGATGAAGAATGGGGCGTTCCTGTTTATGATGACCCTACTCTATTTGAATTTTTAATTTTGGAAACTTTCCAGGCCGGACTTAGCTGGATCACTATTTTAAACAAAAGAGAAAATTTCAGAAATGCATTTGATCATTTTGATTATCAAAAAATTGCCAATTACTCTGAAGATAAAATCGAAGAACTATTACAGAATACTGGAATCATCCGAAATAAACTCAAGATTAAATCCGCAGTTTCAAATGCTCAGGCTTTTATGAAAGTTCAGGAAGAATTTGGAAGTTTTTCAGATTACATCTGGAAATTCACAAATGGAAAACCTATCATAAACCATCCAAAAACTTCAAAAGATGTGCCTGCTACTACTCCTCTTTCGGACGAAATCAGTAAAGATTTAAAAAAACGCGGCTTTAAATTTGTTGGTTCAACTGTCATTTACGCGCACATGCAGGCAACCGGAATGGTCAATGATCACGCAGAAGATTGCTGGACAAGAACTCAGTAATTAGTCGCGGTTTTCAGTGGCAGTTTTCAGTTTTTTTCAAACCTGAAACTTGAAATCTGAAACTTTTAAACAAAAATCATTATATTTGCTTCACACTTTAGGGGTGTCTACAACTTGTAGGCTGAGATTTTACCCTCTGAACCTGATCTAGTTCATACTAGCGTAGGGAAAAGTAAGATGACTTCTGCACGCATTTTTTATGCGTTCTTGTAGCCATTCCTAAAGTATAACTGTATACTAAATTCATAGGGAATGGAACTAAAAATCAATCAACAAACCAAAAAATTCAATGCTGAATCGCTAAGCGTTCAATCATTGCTCGATCTCGAAATTCCGCACAAACAAAACGGAATTGCCGTTGCTGTTAACAACACCGTTGTTCCAAAAGCCAAATGGAACGAATTCCTCGTACAAGAAACTGACGAAATCTTAATTATTTCTGCCACGCAGGGAGGTTAGAAATAAATTCCAAATTTGAAAAACCCAAATTCCAATTAATACTGGACGTAGACGCACTGCAGTGCGCCTCTACACACAATCTACATCAACCTGAAACTTTAAACTTCAAACCTGAAACAAAAATATTATGACAAACGAAGAACAAATATCCAGAACTCCGTTTCCAAATTCTACAAAAGTTTATATAAACGGAGAAATTCATCCTATCAAAGTAGCGATGCGCGAAATTGCTTTAAGTGACACCAAACTTTCAAATGGCGGAATTGAAAAAAATCCTCCAGTTACAGTTTACGACACTTCTGGTCCGTACACCGATCCTAATATTGAAATTGATATTAGAAAAGGACTGCCACGCTTACGCGAAAGCTGGATTCTTGATCGAAATGATGTCGAAATTTTAGATGAAATCACATCAGATTATGGTCAAACCCGATTGAAAGATGAAACGCTAAATCATCTTCGTTTTGAATATTTACATCAGCCAAAAAGAGCTAAAAAAGGTGCCAACGTCACGCAACTGTATTACGCGAAACAAGGAATCATTACACCTGAAATGGAATATATTGCGATTCGTGAAAATCAACGAATCGAGCTTTTAAACGAGCAGACCAAAGCCATGCAATGTCAGCACAGCGGTCACAGTTTTGGAGCCAACACGCCAAAAAGTAAAATCACAGCAGAATTTGTTCGTTCTGAAGTCGCTTGCGGAAGAGCCATTATTCCAAACAACATCAACCATCCGGAAAGTGAACCCATGATTGTGGGACGTAATTTCTTGGTCAAAATAAATGCCAATATCGGTAACAGCGCCGTGACTTCGAGCATTGAAGAAGAAGTTGAAAAAGCGGTTTGGGCGTGCCGTTGGGGCGCTGATACTATTATGGATTTATCTACAGGAAAAAATATTCATGAAACCAGAGAATGGATTATTCGAAATTCTCCCGTTCCTATTGGGACCGTTCCGATTTATCAGGCTTTGGAAAAAGTAAAAGGAATTGCCGAAGATTTAACTTGGGAGATTTTCCGCGATACTTTAATTGAGCAGGCAGAACAAGGTGTTTCCTATTTTACAATTCACGCTGGAGTATTGCTTCGCTACATTCATTTAACTGCCAATCGAGTTACTGGAATCGTTTCGCGCGGTGGTTCGATTATGGCAAAATGGTGTTTATTTCATCATAAAGAAAACTTCTTGTACACGCATTTTGAAGAAATCTGCGAAATCATGAAACAATATGATGTTGCTTTTTCATTAGGCGACGGCTTACGTCCAGGTTCGATTGCTGATGCGAACGATGCTGCGCAGTTTGCCGAATTAGAAACTTTAGGCGAATTGACCAAAATTGCTTGGAAACATGATGTTCAGGTTTTTATCGAAGGTCCAGGTCACGTTCCAATGCATATGATTAAGGAAAACATGGACAAACAATTAGAACATTGCCACGAAGCTCCTTTTTATACTTTAGGACCTTTAACCACAGATATTGCTCCGGGTTACGACCATATTACATCTGCAATTGGCGCCGCAATGATCGGCTGGTACGGCTGTGCAATGTTGTGCTATGTAACACCAAAAGAACATTTGGGTTTACCGAATAAAAAAGACGTTAAAGATGGTGTCATTACTTATAAAATTTCAGCTCATGCTGCCGATTTAGCAAAAGGTCATCCGGGAGCGCAATATCGTGATAATGCTTTGAGTAAAGCCCGTTTTGAATTCCGTTGGGAAGATCAGTTCAATTTGGCTTTAGATCCTGATACCGCAAGAGAATTTCACGATGAAACCCTTCCTGCAGACGGTGCAAAAGTGGCTCATTTTTGTTCGATGTGCGGACCAAAATTCTGCTCTATGAAAATATCTCAGGAAATTAGAGATGTCGCTGCCGCAGAAAAAGGAATGCAGGAGAAATCAGAAGAGTTTATTGAGCATGGGAAAGAGATTTATATTTAAGATAGAATCAAGACTATTGTATTAAGTATTAAGATTTTTTAGTCAACCCTATTCTTTCTAAAATTTCTTAATACTTAATACTCAAATCTTAATACTTTAAAAATATGATTGTAATTACAAATTCTTTTGCTGTTGCAGATGAAATCAAAATAGTGAATTATTTATTTGAGGAAGGATTGGCTTTGCTTCATATTCGGAAACCTGATTTTTCTGAGTTGGAAATGGCGCAGTTCATTCATCAAATAAAACTAGATTTTAGAGATCGAATTGTTTTGCACAATCACCATGCATTGGCAGAAGATTTTGGAATTAACCGATTTCATTTTTCTGAAAAAGAAAGAAAAAATACGACAGATTCTCCTGCAAGGTTTTCAAAACCTTCTAGGTATTCAACATCAACACATTCTATTAAAGATTTCAATTCATTAGGAAGCAATTTTGATTACGCGTTTTTAAGTCCAGTTTTTAAAAGTATTTCAAAAGAAAATTATCTACCAAAAAAAGATCTTTTTGAAGAGATAAAATCACGAACAAATTACAAAACAAAAGTCATCGCTTTGGGCGGAATTGATTCGCAAAAAATTCAAAAAGTGCTTCTAAATGGTTTTGATGATATCGCTCTTTTAGGAGGAATTTGGAATCATGAAAACCCACTAAAACAATTCAAATTATGTCAACAAATCGCCCTTTCGCACTTACAATCGCAGGTTTAGATCCGTCTGGCGGTGCTGGTATTTTGGCTGATATCAAAACTTTTGAACAGCATAAAGTAACCGGTTTTGCTATTTCGACAGCGAATACAATTCAGACGGAAAATCAGTTTTATGAAATTGAATGGACAGATGTAAATTTTATTATTCGGTCTATCGAAACACTGTTTTCTAATTATAAAATTGCTGTTGTCAAAATTGGAATTGTAGCTTCTTTACAAGATTTAAATCGAATTATTTTGACAATAAAACTACTATCTCCTGCTGCAAAAATAGTTTGGGACCCAGTCTTAAAATCAACAACAAAATTTGAATTTATGACAATTGATGATCATTCAAACTTAAATAAAATCTTAGCCGAAATCGACTTAATTACACCGAACTATCATGAAGCCAAAATTCTGTTTCCTGATTTTAGTTCTAAAGAAAATAAATTTTCAACGAGCATTTTATTGAAAGGCGGACATAACAAAAAGGCTTTAGGAACAGATACTTTATTTCTCGAAGATGAAATTTTAGAATTGCTTCCTTCAAACCAGAAATGCTCCGAAAAACATGGCTCCGGCTGTGTACTTTCTTCTGCAATCGCATCCAATTTAGCATTAAATCAAACCATGATAGAAGCCTGTAAAAATGCCAAAATATATATCGAAAATTATTTGAGTTCAACTTCAACTTTAATCGGATATCATTATGTATAATAAACTGCAATACATTTCGCAAGGCGAAACAATCGAAGAACAATTACGCAATATCCATCAAGTTCTTGATGCTGGATGTGAGTGGGTACAAATGCGATTTAAAAATCAAACAACTCAAAATACGCTTGCTTTGGCAGAAGCTGTAAAACTTCTATGCGATAAATATCAGGTCAAATTTATTGTAAATGATGATTTGCACCTTGCCCAGCAAATTGAAGCTGATGGAGTTCATCTCGGATTAACAGACACAAAAATTGATGAAGCAAGAGCTATTTTAGGCTCTGAAAAAATAATTGGCGGAACGGCTAATACTTTCGAAGACATTCAAAATCATGTCAAAAACGGATGTGATTATATTGGTTTGGGACCTTTTCGTTTTACAGCAACAAAAGAAAAATTAAGTCCAATTTTAGGGTTATCGGGATATTTTGATATTCTTCAAAAATTGAAGAAAGATAAAATTGACGTTCCAGTTTATGCAATTGGAGGCATCACACTGCGAGATGTAAATCCGTTAATGGAAACTGGAATTCACGGAATTGCCGTTTCTGGAATCATTACAGAAAGTGATGAAAAGGAAAAATTAATTCAACAATTAAAAGAAAAATTATATGCAAACGTCATTGTTTAATATTGGAGACAAAAGCTTCAAATCTCGTTTGTTTTTAGGAACTGGAAAATTTGGCTCAAATGAAGAAATGGAGCAGGCTATTTTGGCTTCAGAGAGTGAATTGGTTACTGTCGCCCTTAAACGCATTGATTTAGAAACGGATACAGATGCTATTTTGTCGCATTTGAAACATCCGAATATTAATTTATTACCGAATACATCTGGAGCAAGAAATGCTAAAGAAGCTGTTTTTGCAGCGCAGTTAGCTCGTGAAGCTTTGGAAACCAATTGGGTAAAACTCGAAATTCATCCTGACCCTAAATACTTAATGCCTGATCCTATAGAAACTTTGAAAGCAACAGAAGAATTGGCAAAACTTGGTTTTTTTGTTCTTCCTTACATTCATGCTGATCCTGTTTTATGCAAACATTTAGAGAATGCAGGAACGACAGCTGTAATGCCTTTAGGTTCACCAATTGGCAGTAATAAAGGTTTAAAAACAATTGATTTTTTAGAAATTATAATCGAACAAAGTAATGTTCCGGTTATTGTCGATGCTGGAATTGGCGCTCCATCTGACGCTGCAAAAGCAATGGAAATTGGTGCTGATGCTGTTCTGGTCAATACTGCAATTGCCGTTGCCGGAAATCCTGTGTTAATGGCCGAGGCTTTTGCAGCAGCTGTAATTGCAGGTCGAAAAGCATTTGAAGCTAGAATTGCAAATAAGCAAAATTATGCTGCTGCTTCTAGTCCCTTGACTTCATTTTTATATGAGTAAAAATTTAACCGCAAAGTTCGCAAAGAAAAGCGCTAAGAACGCAAAGCTTTGCGAACCTTGCGTAAATCTCCGCGTGCTTTGCGGTTAAAAACTATGAACACATTCAAATCTATTTTTGAGCAATATAATTGGGATTCTATTCAATCCAAAATATACAAAACCACGTCAAAAGATGTCGAGCAGACTTTGGCAAAAACTAAACTAAATCTCGATGATTTTCTAGTCTTGATTTCTCCAATTGCACAAAATTATTTAGAACAAATGGCACAGAAATGCCATGAAATTACGAAAAAACGCTTCGGGAAAACGATTCAAATGTATGCACCTTTGTATTTAAGCAACGAATGCCAGAACATTTGTACGTATTGCGGATTTAGTTTAGACAATAAAATTAAAAGAAAAACACTTTCTGATGCTGAGATAAAACTTGAAGTTGAAGCCTTAAAAAACAATGGCTTCGATCATGTTTTACTGGTCACGGGCGAAGCCAATTACACCGTAAATATTAACTATTTTCTAAATGCAATTGACTTAATTCGAAAAGATTTTTCGATTATTTCGGTTGAAGTCCAGCCGCTTTCTACAGAAGATTATGAACGTCTGCATGAAGCTGGAGTTTATTCGGTTTTGGTTTATCAGGAAACTTATCATCAGGAAGTTTACAAAAAATATCATACGAAAGGAAAAAAATCAAATTTCGACTATAGATTAGAAACTCCAGATAGAATAGGAACTGCCGGAATTCATAAGATTGGTTTAGGTGTTTTATTAGGTCTGGAAGATTGGCGAACAGACAGTTTTTTCAATGCTTTGCATTTAGATTATCTTCAAAAAAAATATTGGCAGACGAAATATTCGGTTTCTTTTCCGCGCCTCCGCCCTGCCGAAGGTATTATTGAACCCAATTTTATTATGGATGATAAAGATTTGACACAGTTAATCTGCGCATATCGTTTATGGAATGAAGATTTAGAAATTTCGATTTCAACTCGTGAAAACGAGAAATTTAGAAACAATATTATTCCAATCGGAGTTACAAGTATGAGCGCTGGTTCTAAAACAAATCCAGGTGGTTATGTTGTTGATCCGCAATCATTAGAACAATTTGAAATAAGCGACGAACGATCTGTAGCTGAAATTTCAAAAATTATTAAAAAAGCCGGCTACGAACCTGTTTGGAAAGATTGGGATAAAGTTTATAGTTGAAACGTTTCAGGTTTCAGGTTTAAGGTTTAAGGTTTGTGGACTTAAAATTTTACAATTCACAACTCACAATTCACAATTAAAAAAATGAGCATTATCAAAGAATTCCTTCGTTACAACAGACAAACTATTCTCCCTGAAATTGGTGATGAAGGTCAGGAAAAATTAAAAAAAGCACGTGTTTTAGTAATTGGAGCTGGTGGTTTGGGCTGCCCTATTTTACAATATATTGCAACGGCCGGAGTTGGTTTTATCGGAATTATGGATTTTGATACGATTGAAATTCATAATCTGCACAGACAGATCTTATATACCGAAAACGAAATTGGCCAGCACAAAGCAGTTGTGGCAAAAGATGTTATTTCTAAATTAAATCCGCTGATTGAAACTGTTGAGATTAATGAAAAATTAACTTCAGAAAATGCTTCAAAAATTATAGAACAATTTGACATTATTGTAGATGGTTCTGATAATTTTTCGACTCGTTATTTGGTCAATGATACTTGTGTTCAGCTTAAAAAACCATTAGTTTACGGAAGCATTTTAAAGTTTGAAGGACAAATTGCGGTTTTTAATCATAACGGAAGTAAAAATCTGCGTGATTTATTTCCAGAAATGCCAGATCCAAAAGATGTTCCGAATTGTAATTTGAATGGAGTTTTAGGAACACTTCCCGGAATTATTGGCAATATGATGGCACACGAAACCTTAAAATTAATTTTGGAATTACCAACTTTAAAAAACGAGCTTGTAATTTTTAATACTTTAAACTGGAACTTTACAAAGCTGAATTTTTAAAATACAACCTCATCCCCAACACTTATAATTCCCGAATTTAAACTGACAATGTTAGTTCCAAAAAAAACCGCATTACCTACCCTTCTGTATTTGCTGAGTGTTTTTAGTGGTTCTTTTTTTACAATTCCTTTCTCTGGATCATTGTTGACCATAATACATCTTTCGCAGATTTTAATGTTTTTAAACTCCACTTCTCCAATTTTAAAAGTAGTAAAATTGTCTTCTTCGTGAGCGTTTTCAGTATTAATAACAATGTTAGGACGAAATCTTTTTACAGTAATTTTTTGTTCTAATTTATCATTTAAGACATCCATACTTTCTGTTCCAACCAATAAATATGGGTATCCATCGGCTAGACTAACATTAAAAGTTTCTTTGAGTTTGGAACTTTCATGCCTGCGGTCTCCAAGATTATTTATTTTAACTAGTTTACATTCAAAACCCAAACAATCGCTAAACCATTTTGAAGTGTTTTTACTAACCTCAAAAACTTCTGTTTTATCATCCCAAACAGTTGTTTCAATTTTAGCATTTATATATTCATCAATAGAAAATTCATGTTGTTGTTCTTCAAAAACTAAACTAAGTTTTCCATCAGCAATTTGTGGATAAAACTGACTCATGATTGGATGTTCTCTCTGCGTGATCATTTGATTATCTGCATCAATTAACATCCATCTGCGGTCATTTTCAAATCCCATTTCTTGGGCAACAGCATCTTTACAGCTTATTCCTGCCAGACTTTTTATTGGATAAATGTAAATTTCTTTTACACTGTATACTGCACTCATTTTTATTTATTTTTTAAAATAGACATAAATTCTTCGCGGTCAATTTCACGGCATCCTAAACTTTCTAGATGTGGATTATAAACCTGACAATCTAATAATTTATAGTTTTCTTTTTGCAAATATAATGCTAAAGCAATAAAAGCTGTTTTTGAGGCATTTGAAACTTTAGAAAACATACTTTCTCCACAAAAAACATTTCCGAGATCAATTCCGTACAAACCTCCAACCAAAGTTTCATCCTGCCAAACCTCAACAGATTTAGCAATTCCGTCTTCATTTAATTTACAATAAGCATCAATCATTTCGTTAGAAATCCAAGTTCCGTTCTGACCGTCACGTTTTATCTGCTGGCAATTTAAGATTACTTCTTTGAAATTTTTATTGAAAGTAACTTTAAACATTTTCCTATTTAAGACATTCCGCATGCTTTTGGATATTATCAATTCATCAAAAAACAATACCATTCTGGGATCTGGCGCCCACCAAAGAATAGGCTCGCCTTCATTGAACCACGGAAAAATGCCGCTTTTATAAGCTAGTTGTAAACGTTCTGGACTGAGATCGCCTCCAATAGCCAAAACACCTTCTTCATCTGCTTCTGTGACTGGCGGAAAAAATAAGTCTTTGAATATGTAATGCATTTTTTATAATCAATTTTAAAATTCAAAATACATCTGATTTGTCATTTCGACCGAAGGGAGAAATCTTCACGAGAAACTCCTCACAGAACTGACAGATCTTTGTAGAGTTACTACCGAAGATTTCTCCCTTCGGTCGAAATGACAAAACCCGCTGTAAACTCTCTGCGTGTGAATCGAAAAATGAATTCAAAAACAAAATTCCAAACTCCAAATACAACTTCATGCTTTGGAATTTGGAATTTATCTTTTTGGAATTTAAAGTTTACGTTTAGAACGGTAAATCGTCTGGTTCGTCTTCGTTAACGTTTGTTGCTGGAGCAAAAGTTTCTGCTGTTGGCATTGGCGGTGCTTGTGTAGGAGCAGCATCTGCTAATCTTTCGATTCTCCAACCTTGAATACTATTGAAATATCTAGTTTCTCCTTGTGGATTAACCCATTCTCTTCCTCTTAAATTGATAGAAACTTTTACTGCCTCTCCTTGTTTATAGCTACTCAACAAATCGCATTTATCTTGTGTAAATTCGATTAAAATATGTTGTGGATACTGCTCCTCAGTAGTAACAACTAACTCTCTTTTTTTGAATGAGGCACTAACTTGCTGCTCTGGGTTAACCACTTTTACTTTTCCTGTAACTTCCATCTTCGTCTATATTAATTATTGTTTCTATTTCTTTTATTTTTTGGCTAAAAGCACTTTCCAAGCCGATTCAACATCGCCGTTGTCAAGATATTTTTTGGCTTCTAAGTGTACTTTTTTCTGGTCATCTGAACTTAAAACTCCTTTGACAGAAAAATTTTCTTTCACAAATATACTAACTTCTTCTTTTGTAGGCAAGGCTTCAATGTTGCCTAATTTACCTAAATCATTTCCATCAAAAACATCACTTTCTTTTACGAAATCGGGCACAGCATCTACGCCTACTCCCAGTGTTGTCAATGGTTTTGCAACTTCAAAAAGTCCTTGGTTGGATCTTGAATACCAGTTATTTCCAAGTCTCGAAACCAAATCAATTTTATGCTGATCAATTAATCCATTTTCATCTAAAATAGATTCGTGAATATGAATTTTTACAACTTCACATAAAATTAAATTTCCTGCACCGCCTTCTTCTCCTAACGGAATAATCTGCGTAATCTTACATTCAAACTGAACGGGAGACTCTTTTACACGATAGGGTTTTACTAAATCTGAAGGAATCTGCGTTAGGCCGGCTTTTATGAATTCGTTTACTCCGTCTCCATATTCTGTACTTGCTAAAGACGTCTGTTGTACTAAGTTGTAATTTACAACATTTATAACAACTTCTCGAGTTGCTTCGGCATTAATTAAAGTATGTTTGATTGTATTATCACGAACGCGGCGTGACGGTGAAAAAACCAATATTGGAGGATTAGCACTAAAAACGTTAAAGAAACTGAACGGTGACAGGTTCGGAATTCCCTTTTCGCTGATTGTACTTGCAAAAGCAATTGGTCTCGGTCCCACCGCACTTTGCAGATAGCCTTGCAATTGCGCTGTTGGAATCTCTTTTGGATTAATACTTATCATACTTTTTAATTTAAAACCAAATCTCATTTTGGTACCTGCAAAAGTATTGAAATGGTTTAATTATGAGAAATTGTTTTACAGATAAAACAAAAAAACTTTCGGCATTCGCAAAATATAAAATGTGTATATTTCGTTATATTTATACCACAAAATAATTGATATGTCTTTTTCAGAAAGAACAAATACAACCCGTTGGATCATCATTTCCGTTTGCTTTATTATCATTTCTCTAATTCTTTGGAACACTTATACTTTTTTCCAAATCTTTAAAAATGAAGAACGTTTGAAGATGAAACTTTTTGTAAATGCACAAATTACAATTGTAAATGCAAACGAAAATACCGATGTCGAACTGCCGCTTCAAATTATCAATAATAATACCTCTATTCCTGCTTTAGTAATATTGTATGACAAAGTTGTGAGCGCTACAAATGTTCCAGACGAAATTCTAAACAATAAGAAAAAAAGAGCAGGTTATTTAAAAAAATTAAGAAATGAAAATGAGCCGATAACTTTTGAATATGCACCTGGAAAATACCAAACACTATACTATGGAAATTCAGGATTACTAAATAAACTCAAATATTATCCGATTGCATTACTTCTAATTATCGTTTTATGTGTTGCTTTAATTTATAATTTTTATAAAAGCACCAAAATGGCGACTCAAAATAAGCTTTGGGCAGGAATGGCAAAAGAGACAGCACATCAAATTGGAACACCGCTGTCGTCTCTTATAGGATGGGTCGAAATATTAAAAACAGAAGAAATTGATCCCTCGATCAGTATTGAAATTGAAAAAGATATTGAACGTCTGCAGACTATTACGGACCGTTTTTCTAAAATTGGTTCGGTTCCAGTTTTAGAGTCTCATAATATTGTAGAAGAGACAAAAAATGCTTACGAATATCTTCAGTCGCGTTTTTCAAAACAAGTCGTGTTTTCATTTCAGGCACCGCAGGAACCAATTTTTGCAATGATAAATCCAACTTTGCACAGCTGGACTATTGAAAACTTGGTTAAAAATGCTATTGATGCTATGAAAGGAAAAGGAACTTTAGACCTTAAAATTGAGCAAGATGCTTTTAATGTGAAAATTAATGTGAAAGATTCTGGAACAGGAATTTCTAAAAAACAATTTAAAACCATTTTTGAACCAGGATTTACTACCAAAAAGCGCGGCTGGGGACTTGGTCTTTCTTTAACGAAGAGAATTGTTGAAGAATACCATAATGGAAATATAAAAGTATTACAGTCTGAAATAGGAAAAGGAACTACTTTTCAAATCTTATTAAATAAAAAAGTGCAGTAAAATTATTTACTGCACTTTTATTATCTATTTGTAAGATTGAGCGAAATTGAAGTTCTTTTCGAATCTTTAAAACGAACTTATAATTCGTCTGAAATTTCGTGAAAACATTATAAATTCGCCTGAATATCTTTTGCTAAAGCTTCAAATTCTTCTTTAGAAAGAGAAACTTTATTTTGAAAACGCATTTCATCCATTTCATTTAACGGAATTAAATGTACGTGGGCATGAGGAACTTCAAGTCCAACAACGGCAATTCCGATTCTTTTACACGGAACCGTTTTTTCTAAGGCTGCTGCTACTTTTTTAGAAAACTTCATTAAGCCTAAATAATCTTCTTCTTCCATATCAAAAATCTTATCGATTTCTTGTTTTGGAATGCAAAGCGTATGCCCTTTAGCATTTGGATTTACATCTAAAAAAGCCAAATATTTATCGTCTTCAGCAATTTTGTATGCGGGAATTTCTCCGTTTACTATCTTAGTGAATATTGAACTCATGGTTTTTTTGGGTTAATCGTTTAACTGTTTAACCGATTAAACGGTTAAACTAAAATTAGTCTCTTGAGATTTCAAGAATTTCAAATTTCAAAACTCCGTTAGGAACAGTGATTTCAGCAACTTCTCCAACAGATTTTCCTAGTAAACCTTTTCCAATAGGAGAAGTTACAGAGATTTTACCTGTTTTAAGATCTGCCTCACTTTCTGCAACAAGAGTATATTTCATCTCCATACCGTTACTTTGATTTTTGATTTTTACATTCGATAAAACCAAAACCTTCGAAACGTCTAATTGAGACTCATCAATTAATCTTGCATTTGAATATACTTCTTCCAGCTTAGCAATTCTCATTTCTAATAAACCTTGTGCTTCTTTCGCAGCATCATATTCTGCGTTTTCAGACAAATCCCCTTTATCTCTCGCTTCTGCAATATCTTGAGATGCCTTTGGACGCATTACACTTTTTAAGTGCTCCAATTCATCTTTTAATTTCTTTAGACCTTCTGCTGTATAATAAGATACATTACTCATAACTTCATCGTTTATATAAATACAAAAAATCCCATCGCGACGGGATTTTCTTACCACAAATATACTATAATTTTTAATAGTACATAATTATATGTTAATCATATAGATTTCAAATCTAAATAAATTATTTTTGTTTCACTAATTCTTATTAAAATAATGAAAAAAATCTGGTTCTTTATCGCGTTTACAGCTGTTTTATTTTCATGCAGCGACAACAACAGAAGCAATAACAATCCGTATATTCCTAATTATTCTATAAATGCTTATTTGGATACCAATCTTCCAACTTACAATAAATTGATCTTTCCGAGCAATCCTGTTTATGTGGCTAACTATGGGGCAAAAGGAATTATGGTAATGAAAACGGGTGAAGGAACTTACACCGCTTTTGATGCGGCATGTCCAAACCAAGCACTCACATCATGCACCGCCATGACTATTGACGGAATTTATGCTGTTTGTTCTTGCGATAAAACTCAATATAATTTGTTTACAGGACTTGGCGGAAAAGAATACCCGATGAAACAATATCGTGTAGAATCTTCTGGAAGTGTTGTGCATGTATATAATTAAAAATCTATAATTTATAAGAGACTGTGAACATAATAGCTCTTGGCAAAATATAAACTGACTGCTCGCTGATCATATAATCTGAAAACTTGTTACTATATTTCTTTTTAACATCGAAAAGGTTATTTACGCTCAGCTGAAAACCAAAAGGATTATTTTTTTTCTGATAAAATATTGACGTATCTAACATATCATAAAAGTTGGATTGATTTTTACTATATGTGTTTTTTAAATAATCATAATTGATTTTATAAATCCAAAACTTAAGAATTGTAATTTCAAACGCTGATGTAATAGCATCTGTTTGAAAATGTGACTTGGTCAAACCCGAAAAACTGCTAAAACCTTTAGTGTAGCCAACGCTAATATCTGGCCATTTTTTATATGCTGTTTTAAAAACTAAACCAATATCCTGACTATCTCTTTTATTAATTGTTGTAATATTGTTTAATTTTTGTGAATATTCAAACCAAGATAATCTTGTATTTAACTTTAAGTTGAATCTATAAATTCGCTTAGAAAATGAGCCATTAAAACCAATGTTTGTTTCAGGATTATCAGTCATTACAGGAGTATTGAATTGATTTATGCCATCTAATTCTACTTCATTGCGAATGACTTTTGTTTTTTTAGAGTAATTAAGCATTGCATTCCAAATAATTCCTCTGTAAGAATTCATTTTTGAGTAACGTAAATTGGCTGTGTGATATTTTTCATTTTCTAATAATGCATTACCTTTAAAAACAGTATTATAAAACTCTAGAGTATATTTGTCTGCTAACTGATTAACTTCTGGAAATCTATTTTCCAATTTATAAGTAAAACTCAAGGTTTCAGACTTATTAAACTCATAATCACTATTCCATTGTGGTTGAAAAAGTGTTTTTGTAACAGTATGATCATTATCATTTTGAATGGCATTTAAGTGATAGCCATGAAAATACAATCCTGGTTTATTGACCCATTTTCCTACCCTGAATTTATATTCTAAACCAATGTAGGCGTCATTTAATTTGTATTTAATATTATTGCCAAAACCTTTATCTGAAAAGTCATTAATAGAGCCGTCGGTTAAAATTTGCTTTTCAGAAGTCTGAAAAGCTGAATATTCATGATTATTCGCTACAACAGTATATAAATGATTGGCATTATTAATAATCCAGTAATGCTTAAAAAGCATATCAATGCTATTGGCTTCTGTTTTCTTTATCTGATTTAAAGTATAATTATCGTCTTTCTCCATAGGTATTAGTCCTTGCAAAAAAGGCTCATTTGTAAACCAATTATTTATTGGGGTAATTTTATTATAAGCCTGATTAATTACAAATGTTGTCGTATTACTGTTATTATAACTTTTATGCCATTCGACGTACTGTTTCACCGAAATATTATCTGCTTTATTAATAGTCTCAAAAGTAGAAATGCCTAAATTTGTTGTTGAATTTAAAACACTTTCCAAATCATTTGTACTTGATTGATATTGTCCGTTGTAATACCATTTTTCTTTATTAGATGGCGAATAATCCAGCTTTACATTACCAACACCAAGTACAGCTCTATTCTTTGCATTTCTGTCTTTATCTTCAAATGCAATTGCAGTATTACTTAAATATTCAATATTATTTTCAATTCTGGAAGTCATTAAAGCTTTAGAAAATATTCCAAAACCTGAAACAGAAAGTTTTGCAGAAAGATCGTGACTAAAATTAAATGCACCAAATTGTGATTTATTTTTTAAAACATCGGTATTGTCATTAGAAAAAGAAGACAAATTAGACAATGATTTTCTCCCTGAAAGAAAACTACTTACGCCACCGCCAAACCGCATTAAATCATCAAATGTAAATGTACTTTTACCAATAGTATTGGCATCACCTATAAAACTCACATTTGTTTTTGGACTATAATAAAACAAAGCAATATGTGCCAGATAAAAACCATTATCGCCTGCTCCAACCTCTGCACCAGCTTCTACGTCTCCAAAAACAAATTTCTTTTTATCTTCCTTTAGTTTTACATTCATGGCTAGGTCATCACTATCTGAAACCTGCTTCATAAAACCTACCTCATTAAAATGATCTATAACCTCGATTTTATCTAAAGCATCTGCAGGGATATTTTCTACTGCTAATCTAGATCCGCCACCAAAAAAAGATTTTCCTTCGACGAGCATTTTAGTTACTTTTTTACCTTGCACTGTAACTATCCCTTTTTTGTCGACCTCAACGCCTGGTAATTTCTCTAAGATTTCCTTCATCTTACGTTCGTTGCCATTTGCAAAACTGTTGACATCAAACACTAAAGTATCTTTTTTTACGATTATAGGCTTGAACTCATGTTTGATAACAATTTCTTTGAGGTTTTCTCCAGTTTCTTTAAGATGAAAATCATGTGCAATTATGTCTGATGAGGATTCTAGAATAAAAACTTCTTCGATATAACCAATATAAGATACCGTAATTTCATATGCTACATTTTTTTCAAGTTCTAATTTGTAGCGCCCTTTATTGTCTGCAACAGCAAATTTTAAACTTGCTTTTTCCTGTATCGGTTTGGCAATTACGTTTGCAGATTCTAAAGGTTTAGATGCATCGTCGGAAACTACACCGGTAAAGACATACCCCTGAGAAAAGGCAACTAAAGAATTTAAAAACAATAAAATCGCAAATAATCTAATCATTTTATAATTTATTCTATTAACATTAAGAAAGTATAAAATCATTAAAAAATGCAACCCTTCTCTTTAATTGACTGTGGCTTTATTACAATCTTTCTTATTCTTTTTAAAATTAGACCAATCCGCTAGTATTTTTATATCTAAATCTTTCTTTTTGAGCACTTTGTGTTATTAGAAGAAAAACAATAATTAAGTATATTTAGAGATCTTTAACTTTTATTATTTATAAATGAAGAAAGGTATTTATCATACTCTTCCTGAGTAATAGCCTTTCCTTTTGGAAATTCAAACTTCATCTCTTTGTTTTTATCAATTTTTATCTCAGTCGCGAGAAATACGCCATATGATTCCTGCAATTCTAAGATTAGTCCAGGTAAGCCAAAGTATTCTTTAGGGCCATATCTATAAGGCAGACTAGGAGCAAACCATGCTGTAACAGGAACTGTAATATTGTCTCCTTTCCAATTCATGTAACTTTTAAGATATATCGCTTTATAACACAAATAATCCCCTATTTTTTTACTTTCTGTTGTAATATTCCATTCTTTATTTTTAATATTTTGTTTGACAAGCATTCCATTATTTACATAACGAAACATTCCTAATTTTAAAATGTTGTCTAAATAATAATCATAAGTACTGGAATAACTATTAGCCATTTTATCAAATCGCTGTTCTTCCTTACTAACATCAAGAGATAAAATATTATTACGAGTAAATTTAGATTTAGAATTATCAAATTCTAATAAAAATACCTGTTTAGCAAGACTCGCTGATTTTCCTTCCTTAACTTTCTTTCCTAATGGATCCGTTGGCTTATAATCAGAATCATACTCCTGAGCAAACATTACTTTATAAATAACGGTACCCTGTGAATAACTATTAGCAAATACTGCTAAAGCCAAAACTAAAAAAAAACATTTCTTTATCATTTTTTGATTTTGATTATAGCAGGCGAAATCAGAATTAGATTTACACCTGCTATCATTATATATTTATCCACCATGTGAATCACAAAGTTCAACAAGATGTCTGTATTCATCGTGAGCTTCATCAGGTGGCATCTGGTTTTTAGGATCAATGATAAGCATTTGATCCATAGCCCAATTTTCACAGTCAGTAAAAAATATTCCAATATTCTCTGAATCTAATGGAATTTGCTTCATCTGAAATTGATTATTCACCATTGACAATGCACTAAAACGCAACAACTGCTAAATAATGTTTTTTCATTGAATAAGGTTTTAATTTGTTAATGTTTTGCTTTTGGTTAACGTTATAAACGTACGAAAAAAAACGTTAAAAAAAACAAAAAAATCGATATAACCTTAACGAGTTAACACAAAAAAGCCCATAAATCTCAAATGAAATTGAGGCTTATGGGCTTTTTTGCGTTTTAGTTTAAATCTTAAAATTTCAATGTCAATCCAGCTAAAAAATTAATTCCTGCTTGTGGATAATAGTATGGGTAAATGTCCCACATTGCTCCATTTGAAACATATTTTTTATCGAAAATGTTATTCACCAATCCTGTGATCGTAATTGATTTAAAAATAGTATTTGGTTTTATTTCATAAGAAACATTCAAGTCATTTACAAAATAATCTGCCAACTTAGCTGCAGGCAGTTCAATGTTATTCATATACTGTTCTCCAACATATTTCTGCAATAGCGAAACGTACAAATTCTCAATTGGTTTATAAACAATAATATTTCCTGCAATTACTTCTGGCGAATAGGCAATTTTGGTTGTTCCGTAATATTCACCGTCTACTGCTAAGTCTACATTTTTGTTACTGCTTAAAGTAAAGTTCGGTCTCAATGTAAACTTATCCGAAAGTGCAATTGTAGCATCAAACTCAAAACCTAAGCGGTAACTTTTTTCCGAATTGGCACGAATTGGCGCACCGACATCGTCGAGTCTTCCCGTTAAAATCAATTGATCTTTATATCCCATATAATACAGGTTAGAATTCAATTGAAATTTTTCCGAATTAAATCTCCATCCTAACTCAAAGTCATTTAATTTTTCCGGCTTTACGTTTCCGCCTTCATAATCGGTTCTGTTTGGCTCACGGTTAGCTCTTGCATAAGAAAAATACAATGTATTATTTTGATTAAAAGCGTAATTCAAACCTGCTTTAGGATTAAAGAAATTAAAATTATCATCAACCAGACCTGTTTCTGCGCTATTAGCTTTGTACTTCACATTTCTGTATTGTAAATCTCCGTAGAAACTCAATTCTTCTGTAAATTGATAATTTGCTTTAGCAAAAATATTTCCATCAGTCTTTGTAGAAAAATCATCATAATAATGATCTCCCAATTCTGAGTCTGCAGCATTTCTCGCCCAAATTACTTTTCCGTAATGATCGCCTTCATATTTATTCCAGCCTCCGCCTACAATAACATCCAGTTTTTCATCTTTATATTTTGCCGAAAAAGTAGTTCCGTAAAAATCATTATCTAACCATTTTTGACGAATTAGATCTGTCTCTGAAACATCATCTGCAGGTGCCAAATTATACTCAGACATTAGTGCATCTTCCTTATAATTTTCAAAATAACCTTTCCCTTTTGTGTAGTGTAAGGCTAGATTTGTACTCCATCTATCAGAAATTGATTCACTCCAGTGTAACTGATAATGATCTTGGTTATAGTTGTCAGTTTCATTATCATAGTAACGCGTATTTCCAAATTCATCGGTATATTCTCCAGCCGAATTGTATCTGCGATTCTCATTTAAAGTTTCAGCATCGATTCCGTTCCATGATTGATAAGTTTTTTGAGTTCCTCCAAAAGCCAAAGCTTTAATTAAAGTTGTTTTTCCAACATAAGTTCCTTGCAGAAAATAGGATTTCAGATCAGAACTTGCACGATCAACATAACCATCTGATTTAATAGTGGATAAACGTCCTGCCAATTCAAAATGTTCATTTAATAATCCTGTACTGAATTTTACGGTGTTTTTATTGGAATTGAAACTTCCATAAGAACTCGAAATTTCGCCAGTTGCCTTTGCTGCATAATTGTCTGTAAGCATATTTAAACTAGCACCAAAAGCTCCAGAACCATTTGTAGAAGTTCCAACACCGCGTTGCAATTGCAAACTTTCTACAGAAGAAGCAAAATCGGGCATATTAACCCAAAAAGTCCCCTGACTTTCAGAATCGTTGTATGGAATTCCGTTAATAGTAACGTTTACCCTTGTAGCATCGCTTCCGCGGACTCTGATTCCCGTATAACCAATTCCGCCTCCCGCATCAGAAGTTGTTACAACAGATGGCAGATAATTCATTAAAACTGGAATATCCTGTCCAAGGTTTCGCGTTTTAATTTCTTTTTTATCCATGTTACTAAAAGTAACAGGCGTTTTTGAAGTAACACGAACTGCAGAAACTAAAACCTCATCAAGAGAGTTTACTTTGGTAGAATCTTGCTGTTGCGCAAAAGAAAAAAGAGAATAGAAAAAAGAGAATAGAAGAAATAAAATAGATTTGGTTCTGCTCATTTTTTGAACCTTAGAACCTTTGCAACTTAGTACCTCAGTACCTTTAAAGATAGTTTTCATCTGTAAAAAATTACAAATAAAAGGGGGAATTATTCTTTTGTTAAATTAATAAATGTGTTTCCGACAATATAAAGTGTGCACGCTTAAAATTGTCGTTTTTTCCCTTAGCAACATTACTCGCTCAGGTTCTTTGGGTATGATCTCAGCTCGTTATTTGGAGCACCCCTTTGAGACAGTGCAAATATAGAAAAGTATTAAGATAAATATACATAGTATCAAGATTTAGTTTTAGATCTCTTTCTTAGTACTTAATTCTCCAATCTTAATACTAAAAATCAGGTTTTCTTCTTGACTGTTTAAGATCCGAAACGTTTTTTTTATCTTTAATTCTTTTCTTAATTACCGATTTTGGAACTTTTGTTGCTTTTCTAACCTTAGGAACATAAAGCCCCTTTTTTATTAAATCAAGAAATCTCTTTATAACAATTTCTTTGTTTTTTAGCTGACTTCTATCTTCATCACAATTTAAAATCAGGATATTTTCAGTAGTTAAACGAGCAGATAAATTGTCTTTTAAAAGTGTTTTTTCATCTTCTGATAAAGCCTGAGAAGCATTCAGATTAAAACTCAAGACTACTTTTGACGAAACTTTATTTACGTTTTGTCCGCCGGCACCGCTGCTCCGAACGGCTTTAAAGCCCAACTCTGATATGATTTTTTCTGTATCCATTTTATTGTGGCTGATGTGCTGCTTTCAATAAATCATTTACTGTTTTTACCGGATTAAAAGTAATCAAAGGAACTGCAACAAAAATAGTTAACCAATTTGCCATTGAACCGTTCCATAAGCCTGGAAGTTCGTAATTTTTAACAGATCGACCTTCAATACTTTTCTCTACAATAAAACCAGTATTTTGATCGACATATTGTGCTAAATCAAACTTTTGATTTTTATAATTTTTAATTCCGCAAACCAAATCTACTGGGTTAAAATGAGTTGCTTCTGCTAAAATTCTCTCTTGCTTTTTATCTTCCAAATCAACTTGAGAAGTCTCTACTATTTGTAGAGATTTTATACCTTTTTTATTGATCGTCCAAAAAGGTCCTCCACCTGGTTCTCCTTCATTTTTAACCATTCCGCAAACACGAATTGGTCTATCCAATAGATCTCTAAGTTTCGTTATTTTATTTTCAAAAGTAAATTTATTGAAATCTGGTGTCATTTCAACGTTAAACTCTTTTTGTAGAAACCGCAGAATAGCAGCAATATTTTCTTCTGCAATCTCTCCTGCTTCTATAAGCCTGAGATATTCAAAACTCTTCTGCTGCATTTCAATTAAAACACCTGCCAAAGCTTTTTTGTATAATGTAATTTGTTCTATATGATTTTGAATGACATTATCTATGTTTTTAATAAAAATAATGTCCGAATCAAGATTATTCAGGTTTTCAATTAAAGCGCCGTGTCCTCCTGGTCTAAAGATTAACTTCCCGTTTGTATCCTTAACAACTTTGTTTCTTGTATCAATAGTTATAGAATCCGTACTTTTATTTTGGTACGAATAGCCAATATTAATTTCAATTCCTGAAAGCTTTTCAATATTTCCCTTTACTTCTAAAACTGCTTTTTCAAACAAATCCTGATGAATTTCTGAAACTGTAAAATGTAAATTAGATACATTTCTTGATGACGCATAATGAACGCATTCATTTAAATGTTCTTCAATTGGATTTGCAATATGTGTCTTATATAAATGGAAAGGTAAAACTGCTTTTGGCTTGTTGGCAGAATTAAAATGATCTGGAGAAAGCAATAATTTTATAAAATAGTAATTTTTATAATCTCTTTCTAAGACATCAAAATCGGGATAAATCTCTCTAAGTTTTTTATCTACCGCTGCAAAAAAAGGAAACTTCTCCATTCCAACAATAAAAATGGCAAGTTCCTTATCATTTTTTCTGTTGATGTAAGCATTAATGGTTTCTTTTTGAATATAAAAATCATTTAAAAAAGCAATCAAAAACTTATACATTCTTGTTGCCGCACCAGAAGCAGGTACAAACTTTTTAATTTTAAAATCATCTTTATATTTATCGAAGAAAAGTGCTTTTTCTTTAAAGTCATTCTCTGACAAACTTAAAATTCCATCATTAATTGTTGCTGGTCTAAGTAAAGTGCTTTTTGCAATTCCTTTTTTAAAAACATCTAATTGTTTTAAAATAACATCAAAAGAAATTCCTCTATTATATATCTGTACAAAGTCATCAGATGAGAAACCACTTTCTTTGGCTATGGTTAAATTATCAATGATTGAAATCGCTTTTGCTAAACGGCTTTCTTTATCTCCAGACAATGTAATAAAGGGCTTTTTGGTATCAATTAATGTTTGTTTGAAAACAGAAAACACAGTTTCTCTTCCTTCTGGGGTATCTCGAATATCATCTTTCTCCCAAGGAACATCAATATCTGTTAAAAAGAATAAATCGTATTCGTGCGTCAATGCCGCTTCATGTAAAAGCGGATCACAGAAACCATAATACATTTCAGAAAAAACTTTTGTTACCATCAAATTGGTATCACAAAACAGGTATTTATTTGCCGAAGCCAGTTTTTGGTTTTCCAGTGCAGTCTGACCATAGGCAATTGGCATCATATCATCTGCAACACAGATGTGCTGATTTTCTTCCCATTTTTCCTGTAAATAATCGCGTGCAAATTCTGGAACCCATTCTGTTTCGTAATATTCTGCAAGCTGTTTTGCCAATGTGGTCTTACCTGTACTTTCAGGTCCAAATAAAGCAATTTTTATTATAGTTGTTTTTTGCTGTCTAAGATCTTTCTCCATTCTAAATAAGCTGCAATAGCCAAAATTGTAAAAATTATATACTGAAGTGACAGCATCCCTAAGCCGCGATAGGCATAAAGAGGTACAACAATAATATCACCAATAATCCAAAGTGTCCAGTTTTCTATTTTCTTCCTGGCCATGTACCACATTCCCGCAAAAAATATTCCAGACGAAATCATATCGACATAATTGTCTGCTTTAATTTCATAGCCAAAATATTTATAAATTCCGAAAACTACAAAAACGGTAACAATAAACAGTAAGATTCCAATTATTTTTTCATTAAAAGTTGTACGAGTAATCGGCAGATTTTCTTCAACTGTTCCTCCTTTTGCCCAAACATACCACCCGTAAATACTCATTATTGAAAAATAGGCATTGATAATCATGTCTCCAATATAACCTGCTACATATAGCAGGTAAACTGAAATTACCGTTGCAATTAATCCTGTTGGGTAAACCCAAATATTTTCTTTTTTTGCAAACCATACACTTAAAATACCAAAAACAAATACTAAAAACTCAAGAGCAATATGCCACAACGGCGCATTTTTATAACTATCAAGAAAAAAGTCAATCATTTTTGTGGTATTTAAAGGCGGTTAATTTTTATGAATCGAAAAAATGACTGTCATTTTCAAAAGCAGTTCCTATAACCACTAAATCTGCACCAGCATTATAAGCTTTTTTAATTCCATGCAAATCTACAATTCCTCCTCCAACAATTATAGGAATTTCGATGTTTTGAGCAATCAGTGAAATCATTTCTAAAGGAACCGGCTTCTCTGCCCCGCTTCCCGCTTCTAGATAAATCAATTTGTTGCCGAGCATTTCGCCTGCTTGTGCAGTTGCAAGAGCGAGATCAAAGTTTTCGCGGTTAAGCGGCTCAGTTTTACTAACTCGGGCAACAGCCGTTTCATTACCGCTTTCAATTAAAATGTATCCTGTTGATAGTACTTCAAGATTTGTTTTTTTTAATATTGGCGCTGCCTGAACTTGATATTCTATTAAATAATCAGGATTTCTTCCAGATAATAAAGACAGGAACAAAATAGCATCTGCCTGTGGGGAAATCTGCGACGGATCTCCAGGAAATATTACAACTGGTAAATTTGTTTTTTGTTTTAGCTGTGCAATTAAATCTTCTAAAATAGTGCTTTGAACAATACTTCCTCCAACAAAAATATGGGTTGCAGGTGATTGATTTATTTTATCTAATAAATGTTCTAAATTTTCCCAGACAATTTTATCAGGATCCAAAAGTATAGCCAATAATTTCTGGCCGCTTTTCTTAGCTGCCAAAATCTGCTGATGGATCGTAGTAAGTGTTTTTTGCTCCATAATGGCTGTAAAAGTAAAAAGTTTTTAACGTAGAAGAACTATTATGAATGAATTATATTTGTAATGTCTTTGTTAAGAACCAAAGAATCAATTTATGATCGAAGCAGAATTATTAGAGAAATATGGTGCGGTAAAAAAGTCCTTTGAAAAAGGTGAAATTATCTTTGAAGAAGGAAATCTGCCCGCGTATTATTATCAGATAGTTTCTGGCGAAATCAAAATGTCTAATTACAACGACGACGGACGAGAATTTATTCAGGGAATATTTTATAAAGAGCAGTCTTTTGGAGAACCTCCATTATTTTTAAACCAAAAATATCCTGCCAATTCAATTGCTGTAGAAGACAGCCAGATTTTGCTTCTTCCAAAATCTAATTTCATGAAACTGCTTGAAGAAAATCCTGCAATAAGTATTAAAATCATCGAAAACCTTGCGCAGCGATTGTATTATAAATCGGTTATGGCCGCGGAAATATCGACACATGAACCAGAACATCGGGTTTTAAAATTAATCGATCACGGAATTGCTTACTTTAATTTTCAAAAAGATAAAAATGGTTATCTGATTAATTTTACGAGACAGCAAATTGGAGATTTAACTGGTTTACGTGTAGAAACAGTTATTCGGGCTATAAAAGCTTTAGAAAAAAAAGGCGAATTGAAGATTATAAACAGGAAAGTATACAGATAAAAAAGTTCTCGTTTTATGATTTTAATCATAAAATGCAGCGGTATTGTGAACGTACCTTTGTGGTATAAAAATCTCAATATCATGACACTATATCAAACAACATTCGAAAATTTCAACAAAAGTTATATGGGTTCTGCTGCAATGGCTGTAATTGGTCAAAGCTGTTTAGGAGGCGCTGCTGCAATGTACGTTTTATCTAACGGAACTTCTGTTTTTCAAATGATTCAATTAGCTATCATTGTTTTAGCTTGTATTTTTGTAAATACTTCAATTTTGGCACAAATGAAACATAAAGTAGTTTTCAATCTTTTAATTCTTAGTTCAATTTTAAGCGTGGTATTTATTCTGTTAAACACTCTCATTCTGTGAAAAAGCAAATAGAAAATAGGGATGATCTCACGTTTTTGGTAAATCAATTCTATGATAAGATAAGAGCCGATCAAGAAATTGGCTCTTATTTTAATGAAATAATTACAGATTGGGATGCGCATCTTGAAAAACTGACTGATTTTTGGGAAACGAACTTATTTGCCGTACGCAAATACAAAGGAAATCCGCATGCGGTTCATAATGAAGTTGACGCTCATTTTAACGAAAGTATTACAGCAAACGAATTCGGAATCTGGCTGAATCACTGGGCGCAGACATTAGATGAACATTTTGAAGGCGAAAATGTCGAAACCTTAAAAAGACGCGCTCGAAAAATGAGCACTTTCCTTTATGTGAGTATGTTTAAGCATAGACAAAAAGAAAGCGAAATTTAATCATTATTCTGCCATTGCGAGAAACGAAGCAATGACTAGACTGAAAACTGTCACTGAAAACTGCGACTAAAAACTACTTCTCAAAAGCATAAACCAAAGTAAAAGTTCCTTCAAAATTATCTGATTTGATTTCTTCATAATGAACATCAAAATCTTTTATCAGATCATCGAAATGAAGGCTGGATTGAGTTTGTTTTTTATCTAAAGAAAAATCTTCTACCCTAATATGGTCTTTAAAGCTGATTCCTTTTTCATTTCTAATTTTAAAGATTGCCTCTTTAGCACCCCAAATAACCGTAAGCTTTTTAATATATTCTTCTGAAAATTTTGGTTCTAAATAATTGCATTCATAATCCGTAAATTTATCTGCAATTTTCTGAATTTTTTCGCGCTGCAATTCCATATCAATTCCTACCGTTTCATCGCTTATAATTATCGCAGCAAAATGATATGAATGTGTAATTGAGATATAATTATGACAATCAAAATACGGTTTGCCAAATTCGTCATAATGCAAGTCTTTATCGGTAAAACCCATTTCCTGAATCAGCATTCGAACACTTAAAAAAGCACGCTGATGCATCTGCGATTTCATTCCGTCAAGTCTTCGCTGTGTTTTTTCTTTTAGTGTTACTTTACTATACAATTCATCAAAAGATTCGGTTATTTCCCAAATTAAAATTTTAGTAGTTTCATTGAATTGTATGGTCTGAAATAAAGGCATTTCTTTTTAATTGTAAATTATGAATGGTTAATTTTAAACCATATAAGTAATATCAGAAAATATAACTGCTGGCTCAAAAATGTATTAGTAAATATAAGCAATTCACTGCAAAGGTAATAGTTTAACAATCTTTTTTAAAATGAACTTATATCAGTTATATGGTTTAAAACGATTTATAAACTAATATTCTAGAGATTAAGAAATTAAAGATTTCACAAATCTGATAGAAAGTAGTAAAATTCAAAAGGTATTATGTAAATTTGCAAAAATTTTACAATATACAAATATACACTATAAATGAGTACTACAACTACGCCTTATGTGGCTTTCAAAGTAAAAGACATTTCTCTAGCGGCTTGGGGAAGAAAAGAAATTGAATTAGCTGAAGCTGAAATGCCAGGTTTAATGGCGCTTCGTGCTGAATATAAAGACGAACAGCCTCTTAAAGGTGCTCGTATCGCTGGATGTTTACACATGACGATTCAAACTGCTGTTTTAATCGAAACTTTAATCGCTCTTGGTGCTGAGGTTACTTGGTCTTCTTGTAACATTTTCTCTACTCAAGATCAGGCTGCTGCTGCTATTGCTGCTGCTGGAATTCAAGTTTATGCTTGGAAAGGTCTTGACGAAGAATCATTTGACTGGTGTATTGAGCAGACTTTATTCTTTGGTGAGGACAGAAAACCATTGAACATGATTTTGGATGATGGTGGAGATTTAACTAACATGGTTATTGATCGTTACCCAGAATTGGTTCCTGGAATTAAAGGTCTTTCTGAAGAAACTACAACTGGTGTTCACAGACTTTACGAAAGAGTAAAAGCTGGAACTTTACCAATGCCTGCTATCAACATTAACGACTCTGTTACTAAATCTAAATTTGATAACAAATACGGTTGTAAAGAATCTGCAGTTGATGCTGTTCGTCGTGCAACTGACTTAATGTTGGCTGGAAAAAGAGTAATCGTTTGTGGATACGGTGATGTTGGAAAAGGAACTGCTGCTTCTTTTAGAGGTGCTGGATCTATTGTAACAGTTACTGAAATCGATCCAATTTGTGCTTTACAAGCTGCAATGGACGGTTATGAAGTTAAAAAATTAAATACTGTAATTGCTAATGCTGATATCATCATTACAACTACAGGAAATAAAGATATTGTTCTTGGAGAGCACTTCGAACAAATGAAAGATAAAACGGTTGTTTGTAACATCGGTCACTTCGATAACGAAATCGACATGGCTTGGTTAAACAAAAACCACGGTGCGTCTAAAATCGAAATCAAACCTCAGGTTGACAAATACAACATCAACGGAAAAGATATCATCATCTTGGCTGAAGGTCGTTTAGTAAACCTTGGTTGTGCTACTGGTCACCCAAGTTTTGTAATGAGTAACTCATTTACAAACCAGACTTTGGCTCAAATCGAATTATGGAATAACAGCGCAGCTTACAAAAACGAAGTTTATATGTTACCAAAACATTTAGATGAAAAAGTTGCTGCTTTACACTTAGCTAAATTAGGCGTTGAGTTAGAAACTTTACGTGACGATCAGGCTGCTTATATTGGTGTTCCAGTTGAAGGTCCATTCAAACCAGAATACTACAGATACTAAATTGATTTTAGATTTCTGAGTTTAGATTTTAGATTATCTAAATACATATTCAAACCCGACAGGTTTTTAAAAACCTGTCGGGTTTTCTGTTTTAAATTCGAAATTTTAAGTTTAAATTTGAAATTAAAGAACCCGCCAAAATATAATTATGATTGAAAAAGTTTTATGTGAAGTACATGGCTCAAAAGAAATGACTTTTGGCTGTATTCATATTGCAATGGCAATAGACACGAAAGATAAAGTCGGCTTTTTCTATTCCGAAGCCGAAGAAGATCTTCCGCAAATTGCTTGGTGCGATGAATGCGAACAATGGCTGCTGGATAATGGCGAGGAATGGACTGAAGTTTTTCAAGCCAAAGCCGATTTTAAAATGCTATGCGCCGATTGCTTTGATGAAGCAAAAAATAACGAAACAGAAGTTCATCTGCGATAAATAAATTTCCATGAAAAAGATTGTCCTTCTTTATACTTTTCTTGTTAGCTGTACTTTATTTGCACAAACCAGCGATACATGGACTGCTTTTTGGAACAAAGACACTACAAAAATTGGTTTTCAAGATAAAAATGGTGTAATTAAAATTGAGCCTAAATTTACGGGTTTTACGATTGCACGTAAATTTGAAAATATTATTGCTGTTACAGAAGAGGAAAATAACAAGTGGAAAAGCTATTACTTAACTAAGGAAGGAAAAATAATTGGGCGTGACAGTTTGTATACTTTTGATAATAGTACAGATTGCGAAAGTGAGGGTTTTATAAGATTTCGAGATCCGAAAACTGATAAAATGGGGCTCTTCAACAGCAAAGGAACAATAGTCATTCCAGCCGATTATAGTGCTTTATCGAATGTTAAAAACGGAATGCTTACCGCTCTTATAGATGCGAAAAAAGAAAGAGAACAAGGCGATGAACATTTTTTCTGGTCTGGCGGAAAAGAACTCTTAATAGACATTACTAACAAAGTTTTAATTGACAATTTCGTTTACATCCGTGATTTAAATTTTTATTCTTTAGAAAAATCAAAAGAACCTAGTAAAGATCCAATAAGAGAAAATTTCAAAGGAGTTGACGGACAATATTACTCTTTCATAAATTTTGAAAAGGAATTTAAATTTTGGTTAGAGAACACTTTACTTAAAGATTTATCCAAAGCCAATTTAGAAAAACATTCTTTTGATAAAATTACTTACTGGAAAGAACCAGACGGCTGGATAAATTCGGCGAAAGCTAAATTCATCAATCAAAATTATACCTATTTAAAATTAAAACTTCAGGAATTACAAAATCTAAAAACCGATTATTTTATTAGTTCTGACGGACTAAATCAATTTATTTTTGAATCAAGTGAGTACGAAATCTATTTCAATAATTGCAATGAAGCAAAAGATTGGTTGTATCCCACTATGGATATTGTCATCAATCCAAAAAACAAAACAGATCTAGGACAAGATCATTTTGAGTTTTTAAGAACAGAAAATGGTTATAAATTAATAAGTGTCTCAACAAGACAACATAATCTTAAATAAAACATGAAGAATTTTTTATTCCTATTTATTGCCATTGTTTTCGAAATCATTGCTACCTCAGCATTAAAAAAGTCTGAAGAATTCACCAAATTAATTCCAAGCATAATTACTGTTATCGGGTATTGCGGCGCATTTTATTTTTTAAGTTTTGCAATTAGAACGATTCCTGTTGGTTTCGCTTATGCCATTTGGTCTGGAGTCGGAATTGTACTAATTACCATCATTGGTGCAATTTTCTTCAAAGAAATCCCAGATTTACCCGCAATAATTGGGTTGAGTTTAATTGTAATTGGTGTTGTTGTAATTAATGTTTTTTCGAAAACTACAGCGCATTAAAGACATTCGATTTAAAATTTGTTTCAAGTTTCAGGTTTCAGGTTATGCCGGAACGTGAAACCTGAAACTTGAAACAAAAAACTAAGCAAGTTTCGGATTTTATACCTTCTAAAACCAATCGATATTTGTATTATAAAATTGAATGAAGATGAACACACAGGAAACCATCAATTATAATCGTATCGCCGAAGCTATAGATTATATCAAAGCTAATTTTAAAGAGCAGCCCAATCTCGATGAGGTTGCGGAGAAAGTGCATTTGAGTCCGTTTCACTTTCAAAGACTTTTTAGCGAATGGGCAGGAACAAGTCCGAAGAAGTTTTTGCAGTACACAAGTATTGAACATGCTAAAAAACTACTCAAAGAAAATCGGGCAACGGTTTCAGAAACAGCTTATGAAACTGGTTTGTCCGGCACAAGCCGACTTCACGATTTGTTTGTAAATATCGAAGGAATGACACCTGCTGAATATAAAAACGGCGGCAAAAATCTCGAAATTAATTACAGTTTTGCCGAAAGTCCGTTTGGGAATATTATTGTTGCGTCAACTCAAAAAGGTGTTTGTTTTATGGCTTTCGCCGAAGATGAAACAATCGGATTTGTGGATTTAAAAAACAAATTCCCAAATGCGTCTTTCACAAGAAAATTAGATTTAGCACAACAAAATGCGCTATTTATTTTTCAAAACGACTGGAGAAAATTATCTGAAATCAAACTGCATTTAAAAGGAACCGATTTTCAATTGAAAGTATGGGAAACTTTATTAAAGATTCCAATGGGACAGCTTTCTACTTATGGTTCGATTGCACAGCAAATTGAAAAACCAAATGCATCACGAGCAGTCGGAACTGCAATTGGCAGTAATCCTGTTGCGTTTTTAATTCCGTGTCACCGCGTAATTCAATCTTCTGGAATCTTTGGCGGTTATATGTGGGGAAATACCCGAAAAACGGCCATAATTGGCTGGGAAGGTGCGCAGGTAAATCAATAATTATAAAAAATTCTCAACACAAAAACATATCTGTACAGACGCACTGCGGTGCGTCTCTACAGATGTGTGTATGCAAATATTCTTCATTAATCAAACTAAAATTATTATGCAAACTATACAATCTAGAATTGCTTCTCAAAACTGGGAAAGCATCACCGAAACTATGCACCAAAATGGTTTCTCTATTATTCCAAATCTTCTCACAAACGAAGAATGTGAAGATTTAAAATTCGACTATGACAATCCAAATTCATATCGAAAAACTGTGGTAATGGAGCGTTATCGATTTGGTTTAGGTGAATATAAATATTTCAATTATCCTCTGCCCGATTTGATTCAGAATATTCGAACTTCTATTTATCCGAAATTGGCACACATTGCAAATGCTTGGATGAAAGCTCTTAATATCAACACTATTTTTCCTGAAAAACATGAAGAATTGTTAAAACAATGTCACGATAATAATCAATTGAAAGCGACGGTTTTGATTTTAAAATATGGGAAATGTGGTTTTAATACTTTGCATCAGGATTTGTATGGTGATGTTTATTTTCCTATTCAAATTGTACTTTTTCTTTCAGAACCTGACGAAGATTTTACTGGTGGAGAATTTGTATTAACGCAGCAAACGCCAAGAGCACAATCGAAAGCAATTGTTTTAAAACCAAAAAAAAGGGATATTCTAGTTTTTACTACTAACTTCAGACCTGTAATAGGAACAAAAGGATATCACCGTGTCAACATGAAACATGGTGTCAGTGAAGTTCATTCTGGTGAACGTTTTACCCTTGGGATTATTTTTCATGATGCGTTAAATTAAGGTACAAAGGTAAATAGTGTCTGTAGAGACGCACCGCATTGCGTGTACACAGAGATTATCGACAGAGATTCTTTGCGGAAATACGTGACCTTAGACCCACTGTGGTGCGTCTCTACAGAATAAAAAATCGTAAATTATCAGGAATGCTTCAACACAATAAAATTTCAGATTCAGATCTTCGAAATAAAATTAAAAATGCGGAAATTTGCTTTGGCGGCAACCAGAAACTAAAAATCTACGGAACGCTGCAATGTGCTTCGGGAAAAAGAATGAAACGCGAAAATCGTGTTTTCTTTTTGTCTGAAAATGAAGCCAAAGAAAATGGTTTCAGGCCTTGCGGTCATTGCATGAAACCCAAATATTTAAAATGGAAAAATGGACTTATTTAATCCCCAAATAGACGAAACTACAAATTTGCTTCCTAAAGATGGAACTGTAAATTATTACGGAAAATTGTTTTCAAGAGAAGAAGCTGATTTCTATCGCGATATTCTGCTCAATACAATTGAATGGAAAAATGACGAAGCCATTATCTTTGGAAAACTAATTTTAACGAAACGAAAAGTAGCGTGGTATGGCGATCGGGAATTTGAATATACGTATTCGAATACGACCAAAAAAGCGCTGCCTTGGACTCCTGAGCTTTTAAGGTTAAAGAAAATCATTGAAGAAAAAACAGGGGAAACTTTTAATTCCTGTCTGCTTAATTTATATCATTCTGGCGAAGAAGGAATGGCGTGGCACAGCGATGCTGAAAAAGATTTAAAGAAAAATGGCGCAATCGGATCTGTAAGTTTTGGTGCCGAACGGAAATTTGCCTTCAAACATAAAGAATCTAAAGAAACCGTTTCAATGATTTTAGAGCATGGAAGTTTATTGGTTATGAAAGATGAAACCCAAAGCCATTGGCTGCATCGATTACCGCCAACTAAAACCACTCAAAAACCAAGGGTAAATTTGACTTTTAGAACAATTGTCAAATAGTATTTGGAATAGTATTACTTTTTACCTAGAACATTTTGGTACGAACGTATTAACGCATCTTCGAACATTTCTGGTCGTACTTTTGAAAGTTCCACAATGGTCCAGCCTTGTTTTCCCCATTTATTTAGAACGGGATAAAAAATCATTTCGCTGGAAGCACAAAAAACCGATTGATCGATTTCGTTTAATTTTAAAACCGCACGATTATTCTTTTCATCAAAAGTGGCGAATATTTTCTTCTTGACACGAAAAGAGGTTTTCTCAAAATGAGGTTCTTCAGATGCATCTGGAAATGATAGAGCTAATTTTCTAAATGTTTCAATTGAGATCATAATCGTAAATTATTTATCAGAACTAACATATAAAGTCTGTTAGATCTCGGTTAAACAAATTTTACCATCCTTGATTCAGTCCATTTTTTAAAACCTCATCGTATTTTTCTTTATCAAAAGAATACAAGTTTGGTGCTTTGTGCGCGACATTGCTTTTCTTTTCGTCAAGTTTCGTTAGAATTCCGATATTAGTAATTTTGCGTAAAAAATTCCTGCGGTCCAGCTTTTTGTCCAAAATAGTTTCATACAGTTTTTGCAGTTCTGGAATCGTAAATTTTTCTGGCAGTAAATTATAACCAATTGGCATTAAATTCAATTCCACTCTTAAAGTATCCAGCGCTTTATCGAGAATCTCACGGTGATCTAAAATAAGTTCTGGAACTTCTTTATGGTCAATCCATTCTACAACTTCATATCTGTTCATCGGATTTGGAAGAATTTTAGAAAAATCAACCAAAGCATAATATCCAATTGTAACAAAACGGCGCGTAAGCCATTTTCCTTTTTCTTCTTCTATTTGCAGGTACTCTAAAATCTTTTTATCGAAATGCTGTTCATTTCTTTTTACTTTTCCAAAAGTCGCAAATTGTCTCAAGAAAACACCTTCTACACCAGTTCGACCATTTAGTACCGTATTTGCTGCAGTATCAATATCCTGATCTACCGGAATAAATCCGCCGGGAAGAGACCATTTAGCTGCACGTTCTACTTTTATCAATAAAACTTTAAGCTGATTGTCGTGAAAACCAAAAATTACACAATCGATAGAAAGTCCAGGCTGGTAATTCTCATTATTATCTATAATGTCTTTTAGCATTCGAATATTTAAGGGTAAATCTTTCTTTCAATAATACTGCAATTTACTGCATTTTATAAAACTAATTTACATTTACGAAATTGTGTTTTAATTTTTAATGGTTAGAGAAGGTGTAAATCACAATTTAACGAAAATTTTAATTTCAAATTTAAAAAAAATAATTACATTGCGTCATAATAACACATTAAAGATTTAAATTGCTAAATTCAAAGTTATTTCCAAGAAAAGCATTACAAATCAGCTTGTTCTATTGTAGAAAGCAAGCAGTGAAAAGTTAAAATCAGAAGTTATGATTGACAATCCGTTAAAAAATATTAATCAAAAAATTAGAACCAAAATCTGGAGTTCATTCGGTTTTGTTTCGAAAACATATCTTCTGGAAGCTTCTTTAAAATATAGTGAAGAGCAGGAAAGAATTTTTAATGAAATGATTGTCGAAACTGATGTAAAAAATAAAAAAGCAAAACAAGAAGCTTATGAAAAAGCTTTATATGCTTCATACAAAGGAATTGGTGCAATGGATTTCATAAATACAGTATTAAAATAACCTTTACACATTTTTATAATTTATAATGCAGCCTCACTTCCTTTCAGTGAGGTTTTTTTTTGACATATATTTTACAATTATATCGAGTAAAATCGGGCATTATTACTTACTTTAGCTCTTTTGAAAGTAAGAATATACTCCTGTAAAATTATAAATATGGAAAACATCATAGAATCAGAAAATTACAAAATTCAAAAACCCGAACACTGGGCTTCAAAAATTGATGACAATCAGCTGATCGAATATATAAAAGAATCTGATTTTTCAAATAAACAGGTTGACGAAGGGCGCGATTTCTGTTACTTCTTAGATAAAATTTATTATACAAGTGATACAGAAAACAGCGAATATGCCTGTGTAGCTTATACGCTTAATGAACCTTCAAATCTAGAAAGTGCTTCTGTAAAAGATGTTATTGTTGAAGAAAATGAAACTTTCATTATACACAGAATCAGTGTTCTGAGAGACGGTGTTTTAATTGATAAAATCCCAGACACAAAGATTAAAGTTTTGGATAATGAAAATCAAAGTGAAGGCGGTGTCTTGAGCAGTACCAAAAAAATAAATATAACGATTAAGGATTTACGTCTTTATGATATTTTAATTGCTGAAGATTCAAGAGTAAAAGTTTTTACCGATCGTGATTTCCTTAGAAAAGAATATTTAAAATATGTTTATGTAACTCCAAGTACTTACTGGGCTTATGGAAATTACAAATTTACTTTTATTAATGACCGAAAAGCGACAATTGCGTACAAGAAAACATTCTACAGAGATGAAGCTGGAAATGTTTTGGAGCCGGAAATTAATTATCTAAAAAAAGGAGAAAGATTTGTAATTGAAAAAGAAAATTACATCAATTCTTTTGATATAAACAGGGAAATTGCTCCTTATATTGATTTTGCAACAGACAGCAACTGGACAGATTTATCCAATTATATTTCACCCTTATACGACGAAATTTATAGTAACGCTTCTTTAAAAGAATTTGCTCCCAAGCTGGTAGAAAAACTAGATGCGATTTCTGATAAAGATGAGCAGCTTCGATTTGCTGTTGAATATGTACAAAACCACGTAAATTATATTTTTAATGCTGATGAAATGAATGGGCATAAGCCGCAAGAGCCAGCTATAACTTACGAAAATAAACAAGGAGACTGCAAGGCTAAATCTGTTTTACTGAAAGTGGTTTTAGACTATATCAATATTGATTCTTCTGTTGTTTTGGTTAACTTCAATTCAGATCATTATATCAAACATTATCTGCCTTCGCTTCTTACTTTTAATCATGTGATTGTAAAAATCAATTATAAGGATGAAACTTATTTTATTGATGCTACAGCCAGAGATGAATTTGGACTAATTGAATACCGTTGCTATATTTACTTTATGCATTATTTGGAAGTAAAACCAAACCAGCAGTTACAAATTAGACAGCCGCACAGATTTTCTTATTATGGAATTAATGAAAAAGTAGATTTTAATGCACAAAATAATGAGGGGCATCTAAAATTGACTACTACATACAAAGGAAACCGTGCCAATTACATGCGTAAATACTTTAAGAATACGAATAAAAGGGAAATAATCGACAGCTGGAACAATTTCTTATTTTATACTTTAAATTATTCTAGTGACCGAAATGGAACTGATCTTAGAACAGTATTTAAAGATGCGTCAATTGAAATTGTAAGCGATGATAAAACGTTGAATGAATTTACAATTCAATACAATTCATCTATTGAAAATCCTTATTTTACAGATGATCAAAAGAATCGTTTTTTGATGTATTTTGATCGAAATGTGGTGAAGAATAATGCCCGCGATTTTATGCATACCGATGTTCCGTTTTGGCATAATTTTGACAACGAAAAATATGAAATCAATCTTCATACAGATCAAAAAATAGATACCGAAGAGAAATTTACGCGCCAGGAAAGCGCCATAAATAATCCTTATTTTGATTATACGAGCCGTAAAAAAGTAACTAAAAACAGTGCTTCTATTTTTGTAGATTTTAAACCGCTGGTTAATTTAGAAATTCCTGCAGCTGATTTTGAAAAGTTCAGAACAGATCATCACACGATTGCCGACAGCAATTTTGGAATAGGAATTGATATTATAGAGCAAGGTTTACTTAATCTTATAAAATTCAATTTTAAAAAACGTCTTAAATAATTCGTATAAAAAATGGGGCTTAAAGGCCCCATTTTTATTTATAAAAGTAAATTACTACTTAGCCAGTAATTCAAAATCAGATTTTAATTTAATATCTGCAGACGAAGCTCCAATCATTACTTCAAAATCTCCTGGCTCAGCTGTCCATTCCAATTTATCATTGTAGAAAGAAAGTTTTTCTTTATCAATTGTAAACTCCATTGTTTTAGATTCTCCTGCATTTAATTTCACTTTTTTGAAATCTTTCAACTCTAAAACTGGTCTCACAACAGATCCAAATTTATCTTTCAAATACAACTGAACTACTTCTTCTCCAGCGGCTTTTCCAACATTTGATAATTGGAAAGAAACTTTAATCGTTTCGTTACTTTTTATTTTTGATGCCGATAATTTCAAACCAGAATAATCAAATTTTGTATAACTTAATCCGTATCCAAAAGGGTATTTAGGAGAGTTTTTTAAGTCAATATAAGCCGAAACATAATTGGTTTCGCTTTCTGTTTTGGCTGGTCTTCCTGTACTAAAATGATTGTAATAAATTGGCACCTGCCCTACTTCTCTCGGGAAAGTCATTGGCAGTTTTCCAGACGGATTGTAATCTCCAAATAAAACATTTGCAATTGCATTTCCAGCTTCTGTACCCAGCCACCAAGTATAAACGATTGCAGGAACATTGTCTGCTGTCCAATTGAAGACAAGAGGTCTTCCTGCATTAATTAAAACGACAACTGGTTTTCCTGTTGCTTGAATTACTTTTACCAAATCTTCCTGAACGCCTGGCAAATGAAGGTCACTTCTACTTTTTGCTTCACCGCTCATGTCGCGTCTTTCACCAATACTCAAAATCACAACGTCGGCTTGTTTTGCAGCTGCAACAGCTTCTGCAAAACCGTCTTTGTTAGTTCCCTCAATTTCACATCCTTTAGCGTAAAGCAGCTTTGTATTTTTACCCACTTTATTTTGAAGACCATCCCATTGTGAAACAATCCATTTATTATAATCAACCTCTGGAAGTTCTACAGACCAGAATCCCATATTTTCTTTGTATTCTTTTACCATTGGTCCGATGAAAGCAATAGTTTTTACATTTTTTGAAATTGGTAAAGTCTGGTTTTCATTCTTTAATAAAACAATACTTTTCTGCGCCACTTCAAGTGCTGCTTTTCTGTTTGCTGGATCTGACAAGGCTTTTTCAGCACGCTTTTCATCCGAATATCTGTAAGGATCATCAAATAATCCTAATTCAAATTTTTTGCGAAGAATACGTTTTACGGCATCATCCACTAAATCAATAGAAACTCTGCCTTCTTTTATTAATTGAGCTAGATTCTGACGATATGCATTACTTTCCATATCCATATCGCTTCCGGCAGTAATGGCAGCATAAGCGGCTTCTTTAAGATCTTTAGAATAACCATGCGCTACCATTTCGCCAATTGATCCCCAGTCTGAAACCACAAAACCTTGGAAATTCCATTTTCCTTTTAAAATATCTCTTTGTAAATGAGCATTTCCTGTTGCTGGAATTCCATTAATATCATTAAATGAATTCATAAAAGTTGCTGCACCTGCATCTAACGCAGCTTTAAAAGGCGGCAAATAAGTTTCAAACAACATTCTTTCGCTCATGTCTACAGAGTTATAATCTCTTCCGCCAACACCTGCGCCGTAAGCTGCAAAGTGTTTTACGCAAGCCATAACGGAGTTTAAATCGCCCAGTTTATTTCCTTGAAAACCTTTAACTCTAGCATAAGCAATTTTAGAACCTAGATAAGTATCTTCTCCTGCACCTTCCATAACACGGCCCCAGCGCGGATCACGCCCAATGTCGACCATTGGTGCAAATGTCCAGTGAATACCGCTCGCCGCTGCTTCTGTCGCTGCAACTCTTGCCGCTAATTCGATTGCTTCTAAATCCCAGCTTGCTGCTTCTGCAAGCGGAATTGGAAATGTAGTTTTATAACCGTGAATAACATCCTGACCAAATAACAACGGAATTTTAAGTCTTGACTGCATAGCCAATTCTTGATATTGTCTGGTATATTTTGTTCCAACAACATTTAACATTGAGCCTATTAAACCTTGTTTAATTTCGGACTGTTTGTTTGGATTAATAGTTATTGGTCCAGTTGCCTGATTATCTCCTGTGTACTGATTTAACTGTCCAATTTTTTCTTCAATTGTCATTTTCTTCAATAGATCGTTGACTTTCTGATCTATTGTCTGCTGTTGTGCCGACGCAAAAAGCGAAAACAGCAACAGTGTAATTGTGGTTACTTTCTTCATAAGTTTAAGTTGTTTACCAAACGTAGGTAGCTACTGCACCCGCGTTTAGTGTGGTTGAAGTTTGTTTTTGGTTGTATTTGATATTAAAAGTTTCTGCCGAAGCTCCATCATTTTCTACAATCAGAACGATTTGTCCTAACGGAGTTTTAAAAGAAACATTGTGTAAATTTCCTACTATATTACTAGCTATTCTTACTGAACCTTCTGGTACAAATTTAGAAGCATGTCCTATAATATAATATCCCACTTCTCTTTTTATATTTTGGTTTTGATCGATCATCAACGCTCCTTTACAAGTCGAACATCCTCCTGGTGTAAAAGGTTTGTAAAATTCATCATTGGCTAATCCCCACGAAAGTGCATTTTTACTCCAGTTACGCATAGAACCAATTACTACATTTTTGACACTCCATTTCAAGTCAGTTTCAAAATTTGTTCCTGTTCCTGTATATTGTTCGGTAAAATACAAATCTTTATCTGGAAAAGCATTATGAACTGTTGTTAGAGCACTAATATCTCCTTCGTATAAATGAAAAGCTGAACCAGCAACAAAAGGATTTGCTTTTGGATCTTTTAAAATCGTCAAAGGATATTCGGGTTTGTTGCAATTATGATCGTAAACAATAATTTTGGTTTTGATTTTGGCTTTCGCAAAAGCGGGACCTAAATGATTGCCTATAAAATCTGCCTGCTGTTCTGCCAGCATCAATAAACTTGGATTGTTTCCTGGATGCAAAGGCTCGTTTTGAGGTGTAATGGCATCAATAACAATTCCATGCGATTTCATTGCCTGAATATATTTTACAAAATATTCGGCATATACCTGATAATACTTGGGCTGTAAACTACCGCCTTTTGAGCTTCCGTTATCTTTCATCCAAACTGGAGGCGACCACGGAGAACCCATTATTTTAATCTTAGGATTTATGGCTAAAATTTCTTTTAAAACTGGAATTACATCTTCTAAATCTGGTCCTAAATTAAATTTTTCCAATTTTAAATCGGTCTGGCCTTCCGGCATATCATCATACGAAAAAACTTTCTCATTCAAATCTGATGCTCCAATACTAACTCGCAGATAACTCAAACCAATAGCATCATTTTTTCTAGAAAACAATTCCTGAAGCAAAGCTTCTCTCTTTGGTTTGTCTAGTTTTATAATTGCCTGAGCACTTCCGCCGGTTAATGAAAACCCGAAACCTTCTATGATTTGAAATTTCTCCGCAGGATTTACCTCAATTGTCTGATTTGAATTTGCCTCTGAACTAAAAACTAAATCAGGCTGTTTTTTGAGTTTTGAAGTCTCGTCTGAAGTAGTCATCCAAGATTCAACTTTTCCCGAATTAGCTGTAACATTTTTTGAAGATCCGCAATTGAACTGCATGGCTATTACAGGCAGTAAAACTAGGATTTGAAGTTTTTTACTGATGTTTTTCATTTAATCTATTTCTATTAAAACAGGTAAATGATCCGACGGATATTTTAAATCTTTAGAATCACTTAGAACTGCATGTTTCTGAATATTAAGTCCGCTATTTTTTGATATAAAGATGTAATCTAATAATAATGTTACGGGTTCATTATGCTTAAAGTCGTTGAAAGTTCCTGAAGGTCCAAAAGGTTTTTCTTTTGAAACATCTTTGGTATCATCCATTACTTTTTTGATCTCGACAATTTGTTTAGTCTCAGGTTCTGAGTTAAAATCTCCCATTAAAAAAGCGGGATAGTTTTTAGTATTTATTTCTTTTATTTTAGAAAGAACAAGTTCGACACCTTTTACTCGGGCAACTTCTCCCATATGATCTAAATGAAGATTAAAAACCCAAAACGTTTTCTTGGTTTTTAAATCTTTAAAAAGACCGTAAGTACAAACTCTGTTACAAGCTGCATCCCATCCTCTTGAAACCACATTTGGCGTTTCTGACAACCAAAAAGTATTGGATTGCTCTACTTTAAAACGATCTTTTTTATAGTAAATCGAAGAAGCTTCTCCCAAACCTCCTTCTTCTCTGCCGATTCCAAATTTGTTATAATTTGGCAGAGCCGATGCTATATCAATAACTTGATTGGGTGTTGCTTCCTGCACTCCAAAAATATCCGGGCTGTAAAAACGAATTTGAGAAGTAAAATAATCTTTTCGCTTTGGCCAGGCGTTTTCTCCATCTGAAGCAACATCTAAGCGGATATTGTAGGTCATGATTTTTAAATTCTGACCATAAAATGAGTTTACAGCTAAAAGCAGCATTACTGCGAAAACAAGTTTGTTTATCTTTTTCATGTTAAAAAAATTTTGATCTGTAAAGCTAGTTTTTCCCAAGCTTTACAGAAAAAAATCTATTTAAAAGTTATGTTAATTATACACCCTTACATAATCAACTTCGTAGGTTGCATTTGTAAAATTTGGATCTACAGCTCCTCCAAAGTTTCCTCCCATTGCAAAATTTAGAATGATAAAGAATTTTTGGTTAAACGGAGTTGTACTTGAATTTTTGTAAGTATAGAATAAATTATCATCTACATAAAATTTAATATTCTCAGCACTCCATTCTGCCGCATAAATATGAAATTCTGTAGTTGAGTTTGGAGCAGTTGTAGTTTTTGTGTCAGGAGTATTTCCAGAACGCCCTGGAGAATGAAGAGAGGAATGAATTACATTCGGGTTGTTTCCAACTGATTCTAAAATATCAATTTCGCCGCAGGCAGGCCATCCAGCGGTATCAATATTATCTCCAAGCAGCCAGAATGCAGGCCAGGTTCCACCACCAGCTGGTAATTTTGCTCGAACTTCTGCTCTTCCGTATTTGAATGAAAATTTACCTTTCGTGAGCATTCTTGTAGAAGTATATTGACTGCCTAAGTAATTTTCTTTGATTGCCGTTATTTTAAGAACTCCTCCTTCAATTTTTACATTTTCAGATCGGTTGGTGTAATATTGTAATTCATTATTTCCCCAGCCGTTACCAGTTCCTGTATTGTAACCCCATTTTGAAGAATCTGGCGCACCGTCAACATTAAATTCGTCTGACCAGATTACTTTTCTTGCTATATAAATAGTGACAGAAGTTGAACTGCTAATAAATTTCCCACCATTATAAGCCGAAACAATAATTGGAAAAGTTTGTGTTCCAGAACCTGTAAATTCGTAGGTTAAACTGCCCGTTGTAACTTCTTTCAGTTCATTATTGATTGAAACTTTATAAGATGTTGCATTTGCAGCATTCATCGTCAATTGAATTTTTCCGCTTCCGTCCCCATTAGGATTTTCTGCTGTTTTTCCAACAACTTCAACCTGAACAGAAAGATTTGTCGGCGCTGCCGAAACCGGAGCGTCGTCTCCTCCGCCATCGTTATTACTGCTGCAAGATTGAAATACAAATAATAAGATTAGTGTAAACACACCAGCCCTATTTACAAGGTTGATCATTTTCATAGTTTATTTAAGTTGGTTATAGTTAATAAATTGAATATCAATATAGATATAATTTGTCTATTTTTTGCTTTTATTATTATTAAAGTCAAAATAGATTAATTTAAACCTTTTTATTTCCAAGTATAAGTTCCAACTGATCCTGCTTCTAGAGAAGTTGCAACCCACTTTCCGTTAAATTTAATATTGAAGGTTTCTGTTGCCGATCCATCATTTTCAACAATCAAAACTTTAGATCCAGAAGGTGTAATAAATGCGGCGTTTTGTAAATTTCCTCCTGAATTACTTTCAATTCTAATAGAACCCATTGGAACAAATTTAGAAGCATGCGCAATAATATAATACGCTACATTTCGCTGATAACTATCTGAAGATGTAATTGTAATAGCGCCTTTACACATGGTACAGCCTCCATCTGTATGCGGACCAAAATTGGCATTATTAGCTACATTCCATTCCAAAGCATTTTTACTGTAATTTCTCATTGAACCTATAATTACATTTCGAAGATGCCATTTTAAGTCGCCCGCAAACTGTCCTTCAGACGATGTCCATTGTTCTGTGAAATATACATTTTTAGTGGGATACGAATTATAAACATTGGTTAAAGCACTAATATCTCCCGCATAAAGGTGAAATGCTGAACCGTCTACAAAAGGAAACGCATCGGCATCTGCCAAAACAGCTTTAGGATAATTAGGATTATCGCAATTGTGGTCGTAAGCGATAATTTTTACCTTTAGATTTGCCGTTTTGAATGCCGGCCCTAAATTATTTTTAATAAAGTTCGTCTGGTCTATTGCAGACATATACATACTTGGATTATTTCCGTCGTGAAGAGGTTCGTTTTGAGGCGTTACCGCATCGATCGTAATTCCCTCTGCTTTCATCTGCTGGATGTATTTTACAAAATATTTTGCGTAAACATCATAATATTCTGCTTTCAATTTACCGCCTTTAAAACTGTTTATGTCTTTCATCCAAAGTGGTGCAGACCAAGGTGTTGCTAAAATTAAGATTTTAGGATTAATGGCCAGAATTTCTTTCAGCATTGCAATCAGGTTTTTATCTTTTTCTAAACTAAATTTAGCCAGACTCAAATCTGTTTCTCCCGTTGCAAGATCATTATAAGTAAAAGGTTCTGCATTTAAATCTGATGCGCCAATACTGATCCTGATATAACTTACTCCAATTGAATTTTCTCCTGTTCCAAATAACTCCTGCATAAGGGCAGTTCTTCTTGCCGCATTTAATTGATTTATAACATCTACACTTCCACCCGTTAGTGTATATCCAAAACCATCAACCGTTTGATATTTCTGAGATTCTTTAACTTCAATATTGGTATACGTGTTTGGTAATGTACCAAATCCTAATGTACCAGCCTGCTTTGCTAATAAAACGCTTTGATCTCCTTTTGTCAGCCAAAAATCAACATCGTTTGTAACAACCACAGGAGGGTTTACAACTGGCGGATTTACCGGTGGATTCTCGACAGCATCATTGGAAGACGAGCATTTTACCTGAGCCATTACGGCTGTCATAAAGAAAAATGCTTTTATTGTATTACTGATATTCAATTTCATTTTCTTGGTTATTTAGTTAGCTTGCACAATTAATATACAATTGTCTGTATAGCATGCGCCGGAATTGTAATTGTATTTTTTATGTTTTGATTTTCTAAAGAATAAACAATCTCTTTTTCAGATTGATTCATTACGATAGTAATCAATTGTCCGTCAGAATTTTTAAAAGAAGTACTCAATAAAGATTTATCACTTATTGTTTCCAATACTCTTTTGGCATTTGGCCTAATAAATTTGGAGAAATGCCCAATATAATAGTACATTGGAGTGATAATTAATTCATCTTCTGTAGTGTCGGCATGAATGGGCGCAAAGCAAAAATTACCCACATGATTCGGTCCTCCATTTTGGTCTAAAAGAATATTCCAATCTGTCCACGCAGCTGTTCCGTTGTTAAAATCATTAATCATATTGATTCCGTAACGTTCTGCATTTCCCCAAAACTGATATTTTTTTGCATCAAATTTTTCAATACAGCCTTCTGTAAATATTAAATTTTTGTTTGGAAATGCTTCATGAACCTTTGCTACAGATTCAAATTGAGGCGGGCCTCCGTTCCAGGTTTCATACCAATGAAATCCAATTCCCCACGCGTATTTAGAAACCTCAGGATCTGAAAAAACAAGATTAGCACGTTTCTCCAGCATATCTCCTCTGTTGTGATCCCAAATAATGACATTTTTAGAACCTAATCCTTCTTTTTCTAAAGTTGGACCAAGATGATTTTTAAGAAAATCCCTTTCTGCTTCTGGAGTATAAATGCAAGATTCCCAGCTTTGTCTGGCCATTGGTTCATTTTGAACTGTTAAACCCCAAATTGGAATCCCTTCTTTTTCGTAGGCTTTTATAAATTTTGCATAATACAATGCCCAAGATGGTGCAAATTCAGGCAGCAAAACGCCGCCGTGCAAAATATCATTATTGTCTTTCATAAAAGCTGGGGGACTCCATGGGCTTACAAATAATGTTAGTTTTCCGCCGGCTGTTTCAATTGCTTTTTTAATTAATGGAATTCTATATTTTCGATCGTGATCAATAGTGAAGGTTCTCAAATCCTTATCTCCTTCAGCAATATAAGTATAGCTTTCGCTGCTAAAATCACAGCTGTGAATATTGGTTCTCGCTAAAGTATAGCCAATACCATTTTTTTTGTCGTAGTAGGCATTTAAAAATTCCTTTTGTTTTTTAGGAGATAATCTGGCGAAAACTTCTGCAGTTGCGTCTGTAATTGCACCGCCAATTCCGAGGAAAGTCTGATCTGTTTTTTCAGTATTTACAATAATGGATACTGTTGAAGTTTTTTGTTGTGTACTGTTGTTATTCGAAATTAAATCATTAGATAATGACAATTTCCAATTGGTGTTTTCGGCAGTTGTATAAACCTTTATTTTGTTGTTTTTCTGCGATGAAGCATTGTTTTTATGAGCTGTAAGTTTTGAGGAAAAACAGCTTAATTGTATTAGTATAAAGGCTGACAGCACTATTTGAGTTGTGGCTTTCATATTGTTTTTAAATTAAAAGTAAGAGAAGACCAATAAGGATGATTCAAATTGGCCCTCTGCTTTACTTTACTACAAAATATTAATAAACAAGCGTTTGTATAGCTCTAGGCGGAATTTTAACTACCGCTTTTGCCGCTCCAATAATCAAATTATAAGTAAGCTCATTTTCTGACTGGTTCATAACAACTGTTGCCATAGTTCCATCAGTATTTAAAAATGATGTGCTTAACAGTGCGCTTCTGCTGACCGCAGTACTTACTCTTACCGCATTTGGACGTATGAATTTAGAAAAGTGCCCAATGTAATAAAAAGAAGGAGTATAAATTAATTCTCCAGTGGTTGTATCGGCATGTATTGGTGCAAAGCAGAAATTGCCAACGTGATTAGGTCCTCCATTTTGATCTAATAAAATATTCCAATCTGTCCAAGCTACCGTTCCGTTATTGAAATCGTTAATCATATTGATTCCGTAACGTTCTGCATTACCCCAGAATTGATATTTTGATGCATCAAATTTTTCTACGCATCCTTCTGTAAACATTAATTTTTTGTCTGGATATGCTTCATTTACTTTAGCAACATTATCAAACATCGGCGCGCCGCCAGACCACGTTTCATACCAGTGAAATCCCATTCCCCAAACATATTTCGCAGCTTCTGGATCAGAGTAAATTACATTGGCACGGTAATTCATTAAATCGCGGTTATGATCCCAAACAATGATTTTTTTATTACCCAGATTCTCTTTTTTCAACGTAGGTCCAAGATAATTTTTAATAAAATCTCTTTCAGCTTCTGCGGTATAAATACAAGATTCCCAAGTTTGAACTGCCATAGGTTCATTTTGCGTAGAAGTTCCCCAAATCGGGATGCCTTCTTTTTCGTATGCTTTTATAAATTTTGCATAGAAATTTGCCCATGTCTGATAGTATTCTGGAAGCAGTGTGCCGCCTTTTAGTACATTTTTATTACTTTTCATAAAAGCATTTGGCGACCAAGGCGCTGCATAAGTTGGCAGCTTTCCGCCTGCTTTTTGAATAGCTTGTTTTATTAAAGGAATACGATATTGCTTATCATGATCAATAGAAAAAGTTTTCAAATCTTTGTCGCCTTCTTCGATATAGGAATAGCTTCCACTGCTAAAATCGGAACTTTGAATAGTTGTTCTTAGCAAAGAATAGCCAATACCTTTTTGCTGATCGTAATAAGCGTTTAAGAATTCTGCTTGTTTTTCTTTTGAAAGTTTAGCAAATATTTCGGCACTTGCGTCTGTAATTGCACCGCCGATTCCCATAAAAGTCTGAAACTTTTTTGCTGGCTCTATAAAAACCGAAAACTCTGTTTCAAGAGGTTGTTTTGCTGCAGAAAAAGTCAAATTATCTGTTGAAGTTAATCGTAACTTTGAGTTCTCTGCGGTAGTGTAAACGGTTATTTTTTTGCCATTGGTTGTAAATTCTTTTTTTGTTTTTGGCTGTTGTGCAATAGCTGCAACAGTTAACAAAAGGCATAAAATATTTAGACTATTTTTTTTCATTCGCTCCCAATTATTATTGTTTTTAATTGAAGTTTTGGAGAAATCTAAAACAGATTTTTAATCTCTTTTAAAGAATTTAAAAAATAGCCCATACTCATAATGATTATGGGCTATTTACAACCAAACTTAAACTTAACTTAACTCTTTATTTTCCTCGTAATTCGATTTTTGAAACTGTAATTCCGTCTTTGGTGAAAGTATTTCCACCAGAACGGATTAATAAATAGATTTTTCCTGTTTCAGCAAATTTTACCACATTTGAAACCGTTCCTGTCTGATCGTTTTTTACACATCCTACAGTAGACAGCATTCCAGAGAAACCTGCTTTTGCACAACCATCCCAAGTGCTTAGTCCCATTACTTTGTTGTCTTTGTACTCAACACCAGACTGTGGCGCAGATTTACCTGCATATACTTCAAACCAAGTTTCATCAGAGCCGCTCGGACTTGAAACACGCATATTTATGGTATATTCTTTATCTTTCACAACATCAATTGCCTGATAAATTCCTTCTTGCGCCCAACCTCCCGGAGAGTGAATTGTAGCGCTACTATTTGCAAATGACCAAAAAGCAGCACCAGTAGCACTAAGATTTAAAATGCTCCATTTTGCCTGATCTTCTGCTGTAGCGAAAGAACCACCTTGCACTAAATTTCCTTTCAACGGATCTGAAGTTGTAACTACCACATCTTTTGAAGCTGTTGCTGTTCCTCCTCCTTTACCAATTGCAGTATGTTTGATCGCATAAGTTCCTGCATCTGGCAGTGATATTTCTTCTTCCATTTTACCTGCATATTCTCCAGCACCTGTGTCCCATAAAGATTTTAGAACTCCGTTTGTCTGAGCACTTAGTTTGTAGGTATTAACTTTACCTTCTACAGGAGTAATCGTAAAAGAAGCATCCACATTTGTATCTGTTAGTCCATTATCAACAATGGAATCATCTGGCTGACAACTTGTAAAACTTAATACGGCTGTCATAAAAAACAATGCTAAAAACCCTTGTTTTTTCATTAAATTTATTTTCATATGATATTGTATTAGCTTATTAGTATTGAGGATTTTGAACTAGTTTAGTATTTTCTAAGTCTTTTTGCGGAATTGGCCAAACTTCATTTTTTCCAGCAACAAATCCTTCAGCACCAAGAACAGAAGCTGCTTTTCCAGTTCTTACTAAATCGAACCAACGGTGTCCTTCTCCTGCTAATTCTAATCTTCTTTCGTTAGCAATTGCATCTAATGAAACTGGCACAGAACCTAATCCAACTCTAGCTCTCACTGCATCTAGTAACGCCTGTGCTCTAGCTCCAGTTCCGCCTAAAGCTTCTGCTTCCATTAAATAAGTATCTGCTAAACGAATTGCATAAGTATCTTGTTTATAATTTAAAGCTTGTGCTCCTCCACCTTGAGAAGTATCAGAGTTCAAAGGCATAAATTTCTTTAAGAAATATCCTGTGTCTTGATCGCCAGGTGCATAATTAGCTGCGCCAGATGCCTTTAGAGCACGAAGATCAAAAATTGTCGCATTAAAACGCGGATCTCCTTTTAAAGCATCGTATAAACTTTGAGTTACTGGATTAAAACTCCAGCCTGAGATATAATCTGGTAATGTCATATCATTTCTTCCATAACCTCTTGGACCAACCATAATATTAACCGAGTTACCTTCGTCATTTCCTCCACCCCAGAATCCCCAGTCTGCATTACTTTTATCTGTATGCATAATTTCGATAATAGACTCTGAGTTAAGTTTATTACTAATAACCCATAAATCTGAATAATTGTCAAGTAGTTTGTAACCGTACATGCTTGTTCCGCCTGGCGTACCGTTTACATCTGCAAATTCAGCAGCTGCTAAAGAGTTTTTTCCTTCATACAAATAAACTTTACCTAACAAAGCTTGTATAGATCCTTTAGAAAAACGTCCCGCTTCTGTAGCGACATTTACCGTATTTGGCAAAACAGCCTTAGCTTCAAGTAAATCTTTTTCAATTTGTGCATATACTTCTTCTGGCGTAGACTGCGTAATCGTGTAAGTCTCTGCTGGTGAAAGCGGCGCCGTAATTAATGGCAGGTTTCTAAAAGTTCTTACTAATTCAAAATAGTAATATCCTCTCAATGCTTTTGCTTCTGCTGCAAAGCGCACTTTTTTAGCTTCATCCATTTTTACATTTGGCAGCTTATCCAATAGAATATTTGCTCTTGCAATACCTTGAAAAAAGTCTCCCCAGAAACTTCTCGGCATATTGATTTTATCTAATTTATAATTATCAAAACCATGAATCCCTGCTCCGTCTCCAGGTCCTCCACCTCCAGCATAAAAATCATCTGAACCTGCATTTAGCATACAGACCATATTTTCAAAACCTTTGGATTGTTTTCCCATTATATCATAAGCAGCAATTAATGCTGAATAGGCTTCTGTCTCATCTTTATAATAGTTATCTACTAATGGCAGTCCCTTTGGATCTACTGTTAAAAAATCCTCGCCGCAAGAAGAGCTGAGAAGCAGTAAACCAACTGCGATGAATGAATATCTTATATTTTTAATTTTCATGATTCTAAATTTTAAAATTGTAAATTAACCCCTAACATTACAGTTCTAGCTTGCGGATAATATCCTTTATCAATACCTAAAACTCCTCCTCCAATTTCTGGATCATAACCAGAGTATCTTGTAAATGTCAATAAATTTTCACCTGTCAAATAAAGTCTAGTTTTTGAAAGACCTGCTTTTGATACTACATCACTTGGCAAAGTATATCCAACTTGAATTGTTTTTATTCTCCAGTAATCTCCATCTTCTAAATAAAAATCTGATGGGTTTGAAAAGTTTTTATTATTATCAACTGAAGATAAAATTGGATAAGAATTAGTAGATCCTTCACCTGTCCAACGTCCTAATGCAGATGTTTGATAGTTAGCATCAGTAATATCCAGACGACGAAGACCTTGGAAAATTTTGTTTCCTATTGCTCCTTGAGTAAAAATTAATAAATCGAAGTTTTTGTAATCTAAATTTATTGTAAAACCATATGTGTATTTTGGAAGCGGACTTCCGATGAAAGTTTTATCATCGTCTGTAATTGATCCATCTCCATTAAGATCCTGCCATCTAAAATCTCCTGGTCTTGCACCTGGCTGAATTAAACCGCCCGAAGCATTCGTATAAGCGTTAATTTCTGCTTGATTTTGAAAAATACCCTGCGTTTTAAATCCGTAGAAAGAGTTATATGACTGTCCTACCTGCGTTCTTGTAACTGGTCCCATATTCTGGAACGAAGCATCTCCGGAGATAAATTGAATACCTCTTCCTAAGTTCGTAACTTCGTTTTCTAAGTATGAAATATTTCCACTTAAACCTATGTTGACCTGTCCCACTTTTTTACGGTAAGATAATTCTAAATCAATACCTTTATTGTTCATGTCTGCAATGTTTGCAGATGGTCTTCCTGGACTTCCAACGTGACCTGGTAAATCGATGTCTTGTAAAATACCAGTAGATTTTTTAATATAAAAATCAGTTGTTAAAGACAAATCATTAAAGAAGGTAATGTCAAAAGCAACGTTGGCTTGACTTGTTTCCTCCCATTTCAAATCTGGATTAGAAGGCGCATTTGGACTATTACCAATTACAACAGAACCTTGATTTCCAATTGTATAATTTCTACCTGATCCAATTGTTGGTAAGAATTTGAAATCTCCAATAGCATCACTACCTGTAATTCCGTATCCACCTCTAAACTTTAATTGTGTAACTACTTTATTTTCCGGCCAGAAATTTTCTTTTGTAGGCACCCATCCTAAAGAGAATGATGGAAAAGTTCCGTATTTGTTATTTTGACCAAAACGAGAAGAACCGTCGCGACGAACAATACCTGTAACAAGATATTTTTCTTTGTAATCATAATTCAATCTTGCAAATAATGACGTCACTTTATGCTCATAACCGTCAGAAGCAGAAGCAGTAATATCATCTGTTACAGCACCTGAATTAAAAGTAGCTTCATCAAAATTAGTTGCTGGCAAATTCTTGTAAGTAACTGTAGATCCCGAAGTAATATTATCGATATAAGCTCCTTGACCAACTAATACAGTAAAGTTATGATCGTCAATTTGTTTTGTATATGAAACCGTATTTTCGATGTTCCATCCAAAACCTCTATTTGTATTTCGTGTTAAACTATTATTTGGGTTAATAGTAGAAGAGTTAAAGTAAAATACCGGTGTAAAGCTTTCTGAACCCCAATATGCTAATTTACCTCCTAAAGTACTTCTAATTTTTAAGCCTTTAATCGCTTCTAATTCTAAGTAAGCATTTCCAACAAAATTATCAGACCATCCATAATTTCCTAATCTTGTTTGAATATAGGCAAGTGGGTTACTCATCTCTTGAGTTACTACTTGAGAAACACCATAAGGATTTCCGTTTGGATCTCTTAAAATATAATTTTGATTGTATGGATATCCACTTGCAACAGCAGGATCAGTTACGACAGCCGGCGTTGTTGGATCTAAATTGATAGCAGAACTTAGTGGTCCTCCATATTCGTTATTCGTGTTTCCAATTCCAACATTTTTTTCATGAGAATAACCTAAAGTCTGACCAAAAATTAGTCCTTTTACAATTTTATGAGTTGAATTTAAACGAATATTTTTTCTGTTATAGTTTGAAATTGGAGTTGCCACGATCCCTTCTTGATCTAATAATCCGAAAGAAACATAGAAAGTTGAAACATCATTTCCTCCCGATAAACTTAATTCGTGCCCTAATTTTTGAGCATTGTCATTAAAAATTGTTTTTTGCCAGTCTGTTCCTGTTCCATAAGAAGATGGATTTGCATATGGCAAAGTATAAGGTTTGTTCGGATCTGGAGTATAGCCGTTTGCATATCTCTCATTCATTATAGTTGCATACTCAGTAGCATTTAATAAATCCAGTTTTCTTGCTGCAGCAGAAAAACCAGTATAACCATTATAGTTAACACTCATTTTTCCAGATCTACCTTTTTTAGTAGTAATAAGAATTACCCCTGCTGCTGCTCTAGCTCCATAAATAGCCTGAGATGCTGCATCTTTAAGAACCTCCATAGAAGCAATATCAGATTGATTCAAATAACCAATACCTCCTGAATCTACAATTACACCATCAACAACCCAAAGCGGTTCATTATTTCCAAAAGAAGTAATACCTCTCACACGTATTGTAGAAGAAGAACCAGGCTGTCCGGCATTTGCTGCAATGGTAACACCAGAAACTCTACCTTGAAGAGACTGCTCCACCCTAGTGATTGGCAAATCTTCTAAATCAGATGCTTTGACACTTGAAATTGCACCAGTTACAACAGATTTCTTTTGAGTACCATATCCAACAACAACAACTTCATTTAAAGATTGTGATTCTGGTTTTAATTGAATTGAGATTTTTGTTCGTCCATTTACAGCTTCATTTACTGTAGTGTAACCTATAAATGTAATTGTCAAAGTTCCGTTTGATGGAACTTGTATTTGAAACTTCCCGTCAAAGTCAGACGCAGTAGATTTCGTAGTCCCTTTTAATAAAACTGTTGCGCCTGGAACAGGCATTCCACTTTCATCGCTTATCATTCCACTTACTGTGACATCCTGCGCCACAGCTATAACCGAGAATAACAAAGATGAAATACAAAAAACAAGTAATTTTGTTAATTTCATTTTTCTAAAAATTTTGGTTAATTAATTAGTAATTTGATGCAATAGTAAAACTAAATTTTCACATTTCGCATTTAAAAATCATTACAAAAACACATCATTTTTAAAGTTTTAATATTATAAAAACACATCAAAAAAAACATAATTATTTGATTTTTAAATATTTAATAAAATAAAAAATAGTACTAAAGAAAAGTTAATATTTGTAATAAACACTACATATGGTTAAAATGACCAAAACTGCTCTAAAAATCCCTTAAACTACAACGAGGTAGTACTCTTAAAAATATTCTAATCTCTTATTATATAAAGTTTTACAATTACTTAACATGCAGAATTTAAGAAAATCATCAAACCAAGAATATCATATTTTTACACTACTTTTTTTACATTATCAACAATAAAATTTTAAATAAGTAAAATCCTATATTTAAACTTTTAGAAATAAAATAACGTTCAAATTTTACTCAAATAAGAGATAAAATAGAAAAATTTTGACGTTAAAAATCATTTTTGGAGAATGCGAATAGTTGAGAATTTAAATTCTAAAAGAGGAAATGAATTAATTGAAAATACTTCTTATCATCAATCAATTAAAACATTTGATCTGAAAGAAAACCGTAGAAGAATAGGAGTAGTTATTTAAGTATTTAACTGCCATTTACAGCCCGAATAATTGAAGAAAAGGTTTTTTTTTTCAGGAGTTAATGGCTTCAGCATTTAGCTGGACACATATATCAGACTGAAATTCAATAAATAAAGCCTTAAAACGCTTATTTTAGGGCTTTATTTACATCTAATGTCTTCCTCTTAGATCAGAATATTCGTTAAGCAGCATTTAATTCTAAATTATCTTAAAAATCAGCTGCTTATAAAAGTAATTCGATATTAAAAACTTTATTAATAAGTAAGGGGAAAAAAATTAGTGTAGAGTATAAAAAAAATAGCCCATAATCGAAATTATGGGCTACCCAGGCAATAAACTTAACTTAAACTAACCATAGTTTAAATCTTCTAAATATTTCATTCTAACACTGAATGAAATATAAAATGTTTGAAAAATCGAAAAAGGAAATTTTTAGTCTTCCTTTTTCGAAAATAACTAACATGAAATTATTGTGGCTTATAAACAAATGTCCAGCCTGTACCAGGATCTTTTAAACTTCTTGGCACATATAATACTAATTTATCTTCGGTAAGTGTGATAATGTTATATTCATTAGCTGTATTTCCAGCTTCATAACCTAAGATTTTTGAATTTTGGATAATCAATTTTTTATTAGTAGGATCCAAAACAAAGCTTCCTTTCTCAGCTGCAGCTGCTGCAGTTTCGTAATGATTGTAATTTGCGGCACCATTTAAGTCAAAATGCATTTTTCCGCTTACATCAAGTGGAGGACAGCAATCTCCTGCATTCCACCAAGCACTCATAGCCGAATCAGGATTATCTGGAGGCGACATAAACCAGAACATCGCACCTGTACCTGCAGCTCCATCAAAAACCCATGTTTTACCTGCAACAGTATTTTCACTTACTAAATCGTACCAATCTTGATCTAGACGAGTATCTAATTTATCAATCTGTACATCAATTGTTTTGCTAAAAAACTCACCTCCTAAAGTTCCAATAAAAGTAAATGTAGATTTTCCAGGAATTGGATATACAACAGTTACTTCATTTGTTAAAGCCTTTCCTAGGTTATAATCCCAATAACCTGTTACACCCGGAGTATCCATCTTTAAGGTAATTTTATTTCCTCCAGGAGTACTGTGAGCCACCGTTAAATTAACCCCTGCAACATCTGTCGAATTTGTCAGTTGCTGCTCGTCTACAATTGGGTCACATGCCGAAAAGACAAGCACAAACGCAGCAATTAATAAATATTTTATATTATGAATTTTCATCTTTCTAATTATTAGTAGTTATTAATATTACCAACCTGGATTTTGTGTATACACTCCATTTAGCACCCTCATTTCTGTTTCCGGAATTGGAACTAAACCTTTAGTTTCTGGTCTATATTTAACGCTGTAATTAGCATCAACGCCTGAATTTCTTACTGGAATTACATCATTAAATGCACTTTCAACATCTCCCCAGCGTAGTAAATCGAACCAGTGTAGACCTTCAAAAGCAAATTCGTGCAAACGCTCATCTTTTATAGCATCTAAAGAATATCCAACAGGTCCTAATTTTGCTCTTAAACGAACTGCATTAATTCCATCTGGCGTTTGAGTAATTTCTGAGTGCATTAATAACACATCTGCAAAACGCATGAAGATGAAATCCTGTGCATGCATTAACTGCATATCAGCATTTGACCAATCGTACAATTGAACAAACATACCTACATTTGATCCTGCACCATTATCATGCTGCAATGAAGTATATTTTTTATTGAAATAACCTGTTTCATGATCTCCTTTATCTCTTGCATAACCAGCTGTTCCCTGATCTGCTCTTCCAACTTCAATAATAGAACCTCTTTTTCTTGGATCAAGATCTGACCATCCGCTATATAATTTTGGGTTAATTGTACACCATCCCCAGCCTTCACCAAATGGCACTTGTGAGTTACCACGCATCGAATTAAACAAAGCAAGTCTATTGGTATAAATATTACCATTTGTCCAGCCCCAGTCACCAAAAGAAAATCTTTGCACGAACATAGTTTCGAAGTTTCCTGTTCCAAAAGTTGGACTGACACCATCTTGACCAACCCATGACAAACCTTCTGTTGTAGCCCAAGGTAATACATTAGTTCCAGCGCTGATGTTCACATAAGAATATGCCCAAAGATTTCTAAAATCAGAAGCCAATTTATGACCACTATTATTGATACAATCATTTAAATAAGAAGCAACTTGCGTTCCAGTAATAGAACCACCATCAACAAGAGGCAGATCTGCAGTAGCTTGTTTTTCAATATTAGTCATATATCCAGTGTAAAACAAATACACACGTGCTAAATATGCCTCAGCAACCCATTTGTTTGCATGGCCGTATCTTGCTGTTGGAATACTAGTAACAGGTGTAGCAGGCATTGTCTCTATCGCCGCTTTTAAATCTGATGCTATAACTGCAAAAGTTTCTGAATAAGTTGATCTGCCTACATATCTATCAGCGTCATACGTCATAATAAGTGGTACTCCTCCAAAAAATTTAGCCAATCTGAAGTAAAAGAAAGCTCTCATAAATAAAGCTTCTCCCAATGCTTGCTTTTTAAAATTTTCAGCTTCAGCAGGAGTTTTAAAATGCTTAGAAAAATCTGCTACAGGGATTGACTCAATAATAGCATTCGCTCTTGAAATACCATTGTAAGATTGTTTCCACATATCGTGATAAGTATCTTCAACTGGATCTTCAAAATTATCTACCCATTTTGCTGTTTTATCATCAGGACCACCGCCGCCGAACATCATATTATCCATCAAATTGGCAGCCATCTGTTCTTCACTATGAATATTTGTTGTATAAATAGCATTATAAACACCTGACATTGCTTCTTCGATATCTGTTGGTGTCTTATAATAAGTGTCTAAGCCTTTTTCTCCAAGATTATCCTGATCTAGATAATCATCACAACTTGCTGCCATGAAAATTGCAGAAACTGCTATAATATATTTTAGTTTTTTCATTTCGATTGTATTAATATTAAAAATCTGCACTAAAGCCAAACATCACTGTTCTTGACTGTGGATATAATCCTAAGTCAATTCCTGAAGCCCATTGAAAGTTTGTACTGTCTCCTCCCCAACGAACATCTGGATCCATCCCATCGTATTTAGTGAAAGTGTATAAGTTATTTACTGCCACATAAAATTTAAGATTACTAATGAATTTAACATCTTTTAATACATCATTAAAGTTATAACCAACTGTTAAATTATTGATTCTTAAGTAATCTGCGTTCTGCATGTAAATATCAGATATCTCATTTGAATTTCTATTTGACACCGAACTTAAACGAGGCATTTTTGTTGAAGTTCCTTCTCCATGCCAGCGATCAAAAACATCTGAAGTGTAATTTTGTTTTGGACTGTCAGAAAATGATCTGTAAGACTGCATAACCTGCATGCCGTATTTTCCAGCCATTGTAGTGTTCAAATAAATATTTTTATATTCAAAATTTAACTGAATACCTAATTGGAAATCTGGATTTGGATCTCCTAACATTGTTTTATCTTTTTCGTCGATAATCCCATCTTGGTTTAAATCTACAAAGCGAACGTCTCCAGGGCGTTGATCTGCAAAATAAGGTTGTCCGCTTGGACCTACATATTCATTAACTTCTTGTTGGTTTTGCAAAATTCCAGCAGTTTTAAATCCGTAAAAATATCCAATTGGGTAACCAATCTGCGCTCTTGATATTTCTGAAGTTCCTTGCGATAACACGTGGCTTGGCCCATGAATTATACCATCAGCATTTGCAACCTTTGTAACTTTATTTTTATTTGCAGCCCCGCTCACAGTAAGACCATATTTAAAATCGCCTATTTTGTCTTTCCAGCTCACAGAGATTTCAAAACCTTTATTTTCAATATCTCCACCATTAATGTAAGGAGGTGCTGCTCCTGAAGTTCCTGGAGGTTTAGCTTCAACCAGCCAGTCTCTAGTTGTCTTGTTATACCAATCAAATGTGATTCCTAATTTTGAATCAAATAAACTTGCATCCAATCCAAAATCTAGCTGTTCAGATGTTTCCCAGCTAACTGCTGGGTTAGGAACCCTTGCAGGATATGCTGTTGGTCCAGAAACAGGTTTTGTATCTCCAAAAAAGTATCCAGGAAAAGCATAAGCAATTGTAGAAGAGTAAATAAAAGCAGGAATTGCCTGATTACCATTTTGTCCCCAGCTTCCTCTTAATTTTAAGAAGTTAATGGTCTTTGACGTACTAGACATAAAATCTTCTTTTGAAATTACCCAACCTGCAGATAGTGAAGGGAAATTACCGTATTTGTAACCATTTCCGAAATTTGAAGAACCATCTCGACGTATAACAGCAGAAAGAAGATATTTTTCCTTATAGTCATATTGTGCTCTAGCAAAATACGACATCAAACCTCCGCCACCAGCAGCAGAATCAAATCCAGAATTACTAATATCACCTATTGAACTAGCAGGCTTAGTATTATTTATATAAGCATATCTAGGATCTCCAGGATATAAAAGTCCATTTCTAGAGCCATTTAAATTGTTATTCACAATATTTTTAAACTGTTCAATTCCGACAACAGCGTTCAAATTATGATTGCCAAATTGTTTTTGGTAAGAAACTGTATTAGTCCATGTTGAATTAGCACCAAAATAAGAATATTGCGAAGCGCCATCAACTGCATCATTATACAATACTCCTAAATGATAAGTTGGGTTCATTGATCTGCCTTGTCCAAACCATGAATCTATACCAAAAACCGACTTAAATCTAAGATTTGAAAGTGGTTCGATCTCTACAAAAGCATTTCCTGCAATTTTATAATCTTTAGGATAATTGTAGTTACTTCTGTAAAATAACACTGCCAAAGGGTTTGTTTGAGTTGTAGATAAACCATCTAAAGAAGGTGAAAACCCAAATTCGTTTATATTTCTATCGATAGAAGGCTGCCAATAAGCTGGCTGTAACGGATTTTGAGTAATTGCATTATGCAAATCATTACCATAAATATTTCCATTCGATACACCTCTATTTTGCGAACTAGTAAAAGTTACATTCTCGCCTACAGTAATAATACTATGGCTGTCGTTCTTTTTCAAGACCATTTGAGTGTTCATTCTTGCAGTCAGCCTTTTAAATCCAGCATCTACAATATTGCCTCCAATAATACCGTCTTGATCATAATAAGAAAGTCCAAATGAATAAGTGATATCTTCGCTTCCACCTGTGATATTAAGAGCATGACTTACTACCGGTGCATCTTTTTTAGACATTTCATTAATCCAATTTGTACCTTTCCATCCATTTTGAAGGTTTTGCCAGATTTCATTACCATATTGAACACCCGCACCTGGATAATTATTTTCTAAAAAAGCATTATTTGTTAATATAGCCTGCCAGTCGTTCGGAGCAAGTCCATCATTAACACGCGCTTCATCCATAATGTACATGTATTCTTGTGCATTAAGAGGATCTACATTTTTATAAATATTTTGAATTCCATAAAAAGAATCATAGCTAATTCTAGCCGGTCTTCCTTTACGACCTTTAACGGTTGTAACCAAAACAACACCGTTTGCAGCTCTAGACCCGTAAATTGCCGCAGAAGCCGCATCTTTTAAAACATCCAAAGACTCAATATCTGAAGGGCTTAAATAATCGATATTTCCAACAGTCACACCATCGACGATATACAAAGGATCTGAATTTCCAACTGTACCCAAACCACGAATGGTAACTTTTGTACCAGCACCTGGAGCACCACTATTTCTAGTAACGCTAATTCCCGGAGCAATTCCTTGAAGGGCTTCCATTGCTGATCCAGTATTTAAATCTTGAATAGTTTCACCTTTTAAGTTGGTAGAAGCACCAGTTATTAAGGCTTTCTTTTGTGTACCATAACCGATAACAACAACTTCATTTAAACTTTGAGACACTGCTTTAAGAACCACGTTGACTTTTGTCCTTCCGTTTATTACCTCATTAGCAGTTTCAAAACCTACGAAACTAATAATCAAAGTTCCGTTTGATGGAACACTGATCTGAAATTTCCCATCAAAATCAGAAGCCGTAGCTTTATTTGTTCCTTTTACTAAAACGGATGCCCCTGGGACGGGTAATCCGCTTTCATCATTAACGATTCCCGTTACCGTAACATCCTGAGCAAATGCGATAACTGAAAACAGTAAAGACGAAATACAAAAAATAAGTAATTTTGTCAATTTCATTTTTCTAAAAATTTTGGTTAATTAATTAGTAATTTAATGCAATTATAATGTTAAATTTTAATAAAGGAGAATTAAAATTCTTTACAAAAACACTTCAAAGCAAATATTATTACACTACAAAAACACAACATTTTTTTTTTAATTAATTAATTTACTGTATTTTAGCTTTAGTAAAATTTTGTTATAAAAATGTTAATTAAAAAAAACGTATATTACATTAGTTTAACAGCAACTATAACGATGTAAATTAAAAATAATTTAAAAAAAGAGATTTAATCAGATTGAAAAATCAACAATCAAACGACATTATTACGCATTTCTAATAAAAATACATTTAAAATTTTATGAAATTCATAGTTAGAACTTTTATACTTGCATTACTATTTTTCATACAAAACATAAGTTTTTCTCAGGTAAAAAATATTGGAATCCCCGATATTAAAAACTATAAAAGATCTGAATATAAAGGAGGCACTCAAAACTGGAGTATTGACCAAGATAAAAACGGAAATATCTATTTCGCAAACAACAGCGGCTTGATTCAGTTTGACGGGTCGAACTGGCACAAATATTCATTACCAAATAAATCAGAAATTAGAAGTTTAAAAATTGATAACTCAGGAAGAATATTTGTTGGAGGAAATAACGAATTTGGATATTTTAAAATTGACGAAAAAGGAATTTTAAAATACCATTCTTTATACAACTTATTAAGTCCAATTGACAAGGAAAACATCAATTTAATCTGGAGAATTCATCTTTTTAGAGGAGAGGTAATTTTTCAATCTTTCAGCAAAGTATTTTTCTTAAAAAACGAAAAAATAACCACCTTAAACGCGCCGCATAAATTTCAATTTTCATTTTTAGTCAACAACCGTCTTTATTTTCAGGATAAAACTCTTGGTGTACTAGAATATAGAAACAGAAGATTAACGGCCGTTAAAGGCACTACAATTTTTAATGATAAGGAAATCTGGTCTCTTTTCCCGTTGCCTAATAATAGATTATTGTACGCAACTTTGGAGAAAGGTATTTTTATATCTGAAAATGGCATAATAAAACCTTGGGCAACAGAAGCAAATGATTTTATCAAAAAAAATACTTCTCTTGGTGGCTCTATTATAAAGAACAAATTTATTGTTCTTAACTCTGTCTTGGATGGCGCGATTATTTGTGATTTAAACGGAAAAATTATTCAGCATTTAAACAGACAGAAAGGTCTTCAAAATAATACGATTCTTGCCTCTTTTGTCGACAATAAAAACAATATATGGCTTGGACTTGACAATGGTATTACATTTATTAATGAAAATTCTCCATTCTCATATTTTGACTACAGTTACAATATAGGAACCGTCTATGCTTCAACAACTTTCAATGGAAATCTCTATGTTGCTACTAACCAGGGTTTATTTTACCATCCTTGGGAAAAATCTTTTAAAGATAGTCCATTTACAAGAGTCGAAGGGACAATTTCTCAAGTTTGGAATATTCAAGTTCTAAATGATGTACTTGTTTGCGCTAGTAACAGCGGTGCTTTAATTATTGAAAATAATAGAGTTTCGAAAATATTAGACACAAAAGGATATTTTGGATTCAAAAAAATCCCGAATCACGAAAACTATATTATTGGAGAAAGTTACAACGGATTTTCTGTTTTCAAGAAATCCGCAACTGGATACGACTATCTTCATCAAGTAAAAGGATTCGATGAAACTACAAACAACTTTTCTGTAGAAATCGATGAGAACTATCTATGGCTGAAGAAAAATCCGTTTCTATACCAAGTAAAACTTTCAGACGATTTGAAAAGATTCGATTTCATGAAAAAACATACTAATATTTCAGAAAAATACAAAGGCCCAATAAACAGTTTACAAAACATCAATAATAAGGTATATTTTCAAGTTAAAAATCATTTTTTCAGATATTCTGTTGAACAGGAAGCTTTCTTCGAGGATAAAAAAATCACCGCTTTATTCAAGGGAATTCCAACAATCAATACATTAATTGAAGATCCTTCTGGGAATTTATGGTATGCATTTAATGAATCTCTAGGAGTAGTAGTCAAAAATCAAAATGGAACTTTTACTAAGAAGCAAGCTATATTTTCAAATTTGACTGGAAATTTAGTAAACAATTATATATCTGTAAATGCTGTTGATCCTCAAAACATTTTTATAGGGTTGACAGATCGCTTAGCACACTACAATTCGGCGATATCGAATACATTTATGACAAAACCAAAAGCTTTTATTGAGAGCTTTTCTTTTCCTGGAGATACGATTTTGACTGGGAATATTTTTAATAAAACAGAATCTTACAGTATACCTTATAAATACAACCGTGTAAAATTTACGTTTGCTTCTCCAACATACGAAAATCAGGAAAATGTAATGTACTCTTACAAACTGGAGCCATTTGAAGAAAACTGGAGAGGATGGTCGTCGACTTCTATAAAGGAATATACCAATTTGAGAGAAGGTAATTATGTAATGAAATTAAAAGCGCGAAACAGCTACGGAATTGAGTCTAATATTACTGAAGTTGAATTTACGGTTTCTCCACCATGGTACAGACATTTCTTGGCGTATTTATTTTATTTGATTTTAATTTTATTAGGAGCTTACGTAATCTCAATTAGAATTAAATCGAAGATAAGAAAAAACAAATATTACGAAACAATCGAACAAAGAAGATTGTACTTAGAAAAAGAATCTAAGATCAGACATGAACAGCATGATCTTGAAAAAGAGATTGAAAAATTGAAAAATGATAAGCTTCAAATTAAAATCTTAGCCAAGGATAAAGAACTAGTAAACAACTCTTTACAAGTTGTAAAAAAGAATAAAGTTCTAAACGGGATTATTCATAAACTTAAAGACATCGATACCAGCATATTAGACGACAACACTAAATCCGAATTCAGTAAGCTGCATAAAAGTATTGTAAAGGAAGTTAACACAGATAAGAGCTGGAAAGACTTGGAAAAACACATTAAGAATGTGCATTTTGAGTTCCTGAAACGACTTAAAGGCCAATACCCAACCATTTCTCCAAGAGAGTTAGATTTATCGACCTATTTATTAATGAATATGTCTACTAAAGAAATAGCCGAAATCATGAATATTTCAACAGGAGGAGTTGAGCTTGCCCGTTACCGTTTGAGAAAGAAACTAGGTTTAAATAAAAAAGAAAATCTAATTGGGTTTCTAATGACTATTTAATTAAAAAATTAAGCCACCCGTTATTGGGATGGCTTTATGTCATTTTAAGAAATATAATCTAAAGTTCGCTCCAAAGCCATTCCTCTTGAACCTTTAATTAAAATAGTGTTGGAGTCAAATTTAAAGTCTTTTAAGTATACTGCTAGTGAATCAAAAGTTTCAAAAAACCTTAAATTTTCTTTCTGAATCTGATTAGCATAAAAAGACTTTCCAATTAAAAAGCATAATGCTTGATTTTGTTCTGCCAGCGAATCTACTATAACTTTATGTTCATATAAACTCTCGTTTCCTAATTCAAACATATCGCCAAGAATCATAATTTTATTACTGTTATTTAACTGAAGAAAATTAGTAATTGCTACAGCCATACTGCTGGGATTTGCATTATATGCATCTAGAATGATCTCATTTAAACCTTTCTGAATCATCTGAGACCTATTGTTCGCAGGAATATAATTTTCAATCGCAGCCTTTATATCGCTTTCTTTTACTTCAAAATATTCGGCAATAGCAACAGCTGCATTGATATTATTTGCATTGTAAAGCCCAATTAAATGTGATTCAATTACAAAATTATCATAAGTGACATTAACAAACGGATCTGCTGTTATTTCTTGAATATTTAAATCTGTATTTTCTTTTTTCACTCCAAAAGTAAAAGAGTTAATCCCTTTGGATTTCTCGATTTGAATAGGATCTTCTAAATTTACAAAGACAGTCTTTTGGTTTGCTGCAAGATATTGGTACATCTCACTCTTACCCGCAATAACACCTTCAACTCCGCCAAAACCTTCCAAATGCGCTTTTCCAAAATTAGTGATATAGCCAAAATCCGGCTGTGCTATCTGGCATAAAAATTCGATTTCTTTTTGATGGTTAGCACCCATTTCAACAATTCCAATCTCTGTCTCTTTGGTAAACGAAAGCAAAGTTAATGGAACACCAATATGATTGTTTAAGTTTCCAATTGTAGCTTTTGTTCTAAACTTTTTTGACAGCACTACCTTTATCAACTCCTTAGTCGTAGTCTTTCCATTACTTCCTGTTAGTGCAACAATTGGCAGCCCTAAATAAGCGCGATGAAATTTTGCTAATTCCTGAAGTGTTTCTAAACTATTTTCAACCAAAATAGTGCGCTCATCAATAAAATAAGATTTATTGTCAATTACAACAAACAAAGCCCCTAAATCTAAAGCTTCTTTAGCAAAAGTATTAGCGTCAAAGTTTTCTCCTTTAATTGCAAAAAACAATGAATTCTTTTCAATCTTTCTTGTATCTATAGAAAGAGAACTGCATTGCAAAAACAAGTTATGAATGTCTTGAATATTCATTTATAAGATTTTTAATAAGTCATAAAAATAGAAAAAAAACAATAAAAAAATTCCAAATTCCAGACTGAATATGCAGCTTTTGGAATTTGGAATTTTTTATACTTGAATTTCTAAATCTTAGTTTCTAGGAGATTTTCTCTTTTCAGATTTTGAACCAACTCTAGACATTGCACATCTGAAACCAATATAATCAGTTGCCATATCTTGAGGGAAGTATCTTCTTTGAGCTGGATCTAACCAGTACGCTCTATCTCTCCAAGATCCACCTTTGTAAACTCTTACTTTATCATCGATTAAAGTAGTACGTTTACTAGAGTTATCATATTTTCTAATCATCTTACCTAAACTGTCTGTTGTTACATTATGTTTAGGAGAGTTGTACATTGCTTGATCTGCTTTAGATCCTGATTCAGAATCTCCAAAGTCAAAATATCTAGAAGATTGTTTATCACCATCTCTGTAGTTGATATTATCACTTGTACTGAAGTTTTGTCTCAAATAAGTTTCTTGTTCGTCAACTGGTACTTGAGCGATTTCTCCTGGAAGGTTTCTTGCTACAACTTTACCATTACTTAAAGTATCATATTTAATAGATGTAGTTGAAACAATTTCCAGCTTACCATCTTTACCAATTTTATTCTTACCGTATTGATTTCCTCTATAGTAGTTGAAATCATTTGCTTCATTATCGATAATAGGTCTGTAAACGTCGGCAACCCATTCTGCAACGTTTCCAGCCATATCATATAGACCGAAATCGTTTGGTGCATAACTTTTTACAGCATTTGTAATATCTGCTCCATCATCTGACCATCCTGCAATTCCACCGTAATCACCGTTTCCTTGTTTAAAGTTAGCCAATTGATCACCTCTATTTTTACGTTTGTTAGAACGTGTATAATCTCCAGACCAAGGATATTTCTTTTGACCTTTGTAGATATTATATTCTCTTTGTCCAACATCAGCAGCAGCTGCATACTCCCATTCTGCTTCAGTAGGAAGTCTATATTCTGGTAAAATAATTCCAGAAGAACGTTGTGCATATACGTTTTTCTCTTCTGGCACTACACCATCTTTACCTGCTTTAGGTCTTTTTCCATTTGGATTTTTCTTTAATACCAATTCTTCATTTCCACCATAAGTTGTAGATGGAGAAGCTAAATAAGCTTCAGTATTAAATAAACTTTCAGCACTAACATCTTGCGTTTTAGCACCTTTTTTAAGATACCCGCTTTTTTCAAGAACAGCTTCGTTCACACGGTCTGTTCTCCATTTACTAAATTCAACAGCTTGAATCCAGTTAACACCAACTACTGGGTAGTTAGCATAAGATGGGTGTCTTAAATAGTTATTTGTCATCGTTTCGTTATATCCTAAACGATTTCTCCACACAAGAGTATCCGGAGATGCTCCTTCGTAGATATTTTTGTAATTTTCTTCCGTTGGCGGGAAAACTTTCTTTAACCATTCTAGGTATTCTAAGTACATACCGTTCGTAACTTCGGTTTCATCCATATAGAATGATTGAACGTGCTGTTGAGTTGGCGTGTTATTCCAATCATGCATAACATCATCCTGTACTTTACCCATAGTAAACGTACCTCCTTCAACAAAAACTAAACCAGGACCAGCCTGTTGTTTTTTACCTGCATTTCTAGCAGCAGTTCCATTCTGACTATCTACATCCCAGCCAGTTGCTCTAGAAGCTTGAGTGGAACTAGATTTTTTGCTACAACTAGCCGTGCCCAACATCAATACAATTGACATCATTAACTGCAAGGCTACAATTTTGTTTACTTTCATACTCATTCTTAGGTGATAAATTTAGGTGCTGCAATATAATAATTAACATTTAATTAGCAACATCTGTTCTAATAATTTTATTTTGCTGTTTTTTAGCAGAAAATAACCTTTAATTACGAACGCAAAAATATACTTTTTATTATTACTGTAACATGAAATACTATATTTTTACTTAATAATTATTTTTTAATTAAATTTCGCTTTTCAAACCAATGAAACAGGTAATTTTCATCTCTATTTTTTTGATCCCAATTCTTTCATTTTGTCAGTTAAATGGGAGTATAACGATCAATTGGCAAAACAAGAAGGAGGTGAATTACGGTGAAAATAAAATCACGATTCCGTACTTTGAAGGAAGCAGTTTTCGCTTCGATATGACAAAAAAAAGCATAACATTTCTCCAAAATATCACCCAGACGAACATTTCAAACGGCAACTCAGTACAGATTAGCAATATTATTTACGAGCAGGTTTCCAGAACTGAACTCGGTGATCTTGCAGTTGAAAACATCCCAGAGAAAGCTAATGAGTCTTTATTTATCACAAATTCAAGAGATTTAAAACAAGTTTTTCTTTTTCTGTATCCTATAATAAAGGAAGGAAACAGCTTTAAACGCATTAGATCATTTTCTTATTTTATCAATAGCTCAACCGCAAAAATTAACAGCAATTCTTCATTTCAAAAAACAGCCGCAATCTCAAATTCTGTTCTAGCTTCTGGAGAGTGGTATCGATTTTACATCCAAAAATCAGGTGTTTACAGAATAAGCAAGTCGTTTTTGCAAAGTTTAGGCTTTGATCCTTCAAAAGTGGATCCGCGAAGAATAAAAATCTACGGAAACGGAGGCAGAATGCTTCCGCTATCCAACAGTACTTACTATCCAGATGACTTAACTGAAAACGCAATTCAGATAATTGGCGAAAATGATGGTATTTTCGATAATGAAGACTATATTCTTTTTTATGCAGAAGGAACTGAAAACTGGAATTCAGAAAACCAAACCAATATCAATTTATACGACACTAATTCCTATTACTACGTAACTAGCACAGGTTCCGAAGGAAAGAGAATTCCAAACTTAAATCAACCCACAGCAAGCACTACTTTAGAGCTAAACACGTTTGATGACTATCAATTTCATGAAATCGATCAAAACAATATTGTTCATTTAGGCCGTCAATGGCTCGGGGAATCATTTGATATTAATCAGGAACAAGAATTTTCATTTAACTTTCCAAATCTCGACACTTCTACTCCTGTAAAAATAGAAGTAAAAGCAGCATCAGCCTCGTTTACTTCTACCTCTTTTACAATTGCAGCAAATGGGCAGAATGTAGGCGCTATCAGCTTTCCTTCACTAATAACAAACTCCGACACTAAATATTACAACGGAAGTCTTCCGTCCAACACCACCTTCACAGGAACAGACAACGTTAAAATAAAACTCACCTATAACAATAATGGGGTACCAGGCTCAAAAGGTTACCTTGACTATATCAATTTAACTGCAAAGCGAAGACTTTTAGGAACAGGCAAACAATTTTCATTTCAATATAATGATGCAGGCGGTGTGGCAGGTGTTGTAAATTACACAATTGGAAATGCATCTGGAATAACACAAATTTGGGACGTAACAGACCTATATAATGTATTAAAAATTGAAAATGCAAGTCAGAGCACCTTTAGCTTTAAAGCCAATCTCGGAGAAGTGCGAAAATATATTGCAATTGACGCTTCTGACTACTATACACCGTTAAAGGAAAATCAGTCAAAAATTGCCAATCAAAATTTAAAAGGCACCATTTTTCGAAACAACCAAAATAGCATTCAAGATATAGACTATTTAATTATATCGCCAAAATCTCTAGCTGCTCAGGCAGAAAGACTGGCAGTTTTTCATCGCAGCAGTTCAAACCTAAATGTAAAAGTAATTTCATTAGAAAATATCTATCAGGAATTTTCATCAGGAAAACAAGACATTGCGGCAATCAGAAATTTTGTTAGATATGTTTACGAGAATGCATCATCTTCTGAAAAAAGAATAAAATATTTAAATCTATTCGGCGACGCGTCTTACGACTATAAAGACCGAATTTCCAACAATACTAATATTGTACCTATATATCAATCGCTAACAAGTAATACGGTAGGAGAAGCTGGATTTGCTTCTGATGACTTTTTTGCTCTTATGGATGCCAACGAAGGAATTGTATCTTATCCCTTTAGCGGAATTGACATAGCAGTTGGACGTATGTTAGTATCAGATAACGCGCAGGCTCAGGAAATGGTTAATAAAGTTTTAGAATATCATGACGCAAAATCGTACGGAAACTGGCGAAATAATGTTGTCTTAATCAGCGATGATTCTGACACATCTGGAGACGAAACACTACAGTCCCGACAAAATTCTCTTGCAGATGTAATCGCCACAGAAAAGCCTTTTTTTAACATTGAAAAAATACTTCTGGACGCTTACACGCAGGAAGCTTCTGCCGGCGGAGCAAGATACCCTAAAGCTCGAACTGATTTTTTTAATGCTTTTGAGAAAGGCGCATTGGTTTTCAATTATCTAGGACATGGAGGTGAAGACGGATTAGCAAGTGAACGTATTTGGGAAAAATCAGACAGTCAAAATCTTAACAATCAATATAAGTATCCTTTATTTATTACTATTACCTGCGAATTTTCAAGATTTGATGACCCCACAAGACCAACAGCTGGAGAATACGTTTTTTGGAATCCTAAAGGGGGCGCGATTTCGATGCTGACAACAATTCGAGAAATCGGTCAGTCAAATGCAGAAGACTTCAACGATATCCTGAGCAAGAATCTTCTTTCTTACAGCTCAAATCAATATAACAGTATTGCAGAATCTTTAAGAATTTCCAAAAACGAAAGACCAAGTTCTGCCAGCAATGTTGTCGTATATATAGGTGACCCCGCGTTAATGCTGGCGATTCCAAAACCCCGAATTAACTTAACAAAAGTAAATGATATTGTAATTTCACAACCAATTCCCGATTTAAAATCGCTGTCAAAAATTAAAATATCAGGAGAAATCACAGATGAAAACAACACTATTTTAAGCAATTATAATGGAGAGTTAGCAACTGCTATTTTTGACAAAATGATTACAACTTCAACCTTGAACAATGATGGTTTTAGTCCGCCAATACAATTCAAAACCTTGGGAGAAACAATTTTTAGAGGAAATGCATCTGTAACTAATGGACAATTTGAATTTAGCTTTGTTGTTCCGAGAGACATTAGAATTCCAGTTGACAACGGAAGAATCAGCTTTTATTCGAAGAAAAATGAAGCTTTAGAAAACCAGACAGGGTATAATAATATCATTAAAATTGGAGGAATTAACGAAAATGCACCTCAGGACAATATAAGTCCAAAAGTTAAGTTATATATGAACGATGAAACTTTTGTATCTGGAGGAATAACAAACGAATCTCCATTTCTTTTAGCCTTCCTAGAAGACGAAAACGGAATCAATACAGCAAGCGGAATCGGACATGATATTGTTGCAATTTTAGATGGAGACGTTAGTAATCCTTATATTTTGAACGATTATTACCAAACAAAACTAGACGATTACACAAATGGAAATCTGCGTTTCCCTTTTAGGAATTTAGCACCAGGATTACACACTATAAGTTTTACCGCTTGGGATGTATATAACAATCCTGTTACCAGCGAGATTCAATTTACAGTTGTTGGAGACGAATCATTAACATTATCACACGTTCTTAATTACCCAAACCCTTTTTCAACCTATACCCAGTTTTGGTTCTCGCACAATAGGCCATACGAACCGCTGGACGTACAAGTTCAGGTAATGACAATTACTGGAAAAGTTGTTTGGACAAAAAATCAAACAATAACAACAGAAGGATTTTTATCACGAGATATAACGTGGGATGGTAAAGATGATTTTGGAGACAGAATCGGAAAAGGAGTGTATATTTATAAGCTTACGGTAAAATCAAATTTGACAAATAAAAAAGCAGAAAAATACGAAAAGCTTGTCATCCTATAATATTATATATATTTGCACCACCAAAACATTAGTCCCATAAATGAAAAAAATATCACTATTATTAATTTGTTTCTTTATTTTCTGCACTTCAAAGGCTCAGGAATCAAGACCTATTGTAACTGGAGTTCCTTTTTTATTAGTAGCTGCAGATGCTAGAGCAGCAGGTTTAGCCGACCAAGGTGTCGCTACTTCTGCCGACGTTTTCTCACAACAATGGAATCCTGCAAAATATGCATTTTCAGAAGATGCCCAGGGTCTTTCTATTAGTTATACACCTTACTTAACAGACCTTGCCAACGATATTTCCCTAGGCCAGGTAACGTACTACAACAAAATTAATGAAAAAAGTGCTTTTGCTGGTAGTTTCCGTTATTTTGGTTTTGGAGGAATTGAACTAAGGTACACAGGAGATCCTAATGAAGCTGTGAGAGAAGTAAATCCAAACGAATTTGCCTTAGACGGATCTTACTCACTAAAACTAAGTGAAAAATTCTCGATGGCAGTTGCAGGACGTTTTATAAATTCTAATCTAAAAGTTGCTTCTGAAGAAGTTGACGCAACATCTGCAAGTTCTTTTGCTGTTGATGTAGCTGCTTTTTATCAATCAGAAGAAATTGCTTATCAAGATTTCAACGGTAGATGGAGAGCCGGAATTAACTTTCAGAATTTAGGTCCAAAAATAAGCTACGATAATGATGACGTAAGCAGCAACTTTCTTCCAGCTAATTTAAGATTAGGCGGCGGATTTGATTTTATTTTTGATGACTACAACAAACTTACTTTAAGCGCTGAACTTACCAAACTTTTAGTCCCAACTCCTCCAGGCCTAGGAACTGCGGTAGATGCAAATGGAGACGGAGATTTTGATGACCCAGAAGATATCTCTCAACAAGAAGCAACAGATGCCGGTTATAGAAACTACAATGATATTGGATGGTTCCAAGGAGTTTTCAAATCATTTGGAGATGCTCCAGGTGGATTTAGCGAAGAAATAAAAGAGGTTACTTATAGCGTTGCTGCAGAATATATGTATCAAGATTCGTTTGCAATGCGTTTAGGATACTACCACGAAAGCCCAGAAAAAGGTGCTAAACAATTTTTCTCTTTAGGAGCAGGATTTAAATACAACATTATGAAAATTGATGTGTCGTATCTATTCTCAGCATCTAAAATAAAAAATCCTTTAGAAAATACACTTCGTTTCTCTTTAACGTTTAATTTTGGAGACAAATACGAAACATACTAAAGAAATTACATTAAAATAAAAACAATTCAATCCAAATTCCCTCATTTTAGGAATTTGGATTTTTTTTCCCTTAAAAACAGATGAAAGAAATCAATATAACAACTTCATTTACAATATTCGATAATTTAAAAGAACTTCCAGAAGAAATTCAAGATTTAATGAATCAAGCGGTGGATATAAGAAAAAAAGCCTACGCTCCTTATTCGAAATTTAGAGTGGGCACAGCTTTACTTTTAGATAACGGAAAAATTGTTTTAGGTTCCAACCAAGAAAATGCGGCATATCCATCTGGACTTTGCGCAGAAAGAGTAGCAATTTTTCATGCAGGAAGTGTTTACCCTGAAGCCAAAATAGTAAAAATGGCCATTACGGCAGCCTCCGATACAAATCCAACCACCGCTCCTATTCCGCCTTGCGGCTCATGCCGACAGTCAATTGCAGAATACGAAATAAAACAAGACACACCAATTGAAATCTATTTTATGGGCGAAATTGGAGAAGTTTACAAATCATCATCATTGAAAAATTTACTCCCTTTAATGTTTGACAAAAAGTTCTTGTAAAAAAAAGCCAAAAAGTAGTCATTAAATTTTAGTTCTTAAATGTAATGTCTTATTTTTGCATCCCGACCTTTCGGGCGCAAATTTGTGGGAGGAAACTATTTTGCGTTACAGGCACAATAATCGATAACACAAACAACTTTAGCAAAAGAAAGAATTCAGATGAAAGAAGTTACAAAAGAGGTATATTTAAAGTGGTATGAGGACATGCTGCTTTGGAGAAAGTTTGAAGACAAACTTGCAGCATTATACATTCAACAAAAAGTTAGAGGTTTTCTACACCTATATAATGGTCAAGAAGCTGTATTAGCTGGCGCACTGCACGCTATGGATTTGACCAAAGACAAAATGATTACTGCTTACAGAAACCACGTTCAGCCAATTGGTATGGGAGTTGATCCTAGAAATGTAATGGCAGAACTTTTAGGAAAAGTAACAGGAACTTCTAAAGGTATGGGAGGTTCTATGCACATTTTCTCTAAAGAGCACCGTTTTTATGGTGGTCACGGAATTGTTGGTGGACAAATTCCAGTAGGAGCTGGTTTAGCTTTTGCTGATAAGTATTTCAACACTGGCGGTGTTACCATGACTTATTTTGGTGACGGAGCTGCAAGACAAGGTTCTTTACACGAAGCTTTCAACATGGCTATGTTGTGGAAATTGCCAGTTGTATTTATCGTTGAAAACAATGGTTATGCAATGGGAACTTCTGTAGAAAGAACTGCAAACCACACTGACATCTGGAAACTAGGTTTAGGTTATGAAATGCCTTGCGGACCTGTTGATGGAATGAACCCAGTAAAAGTTGCCGAAGCTATGCACGAAGCTATCGAAAGAGCGCGTCGCGGCGATGGACCAACTTTCCTTGAAATGAAAACATACCGTTACAGAGGACACTCTATGTCTGATGCACAATTGTACCGTTCTAAAGAAGAAGTTGAAGAATACAAAAAAATCGACCCAATTACACAAGTTCTTGATGTAATTAAGGATCAAAAATATGCTACTGACGAAGAAATTGAAGTAATTGACCAAAGAGTTAAAGACTTAGTTGAAGAATGTGCGAAATTCGCTGAAGAATCTCCATATCCAGAATTGCAACAATTATACGATGTAGTATACGCACAAGAAGACTATCCATTTACACCTCATAAACTATAATTAATTATGGCTATTAAAGTAACAATGCCTCGTTTGAGCGATACTATGACGGAAGGAACGGTAGCGACTTGGTTAAAAAAAGTAGGCGACAAAATCAGCGAAGGAGATATCCTTGCTGAAATTGAAACAGACAAAGCTACAATGGAGTTCGAATCTTTTAACGAAGGAACTCTTTTACATATCGGAATTCAAGCTGGAGAAACTGCTCCTGTTGATTCATTACTTGCAATCATCGGTAAAGAAGGAGAAGATATTTCTGCTCTTTTAGCTGGTGGTGACGCTCCTGCTGCTGCTGAAGCGCCAAAGGCAGAAGCTAAAGAAGATGCTCCTGCTGCAGAAACAAAAACTGAAACTGCTGCCCCTGCAAAAGCAGCTACTGAATTACCAAAAGGTGTTATAGTTGTAACTATGCCGCGTTTGAGTGATACAATGACAGAAGGTACAGTAGCAACTTGGCTGAAAAAAGAAGGCGACGCTGTAGCGGAAGGAGATATTTTAGCAGAAATTGAAACAGACAAAGCTACAATGGAGTTTGAGTCATTCAATGCTGGAACATTATTATACATCGGAATTCAAGAAGGAAACACTGCTCCTGTTGACAGTTTATTAGCTATCATTGGACCTGCAGGAACTGATATTTCTGGAATTGCCGACAACTATACTGCCGGAGGAGCCGCACCTGCAAGTGCTCCTGCCACTGAAGAAAAAGCTGCTCCTGCTGCCGAAAAAGCAACAGAAGCAACAGCTGACACTTCATCAAATGGAGGAAGAATCCTAGCTTCACCTTTAGCTAAGAAAATTGCTTCTGACAAAGGAATTCAATTATCACAAGTAAAAGGATCTGGAGAAAACGGCCGTATCGTAAAAAGCGATATCGAGAACTTTACTCCATCTGCTCAAGGACAACCTGCTGCAAAAGCTGCTGATGCAAAACAAGAAGCTTCTGCTCCTGCTTCACCAAAAGTATTTGTTCCTGCTGGAGAAGTTTACACAGAAGAGATCAAAAACTCTCAAATGCGTAAGATTATCGCTAAACGTTTGGCAGAATCTTTATTTACTGCGCCTCACTACAACTTAGTGATCGAAGTAAGTATGGACGAAGCAATGGGTGCAAGAGCAACTATCAATACAGTTCCTGATACAAAAGTATCTTTCAACGATATGGTAATTAAAGCTTGTGCATTAGCATTGAAAAAACACCCAAAGATCAACTCTCAGTGGAAAGAGGATGCTATCATCATCAACCACCACGTAAATATTGGTGTTGCTGTAGCTGTTGAAGACGGATTAGTAGTTCCTGTATTGAAATTTACAGATGCTATGAGTTTATCTCAAATTGGTGCTTCTGTAAGAGACCTTGCCGGAAGAGCTAAAAACAAAAAATTAGGACCACAAGAAATGGAAGGAAGTACTTTTACAGTATCTAACCTTGGAATGTTTGGCATTACTGAATTTAATTCTATTATCAACCAGCCAAACTCTGCCATCCTATCTGTAGGTGCAATTGTTGAGAAACCAGTAGTTAAAAACGGTCAAATCGTAGTTGGAAACACAATGATGTTATCATTAGCATGTGACCACAGAACAATTGACGGTGCAACTGGCGCTCAATTCTTACAAACATTAAAACAATACATCGAAAGCCCAGTTACAATGTTGGCATAATTTTTTGTCAGCCTGAGCTTAATCGAAGGTAAATTTTTATATTTAAATCCCGTTTTGTTTACGCAAAACGGGATTTTTTGTTTAATTTTCATTCTCAATTCAATACTTCATAAAATGAAAAAACTAATCCTTGCAGCTTTATTTCTGACAATAATTGCCTGCCAGAAAAAAGACCAAACGGAAAAACCAGCCGCTGTTACAGACGAACACAGCTATTCTAAACCAGAACTTGCTGTTGTAAAACATCTTGATCTAGATATTAAAGTCGACTTTGACACACAGACTATTTCAGGAAAAGCTTCCTGGCTAATTGACAATATCAGCAAAGGAAATGAAATAATTTTCGATGAAAACACCTTAGAGATAACAAAAGTTACTTTAGGCGACGACGAAAAAGAAACCAAATTTAAACTAGGTGCAGCCACTGAATTTCACGGAAAACCGCTTCGTATTACAATTGAACCAAATACAACTAAAGTAAATATTTACTACAACACAACTAAAGATGCTGTTGCATTACAATGGTTAAAACCAGAACAAACAGCAGATAAAAAGAAACCATTTTTATTTTCGCAAGGAGAAAGCGTTTGGTCAAGAACATGGATTCCATGTCAGGATTCTCCGGGAATTCGTTTTACTTATAATGCAAAAGTTACCGTTCCGAAAGATTTATTAGCAGTGATGAGCGCAGTAAATCCACAGAAGAAAAATGATACTGGAGTTTACACTTTCAAACAAGACAAAGCAATTCCGTCTTATTTAATGGCGATTGCCGTTGGAGATATGGAGTTTAAAGCAATCGACAACAAAACTGGTGTCTATGCCGAACCATCTGTTTTAAAAAGTGCTGCTTATGAATTTGCTGAACTAGGAAAAATGGTTATTGCTGCAGAAAAATTGTATGGCCCTTACCGTTGGGGGCGCTATGATGTTTTGGTTTTACCTCCAAGTTTCCCTTATGGTGGAATGGAAAATCCAAACCTTACTTTTTTAACACCAGGAGTTATTGCTGGAGATCGCTCGTTAACTAGTTTATTGGCACACGAATTAGGCCACAGCTGGAGCGGAAATTTAGTTACAAATGCAACTTGGGATGATATTTGGTTAAACGAAGGTTTTACGACTTATGTTGAACATCGTATTGGAGAAGCTATTTTTGGAAAGAAAGAATTTGAAATGCAAAATGTTATCACACGCAAAGAATTAGTCGATAATGTTGCTGAATATGGAGATACAAATCCTGACACAAGATTAAAAGTATCTTTAACAGGAAGAAATCCTGATGACGGAATCAGTATGATTCCTTATGTAAAAGGCTATGCTTTTTTAAGGGTTATTGAAGATGCCGTTGGACGTGAAAAATTTGATATTTTCATTAAAAACTATTTCGATGCACATGCATTTAAATCAATTACTACAGAGGACTTTGTAAAATATCTTAACGAAAACCTTATCAAAGGAGACAAAACTTTAGCAGACAAAATCAAACTAGAAGATTGGATTTACAAACCTGGAATTCCTTCAAACATAACAACGGTAAGTTCAGCAGATTTTGATGCTATCGATAAAATCCAAAATAGCTGGAGAGAAACTGGAGTAAAAGGTTTAAGCCAAAAAATTACAACAACTTCAGAAAAACAACATTTTATAGACCACCTTCCAACAGATATCACAGCTAAAGAAATGGAAGCAATTGACAATGAATTCAACTTTACTAAAGGTGGAAATTTCATCATTAAACGTCAATGGTTTGTTCAAGCATTAATACACCAATACAAACCAGCATATCCTGCAATTGAACAATTTTTAATTGGAACCAGCAGAACGGGATCTATAATGATGCTTTATAAAGAAATGGTTAAGACTCCTGAAGGAAAAGTTTGGGCTAAACAGATTTTCGAAAAAGCAAAATCTGGTTATCATGCTACAACAGTTCAGGCCGTTGGTGGTATTTTGAAATAGTCGCAGTCGCAGTTGTGAGATCAAAGAACTGTAGATTAAGAGTGGAAAATGAGACAAAAATCCTCGATTACAAATGGTAATCGAGGATTTTTTTGTTTAAAACAACTGTCAGGGAAAATTGTCCATCACATAGCGTAAATCCTCCATGTTCTAAAATCTTTAATCGTCGCACCTTTGTAATGTCAAAAGACAACAACAAATAATAACATTTAAAATTTAAATAAAATGACACGATTAACAGCATTAAACCCAGAAGAAGTAACAGGAAAAACTAAAGATTTATTCAACGCTGTACAAGCAAAATTAGGCGTAGTTCCAAACATGATGAGAACAATGGGAAATTCTCCAGCAGTTCTTGAAGGATATTTGAACTTGAGCGGTGCATTAAGCCACGGAAAACTAAGCGCTAAAACCGGCGAATTAATTGCATTAGCAGTTTCAGAAAGCAACTCTTGTGATTATTGTTTAGCAGCTCATACCTTTATTGGAGAAAAATTAGTTAAGGCAGATCCAGCGGTTTTAAAAGCAGCAAGAACAGGAAATTCAGCAGACGCTAAAACAGAAGCAATTTTACAATTAGCCAAAACTTTAATCAGTAAAAGCGGTTTAGTAAATGATGAAGATGTTAACAAAGCTAAAAATGCAGGAGTTTCTGACGCAGAAATTGCTGAAACTATTGCTCATGTTGCTTTAAATGTTTTAACAAACTATTTCAACAACGTTGCTAATACTGAAATTGATTTTCCAGCAGTATAATTAAACACAAGCACACTATAACAAAAAACAATTTATAAGGATAGTTGTGAATTCATTTCATAACTATCTTTATATTTTCAAAAACACTATTACACATGAGTTCTTCAAATGTTTCAACTTTGATAAATCCGCAGAACGGTAATTTAGCATTTAAAATTCTTTCGTTTGATGACAACAGCCATTTTGACCATTTACAGCGAAACAATTATTACTCTTTGATTTGGGTAACCAAAGGAAAAGGTAAAGTTAAAGCTGACTTTGCAGAACATCAATTTGAAGAAAACTCACTTCTCGCCTTTTCACCTTATCAGCCTTTTATGCTTTGCGTAAATGAACCGATTGAAGGAATTGCGATTCATTTTCATCCTGATTTTTACTGCATTCATATGCATCAAAAAGAAGTTTCATGTAACGGCGTTTTGTTCAATAATATTTATCAGCCTCCTTATGTTCACGTTACAGAACAAGCGCTGCTAACTTTCAAAATGGTTATTAACCAAATGAAAGCTGAAATTCAAAATGCTGAATTGGCACAATACGAACTGCTTATTTCGTACTTAAAGATTTTTTTAATTACAGCTTCAAGACTAAAAACAGAGCAGTTAGAAGAACTAAAATCGGTTCCAGATTCAAAAGAACCCGCTATTCTTCAAAATTTAAAAGATGCCATCGAACTCAATTTCAAAACCAAACATTCGGCTGGAAATTACGCAGATCTGCTAAATATTTCACCAAAAGCATTAGCAAAACTCTCTAAGAATTACTTCAACAAAACACTAACCGACTTAATTTCGGAAAGAATAATTATTGAGGCTAAACGAGAATTGTATTTAACCAATAAAACCGTAAAAGAAATTGCCTACGAATTAGGTTATGATGACGAACATTATTTCAGCCGTTTCTTTAAGACCAATGCCGATGTTTCGCCTCAAATTTATCGTGAAACCGTAGGATTCGGAAAAATGGAAGCTTAATTTTTATTTTTGGCCTCAATCCATTTTGACATGTACATAGTGCTTTTATAAGCATGATGCTGCAATAAACTGCCCATAAAATTATGAAGTCGATGATTTGTAGAATCGATCAATAATCTATCTACCAAATCAGTCAATTCATCTGAATAATTGTTTTTTTGATAACATTGATGAATAATCGCAACAGCATTTTTCTGAGACTGTTTCCAAAGATTTTCATCTTTATAAAGCGTAATTGCTTTTTTCGCAAATTCCTGTGGATCATCTTCAACAAAACCATTCCATGGTAAATTACCATGCATAGCTTCAGAACCAATTGGAGTTGTTACACTCGGCGTTCCGCATTGCATTGCCTCTAATAATTTCCCTTTCAAACCTGCTCCAAAACGAATTGGCGCCAAAACCACCCTTGCTTTTTTTACCACTTCATTAGCATTTGCTGCCCTTCCCATTATAAAAAAACCATTTTTCGGCTGATGTAACTGCAGCACTTTTTGTGAAGGATAAGCGCCGTAAACTTCTAAAACAGCTTCTGGAAAATCTTTTTTAATAGAAGGCCAAATCGCTTCTTTTAAATATTGAACAGTATTCCAATTGGGTTCGTGAAGAAAATTTCCGATAAAAACATAATGCTGGCGATCTTCAAACAAAGGCAATTGCAGCAAATCATCTTCACTCATTTTATCAACTAAAAAAGGAAGATAAAAAAGTAATTCCGAACTAATTCTAAAATTTTCTTTTAGAATCTTCATTTCAAATTCAGAAATAATTAAAGATAAATCACACCGTAAAATACTAGCAATTTCACGTTTAGCAACTTCTTCAGAAAATAAATCAGTCATTTCAAAAGTCCGTTTTTCCTTAAATGCTTTTTGTCTTGCCGTTCTCAAACAATGCAGATCTTCTGTATCTAAAATCCTGATAGCTTTTGGGCAGTTTTCGATTACTCTCCATCCAAATTGTTCTTCAATCATAAATCTATCGAACAACACAACATCGGGATTTAGTTCCAACAAAAATGAATCAAAAGTAGCTGAATTAAGTTCTATGCTCTTTTTAATTACTCCAAGCTCAGATAAATCAACCATAAAATCACTGTCCTGCGCTGCGCTGGCAAATGTAATTTCAAATCCGTTTGCTGCGAAAATTGAAATCAACTGCATCATTCTTCCGCCTGCTGCAGAAGAATTTGGTTCAGGCCACACAAACCCAATAATTAAAAGTTTTTTTAACTGATTCATTGTAATTTATTTCAACTTACAAAATAATGCTTTTTTCAGCGCAATAGCACCATATTTCATGATTTTTAGGAATAAAAAACACTAATTTTGCAGGAACAAAATGCTGGGAAATTATGTTGGGATTAAAATTAGCTACAGACCCTAGATGGGTAAATATCGTAGAGTCGAACATCGAGGAAATTTTAACGGATCATGCTTGGTGCGAACAAAAAGCCGCTTCAAATGCAATAAGTATTGTTACCTACAACTCTGAATTAGAGGAATTAGTAACCGAAATGCTCGTGATTGCCAGAGAAGAACTAGAACATTTACAAATGGTCCATGATGTGATAAAGAAACGCGGACTTACTTTAGGACGTGAAAGGAAAGACCATTATGTAAATGAACTTTTTAAATTCATGAAAAAAGACGGAAGCAGAAGAGATGCACTTTGCGACCGATTATTATTCTCTGCCATGATTGAAGCCCGAAGCTGTGAGCGTTTTAAAGTTCTTTCTGAAAACATTAAAGACGAAGAATTAGCTAAATTCTATCGTGATTTGATGATTTCTGAGGCCGGACATTACACTACTTTTTTAGGTTTTGCCAGAAAATATCAAGACAACATCGACATCGATAAACGATGGAAAGAATGGATTGAATACGAAGGTTCTATTATTACCAATTATGGTAAAAAAGAAACTGTACACGGATAAATTACACTTTTTTTTGACCCCCTTTTTTATATCTAAATACCATAAATTCGCTATGCAAAAAAGTAAATCCAGATCAATCGTATTTAAAATTGCGAAGTATTTCGGAATAACTTTCGTCGTTATTTTAGGATTATTATTTTTAACGCCTATCGTTTTTGAGGATCAAATTAAAGAACAGATCAAAAAAACAGCTAATGAAAGATTAAGTGCAGAACTTAATTATTCTGATGTTTCGGTTTCGTTTTTCCGCCATTTTCCGTCGCTTACTTTAACATTAGACAATTTAAGCTTAAATGGTTCGGCTCCATACAAAAACGAAAAATTCATAACTGCCAAAGAGGTTTCTTTCGGAATAAATGTAGCCAGTTTGATTTTCAGTAAGTCGGTAAAAATTGATCAGATTTATTTATCGGATTCTTTTATAAATGTAAAAGTGAACCCAAACGGAGAAGCGAATTACAACATCTATAAATCACAAGAACAATCTACTCAATCAAAAGACAGCTCTGAAGCTGCTTTAAAACTAGAACGAATTGAGATTTTAAACAGTAAAATTATTTACGACGATAAATCTACAAAAGTACATTTTGACGCTCTTGGCTTTAATTATTTAGGAAAAGGCGATTTGAACAAAGCCGTTTTCGATTTATACTCAAAAGCTAAAATTGAAAAATTAAATATCGTTTATGAAGACGAACCTTATTTAATGAATAAAAAAATTGATGCCGATTTAATTACCAAAATAAACATCAACTCTCTTTCTTTCTTTTTCCAGCAAAACAACCTTAAAATCAATCAGCTTTTGGTCGATCTTAAAGGAAAATTTGACATTTTGAAAGATGGTTATAATATGGATTTTGTTATTAAATCCGACAACAGCGATTTATACGATGTATTTACAGCATTTCCTCCAAAATATATTACCTGGCTTTCGCAAACTGAGATAAAAGGAAAAACAAATCTTCTTTTTACATTGAAGGGCAAATACATAACCTCGCAAAATATTGCGCCAGATCTGAATTTAGACATAAAAATAAATGACGGATTTGTAAATTATAACAAAAGCGCATTTCCTGTCTCAAACTTAAATTTAGATATTAAAACAAAAGTTCCTTCTCTCAATCCTGATCTAGTGATTGTTGATGCTAAAAACCTGTCTTTAAACATTAATCAAGATTATTTAAAATCGAAGTTTTTAGTTAAAGGTGCAAACACACCAAATATTAATGGAGATTTTAAAGCCAAAATTGATCTTGAAAAATTAACTAGAGCACTCGGAATCCCTGATATTCAACTAAAAGGAACTTTAGTAAGTGATGTAAAAGCGAACGGAGTATTCGATCAAAAAAACAAACGTTTTCCGGTTACAAACGGTAAAATGGATTTGAAAAATGGATATTTAAAAACTCCATATTATCCAAATCCAATTACTAATATTACGATTAACTCTAAAATTGAAAATCAAAAAGGCACTTTTCAAGATTTAAAAGTGAATCTAAAACCAGTTGAATTTACTTTTGAAGGCAAACCTGTTTTTGTTCAAGCAGACTTAAGTAATTTTGATGATTTGACTTATGATGTAAAAGCAAAAGGCGAATTGGATGTAAATCGCATCTATAAAGTCTTCTCGCAGAAAGGACTTGACTTAGATGGTTTTGTAAAAGCCGACTTGGTTTTAAAGGGAAAACAAAGCGATGCCGAAAAAGGAAATTACAGCAAATTACACAACAAAGGAACTCTTGAATTAAGAAATATCGGAATTGCTTCAGAATATCTTCCAAAGAAATTCATTATCAAAGAAGGTATTTTCAAAATCAATCAGGATAAAATGTCGTTTAATAATTTCTTAGCTGCTTACGGACAGTCTGATTTTAAAATGAATGGATATCTCCAGAACGTTTTCAATTACGCTACAACCAATACTGGCATTTTAAGAGGATCTTTTAAAGTTTCAGCGCGCTACATCAATGTTGATGAATTTATGTCTGCCACAGATCCAAATACTTCTGTAACACAAAATTCTGCACCTAAAGCAGCAACAAAATCAGCAGAAAGCAAACAGACCGGCGTAATCATTATTCCAACAAATCTAAACTTACAGTTATTTGCCAATGCTGAAAAAGTAAATTTTGACAAGCTGAATCTTCAAAATGCAGCTGGAAATTTAAGCATGAAAAATGGTAAATTAACCATGCAGAATACTGGTTTCAACTTAATTGGATGTAATGTTTCTATGAATGCCAATTATCAAGCGGTAACGCCTCAAAAAGCAAATTTTGATTATTCAATTAAAGCTGCCGATTTTGACATTAAAAGAGCATACAATGAAATAGAAGTTTTTAGAAAAATGGCCAGCGCTGCAGAAAAAGCGCAGGGAATTGTTTCTTTAGATTATCAGCTAAAAGGCCGTCTAAATGGAAATATGGATCCCGTTTATCCTTCACTTGTTGGCGGCGGAACTCTTTCTGTAAAAGATGTAAAAGTGAGAGGATTAAAAATGTTTAATGCGGTAAGCAAACAAACGAACTCGGAATCTATGAAGAATCCCGATGTTTCAAAAGTTGACATTAAAACTACCGTTAAAAACAATATTATAACCGTAGAACGTTTTAAATTTAAGTTTGCAGGCTTTAGACCAAGAATTGAAGGCACAACAAGTTTAGATGGAAAACTAAACTTAAAAATGCGTTTAGGACTGCCTCCGTTTGGCATTTTCGGAATTCCGCTGACTGTTACAGGAACTCAAAACAGTCCAAAAGTAAAAGTAGGTCGCAAGACTGAAGATCTAGAAGAAACTAAGGATACGGAATAATAAATTTCAATTTAAAAATTCCAAATTCCAATTTAAAAAAATACCCTATAGCCTTTGTCAAAGTTTAAACTTTGACAAAGGTTTTTTTTGCGCATTGTCATTGCGAGGAACGAAGCAATCTCACGTGCTAAATCCCAGTTAACGATCTTGCTAGTGAGATTGCTTCGTTCCTCGCAAAGACCAATCTTTGTCGTGTGATGGGCGTGCTTCTTCCTTTGTCCGACCTTAAAATTTTTAGCTATAAGACAACGAAAACATCTTTAAAACAAAAAACCCGTTCGCCTTCGCGAACGGGTTTTGTAAAAAGTAATCTTTGATTATTATGCCTCGAAAGGAATAATAGATACATAAGATTTGTTATCTCTTTTCTTTTGGAACTTAACAACTCCAGCAACTCTTGCATGAAGAGTGTGATCTTTACTAATGTAAACGTTTTCACCTGGATTGTGTTTTGAACCTCTTTGTCTAACGATGATGTTTCCAGCAATAGCAGCTTGACCACCATAAATCTTAACGCCTAAACGTTTTGATTCTGATTCTCTACCATTCTTCGAACTACCGACACCTTTCTTGTGAGCCATGACGTATGAGTTTAAATATTGTTATTATTCTTTAGTAGCTTCTTTTTTTGCTTTTGGAGCTGCTGCTTTTTTTGCTTTTGGAGCTGCTTCAACTTCAGCTGCTGGAGCATCTTCTGCTACAACCGCTTTTTTAGCTGCTGCTTTTTTAGTTCCACCTGCTGCAGTAATACCTTCAATTACAATTTGTGTAAGATATTGTCTGTGACCATTTCTTTTTTTGTATCCTTTTCTTCTTTTCTTTTTGAAAACGATAACTTTATCACCTTTTAAGTGTTGTAACACTTTAGCTTCTACTGAAGCACCTTCTATAGCTGGGGCGCCTAAAGTTACGCTTCCGTTATCGTCTAATAAAAGAACTTTGTCAAATGAAACACTTGAACCTTCTTCGTTAGACAAACGGTGAACATAAACCTTTAAGTCTTTGCTTACTTTAAATTGTTGCCCTGCTATCTCTACGATTGCATACATACCAAATTGATTTATTGATTTTTAAGGTTGCAAATATACAATTTAAAATTTATTGTGCAATCTATAAAAGCAAAAATATTTTTACCGCAAAAAGCGCTGTATTTCAAGCACTTTAAACCTGAATAAAGCCTTTATTCGAAGTAAAAGATTGTTAAAATAGCCGTAAATTAAAAACAAATCTTTAATTGATAATTAAAAAAAACTATTTTTGATGTAACTAAAATAAACTCTGGTCTACCTACTCTTGTTTGATAGATAAAATTATTAATCTTTATGAAAAAATCAATAATGATGTTAAGTGCTGCATTAATGCTCGGCGGAGTGGCTCATGCTCAAAAAGTAGCTTTTGAAGAATACAATCTAGACAATGGTCTGCATGTTATTCTACACAACGACCCTTCTGCTCCAGTTGTTATCACATCGGTCATGTATCATGTGGGATCAAAAGACGAACGTCCTGACAGAACTGGATTTGCACACTTTTTTGAGCATTTATTATTTGAAGGAACTCAAAATATTAAACGCGGCGAATGGATGAAAATCGTTACTGCAAATGGAGGCGTTAATAACGCCAATACATCTGATGACAGAACCTATTATTATGAAGTTTTTCCGTCTAACAGTTTAGAACTTGGTTTATGGATGGAATCTGAAAGATTAATGCATCCTATTATTAATAAGATTGGTGTTGAAACCCAGAACGAAGTTGTAAAAGAAGAAAAAAGAATGCGTTACGATAATCAGCCTTACGGAAATATTCTGCCTGAGGTTAAAAAGAACATGTTCAAGAAACATCCTTATAGATGGACAACTATCGGATCTATGAAAGATCTAGATGCTGCAACTCTAGAGGAATTTCAAGCCTTCAATAAAAAATTCTACACTCCAAACAATGCTGTTTTGGTTGTTGCGGGAGATTTTGATAAAACAAAAACAAAAGAATGGATTCAGAAATATTTTGGACCAATTCCAAAAGGAGAAGAAGTTAAAAAGCAAACTTATACCGAAGATCCAATTACACAGCCAATTAAAGCAACTTATGAAGATCCGAACATTCAGATTCCGATGATTGTTGCTTCGTACAGAACACCTTCGATGAAAACTAGAGATGCTAGAGTTTTAGATTTAATTTCTTCTTATTTAAGTGATGGAAAAAGCTCTAAATTGTATAAAAAGATTGTTGACGACAAAAAGATGGCGTTACAAATTGGCGCTGTAGGATTTAGCCAGGAAGATTATGGAATGTACATTTTATATGGTCTGCCAATGGCTCCAAACACAACAGCAGATATCTTAAAAGAAATGGATGAAGAAATTGTAAAAATTCAAACTGATCTTATTTCTGAAAAAGATTATGAAAAACTACAAAACAAATTCGATAACAACTATGTAAACGCAAATTCAAGTGTAGAAGGAATTGCAGAAAATCTTGCTTCCTATTATTTGCTTTATGGCGATGTTAATTTAATTAATACTGAAATTGACATTTATCATTCTATTACGAGAGAAGAAATTAGAGAGGTTGCCAAGAAATATTTAAATCCAAATCAACGCTTAATTCTAGATTATATTCCTACTCCTAAATCTCAAAACTAAGAATATCGAATCATGAAAAAAATATATACTTTTTTAATCCTTTTATTCCTAACTGGAATTATGCAAGCACAAGATCGTCCACAACCCAAACCAGGCAATTCGCCAGTAGTCAACATCAAAAAACCGCAAACCTTTGTTTTGGCAAATGGCATGAAAGTTTTGATCGTTGAAAACCATAAGCTGCCTCGGGTAAGTTTTACACTTACTTTAGATAATGCGCCATTTACAGAAGGAAGCAAAAAAGGAGTTGATGAATTAACGAGCAGTTTAATCGGAAACGGAACTAAAAAAACCACTAAGGAAGCTTTTAACGAAGAAATCGACTTTTACGGAGCCAATATAAATTTCACTTCGCAAGGTGCTTATGCAAGCGCACTATCAAAATATTCTGGACGTGTTTTAGAACTTTTAGCCGAAGGCGCCTTACAGCCTAATTTTACGCAGGTAGAATTCGACAAAGAAAAAGCAAAACTACTTGAAGGACTAAAAGCTGACGAAAAAAGTGTTCCTGCAATTTCTAACCGAGTTGTTGATGTTTTAGCCTTTGGAAAAAATCATCCTACAGGAGAATATCTTTCTGAAGAAACAGTAAAAAATGTAACTCTTGCAGATGTTCAGAATAACTACAGCACTTATTTCGTTCCTGAAAATGCTTATTTAGTTATAATTGGAGATGTCAAATTCAAAGAAACAAAGACAGCGGTAGAAAAATTGTTCAGCGGATGGAAAAAACAAAATGCTCCAAAAAACAATTATCCTGATCCAGTTAATCCTTCAAAATTACAAATTGATTTTGTAGATGTTCCAAATGCTGTTCAATCTGAAATCTCATTAGTTAATACTCTTAATTTAAGAATGAGCGATCCAGATTTTTTCCCTGCTGTTATTGCAAATCAAATTTTAGGAGGTGATTTCAATAGTTATTTGAACATGAATTTACGCGAACAGCACGCTTGGACATACGGTGCCAACTCAAGCATTGGAAGCGGAAAATATGTAACGAAATTCAAAGCTTCATCTGCAGTTAGAAACACCGTTACAGACAGTGCTGTTGTTCAATTTATTAAAGAAATAAAAAGAATTCGCTCTGAAAGAGTTGATCCAGAAGTATTGCGAAATGTAAAAGCGGGATATATAGGAAGATTTGTAATGCAGGTTGAAAAACCGCAAGCTGTTGCACGCTATGCTTTGAACATTGAAACAGAAAAACTTCCAGCTGATTTCTACGAAAAATACATTCAAACAATAAACAATGTTACGGCTGACGATATTTATCGCGTTGCAAACAAATATTTCCTACTAGACAATATGCGTATTGTAATTGTTGGAAAAGGTTCTGATGTAATTTCGAGTTTAGAAAAATTACAAATTCCGATTTTTTATTTCGACAAATTTGGAAACCCAATCGAAAAACCTGCTGTAAAAAAAGAAGCACCGAAAGATATTAGTGCAAAAACGGTTTTTGAAAATTACATCAAAGCAGTTGGCGGAGAAAAAGCGGTTACCTCTGTAAAAACACTTTTTATGAATGGCTCAACAACTATTCCGCAAGCTCCTAATCCATTGACTTTTATTTCTAAATTAGATTCAAAAGGAAAAATGATGGTTTCTCTTTCAATGGGAACCATGAATTTAATGAAACAAGTTGTAAACGAAAAAGGTGCTTATGTTGAACAGCAAGGTCAAAGAAAAAATCTTGAAGGTGAAGATTTGGCCGAAATGAAAGCAAATGCCGCTCCCTTTGAAGAATTACAGCTTGTAAAAAGAACTGATTTAAAAGTAGAAGGAATTGAACCAATAAACGGAAGCGACGCGTATGTTATTAAAGATGGTAAAACAACTTATTACTACGATGTTAAATCAGGTTTAAAAACTGCTGAATCTAAAGTTCGCGAACAAGGAGGAAAATCAGCTGCACAAATCACTAATTTTAATGATTATAGAGAAGTAAAAGGAGTTAAAGTTCCTTTTAATTTAGTTCAAAATGTTGGTTTTGAATTGGATATCAAAATGTCTGATATCAAAATTAATGAAGGAGTTTCTGAAGCAGATTTTTTGTAGTAGAAATTCAAAGCTATAAAGATTCAAATAAGCAAAGGCTCTGAGCTACTAAGCTACTAAGCTACTTAGGTTCTAAGATTTAAAAGCTGTGTCAAAGTTTAAAACTTTGACACAGCTTTTTTTATTTTTGCCAGGTTGAACGATGTCGAAGCCCTCAACCCCAAACTCATAACTCATAACTCATAACTCAACTCAAATCACCTTTTAGCCGATAAATAAACGCCAATTAAAATTATAAATGCACCGAAAAACTGAATTGGAGTCAGCATTTCGTTATCTAATAATCCCCAGAAAAAAGCGACGATCGGAATTAAATATGTTACAGACGTAGCAAAAACCGGCGATGACATTTGAATCAATTTAAAGAAAAGAATATTCGCAATTCCAGTCCCCAAAACACCCAGAATCATTACAAAAAATATTGAATGCTGGGTTTCAGCAAAATGTACTTTTTGACTAATATCAGTAGTGCTTAAGATAATTAATGCCGGTAGAAAGAGAACCGCAAAATTCCCAGTTGTAATGCTTATGGAATTTAGATCGTGTAAATATTTTTTAATTAAATTGACATTGATTGCATAACTCAAAGTTGCGATAACTACCAATAATACGTATAAATAATTCTGTCCTGACTGCGCAGAATCGCCAGTTAAAACCAAAAGCAGACAGCCAACAAGACCAACAAAAACTCCTAAAACTTGTTTTTTCTGAAACCGAATTCCGAAAACTATTATCCCTAAAACTAGAGTATTTAAAGGAGTAAGCGAATTTAAAATAGCAACTATTGAACTATCGACTTGAGTTTCTGCAATAGCAAAAAGATAAGCCGGCATAAAAGTTCCGAAAAGCGAAGTTACAGCAACAAACTTCCATTGACGGCGAGAGATTTTTTTCAGACTGTTAAATCCTATAATCAATAAAAATAAAGCAGCAAAAATAATTCGGAATGATCCGACTTGAATTGCAGTCAAACCAACTAGTCCTCTTTTGATTAAAATAAAGGAGCTTCCCCAAATAAGAGAAAGAATCAATAAATATATCCACTTTAACTGCTTTGTATCCATAAATCGCATTTTACTGCAAATTTGTAATAATTTTGCGAACTTACCTCTGTCTTTTTATTAATTTTGCAAGAAAGAAATCGCAAATTAAATTTATATATAATGAAAATTTCAAAAATTTTAATCGCCGCAACAATTGCTGGTTTAGCATTAGTCGGCTGTAAAAAAGAAGAAGATAAAAGTCTTCAAGTTGTAAACGCTGAAAAAAGCGCTCCAAAAGAACATAAAGCAATTGCTGCTGAAAACCTTCAAACAGCAAGTTTTAAAATTGACGGAATGACTTGTGCTGTTGGATGTGCTAAAACTATCGAAGAAGAATTAGCAAATCTTGATGGAGTTGACAAAGCTTCTGTAGATTTCGATAAAAAAACAGCAACAGTAAGTTTTGATAAAACAATTCAAAATCCTGAATCTTTGACGAAAGTTGTTCAAGAAACTGGAGACGGAAAAACATATAAAGTTTCGAATTTTAAGTCTTAAATTCAAACATTTAAACATTAAAAAAGCTGTTTATATTTATGTAAACAGCTTTTTTTACTCTCAGTAATTAGCTTTATTCCTTTGCCTCTTTGTTTCTCTGAAGCTTTAAAAAAACTATTTCCACTTCAATGTTTCCATCAAACGCTGCATGTCGTTTTTAACATAACTCGCCGCAGGCATAATTGAGTCAAAATTTGGTTTTGCATAAAAATAAACAGAACCTATTAAAAAGTGTTTGGTGCTGTCTGTAACGTAGAATTGCGAATTAGTAGCTGCATTTCCATCTACTTGGTAAAACATTCCATAAACCTTCTTTTGTGGATTTATATAAGGCTGTTCTAAAATATCGTCGGCTTTAATTACGTGTTCGTATGTCAGTTTTTGAGCGTCACGTAACAGCTTATTAATATTTCCATTTACAGGCTTGTATGTCAAATAAATTGTCGCTTTCATTTTTGGATAAGTAATCGCAAAACCGCAATCTTTTTCACCTTTTATAACGGCGTCTTCATTCATTTGAAAAGCAAACGGACAGTTGTTCTCAAAATTCACGTATTTTGCTTCTGGATAATCTAATCGCAAGAAACTAGCTGGTTTTGGCAAAACATCGTTTTTACAGCTTAAAACCGTTAGTGTAAGCAAAATTGCAGTTATTGAAAGTATTCTATTAGGCATTTTAATTTATTGTTACTTTTATTTGTTTTACGCGCTTTTTATCAACTGTTTCTACTGTGAAAATACAGTTTTCAAATGGCACTTTTTGATCTTTTTTAGGGAAATTACCCAAAATCTCCAGAATAAATCCAGCCAATGTTTCTGCTTCTCCTTTATGAGATTCAAAAGCATCTTCGTCAACATTTACAATTCTATAGAAATCTTTCAGGTTTATTTTTCCTTCAAAAAGAAAGTTATTTTCATCAATCTGTGAGAAGTTCAAATTTTCATCATCAAATTCGTCGCTGATATCTCCCACTATTTCCTCGATTACATCTTCTAGAGAAACTAATCCTGAAGTTCCCCCGTATTCATCGACCACAATTGCTAAATGACTTTTCAAACTCTGGAAATCTTTTAAGAGATTATCAAGCTTTTTATTCTCTGGAACAAAAAAAGCTTCTCGAATCAATGAATTCCATTCAAATTCCTCTTTATCAATATGAGGAAGCAGATCTTTTACAAAAAGTACTCCTTCAATTTGATCAATATTATCCCGATAGATCGGAATTCTAGAAAATCCTTTTTCAATTATTTTAGGATAAATAGACGCAAAAGATTCTGATATTTCTAATGCAAAAATATCGATTCTAGGACTCATAACCTGCTTTGTATCAGTATTTCCGAAAGAAACAATTCCTTCTAAAATTTTTTGTTCTTCTGTTGAAGTTCCTTCAGAATCTGTCAGCTCCAAAGCCTGCGAAAGCTGATTAATCGAAAAATTATTCTTTTGTTTTCCCAATTTATTTTGCAAATATATAGTAAGCGAACGCATTGGCAAACTTATAGGAGAAAGTATCTTATCTAGAAAAGCCAGCGGATACGCAACACGTTTAGCAAAACGCACGCTGTTTCTACTTGCATAAACTTTAGGAATTACTTCACCAAATAGAAGAATAAAAAAAGTAACTAAAATTACTTCAAGCGTAAATTTAAAAGCAGGCGAACTCACATCTTCAAAGATATTCTGTCCTATATATGCAAATAAGATAACTACTCCAATATTGAAAAAATTGTTGGCTACCAATAGTGTAGCAAGAAGTTTTTTGGGCTTATCTAATAAATTGGAGATAATTCTACCCTTTGCCTGATTATCGTTTAAAGTGTCGTCGATATCCTGCTGTGACAAAGAAAAAAGAGCTACTTCGGCACCTGAAACTATTGCCGAAAGAAATAGCAAAACAAATATTCCGACAAAACCAATAATTAAATTAGTGTCAGGATTTGTAATAAAAAGTAAACTGGGCTCCGGGTCCAAAATGCATAAAATTAGTTAAACATCTTTTAGAAAGGCAGATCATTAATCGGAAGCCCTTCATTTGCAGCATCAAAGTTAGTGTTTTTTGTTGATTCTGCCTCTTGATTTTGCTTGGTATGCGCAGTTTCTTTTTTGGTCGTCAGGAAAGTAAATTCTGTAACCTGAATTTCTGTAGTATATTTCGTTGTGCCGTCTTCTGCCTGCCACTGACGAGATTTTATTCTTCCTTCAACATATATCTTATCACCTTTGGAAAGATATTTTTCACAAATTTCTGCTGCTTTATTACGTACAACCAAGTTATGCCACTCTGTAGAAGTGATCTTTTCATTGGTTGTTTTATTGATATATACTTCATTTGTAGCCAGCTGAAAACGTCCGATGCAATTTCCTCCATCAAAATAATGCATCTTCACATCATCGCCTAAATGGCCAATGAGCATCACTTTATTTAATGTTCCGTTCATAGTTTTTGGTGGTATTTCTACCAAAGATACATTTTTTTAGCAAATTATTTCCTGCTTTTCTATAAATTTATAAATCACAATTGGAAAAGGAAAAGTTTTTAATTTTTCGGGATCAACTCCATTTTCTATTTTCTCTTTTATCTTAATTTTCCAAAACTGTATATGAAGATGCTGATGCGAAAGTTTATGCACTAATGTTGATGCCGCGCAATCTTCTATACCTATAATTGTATACGAGGGAAAAATTTCTTCTTTTGCGTTTTTTGAAACTACATCAAAATCGACTATTGACTCAGTTTCTAAGAGTGGAAATTCGTATAAATTATGCCAGATTCCCTTATCAGTTCTTTTTTGAATAAGTGTATTCCCTAAGGCATCTTCTAAAATCAAATAATTAAAATAACGATTTGAGACTTTTATTTTTTTTGTTTTTACAGGAAGCTGGTTTACTTTTCCTTTTTTCAGTGCCAGACAGCTATCGTTAAAAACACAAATCGAACAATTTGGGCTTTTCGGCACACATTGAAGTGCACCAAATTCCATAATCGCTTGATTGAATATAGCTGGACTATCTTTTGGCATTAATTCTTGGGCTAATGCAGCAAACTCTTTTTTAGCAGCAGGATTGGCAATATCTGTTTCAATATCAAAATAGCGTGACAAAACGCGAAACACATTTCCGTCTACAACAGGAACTATTTCATTATAGGAGAAAGATGCAATTGCTGCCGCCGTATATTCACCAACACCTTTAAGTTTTAAAAGCTCTTTATACGAATCTGGAAAAACGCCGTTTAAATCATTACTTATATATTGAGCCGTTTTATGAAGATTACGAGCTCTGGAATAATACCCTAATCCCTGCCAAAGTTTTAAAACTTTCTCTTCTGACGCATCTGCTAAATCTTTTACAGTAGGAAATTCCTTGGTAAATTCGAAAAAATAAGGCATTCCTTGAGCAACTCGTGTCTGCTGAAGCATAATTTCTGAGAGCCAAATTTGGTACGGATCGACCGTTTTTCGCCACGGCAAATCACGCTTGTTTCGTAAATACCATTTTATCAATATGTTATGAAAATCCATTGCAAAATACTTAGAATACAAAAGTAAATGTTTATGTAATTAAAATTTAACGAATTAGCTTGATTAATTATTTTTTTAATTCCTATATTTGCAAACTCAAAAAAATAGTACACCATTTATAAAATAAAATAGGAAAGAAAATGACGAAAGCAGATATCGTAGCGAAGATTTCAGAGAAACTAGGTCTTGAAAAAGGAGATGTTCAAGCAACAGTAGAAACTTTTATGGAAGAAGTTAAAACTTCTTTAGAAACTGGAGACAATGTTTACCTAAGAGGTTTTGGTAGTTTTATCGTAAAAACTAGAGCTGAAAAGACTGGAAGAAACATTTCTAAAAACACAACAATTAAAATTCCAGCACACAACATTCCTGCGTTTAAACCTGCAAAAGTATTTGTAGAAGGAGTTAAAACAAACAACGAAGCAAAATAATATTAATTAACATAAATCAGACACGATATGCCAAGTGGTAAAAAAAGAAAGAGACATAAGGTAGCTACTCACAAACGTAAGAAAAGAGCGAGAGCTAACCGCCACAAAAAGAAAAAGTAGTTTTAAACTACTTTTTTCTTTTTAAACGTTCATTGAAATTGGAATTTAGTCTCAGCAACAAGTCACAGTCCGCAGCTTAAAACTGGCAACTGAAACTGGAAAACTGTTAACTAAAATTCCCCCGGGTTCAATACCTGTTAAAATATTGTTTAATCCATCCTTGTAGAAGTTGATGGTTTTTGGTTTTTGGTTTTTGGTTTTTTCCAACAACTATCAACAAACAACCGACAACCAATTCACGGATAAAAATTTACAGTGTGAATAAAGAATTAATCATTAGATCTAGTTCTGAAGCCGTAGATTTTGCCTTATTAAAAGATGGAAAACTAATTGAATTACACAAAGAAGAAGAAAAAAGCAACTTTCAGGTTGGTGATATTTTTATTGCTAAAATCAGAAAACCAGTTGCTGGACTTAATGCTGCTTTTGTAAATGTTGGCTTCGAAAAAGATGCCTTTTTACATTATCACGATTTAGGTCCAAACTTAGCTTCCCAACTGAAATTCATAAAACTTGTAAGCGCAGGTAAAATAAAAGATTTCTCCCTAAAAACCTTTCAGTTTGAAAAAGAGATTGACAAAGATGGCATCATTACTGATATTTTAAGTGCCAATCAATCTGTTTTAGTTCAAGTAGTTAAAGAACCTATATCTACCAAAGGCCCAAGAATAAGTGCTGAGCTTTCATTGGCTGGAAGATTTATCGTTCTAGTTCCTTTTTCTGATAGAGTTTCTATTTCTCAAAAAATAGAAGACAAAAAAGAAAAGGATCGTCTAAAAAAACTTGTTCTATCGATCAAACCTAAAGGATTTGGTGTTATTGTTCGTACAGTAGCCGAAGGCAAAAACGTAGCCGAATTAGAAAAAGATTTGCAGAACCTGCTTGGCAGATGGTCTGCAATGTGTAAAAAATTACCAACTGCTCATCATCCATCAAAAGTATTAGGAGAGCTTAACAGAGCTTCTTCAATATTAAGAGATGTATTTAATGATACCTTCAGCGGTATTCAAATAGATGACGAAGAGTTGTACCATCAAACGAAGGAATATCTGCAAGAAATTGCACCTTCAAAACAATCGATTGTAAAGTTTTATCAATCAAATGATACTCCAATTTTCGAGAAATACAATATAGAGAGACAAATCAAAACTTCTTTTGGCAGAACTGTTTCCATGAGTAAAGGTGCTTACCTTATTATTGAACACACTGAAGCTCTTCACGTTATAGACGTAAACAGCGGCAACCGTTCAAATAAAGCAACCAATCAGGAAGATACCGCCATGGAAGTAAATATGATTGCCGCGGCAGAAATCGCAAGACAACTTCGTCTGCGAGATATGGGCGGAATAATCGTAGTTGATTTTATCGATATGTCTAATCCTGAAAACAGGAAAGTTTTGTTCGACTTCTTGCGAGAAGAAATGAGCGACGATAAAGCAAAGCATAAAATATTACCGCCGAGTAAATTTGGTTTAGTCCAGATTACAAGACAGCGAGTAAGACCAGAAGTTAATATAAAAACTAGAGAAGAGGATCCAAATAAAGTAAATGGTGAAATTGAAGCACCAATATTAATAATTGACAAGATCACTTCTGATTTAGAAAGACTTCTAAAAACCCACAATAAAGTTGTGCTAAACACACATCCGTTTGTGGCTGCATACCTCAGCAAAGGTTTTCCATCATTACGTTCAAAATGGTTTTTTGAACATAAGAAATGGGTGAAAATCATACCTCGTGACGCTTACACGTACTTAGAATACCATTTCTATGATAAAAAAGGAAATGTTATTTCAGAATAAATTAAAAACCGCCCCGATGCATCGGGGCGGTTTTTTTATGCATTATTATGAGGAACGAAGCAATCTCACTTAGTCATTATACATAAAATGTCACCCTGAGCGATCCCGAGGCTTCGGGAGAAGGGTAATCCAATTGGCACGCGGACTTCGACTTCGCTCAGCCTGACAAAAAGGTTGGAATTTGGAATTTTAAAATTGGAGTTTACTTTAAGTATTTATTCCCTAACAATCTCAATCCTTCTTCTAATTTCATTCCCAGAAGCATCTACAACTGTAATATAATGAATTCCAGTCGTTGGCGTAATAGGCAATTCGTGAAATGTTTTGGTTGTTGCTTTATAAACATCATCTACATACCAAAACAATTCTTTATCCCTTTCAGAATAGGCCACTTTTAAAATTACAGGCTGTACGTTGCTGTTAAAATCTTTGGTTAAGTAAATTTTACTGTTTGCTTTTGGATAAATAAAATCCATTGTTGTGGTTTGCGTTCCCTCGCATCCTTCTTTGAATGGCGGTAAAGGCAAATATTCAATATGCTGGCTTTTGTAATACCAAGCCATAACGGGAGGCAGTACAAACCAGTTTTTAGTTACTATATTTTCGATACTCTCACAACTGCTATTAACCTGAAATTGCTCTGTTTTATCTAAATGAATTGTTCTATGATACGGACAAACTTTTGTCGATTTTCCTTTTTTAGAAACCCATTGTTTGATTTTGGGACAATTTTCTTTTGCCAAATAACCACTTAAACGACAAACCTCAACTTCAGCCAAATCATTATAAGGGGTTTCAAACCATCTTTGCCTTGGTAATAAATTAAAAACGTCAAATAAAATAGGCGCTGCACTGGTAACTCCTGTTAGAGTGGGTCTTCCCTCGCCTGTTGCATTTCCAACCCAAACTCCAACTACGTATCTCGAATTTGTTCCAATTGCCCACGCATCACGATTCCCGAAACTCGTTCCTGTTTTCCAGGCAATTTTTAACGAACTGTCATAAAACTTCCACGCTTCATCCCCTTCAGGCCTGTTGACTTCTTCCATTGCATTGTATGTCAACCAGATTGATCCTGCACCTAGAATATTCTTTTGATTAGTTTCTGAGCCAAAATCAGGCTTAAAATCATTTTTATAATTTAATTCCGAGAACTCGTTGGTTCTATATTTTCCCTGATTTTTAGTATAATAATTTAATGTTGAAGATAGATTGGCATACGTTCGGCATAAATCCCATAAATTACTTTCAGCACCTCCCAAAATAAGCGACAAACCATAATGGTCGGGTGTTTTATTAATGTTTTTTAATTTAAACTTTTGAAGTTCTTCATAAAACTTATTTACTCCAAAATCCTGAAGCATTAAAACTGCCGGAATATTTAATGACCGTGATAAAGCACGATGCGCAGGTACAGCGCCATCAAATGTTAAATTGAAATTTTGAGGAGTGTATCCCGAAATCTGCGTTGGAATATCTGCTACTAAAGTATTTGGCAGTAATTCGCCGTCGTCCAACATTGCACCATATAAAAGTGGTTTCAAAATACTTCCTGTGCTTCTTGGCGCATCAATGATATCAACATCTTTCTGATGATCTGCATCAGCTGGAGAATTTCCCACATAACTTATTACATTTCTATTCTGGACATCTACTACCAAAATGGCAAGATTATGCACTTCATTCTGCTTGTACTGATTGTAATAATATCTTGCAATTTGATTAACCCGACTTTGCAATGCATGGTCAATTGTAGTTTTTACTCTTGTTCCTTCTTCATTTTTGGCCACTCTCTGCAATAAATGAGGTGCAATTTGAGGAAGATCATACGGCTTTTGAGGCAAAGGCTCTTCTATTGCAAGTTCATAAGTCTGCTTATCAATTATGCCTTCTTGATTTAATTTTAATAAAAGTCGGTTTCGTTTATTTAGTAATTTAATCTGATTTTTTCCAGGATAAATTAAACTTGGTGCATTTGGCAAAACGGCTAAAACAGCATTTTCAGCCCATGATAATTGATTGGACTGTACACCAAAATAACGCCACGAAGCCATTTCCAATCCCACAACATTTCCTCCAAATGGCGCGTGTGCAGCATACATTTCGAGAATTTCATTTTTGGAATAACCTAATTCTAATCGGGTAGCGAGAATAATTTCTACCAGTTTTTCAAAATAGGTTCTGTTTTTTCCTTTTCGGGAAAGTCTGATTACTTGTTGAGTTAAGGTACTCCCTCCTCTAACCACTTTTCCTGCTTTTCGGTTTTGCTTAAAAGCATTGATCATCGCACCTGGGTTGAAGCCGGGATGTTTATAGAAATATTCGTCTTCAAAATACACAATACACTTTTTGAATTTATCTGGAACACTATCCTGTGCAGGAAAACGCCATTGTCCGTCACGGGCAATTTTTGCTCCAAGCAACTCTCCTTCTTTGCTTTCTATAACTGTTGAATAAGGTTCTTTGAATAAAGTTCGGGGTATCGAAAAATAGTAAATCAGCAAGAGCAGAAATGCAATTGCTGATTTTATCTTATTCTTTTTTATCCAATTGATAATGCGCTGAAAGAACGCTTTTAATTTATTTTTCAATACTTGTTTTTTTTAACCGCAAAGTCGCTAAGTATACGCGAAGTTCGCTAAGTTTTTTTCTCGCAGATTCAGCAGATTTGGCAGATTTATTTTATCTGCTTGATCTGCAAAATCTGCGGGAAAATATTTTACCACAAAGTTTATTAGCCACAGATTACACAAATTAGCACAGATTTCAAAAATCATTTTAATCTGTATAATCTGTGGCTAATAAATTTTACTTCACAACCTCAACCCAGAAGCCTTTTGTTCTAGCTAAAAATGTATTATCGTACATTGCTTCGCATTGTAATCCCGGCAGGTAATAATTTCCTAAATACGATGCATTTAGCAAAATACGGAAAACTTTAGTTTCTCTTGCTTTCATTCCGAAATAGAAATTAGTCCTATCATCTCTAATATCAATATAATCTGCAATATTATTTACAGCATCTCCATAATCGGTAAAACGAGTATTTACAATTTCGAATCCTGAAGGCAGAATTTGCGATAATGCTACGTTTTGAACACTTTCTCCTCTTTGGTTTTTAATCGTAACCTCGGCAACAAATTCAGTTCCCTGATTGATTCTCGAAACATTAATTACGCTTCCTTTTCTATTTTTGAAGACAATAGAAGCGGTAACATCACTTTGAACTGCATTTTCTTGTCCGATAGGTAATATTCCTGTGTTCAATACACGAACATAAACCGTATTGGCTTTATTGTTTTTCAACGTAATGCTGTTGGTGCCAGAAGCTACAGACAAACTGCGGTCTGCAACCGATTTGCTTGTGTTTATTGTCTCTCCTTTTCCGTTTTTACTAAACTGAATATTGATTCCTTTTGGTCCATTGCTCACTGCAAATTTCGACATTGCATACAAGCAATAAGCGGTTGTCTGTGTACTCATCCACTGATTAGCCGACATTTCTTTGGCTAATTTTGTCGCTGTAACAAACGCCTTTTGTTTCTGATCTAAAAGAAGCATTGTTTCTAAAGCCATTGCTCTGTTTCTTTCACTTGAACCATAATAGTAATAACTGTACTCATCTGAGCTTCCATCAATACTTGTTCGTAAAAACAAACTTTGCCCCGCCGATTTTTGTCCTGCTAAAACATAAGCTGCAGCTAAACGAAGCATGCTTTCATTCGAAATGCCTTTTGTTTCTCGCAATCTGTTCATTGAAGATAAGTCGGCATTTCCTGCTAAAGCTAAAGTGTACAAACGATACGCCTGAGCTAAATCATTTCCGTATTTCGGTTCAAAACGCCATTGTTTCGCTTCTTTCTGCTGATAAGACAGCCATTTTGATTTGAAATTAATTGGCAATACATATCCTTTTTTCTCTGCTTCAATTAAGAAATGTCCAGCATAAGAAGTTCCCCAGTCGTCAGCAATTGCATTTCCTTGCCAGTAAGGCATTCCGCCATTTGACAATTGGAAATTACCCAATCTTGCAATTCCGGCCGCAATATTTTTCTGAATCAGATCTTTGCGTTTAGCATCAATATCGGCCACATCTCCCAAATACAATTGCGGGAAAACAGATGAAGTCGTCTGCTCTACACATCCATGAGGGTATTGAATTAAAAATTGCAACCTTCCATTCAAGTTCATTGACGGCATAGACGAAACTTCTAGTCTGGCCTTGTTACTTCCAGCAATACCAAAAGTTTTCCATGAAATTGTCTTCGTACTATTTGGCGTTAAAACAACATCTGTAAAAGTACTCGTAACCGGATTTGGATTCGTCATGTCGATTTCAACATCATAAGTTGATTTCTCACTTCCAGATGTTGCGATTACTTGAACTTTTGCAATTCCAGTTGCAGAACCCACTACCAGATTAAAATAAGCCATTTTTTCATCTGGCTGTGCAAAATTTAGTCTCTGAACCGCACTTCCCATTACTTTCAGTCCGTTGCTGGTTTTTACCTGAATCGAAACATTTTTGATTTTGTTTTCAGTTGCAAAAACTGTTACAGGCAATGTTACTTTTTCTGATGGCGAAATTTTTCTAGGCAACGAAGCCAAGACCATCAACGGACTTTTGACCTGTGTTGCTTTTTCTGCACTACCATAAGCGCTTGTATTCGCATCTCCCGCGACAACCATTGTTCGAACCGAACCAATATATTTTGGCAGTTTTAACTGATGTGATTTTGTTTCCCCTTTTCCTAATTTAAATGGTCCGTAATACAATACAACTGGTTTAAAACGGTTAGCCTTTTTAGCTTTTCCGCCTCCTAAATCCTGGTCACCACCAATACTAAAAATCTGATTTATTTTTCCGCCATAAGCTCCTATTACATCATCGTAAACATCCCATGTTTTTACTCCTAATGCTTCGCGAACATAGAAACTATCCCAAGCATTTGGCGTTTTAAAACGAGTTAAATCCAGAAGTCCTTCATCGACAACCGCAATCGTATACGTCATTTCTTTACCTGATTTCTCGCCTACTTTTACTGTAAATGGCTGTTCCGGTCTCAAAACATCAGGCATATTTAGGGTTGGTGCCAAAATGGTGTTTTTATCTACCACTTCAATCGGAACAATTCCGTACATACGAATTGGCGAATCGTTTTTGGTCGAAGCATGAGGTTGCAATAAAGTAATATTAAAATATACATTTGGCGCCATTGCTCCCGTAATCGGAACCTCAACTTTTGTTTCTCCACTTTTAGTTTCAGCCCAAATAGTCTGTACAACTCTTGATCCGTTTTCGATCGAAATTAAAGCACGTCCGCCTTCACTTGACGGGAAAGAAATCTGTGCTTTTTCTCCAACTGCATAGTTTTTTTTATCGGTAGAAAATACTAACATGTTGGCAGTAGAAGCATCTCTATTACGGGTTTTTCCAGACCAGATTGGCCAGTCGATATTTACGGTTAAAGAAGTCGCATGACCATCTTGCTGATCGGCAACACGAATTAAGTAACGTCCCCATTCTTCATCTGTCAAAGCAAATTGGAAACTTCCTTTTCCGCTAGAATCCGTATTGATTACAAATGTTTTGTATGAAGTTGTTGCATTCGAAGAATTATAATTTGATAAATTATCACTCGAAGAATCCCACCACCATCTCCAGTCTACTTTGTAAACTCTTACTTCGAGATTACGAACCGATTTTGGTCTTCCGTTTTCATCGACCGTCACCACTTCGAAACGATTGTTTGTTCTCGTTTCCAGCATGCTGTACTTGTTTAGTTCAGGCGTTTTCAACCCTACATAGGTTTTGTACGGAGAATAAGTTGTTGACATCACATCTGTACTAAAATCTCCTCCTTCTTCATATACTTTTGTAATGAATGAAGCGCGCAACATTCCTGGTGCCTGACCTTGTAATCTTGGCTGAATATTTACCGATGCTTTTCCGGTTTCATTTAATTTCCCAGAGAAAACATTAATTTCTTCTGTACTGAATTGGCGAGCTAAATCATCAAAAGTATATTTTTCATAGCCTTTAAAAGTGGTTGCCTGCTGAGAAAATTTAGCCTGCATTTCTACATTTAAATTCTTAGCAATTGCACCGTGAAGCCATGTTACTTCCAAATTATCTGTGTTTGGATACGAAGCCGAAAGTGTTTTTCTGCTAAATGTATTTTTAATTTTTAAACGATTTGGTTTGATCGTCTCAATCTTGATGCTCTTATAGAATTTTGCTCCTCCAACGCTTACCATTGCTTCCCAATTTCCTGTTGGCGCATCTTGGTTTGTTGGAACTGTAAAAGCATAATGATTTAAATCGTTCGTTTTTTGAACCGTTTGATAAACCGTTTTCCCATTCGGATCATTTAATCTGAATTTAATTGGATGCGATTTCGGCAATTTATTCGCTGCATCATTCAAAATAAATGACAAATACAAATTATCTCCAGGACGCCAAACGCCTCTTTCTCCGTAAATAAATCCTTTTAACCCTTTTTGTAAAGTCTCACCTGCAACATCAAAATTACTTACCGATAATGAAAGCCCATCATCCAACTTCACATAAGTAGATTGATCGCCTAAGGTAACAATAGCAAAATAGGCGAATTTATCCAATTGGAAAGATGCAATACCTTCACTGCTTGTAGCTTCTGTTGCTATTTTTTGCTGTTGGAAATTGTATAAATCGACCCTTGCATTTGAAACAGGTTCGGTTGTAACAATATTATTTACAGCAAATAAGTACGATTTATTTTCTCCTCTTTTGGCAATAACTCCCAAATCTGATGCTAGAATATTGGTTGCAATTCGAGCATTGTAATAGTAAGAACCTGTACAAGGATCTTGACTTTCCCTCCAATCATAATCATCATAATAGTAATAGTCGTCGTAAGAGTTTCCACTGTAGTTTACGTCATTTTCATCCACTTCTTCTTCCTCGGCTTCATCATCGCTATTATCTGATGTTTCACATTTGTAAAGCGAATATTTCTTTTTATAAACAAATTCAACTCTGTAAATCGCTCCTGGTTCGGGTTTAATAATTTTAGATAAATCTAAGGCATACGTATTCCATTTGGCCAGATTTACAAGCGTACTTTCTTTTAAATTTAAAGTGGTTTTAGCAATTGGCTGCGCTACTTTCTTGAGATTTTGTCCGCCGTTTAATTCATTATATTGAAGGAATTGCAGAATATTATTTTTGTAAATCTTGTATACTTTTACATCTACCGCACTTAGATTTACAGCTTCAAAATTCAGTTTTAAATTGTTGGAACTTGGCAGAATTGTACCATTTTTAACAAAACGAATGTTTGGTTTTATCTGATCAAAAGAAATTTTCTCGCTGTAGTTGTTTTCCAGTTTTTTACCATACTGACTTTCGATTCCTTGAAAAACTTCCAATAACAGTTCGCCAGTAACGACTTGTTCTGGTTCTTCGTCTGGCACATATTCAACAGCTTCTTCTACAACTGCGGCTGCTGAATCTACGGCAACCGCTGCTGAGTCAACCATAACTGCAGCCGAATCTACAGCAGCTACTGCAGGTTCTTCGGCAGCTACTTCGACTGGTTCTTCTTTTTTAGGCGCATTTTGATTGGTAAAATATACTTTAAGTAAATTCCCCTGTGTAGAAAATTTTAAATTATTCGTGTTTTGAATCGAAACCAATCCCGCAAAATCCTGACCTTTTTCTAAAGGCTCAGAGAAATTAATTAAAACCTGCTGATTGTTTCCGTCTGGAACTTCAACTTTTATAACCTTAAATTCGTTGATGCTCGTAATCGGGAAATCGATTTGCCCTTTTTGATCAATATCAAAATCACTTCCGTCATAGATAATTTCCAAATTGGAAGCTTCTGATTGACGCTGAATACTATCAATTATAAAACGAAATTCTTTAGCAGGACCAGCTACTTTCTCAAATTTAATTTTAAGATTATTCCCTTTCTGCTTCGCTTCAACGAGTTTTTGAGCGGTCTCAAAATCAATATTATCGGCTGTTTTTAAAACGCAGTTTAAATATTGGTATTCTTTGCTGTACGATTGAATATCGCCTGTGTTAATGGTAAAATCTTGTTTAACCGTCTTAACCGTAAAGTTAAATTTAGAAAGTTCTTTTTCTTTCTCTTTTGGAATGGCAGTCAGTTTATCTAAGTTTAAAGTAACTTGATATTCTGTTCCCATTTTAAGTTTTTTCTCTGGAATAAAAGCTAAAGTATTGGTTGAAAGCGCTACAACTTTACCGCTTACACTTGGCGAAATATCAAACAAATCATCATCTAATTCCTGATTAGGTTTCCAATCGTTTTTATTGAAAGCCAAAACCACACGAATATCAGAATCTGACGAAACGATTCCACCTGTAAAACTGGTAATGTAATCTTTGAATAGTGAAAAGTCAGAATTGAAATCGGCAGCGGATTTTCTACCGCAGGATTGAAAAATAAAAAACACAAAAAATACGAGACTGAAACCTTTTACTTTTACTTTCACTTTTATCTACAGTTAATGGTTAACAAATGAAGAATTACTATTTTTTACTAAATAAAGCAATAACAGTAAAACATTAATTAAATTGCGATAAAAGTAAATAATTTTTAGAGTTTTTTAAGAAGAAAATTCTCTAGTAATGATTATTTAACTTTTGTTGAAGTTTAAACACCTCTATTATTTTAACAAGGAGCCAATTTAGGCTGTTCGCCAGATCCTTTTGTCGGTAAATAGGCAAAAAACGATCTTATTCCTCTGTAAGTTCTATGGCAATTATTTTACAAAATATATTTAAAATTCTGTTCCGAGTTCAGATAATACTTTATCCATTTCAATAAAATGATCTTCGTTATTGGAAGAGTAAAAAAGTTGATTATTGCTCATTACAACAATAACATCATCATCATAATCTCCATAGAAATTTATTCCATCTGCCCAATTTTTAAAAGAAACGCCTTTATTTGTATAATTCTCAGCAATAAAGTTTAGCCCTTTTTCGTCTATTTCATAAAAACATTCAGCAGTAAATTTTAATGCAAAACCAGCTTGAAGAAAAGCCATTGCATTAAAAAAGTCTATCAAAGTCTCTGTTTCCAAATTCCATTCCTTTTCATCATAACTCATGTAAACGGGCGGATTGGGATTCGACAAATTATCCTTATGAATTCCCCAAACACAAGCGTGCTGGTTTTCCGTATAAAATATCAGATAATCATTGTGATTGTAGAATTGAAATCTTTCAGGAATTACAAGAGAATCTTGCGTTTTATTTAAGCTTTGAATTTTACCTAATTCTGAATAATAGTCAACAAAAACTTGTGGAAGATTTCCAAAAATATCTTTTATAATTTGAATTTCATCTTTAGTAAAACCATTTGGTTCGCTAATATGAAAAAGCTTTTTGATTGTTGAAAAATCCGTCATAGTGTTTTACGAATTACTTTCTTCTTTCTAAGAAAAACCGTTTCATTAAATCTGTTGCTTCGTTTGCCATTACGCCAGAAACAACCGTTGTTTTAGGATGAAGTTTTGTTCCCATATTTAGAAAACCGCGCTGTTCGTCTCTGGCTCCAAAAACAATTTTTGAAATCTGGCTCCAATACAAAGCTCCTGCGCACATTTGGCAAGGTTCGAGCGTAACATATAAAGTACAATCTTTTAAATATTTTCCACCAAGAAAATTTGCAGCAGCTGTTATAGACTGCATTTCCGCATGAGCTGTAACATCATTCAGCAGTTCTGTCAAGTTGTGGCTGCTGGCAATTACTTTATCGGCCACAACAATTACGGCACCAACAGGAATCTCGCCTTTTTCAAAAGCCATTTCAGCTTCCTGCAAAGCTTTTTTCATGAAATATTCGTCGGTGAAAGGATTTATCATAATTGCAAAAATAAGGTTTTACACTTACTATTTTAAATTCTATCTTTAGAAAATTCAAAATAAAAAAATAAGAATATACTTATATTTAGTTATTTACGTTTCATTCTAAAATATAAACAATGAAACAACTTAAAATAACAATCCCCGAACCCTGCAACGAAAATTGGGATAAAATGACTCCAGATGCATCAGGAAGGTTTTGCTTGGTTTGCAATAAATCTGTTATAGATTTTACAAATAAGTTACCTGATGAAATTCAGCATTTTTTCAAGAATAATAAAGATCCAGAAGTTTGCGGCAGATTTAAAAAATCGCAGTTAGATTCAATAAGCTTTCAAATTCCAAAACAAGTTTTATATTCTCAAACACAGTATCACAAAATGTTTCTGCTGGCTTTATTTGTTGTTATGGGAACTTCATTGTTTAGCTGCGCTAGTAAAAATGGCAATAAACAGAAAATTGAAAAAGTTGAAGTTGTTGATGAACAAAAATCTTCTTCTTATAGTAAAAGAACAGAGGAAACAATAGAGAATGAAAGAAAATCAACGAATAGTGTACCAATTTGCAATACTGAGCATATAATGGGCGGAATGCCTTTTATGAAAACGGACCAATATAACTATGAAATATTTTCATTACCTAAAAGCGAAAATAAAAAAATATTTTTCCAAACTTCTTTACCTAGAAAAAAAGAAAGCCGTCGAGAAACAGAACCATTTTTCCCTGAAGGAATAACAGAATTTTATGCCTTTTTTGCCAAAGAATTTAAGATACCAGAAAACAAAAAAATGTATAAAAACGCAATAATTGTATTGATAAATGAAAACGGGACTATAACTTATTCTAAGTCAGCTTTAGAAATTGATAAAACCATAGAACAAGAAATTATCAGAGTCTTAAATCTATCTCCAAAATGGAGGCCTGGGAAATCTAAGGGTATTGATACAAGTAAAAAAACTTTTTTCATCATGACAGTAAAATAATATTCGAGTAATAAAAATAACTTAATAAGCGAATTAGAATTCACATTAGAATTAATGAACCAAAAATTGAAAATAACAATCCCCGAACCCTGCAATGAAAATTGGGATAAAATGACTCCAGATGCAGCAGGAAGGTTTTGTTTAGTTTGCAATAAATCTGTTATAGATTTTACAAATAAGTTACCTGATGAAATTCAGCATTTTTTCAAGAATAATAAAGATCCCGAAGTTTGCGGGAGATTTAAAAAATCGCAGTTAGATTCAATAAGTTTTCAAATTCCAAAACAGGTTTTATATTCTCAAACACAGTATCACAAAATGTTTTTACTTGCCTTATTTATTGCTATGGGAACGACTTTATTTAGCTGTGCAAGTAAAAATGGTAAAAAGCAAAGGATCAGCCATGTTGAACTCATTGATGACGATTCACAAGCTATCACTACTACTGAAAAGTTTACAAGTAATAAAACAAATAATAAATCGACAAAAGATCTTCCTCTTGTACCGCCTCTCTGCAAAAATTCTTTCATACTAGGGGGAGGTAGAGTACAATTAAATTACAGCAGACAAATTGAAAAAAATGTAAAAATTGAGGAGAAAAAAATGAATGGAGACAAAATTAAAATCAATAATTCCGATGAGACAAAGAGTGTGTTTTTCCGAGAATATTGCGAGCATTTATCCTTTGAAAAACCTGAAATAATAATTGATCCTAAGAGATATTCTGAACAAAAGATTCATAGTCCAACACCAGAATTTTTAGAATCAATGAAACAATTTACAACAGGTACACCACAATATATGTACATTAATCCAACTGAATCAGAAATAACTCAAAAAGTAGAATATTAAATTTTTGTCAAATTATGAAATCAAAATTGAAAATAACAATCCCTGAACCCTGCCATGAAAGTTGGGATAAAATGACTCCAGATGCAACAGGAAGGTTTTGTTTGGTTTGCAATAAATCTGTTATAGATTTTACAAATAAGTTACCTGATGAAATTCAGCATTTTTTCAGGAATAATAAAGATCAGGAAGTTTGTGGCAGATTTAAAAAATCGCAGTTAGATTCTATAAGCCTTCAAATTCCAAAACAGGTTTTATATTCTCAAACACAGTATCACAAAATGTTTTTACTTGCCTTATTTATTGCTATGGGAACGACTTTATTTAGCTGTGCAGATAAGGATGGAAATAAAAAATGCATTAACAATATTGAAATTATTGAAGAAGAAGAAACACAAGATATGGGTGCTCCAATAACTATAGACAGCACAAACGAAGAATCTAAGAAAAGAGATTATATTATGCAAAATTCTTTAGTACAACAAAATGAACCACTGCCAACATCTCACGCAAACACAACAATAACCTTACAGAATAGAAAAGATACTCTTGATAATATATACTTTGATTTAAATCTAATCGATGAGAACTTGATAGTAGATGGTCTTGTGCGTACATATGAATAGATAAAAAGTAGAAATTATAACAAATTTTTTAATATCTATTTAACATGTTTTCATTAAATAACTCTTGCAATCAATTTTTGTATTACATTTAATTTCTGAAATTCAAAAATGGATAGAAAATTCAAAATAACGATTCCTGAGCCTTGCCAAGAAAACTGGGACAAAATGACGCCAAAGGAAAACGGCCGTTTCTGTATGAGCTGTTCTAAAACAGTTGTTGATTTTACTTCAATGCTTCCTGATGAAATTCAGCATTTTTTCATTCAAAATCAAAAGGACAGAATTTGCGGAAGATTTAAAAATTCCCAATTAGAAACAATTACAATTCAAATTCCAAGTCGGGTTTTATATACTCAGACGAAGTCTCATAAAATGTTTTTGCTCGCTTTGTTTATTGCCATGGGAACTACTTTGTTTAGCTGTGTAAATAAAGAAGGAAACAAGAAAAAAATTGATCAAATTGAAATCGTCGACAATCTGACACAAAATCAAGAGGAAGATGTTTCTTCCTGCTATGGCAATCAGATTGAATCTAAAAAAGAAAAAACAAAAACGCCAAGAGAAAGAGTCACAATGGGAGCGATAATTGCTCCTACAGCTATTGAAAATGACAGATTACATTTTAAATATAGTATTATATACAATGCCGTTGATTTGGATATTCTAGCTGCTCCAAAAAACGGAATGAAAAAATTATATTCTTATTTTGCAAAAAATTATACTGCTTCAAAAGAAGGAGAAATGTCAGTTCTATTTGTTGTAGAAAGAGATGGCACTTTGAGCAATTTTAGAGTAACTAAAAACAAGTCGGCAGAAAATGAAGCAGAAGTTATTAAAGTATTAGAATCTGGTTCAAAATGGATTCCTGGAAAAATAAATAATCGATTTGTTCGATCAACTTTCATTTTGCCAATTACATTTAAATAATGAAAATAAAACATAAAATAACTACTTATATAAATCACAAATTGTTTTTGCCGACGTTGTATGTAGTTATGGCTGTAGTTTTTTTCGGCTGCCAAAACAAAGAAAACAAACAGCAAGAAATTAAGAATATTGAAGCTCACAAAGATACTTTGACAGCACAACCAGAAGTTTTAGATGCAGCAGCAATTAGTACAAAAAAATCAGATCAAGCACCGTCAGATTTATCAAAAATTGAGCAGCTTAATATAAAAAAAACAACGACAATAGCATCTAGAGAAGTAGATGAGAAATCTTCAAAATCTGATAAAGTAAAAAAAGATGATGTTTCTTCAGCTCTAAAACCCCTTTCGAATACAAATGCCGAATTTCCTGGCGGTATTGATCAATTTCATACTTTCTTCATGAAAGAATATAAAAAACCAGAAAATGTAAATTACTGGAAACTCAACTTTACCCTCGCCTTTGCGATAGAAAAAAATGGAAGCGTTTCATTTATTGAATGTTCGCCGGCTGTTGAAGAGCCTTTAGAAAAAGAAATTATAAGGGTTTTAAACTTATGTCCGAAATGGCAGCCAGGTGAATCGAATGGAAAAAAGGTCAGAATGCAGTATTCTGTGCCTATACTTCTAAAATAATACTCACAGATAAATTAAATTTAAAACCGTAAATTTGCTTTTTACCTTATAATGAAAAGCGATTTACTTTCAAACATATACAATCCCGCCGATTTACGTCTTTTAAAAGAAGAGCAGCTTACTGAGGTTGCTCAAGAACTTCGTCAATTTATTATAGATGTGGTTTCTGTAAAAGAAGGTCATTTGGGCGCTAGTTTAGGTGTAATTGAACTGACAATTGCATTACATTATGTTTTTAATACTCCAGATGATTTATTGGTTTGGGATGTCGGACATCAAGCTTATGGACATAAAATATTGACCGAAAGAAGAGAAATTTTTCATACCAATAGACAAATCGACGGCATTTCTGGTTTTCCTAAACGCAGCGAAAGTATTTACGACACATTTGGTGTCGGCCATTCTTCGACTTCTATTTCTGCAGCACTCGGAATGGCAATCGCGTCTAAACTAAAAGGTGATTCTGAAAAACAGCATATTGCCATTATCGGCGATGCTTCTATTGCCAGCGGAATGGCTTTTGAAGGTTTAAATCACGCTGGAGTTACGGACGCCAATATTTTAGTTATTTTAAATGACAATGCAATTGGAATTGATCCTAGTGTCGGCGCTTTAAAACAATATTTGACGGCCGTTAAAAGCGGAAAAAACCCGAGACAGAACAACATGATCAAATCTTTGAATTTTGATTATTCTGGCCCAATCGACGGACATGATTTTCCAACTTTAATCAAAGAATTAAATCGCTTAAAAAAGATAAAAGGACCTAAATTTCTTCACATTGTAACTACAAAAGGAAAAGGTTTGCAGCAGGCTGAAGAAAATCAGGTGAAATATCATGCGCCTGGAAAATTTGATGCTTTGACTGGAGAAATTCATTTAAAAAATGAAGAAAATCTTCCGCCTAAATATCAGGATGTTTTTGGTTTAACTGTTTTGGATCTAGCCAAAAAGAATGAAAAGATTATTGGAATCACGCCCGCAATGCCATCTGGAAGTTCCTTAAAATTTATGATGGATGAATTGCCGGACCGTGCCTTTGATGTTGGAATTGCAGAACAGCATGCCGTAACACTGGCAGCCGGAATGGCAACGCAAGGTATGGTTGTGTATTGCAATATTTACTCTACGTTTTTACAACGTGCTTACGATCAAGTCATTCACGATGTTGCTTTGCAGAACTTACCTGTTATTTTTTGCTTAGACCGTGCTGGATTGGTTGGTGAAGACGGCGCTACGCATCATGGCGTATTTGACATTGCCTATCTGCGTTGTATACCCAACCTAATTATTCACGCTCCTTTAAACGAAATTGAACTCCAAAACATTTTGTACACCGCTCAATTGGGATTAGATCATCCTATAGCGATTCGATATCCAAGAGGCCGGGGCGTCATTTCAAATTGGGAAGTAGAAAATTTCGGACATTACAAAAAAATAAAAATCGGAGAAGCTGAATGCTTAAAAGATGGTACGGAAGTTGCGGTTCTTTCGACCGGAACAATTGGAAATAATGTTATAGAAGCTTTAAAGGAATGCCCTAATTCCAACACTATTGCGCACTATAACTTTAGCTTCATTAAACCATTAGACATCAATTCATTAAACACCATATTTTCAACTTTTAGCACTATAATTACAATAGAGGATGGAGTTAAAAAAGGTGGTTTTGGAAGTGCCATTCTAGAGTTTGCAGCATCTCATAATTTCAAGAACACTATCAAAATTTTGGGTGTTCCAGATGAATTTATTGAGCACGGAACAGTTACCCAACTGCAACAATTGTACAAAGTTGACGTTAAAAGTTTAATAAATCTTTTTTCTAACGGTTCAAAATAATTATTTTGCGATACCAAAAAAAAAATTACCTAATGAAATTATTGCGTTCTACCCTTTTGCTATTATTGCTTTTGAGTACTTCTCATAACTTTGCCCAGATTATACAAACTACTTTGAGTCCGAATCAAGCTCCTAAGCCGCCTTCGAACTGGACGAAAAAAAATCAACTTGGATTTGATATTTCCGAAATTGCTTTTGTCAACTGGAGTGCCGGGGGAACAAGTTCTATCTCAGGTTTATTTAAAGGTGAATTTGGCAGAACATACGCTAAGAAAAATCATAAATGGGTAAACGAACTTATCGTAAAATATGGTTTAAATAAACAAGACGGAACGGAATTAAGAAAAACTGACGACGCTCTTCAATTTAACTCTACGTACGGTTTTAGAAAAGATACAGCTTCTAACTGGTATTACTCTTCTAAATTAAACTTCAATACGCAATTTACAAACGGTTACAATTATCCGAACAGAGATATTGCAATCTCTAAGCCTTTTGCACCAGCTTATATCTTTTTGGGAGCTGGAGCTGAGAATTCAAACAAGGAAAAAAACAGAGTTTTTTACTTCTCTCCTATTACGTTAAAAACTACTTTAGTACTAGATCAATATCTTGCAAACCAAGGTTCTTTCGGGGTTAAAAAAGCGGTGTATGCAACAGACCCGCTGGATCCAGAAAGTCAAATACTAATTGAAGAAGGCCAGAAAGTAAAAGCGGAATTTGGTATACTGCTTACGGCTTACATGAAAAATGAAATTTATAAAAACGTTTTTTACGAAAACAGATTAAGCTTATATACCGATTATTTGAATAAATTTGGTAACGTCGATATAGATTACGACACTCGTTTAGACCTTGTGGTTAATGCTTATGTAAAAGCAAATATTGGTGTGCATTTAATTTATGATGATGATATTAAAACGAAAAAAGACGTTGTTGACCCAGCTACAGGAACAAAAAGCCAAGTAAACGAAGGTCCGAAAATGCAGTTAAGACAGGTTCTTGGCGTAGGACTTGTGTATGCTTTTAAATAATTAAATAGCCTTAAAGCAAAAAAAATATCCTCTAAAATTATTTAGAGGATATTTTTTTTTAAAAACATTAATTGTTTTTTCTTCCGTTAATAGTTTCAAATAATTCCAATGCATTTCCGTCTGTCAATAAAGAAACATAATGGCAAATATGAAGCAGACGTTCGTACAAATTACCTTTGTCTAAATCATGTTTTTCTGGCAGCATTTTTAAAAGTAATTTATCGTAGTTAGAAGCATTCCCTTCAAATTTATTATTGAAAGCTGTAATAAATTTATCCAATAAAGTCTGGATAATTTGATATCCTACAATTTCTTTTTCGATCACTTCACGGCTCTGGTAGATTTTATCAACGCTAAGCTTAATAATATCATTCATCTGCGCTTTGTATTTACTTTTATCTGTTAAAGCATAAGGAAATTTCCCTTGCAGAATTGCCTCTTCATTTTCGATAAAAACATCAACAGCGTCGTTAATTAAAGTTCCAATTGCCAAAGCTCGTAAATAACTTATACGATCTTCCTTAGTCGTTAAGGACTTGTATTTAGAAACTCCAATATTATCTTTTACGAGTTTAATTAAATATTCTAAGGCAAAATCTTCTGAAACCAAACCAAGATTTATTCCGTCTTCAAAATCAATAATAGTGTAACAAATATCATCTGCAGCTTCTACTAAATAGGCTAGCGGATGTCTTTCAAAACCAATATCTTCTCCAGATTTATTGGCAATCATTCCCATATCTTTTGCAACTTCTTCAAAAAATAATTTATCTGTTTGAAAGAAACCATACTTTTTATCGGCGATATCGTTAGTTGGCTTTTTCGGAAGACTTTCTTTTGGATATTTCATAAAAGCACCCAAAGTCGCATAAGAAATACGAAGTCCGCCTTCAATTCCTGGACGACTTGCAGTAAGGACCGAAAAGCCATTTGCATTTCCTTCAAAATCAATTAAATCCTGCCATTGTTTATCTGTAAGCTGATTTCTGAATTTTTGTCCGTTTCCAATAGAAAAATATTCACCAATCGCTTTTTCACCAGAATGTCCAAAAGGCGGATTCCCAATATCATGCGCCAATGATGCTGCAGCTACAATGGCCCCAAAATCATTCATATGATACCCGTGGATTTCTTTTAAATAAGGATATTTCTCAATAATCTTTTTTCCAACCAAACGTCCAAGCGAACGTCCTACAACCGAAACTTCCAAACTGTGCGTTAAACGTGTATGTACGAAGTCAGTTTTAGAAAGAGGAATAACTTGTGTTTTATCTTGTAAACTTCTAAAAGCAGCAGAAAATATAATTCGGTCATAATCTACCTCAAAACCCAAACGAGTATCATCTTGTTCTACACGTAATCTTTTGCTTGTGTCTCCTTGACGTTTTAATGATAAAAGTTGTTCCCAGTTCATTTTTTAATTTTAGATTGCTGATTTTATATTTTAGATTGAGAATCTAAACGTCAAAAATACGTTTTATTTTAGGATAAAAATATGCCACAGATTAATTTGATTTAAAAGATTAAATGTTTTTGTTTGCCACGAATTTCACGAATTTTCACAAATCATTGCACGTGAAAATACTCGCGTTCGCAAATGGAACTTTTAGACGCATTTGCCAGCTTTAAATACCCAAACGAAATTTGACCAAGATTTTACGATAGTCACTCGTCGCATATACCTTCGAGTACAGAAATGGTGAATTATTTATACTTCACTTGTACTGACATTGTTTTTTTTGGAGCAGAAGACTTTTGTTTTCAAAATCACCTTCAGTCCCGCTATCCGCTATATCTTTTATGGCGAACCCCGCCATAAAAGGATGCCGCTTCTATCGGGGCTAAATAAGAAATTTTAGATTTTATAAGATCTAAAAAACAAAAAAGCATTCGACGCGACGAATGCTTTTCTATTTATATTCAAAGTTAAAACTAGAAGTTTTTAGAAATCCCGATGTTTACTGTTTTACCAAAATTGAAATAAAATGAATTGACATCCGCTCCGTTATTATCGAAGCTCAGAGTCTCGTAGCCTAAACCTCCAATACTAAAGTTAAGTCCAAAACCTTTTTTCATATTTATGAAAAGAGCTGGAGTAATACTTGCATAGATACCATCTGCCTTCGATTCATTATCGCCTAGTGCCGAATAAACTGTGTTTTTTTGATTTTGAAAACCAGCTCCTAAATCAGCAAAAACTGCAAAAGTTTCACTTAGTGGAACTGAATAACGTAAAAACGCCCCGGCTTTAAAATCATTTGATTTTGATTCGCCAGCGCCCTCAACTTCACTCTTTGAGGAACCAATTAAAAATTCCCCTCCTACTGTCCAGTTATCATTAAATTGATATCCAACTCTTGGAGAAAAATCAAATTGACTGATTTTATCTTTCCCTGTTTGAAATTCTCTATTAGTAGAAGTGTAACCAATGTTTCCCCCAACTAAAACCGTTCCTTTTTGCGCATTTGCAAAGCCAAAAACTGACAATGCAAGAATAAGTAGCATTTTTTTCATAAGTTATATTTATTAAGATTTCACATACAAACAACAACAAGAATACCAGTATTGAATCGTAGAGATCTTATTAACAATTAGTTAAACCCAGCAGGGATTTAACCTGCGAAAGATTAAAAAAACGAAAAAAGAAATTGTTAGCATAAAAAAAAGCATCCGCGATGGCGGATGCTTTCTGAAATTGAATATATAAAACTTAGATTAGAAGTTTTTAGAGATTCCGATGTTGAATGTTTGACCGAAGTTAAAGTAGAAACTATTAACATCTGGACCATTGTTATCATAGCTTAATGTTTCGTATCCTAAACCACCAATGCTGAAGTTTAAACCGAAACCTTTTTTCATATTAATGAAAAGAGCTGGAGTTACACCTACATACATACCGTCTGCTTTAGATTTTGCGAAAGCATTTCCTGGGCCGTATTCTTTATATTTTGCATTTTGGAAACCTGCTCCCATATCTGCAAAAACAGAGAAAGTTTGGCTTAATGGCATTGTATAACGAACAAATGCACCTAATTTGAATCCGTTATTTTTTTCTTCAGTAATACCGTTATCGTCATTAGAAGAACTAACAGTAAATTCACCTCCAACTGTCCAGTTTTCGTGAAATTGGTAACCTACTTTAGGAGAAAAGCTAAATTCATTTACTGTTCTTTCGCTGTTAGCAAATTCTGTTTTTTCAGAAGTAAATCCGATGTTACCACCTACTAAGATTGTTCCTTTTTGAGCACTTGCAAAACTGCAGACAGCCAATGCAGCCATCACTAAAATTTTTTTCATAACTTGGGTTTTAATTTATTTTAGCATTCCTTTAACAATAACGATGCCGTGAATAAAGGGCTGCTGGATTTTTTTATATTTACTTTAATAATGTAAAATGTAGTAATAGAAACTATTTCTATTTACTTTTGTAGCAAATAAAAAGTCTATGTCGATAGAAGTAAACAGCATATCAAAAAGTTACGGAGAGCAAAAAGCTTTGAATGGAATTTCTTTTAAAATTGAGAAAGGAGAAATCGTAGGATTTCTTGGACCCAATGGAGCTGGAAAATCTACTTTAATGAAAATTTTGACCACGTATTTACTTGCCGATAGTGGCTCAGCCCTTGTAAATGGTCATGATGTCATGTCAGCTACTAAAGCAGTGCAGCATTCTATTGGGTATCTTCCAGAACATAATCCGCTATATTTGGATTTGTATGTTCGTGAGTATTTGGCTTTTAATGCCGATGTTTATAACGTGCCAAAATCTAGAATTGAAGAGGTAATTGAACTGACAGGACTGACACCAGAAAGCCATAAAAAAATTGGTCAGCTTTCTAAAGGATACCGCCAGCGTGTTGGACTTGCGAATGCTTTACTCCACAATCCAGACGTTTTAATATTAGATGAACCAACTACTGGATTGGATCCTAACCAGTTAATGGAAATTCGTAATGTGATTAAAAATGCAGGAAAAAATAAAACTGTTTTTTTATCTACACACATTATGCAGGAAGTAGAAGCGATTTGCGATCGTGTCATAATTATTGACAAAGGACAAATTGTAGCAGATAATAAATTAGATCATTTAGTTACTGCAAATAAAGAGCAAGTAATTGAAGTAGAGTTTGATTATAAAGTTGAAGAACAGCTTTTAGCTAAATTGGCGAATATAAGTTCTTACGTTAATACACATGACATGACGTGGGAACTGACTTTTGTTACTGATAAAGATATGCGTCCTGCTATTTTTGATTTCGCCAACGAAAATGGTTTAAAAACTTTACAATTGAATCAAAAAAATAAAAATCTAGAAGCTGTTTTTAGAGAGATTACGAAATAAGTTTTCAGTCTCAGTCACAGTTTTCTTAGAAAAGCGGTTTGTTTTAAACTAAAAACAAACCGCTTTTTTTAATGTACTCATTTCTTAGAATCAACCAATTATGTTTTAAAGCTCAAATTAATTCTATTTTTATTTAGACTTATTATAAATAGTTTATATCTTTGGCAAATCAAATTATAAATGCCACCAGTATGTTAGTACTTCAAACTTTCAAAAAAACTATTTCTACTGTTTCAATTTTTGCAAAACATCTTCAAAAAAGATTCTCGGATAAATTAGAACGAATTGTGCTTCAATAATTCTAATTCAATTTTTTTTAAAGATTACTTTCTAACGAAGATTTAGATCGTGCAAAAATTCAAACAAAATGAAAAATTTTATAACATCTATTATGCTTGCTTTTTCGGTATATGGATTTTCACAAGAAAAAGAAAAAAATGACAGTATCATAGAAACATCTATAAATGCTCTGGATGAAATCGTGATTGCAAGAAAGAAAGTTTTATTTACACAAAAATCAGATCGTCTTGTTTTTAATGTAGAAAACAGCATTGTTTCTGAAGGCGGTACGGCACTTGATGTTTTGTCGCGTGCTCCAGGCGTTGTTGTCTCTCAGGACGGCGATTTATCAATTCGCGGTCAACAAGGTGTTGCAGTAATGATTAATGGAAAATTGACACAGCTTTCGCAAAAAGAATTGGCCAATTATCTAAAAGCCACAACCTCATCCAATATTAAACAAATAGAAGTTATTACAAATCCTTCTTCTAAATATGACGCAGCCGGAAAAGCTGGAATTATCAATATCATTTTAAAAAAGCCAAATGCTTCAGGTTTAAAAGGAACTGCTTTTGCCAGCTATGGAAGAGGCCGAAAAAACAGAACCAATTCTGGCTTCAACTTAAATTACAATAAAGATAAATGGGGCGTTTTCGGAAATTACAGCTATACTTTCCGTGGTGAAGAAGAGCATAAACAATTTAATCAAATTCAGTTTACCGATCCAACTCGTCAAGAAATTGTCAGCACAAATCACCAGACTTCTATTACTGATGAACCTCTGACTTCTAATAATTTCAAAATTGGCACTCAATATGAAGTTTCTCCTAAAACGAATTTAGAGTTTTATGTAGATGCAAAAATCGGTCGTTATGAAAATATCGCAAACGGAACAAATGCTGTTTTAAATACAGCCAATCAGCCTATTTTTGATGCTTTGACTTATAATGACAGTAAAGAAAAGTGGAATGATTATACGTATGCTTTTTCTGGAGTTCATAAATTTAATACTGAAGGAAAAAATATGTCTTTTGATTTTGAATATGAAACATTTAAATTTAGATCTAATCAATTTCAAAGTGCAGACAATACCGGCAATGCTGCAGTTGTAAACGACCGCCGTGGTTACATTCCTTCTCAAGTAAGAGTTTTTACAGGAAAAGTTGATTTTGTGAATCCTTTCAAGGAAAAACAATCTATTGAATGGGGATTTAAAGGTTCGGTGAAGAACAATGATAATCCTTCTGTATACGAATATTTCGATAACAATCAATGGCTGATCGATTTTAATTCGACCAATCATTTCGAATATAATGAACAGATTTATGCCGCTTATGCGAATTACAAATATCAGTTAGAAAAACTGAACATTCAAGCGGGTTTAAGAACCGAATACACTGCCATAAATATTGATCAAAAAACGTTGAATGAAGAGCATAAAGATGATTATTTGAAATGGTTTCCCAGCCTTTCTTTAAAATACGAATTTACAAGCAGTCATTCTGCTCATGCATCTTACAGCAAGAGAATCAATAGACCGAGCCAGTTTGATTTGAATCCGTTTCGTTTCTATGATGATTCATTTAATTATACGCAGGGAAATCCAAACTTGATTCCTGAGATTACGCATGCAATGGAAATTGGCTATGCCTGGAAAAGTAATTTTATGGCTTCTATTTATTTTAATAGTACAAAAGATGTTTTCACAGAAGTATATAACTACAATTCAGTAACCAACACCACAGTAACCACTCAAATAAATGTGGACAAATCATACAATTACGGAATCAATATTACCAATACAGCTGAATTTTATAAATGGTGGTCTGTGAATACTTTATTGAATGTTTTTGAAAATAAATTTATGGGCAATGTTTTAAACAGCTCTACAATTGATCCTATAATGACTTTGAATGTAAGTGTTCAAAATTCTTTCAATATAACTGATACTTGGAAAGCGGAAGGAAATGCACAATATCAATCTAAATCGAATCTTGGAGTTTATGAAAGAGATGGTTTCTTTGATTTCAGCATTGGAATTTCTAAACAAGTCTTGGCTAAAAAAGGAAATATCAAATTGAATATTACTGATGTTTTCAATACTAATAATTTCTACATCAAATCTGTAGTTGCGCAGACCAGTATAGACAAAAGATATGATCTTGACAATCGTATTGCGACGATTGCATTTACATACCGAATATAAAGTTTCGTTCTTTAAATACCTTGTTTTTTGTTTTTTTTGTGTTAGTTAGAGCCTGTTTCCTTCAAACAGGCTCTTTGTATTTTAAATCCCTGTATTCTGTTACCATTTCGTTTTTTCAGAGAATCTCGAAACCATCATCGAACAAATTACATCTCCGTTTGCATTTAGCAAAGTGGCTATTGGATCGACCAAAGTTCCTAAAATCATAGCAACCGGGAGTGCTTGTTCCATTGGAAAGCCATAAACTGTAATCGCTAGGATTTCGCCAATATAACCGCCGTTTGGAATTCCGCCTTCAACAATAGAAACAATTACTGTAATTCCTAAAGCCAAAAGAATAGTCATTGGATCTGTAAAATCCTTTCCAAACATGGCAAACAAAAAAGTGATTTTTAAAATAGATGACATACTCGAACCGTCTTTGTGCAATGGCGCGCCAAGTGGAATTACTAAATTTCGAACATGTGCCGGAATTCCCATTTTTTCTGCTGCTTCCAGATTGGCTGGAATAGTCGCAATACTGCTGCACGTTCCTACTGCGGTTAAAGACGGCGTTATATTATTAGTCCAAAAAACTTTAAAAGCTCTTTTCCCGCCAGCGACAAGTGCGTATAAACTAAAGAACACGAAGAAATAAAAGATACAGGCTGCATAATAAACTGCCATAGGTTTTGCATAAACGCCAAACAACTGCGGTCCAAAAATACCAACCTGATACGCAAAGTAAGCTCCCAAACCAATTGGTGCCAATTTCATTATAATGTTTAAAAGCTGTTTCATAACCTCGTTTCCAGAATCGAGAAAACTCTTGAAAGCATTTCCTTTTTCACCAGACTGCAATGTTGCAAAACCAATTAAAAAAGAAAAGATGATCAAAGCAAGCATGCTTTTTCTAGAGAGCAATTCGAAGAAATCATTTGCTGTTACTAGTTTTGCAATTTGATCTCCAGCCGATCCTGAATCCATGTTTTCTAAAGGAATTTTAGTAATAGCTATATCCTGATGAATGGGGAAAAGATAAACGGCAAAAATCATCACAATTGCCGAAATAAGGATTGTAGCCAGAAAAACCAAAATCATGATAACAAACAGCTTTCCGAGTTTTTCCGTTCTCTCCAAATTAGCAATTGACGAACCAATTGTAAAAAAGATAAGCGGGATAATGGCCGTGAAAAGTAAGTTCAGAAATATATCCCCAATTGGTTTTACTATCAAAACTTTTTCTCCGAAAACCAATCCAAAAATACTTCCTATTATAATCCCTCCAAGAAGCGTTAATATACTGCTGTAATTATGTAAAAAATTGATTTTCTTAACTTCCATAATTTTAAACGATTATAATTCAGAATGATTAATTAAAGAATGAAAGTACTAAAAAAAACTGCGTGAATTGATTTTCTTTTGCCGCAGATTATACGGATTAACACAGATTAAAAAAATCCTTTAAATCTTTTAATTGTGGCAAAAAAATTATCTCTCCAGAACAATAGTCGTAAAAGCTCTGTCAACCAATTCTCCTGTTTTGCTTTTTACTTTTTCTGTCTGTGTTTCTGTGTACGCGATCGTAAAAGGTGTTTTTTCGATTAGCTTTTGAGCCTTTTCAGTGCTGTAAAGTTCAAATTCAAATTGAGTAAATGGAAGTTTCTTCATAAAGTCTTCCTCTGCAAATGTTAAGCAGAAATTTCCGTTTGGTTTTAAAACCCTGTAAATTTCTAAAAGTAATTTTTCTGGTTCCTGCCAAAAGTAAATTGTATTTACGGTAAATATTTTATCGAAAAATTCGTCTTCAAATGGAATTTTGTTTCCATCATAAAGTGAAAAAAAAGCTTGTTTTTGAGAAACAAAATTTCGGTTTATCTGGCGCGCTTCCTGAAACATCAGTTCCGACATTTCCAGTCCATAATATCTTAGATTGTCAGCTTGTTCGAATAAAAATGCTGCGTGTCCTGCATTTCCATGACCTAATTCCAGAATTTTATTTTCTTTAGAAATATTTAGATTTTGAATCGAATGACGAGTCATATTGATGTTCGTTTCGTTCATCATATTTGCCATTTCGATTCCTTTCTCTCCCGACGGATTTTTTAATTGAGAGGCTATGGCTTGTAGTTCTTCTTGTTTCATAATTTTTTAAATTTCAATTAAAAAAAATCCAAATTCCAACTTTTTTGTCATTCCGAGGAACGAGGAATCGCACTAGAAACTCTACAAAGTAGATCGCCAATCTTTGTTGACACCCGGGTGCGATTCCTCGTTCCTCGGAATGACAAAACTATACTTGAACAACTTTGTCAAAGTTTAAAACTTTGACAAAGTTCCTCGCAAATACCTTAAAAAACCTGACTTGCAATCTGGCGGATATTCTCAGATTTCCCCATTGAATAATAGTGTAAAAATGGAACTCCGGCAGCTTTTAATTCTAATGACTGCTGAACTGCCCACTCGATTCCTACTTGTTTAATTTCAGCGTTATTCTTGCATTTATCTATAGCATCGATTAAATCTTCTGGTAAATCGATTCTAAAAATCTGCGGCAAAATCTGTAAATGCCTTTGAACAGCGATTGGTTTAATTCCAGGAATAATTGGAATTGTGATACCAATTTCTCTTGCCTTTTTTACAAAATTAAAATATTTAGAGTTGTCAAAAAACATCTGTGTTACCACATAATCTGCTCCTGCATCAACTTTTTCTTTTAATCTTTTTAAATCTGATTGTAAAGATGGTGATTCTAAATGTTTTTCAGGATAACCTGCAACACCAATACAAAAATCAGCTTTATTGTCTATATCCATCACTTCATGCAGATATTTCCCGCAGTTCAAATCGTTAATTTGGCGTACCAAATCAATCGCATAATGATTTCCTCCCGCTTTTGGTGTAAAAGACTGCTCATCCTTCATTGCATCTCCGCGAAGCGCCATCACATTGTTAATTCCTAAATACTGACAATCAACCAGCATATATTCAGTTTCTTCCTGCGTAAATCCGCCGCAAAGCAAATGCGGAACTGTATCTACATTGTATTTATGTTTTATAGAAGCGCATATTCCAAGCGTTCCCGGACGCATACGAGTTAATTTTTTATCCAAAAGTCCGTTACCACGATCAATGTAAATATACTCTTCGCGAGAAGTCGTTACATCAATAAACGGCGGTTTAAACTCCATTAACGGATCTATATTATCGTATAATTCCTGAATGCTTTTCCCCTTTTGAGGCGGAATAATTTCAAATGAGAATAATGTTTTTCCTTTGGCGTTTTCTATATGCTCTGTTACTTTCATTTTTTATTTTTGTTTCAAGTTTTTTAAGTTTCAGGTTTCAAGTTACGTGCGAACCTGAAACCTGAAACCTGAAACTTTTTCTTTTAATCTGCTATATTAGGATTTAACCATTTCATGGCGTAATCTGTTGGAACATTTCGTCGTTTGGCGTAATCTGTAACTTGATCTTCTTTTATTTTTCCGAGTCCGAAATATCGGCTTTTTGGGTTTCCGAAATAATATCCCGAAACCGATGAAGCTGGCCACATCGCCATGCTTTCTGTCAGAGTCACTCCAATTTCTTCGTCTACATTTAAAAGTTTCCAAATAGTTGGTTTTTCCAAGTGATCTGGACAAGCTGGATAACCCGGCGCCGGACGAATTCCTTTATAATTTTCTTTAATCAATTCTTCGTTGGTTAAAGATTCTTCTGTATCATAACCCCAGAAATCTTTACGTACTCTCTCGTGAAGATATTCGGCGAAAGCCTCTGCAAAACGATCGGCAAGCGCTTTCACCATAATCGAATTATAATCGTCTAAATTCTTTTCATATTCCGCTGCCCATTCGTCAACACCAAAACCTGTGGTTACACAAAAAGCTCCCATATAATCTTCTATTCCGCTTTCTTTTGGCAGAATAAAATCGGCTAAAGCGATGTTTGGAGCACCTTTTGTTTTTTGTGACTGCTGGCGAAGCGTTAAGAATTTTTCCAATACTTTTCCGTTTTCGTCACGCAATTCGATATCGTCATCATCCACCTGATTCGCAGGGAAAATTCCGTAAATACCTTTTGCTTTTAGTTTTTTCTCTTCTAAGATTACTTTAAGCATCGCCTGAGCATCTTTAAACACAGATGTTGCTTGTTCACCCACAACCTCATCGGTTAAAATTGCCGGATATTTTCCGTACAATTCCCAAGTTTGGAAAAACGGTGTCCAGTCGATATACGGAACCAAAACATCCAGTTCTATTTCGATGGTTTGCGCACCAATTACTTTTGGTTTAGTCGGCGTGTATTCAGACCAATCCAATGGTAATTTGTTTTTACGGGCATCTTCAATCGTTAAGAAGTTTTTATCTCTGGAACGATTTAAAAATGTTTCTCTAAAAGAATCGTATTCTGCACGAATATCGGCTGCATATATTTTTCGGTTATGATCTAATAGATTTCCTGCAACGGTAACGGCTCTCGAAGCATCGTTTACGTGAATTACAGTTTCTCTATATTGAGGAGCAATTTTCACCGCGGTGTGCGCGCGCGAAGTGGTTGCACCACCAATCATAATCGGGATTTTAATATCTTGTTTGTCCAATTCTTTGGCCAAATACACCATTTCGTCAAGCGAAGGTGTGATCAGTCCGCTTAATCCAATAATATCTACTTCATGTTCAATCGCAGCTGCAATAATTTTTTCTGGAGGCACCATAACACCTAGATCTACAATCTCGTAATTGTTACAAGCCAAAACTACCGAAACGATGTTTTTACCAATATCATGAACATCACCTTTTACGGTTGCCATTAGGATTTTCCCATTTCCTTGTTTATCTCCGGCTTGCTTACTTGCTTCGATAAAGGGCAGTAGGTAAGCCACCGCTTTTTTCATTACACGAGCCGATTTCACCACCTGTGGCAAGAACATTTTTCCGCTTCCGAATAAATCTCCAACGACATTCATTCCAGCCATTAAATTGATCTCGATAACTTCAATTGGTTTTGTTGCTGCCAAACGGGCTTCTTCCACATCTTCTTCAATAAAAGCATCGATTCCTTTTACCAACGAATGTGTAATACGATCCTGAACAGATCCTAAACGCCATTCCTGAATCGCTTTTTCATCGCTTTTTACTTCTCCTTTTACATTTTCTGCAAAATCTAAAAGTCGTTCTGTAGCATCGTCGCGTCTATCTAAAATTACGTCTTCAACGTGTTCTAATAAGTCTTTAGGAATATCATCATAAATCGTAAGCATCTCTGGATTCACGATTCCCATCGTCATTCCATTTTTAATGGCATGGTATAAAAACACTGAGTGCATCGCTTCACGAACCGTATCATTTCCTCTAAAAGAAAACGAAACGTTACTTACACCACCACTAATATGTGCGTGTGGTAAATTCTCACGAACCCATTTTGTTCCTCGAAAAAAGTCCAAAGCATTCAGGCGATGTTCTTCCATTCCTGTTGCAACTGGGAAAATATTCAAATCGAAAATAATATCCTGCGGAGGAAAACCTACTTTGTTTACCAAAATATCATAAGAACGTTGGCAAATCTCCACTCTACGATCGTAATTATCGGCTTGCCCAACTTCGTCAAATGCCATAACAATAGCAGCTGCTCCGTAGCGTTTGATTAATTTGGCATGATGAATAAAGGCTTCTTCTCCTTCCTTTAACGAAATCGAGTTTACAACGCTTTTTCCTTGTACTACTTTAAGACCTGCTTCGATGATTTCCCATTTCGAACTGTCAATCATAATCGGCACTCTCGAAATGTCTGGTTCTGCAGCAATTAAATTCAAAAATTTAGTCATTGCATTAACGCCATCAAGCATTCCCTCATCCATATTAATATCGATGATTTGTGCTCCTCCCTCTACCTGCTGTCTTGCAATATCAAGTGCCTCGTCATATTTCTCTTCCTTGATTAATCGAAGGAATTTTCTTGAACCTGTTACATTCGTACGTTCCCCAACGTTTACAAAAACACTTTCGGGCGTAATAATCAATGGTTCTAATCCTGATAATACAAGGTCTCTTCTTTTTTCTGCCATTTTCTTTTTAAGTTACTAAGATTCTAAGACGCTTAGATTCTGAGTTTTTTTATTCTCTTTTGTTTCCTGCAAGGTTTTGAAAACTTTGTAGGTATTTATGTTTATTAATTTGGGCGTGTCCCTCCGGGTCGGGCTATCCGTTACAAGTCCTCGCTCTTCCTTCGTCAGGCTGTGGGCTTTTCACTTCTATCCCTCACGCAGACTCGGTTGAAACAAACAATCTATTTTCCACGATTTCAATTGTCATTTTTCTACCGATGATTTGTTCCTACGGAACATTTTATTCTGAATTCAACCTGCACGGTTTTTAAAACCTTGTAGGTTTGTTATTGACTTTTAATCACTAAAAATATGTTTCTCAAATCCTCCATTAAACACCTTTTCGATCCATACCCTAAATTCTAAATTTGTAGTAATATGATATATTTTACCATTACTTTCTATTTTGAATTTTTCGTTATTATCAATCTTACTTTTAATACTTTTTAATTCAGATACACAATATAAATATGGATTCATCGTATCATACCAATTTGAATTTAAAAAAGCTTTAAATACTTCCCCATCTTCTGAATAAACAATATGCTCTCCATCCATTTAATAATATTTATATTTATCAAGTATATTAATACCTACAAGGTTTTGAAAACCTTGCAGGAGCGAAACTTTACGCTAAAACCGGCGCCACTCTCGGCTTATAATCCTTTGCAACCTCAGCCATTAATCGAATATGATCTGGTGTTGTACCGCAACAGCCACCGATAATATTGATTAAATTATCATCTAAATATTCTTTAATAAAAGCCTGTGTTTGTTCTGGCGTTTCATCATATTGTCCGAAAGCATTTGGCAAACCTGCGTTTGGATGTGCCGACACATTAAAGCTTGTGTTATGCGCTAATGTTTTTAAATAGGGTTTCAGCAAATCGGCTCCAAGGGCGCAATTGAATCCTACACTTAATAAAGGAATATGCGAAACTGAAATCAAAAACGCTTCTACAGTTTGTCCAGAAAGTGTTCTTCCAGATGCATCTGTAATTGTTCCTGAAACCATGATTGGAATGTCAAGATTACGTTCTTCTTTTACTTCTTCAATTGCAAAAAGTGCCGCTTTAGCATTTAGTGTATCGAAAATTGTTTCTACTAAAAGCAAATCGCAACCACCATCCATTAAAGCTTCTGCTTGTTGTTTGTAAGCAATTCGTAAATCGTCAAACGTTACGGCTCTGTAACCTGGATCATTTACGTCTGGTGACATACTTGCCGTTCTGTTTGTCGGTCCGATTGAACCTGCTACGAAACGTGGTTTTTCCGGATTTTTAGCGGTAAACTCATCGGCTACTTGTCTTGCAATTTTTGCCGATTCGTAGTTTAACTCGTAAACCAAATCTTCCATATGATAATCGGCCATACCAATTGTCGTTCCTGAAAAAGTATTGGTTTCTACGATGTCTGCACCAGCTTCAAAATAAGCAGCGTGAACAGCTCGGATGGCTTGTGGTTGTGTTAGGGATAATAAATCGTTGTTTCCTTTTAATGGATGCGGAAAATCTTTGAAACGCTCTCCTCTAAAATCTTCTTCTGAGAAATTATAGCGTTGCAGCATCGTTCCCATTGCTCCATCTAGGATTAGGATATTTTTTTTTATTGCTTCTTGTATTGTAATTGCCATATTCTTTTGCCGCTAAGGCACTAAGGCACAAAGCTTTTTTATTCTATTATTAAAACATACCTAATAGTCCCGAAGCCTCGGGATTGGAAACCTGTTAGGATACGCGTTTTGATTCACATTAATTCCAAAAGTGCACTATTGCTGGCTCATTAGCCCCGATGGAAGCAAATATCCTTTTATTCTGGGGTTCAGAATAAAAGATATTTGTGTACAGCGGGAACTATTGACTGCAAAAATGCGCCAATGATTCGCTCCTGATACAGAATCTGTTTCAGTAAAATATTGTATGTTGTCTGGAAAAGTTTTGAGAAATACTAGTATGTATTTGTGTTATCTATCTTTAATACTGGAAAATATTGTATAAAGTAGAATTTAGCACCTTCTTTATGATAAAGGGTTGCTAAGGTTTCATTGGGTCTATCCCTCCGCCTTTCGTGATAACTGACAATAATTTTAAGAACAGTGCAAAGGTATGAAATAGGGATACGATTTGCAAATGTTTTTTTCTAAGGTTCTGATCCCGAAACTTCGGGACTGAGATGCTAAGGTTCTAAGGCTAAAGTTTGATTTTGATTTTCAAATATAGCCCGCGGTTTTAACCGCGGGAGTGCGTGTTCATGCGGTGTGTTCCAATGGTTGAAACCAGGTTATGTTTAATTTGTTTCTAAAAAATAAAGCTCAAACTTGACATTAAGTTTGAGCTTTATATACAAATTCTTAAAATTTATAAGGTTTAACTAATGTTTAGGTTTTTGTTTTGTTCCCCTAAAATTAATGATTTCAACAGTATTAGATTCTTTATTAAGCCTATAAACTAAATAATTATTTTTATCTATAGTTGCTTTATGCAGCGACACATTTTTTTCAGATTTTGGAAATTGTTCTGGATTGTGACTGATTTGGTTTATTACTTGCTGAATTTTATTTTCTAAATTTAAAATTTCTTTTACTGTCCATTTCGCTTCAAGATAATCAACAACTTTATTAAAGCCTTTTACAGCTTGGGAAGTCCAAATAAATTTTAATGCCATTTCGAAAATCTTTTCATGACATCTTCATGACTTATAAATTCCCCTTTTTCGGCTTGGTCTAATCCAATTTGAATTTCATTTTTTTCTGATTCTGATAATTTATCAAACCAATCATTTTGATTTGCTTTTAAAACCAATTCCAGTTTTTCTAAAATACTCTCATCTTCCACCTTAACCAACTCCTGAATAAATTGATATTTTCTAGCCTCTAAATTCATGATATTCAAAATTTATATATTACAAAGATACGTTTTTTTAGGTTCTGATCCCGAAGCTTCGGGACTAAGATTCTAGGGGACTAAGCTAAAAAAAAGCCCAAACAATAAGTTTGAGCTTTCTATATAAAAAATCTTAGTCACTTAGAACCTTAGTATCTCAGCATCTCCGATTAAACAATCGCTTTCACAACTGCTTTTGGCGCTTCTTTACGAGTTCCGTCGAAACCGTCTACTCCAGAAACTGTTGTATATTTCAATACGTATTTTTTACCTGGATTGATGATTCCGTATGCAGCTTGGCACATCAATGTTGCTTCATGGAATCCGCAAAGGATTAACTTTAATTTTCCTGGATATGTATTTACGTCTCCAATGGCGAAGATTCCCGGAATATTCGTTTGGTAATCTAATGCATTGTTTACTTTAATGGCATTTTTTTCGATTTCTAATCCCCAGTCTCCAATTGGACCTAATTTTGGAGTTAATCCGAAAAGTGGGATGAAATAGTCACACTCGATTTTACGGTGCGCTCCGTTTTCTTCGATATCTAATGACTCAACATGCTCAGCACCATTAATTCCGATAACTTCTGCTGGAGTGATTAATTTAATTTTTCCAGCTGATTTTAATTCCTGTACTTTTTCTACAGAATCTAGAGCTCCTCTAAATTCATTTCTACGGTGAATTAAAGTTACTTCTGAAGCTACATTTGCTAAGAAGATACTCCAGTCTAATGCTGAATCTCCTCCTCCTGCAATAACAACTCTTTTATCTCTGAATTTTTCAGGATTTTTGATGAAGTATTTTACTCCTTTATCTTCATAAAACTCGATATCTTCGATAAGTGGTTTACGAGGCTCAAAACTTCCTAACCCTCCTGCAATCGCAATTACAGGCGCGTGAAATTTAGTTCCTTTATTTGAAGTTACGATAAATGTTCCGTCTTCTTGTTTGTCGATGGTTTCTGCACGCTCACCTAAAGTAAAACCTGGCTCAAATTGTTTGATTTGCTCCATTAATCCATCAACTAAATCTCCAGCTAATACTTCTGGGAATCCAGGAATATCATAAATTGGTTTCTTTGGATATAATTCTGAAAGCTGTCCTCCCGGCTGAGGCAGAGCATCTAATATGTGGCATTTTAATTTTAGTAATCCTGCCTCGAATACGGCAAATAAACCTGTTGGGCCTGCTCCAATTATAAGTATATCTGTTTTAATCATTATGTTGTTGTTTATAATCATTCTTAATAGTGCAAAGAAACGAATAATTTATTCTACTGACAATGATTTTTATCATTCATTTCTAAAGCGATATTTTTACTCTCTATTTTTGAGTGAAGCCGTGATCTCATTCATCTTCTTCACTTTTTCTTCAAAATTGCCTTTTAAGGTTCTGCGGTATTCGTTCAGGTTTTCTACCATTTGATTAATGTCGTCGGGAATTATTTCTTCAAAAAATTCTCTTAGTCTTTTGGCAGTTGTCGGCGATTTTCCATTGGTCGAAATGGCAATTTTCACATTTCCTTTCGTTACAATGCCTCCTAAATAATAATCACATAAATCTGGCGTGTCGGCGATATTACAAATCAAATAACGCTTACGTGACAAATCGTACACTCTTTTGTTCACCTTTAAATCGTCTGTACAGGCAATTACCATGTGACGTTTTTTAAGCATTTTCTTTTTGAACTTTGCTTCCGTCAATTTAATTGAAGGATGTTTTTCGGCTAAAACTTTAATTTCTAAATGAAAATCGGGCGCTACAACCTCTACATTTGCATTTGGACTTGATTTTAGCAAAAAAGAAAGCTTTTCCAGACCTACATTTCCTCCTCCCACAATTAATACGTTTAAATTGTGCAGTTTTAGAAATATTGGATATAATTCGTTTTGTTCCATTTTAATTTATTTTCATCCAATCAAAATTAGATGATTTACCAATCAAATGCTCCTAACGGAACATTTTTGTTGGGAACATTTTTTTTCTACCGATGAAATGTTCCTAACGGAACAATCTCTTTACATACATTCGGTTAAAAACCGATGCTTCGATATTGGTTCCTGCAAAATTTTATCTTGTTATTTCTTTTGATAGAAATTCTTCGTAAAATCCTTTTAGTTTATTGCTTTCTCTTACAACTTCTCCAAGAACAATAATGGCCGGTGAACCTAATTCTTTTTCTTTTACAACTTCTAAAATTGAATCTACTGTTCCTACACCAACTTTTTCTTCTGCTGTTGTTCCGTTTTGAATGATTGCTACTGGTAAATCTCCTTTATTTTCTTTTTGAAACAAATCGATTATTTGAGGCAATTTGTGCATTCCCATCAAGATTACAACTGTTGCAGAAGATTGAGCTGCCAAAGCTACATCTGATGATAATTTTCTATCCGAAGTTGTTCCTGTAATAGCCCAAAAGCTTTCTGAAACGCCACGTTTTGTAATCGAAATTCCATGACTTGCAGGAACTGCCACTACAGATGAAATTCCGGGAACTACGATAGTTTCAATTCCGAAACTTTCTGCAAATTCCACTTCTTCACCACCTCTTCCAAAAATAAAAGGATCTCCGCCTTTTAGTCGGACTACATTTCCGTAAGTCAAAGCATTATCAACAATTAATTGATTGATTTGATCTTGCGTGTAAGCATGATTTCCGATTCTTTTGCCAACAAAAATCTTGATTGCATTTTTAGGTGCATAATCCAAAATTTCTTCATTGGCCAAAGCGTCATATAAAACCACGTTGGCTTCAGCCAATGCTTTTACAGCTTTGAGCGTAAGTAGATCGGGATCGCCTGGACCTGCACCGACTAAAGTTATTTTGGGTTTTATATTAAGCATTTGCTAATTCTTGTGCTCTGAATGTTTCGATTTTATCAAAGAAAACTACTGCCTGAGCAATGTAATCTTTAGCGAAAGCTTCAGATGGTTCATTTTTATTGATTTGGTAAACCAAATCTTTAAAAGTTGAGTTTAATTCTATTTTATTTTTTTCAATAAAAACGGTATCAAATAAGTCTACAATTCCTGCATGGTGATTTGTTTTTTGGTTTTCTGCCAATAATAAAGCCTTAGCACCGTTAACAAATCCTGCATAAGCATGGTAAATAGCATCTGACCATTTTTTCTCGTCGAAAGATTCTTGAGCCAAAATCAATTTCTCTTTAGCTTCAAACAATAAAGTCGCTACTAAATCGATCACAACTCCCGCACATTCTCCAACTCCAACTGCTTTTACATAGTTGTCTGCGTTACCCCAGTCTACAAAATCAGCTTCTGTTAAATTGGTTACATCTGCGAAAGGTTTTAAGATTTCATAGAAATATTTCTCTCCTTTTTGATCGTAATAGTTTAGGAATTTTTCTCCATTCGCATTGTTATCATAATCATTTAAAATGGTACGCAATGCATCTGGTCCTCTACGGCTTGGAATTTTAATTACTTTATCGGCAAAACGGCCTTCTCCGTTTCCTAATCTTCCTCCGCCTAACAAAACCTGTAAAGCCGGAGCAACCAATTTTCCTGAATTAATAGACATTCCCTGGAATCCAATTGCAGACATATTATGCTGTCCGCAGGCATTCATACAACCTGAAATTTTAATTTCAATTTCGCGGTTGTTTAAATACTGAGGATATTCGGCATTTAAAACTTTTTCTAATTCTTCTGCAATACCTGTACTACTAGCAATCCCTAAATTACAAGTGTCAGTACCTGGACATGCCGTAATATCTCCTGTAGAATTATATCCTAAATGAACAAAATCCAATTTGGCTAATTCCTGATAAAAGAATGGTAAATTCTCTTCTTTTACGTGACGTATTACAATATTTTGACGCAATGAAAAACGTAATTCGTTTGCTGCGTAATTTTTAATTAAATCCGCTAACAATCTGGCTTTATCCGTATAAAAATCTCCTAACAAAACTTTGATTCCGATAGCATAATAGCCATCTTGTTTCTGTTTGATTACATTCGATTTTTTCCAAGCTTCATAAGCTTCAGTATCTTCGATTGTAACGTGTGGAGCTTCTAATAATGGTTCTGGAATTGGACCTTCAAAAGCAGTCGTATCAATTTCGTATGTTTCAAAAGCGATCGCTTTTTTCTCTTTTTCAACTAAATCAAGGAAAACATCTTTTCCGATTTCTTTGATTAAGAATTTCATACGCGCTTTCATTCTTTTAGCACGTTCACCATATCTGTCAAAAATACGAATGATCCCTTCTGCTGTTGGAATGATTTCGTTTACTGGAACAAACTCTGAAAGTAATTCGGCATGAGCTGGCTGAGATCCTAAACCTCCACCAAACATGATTTTAAAACCTTTTTGTCCATCTTTAATTTTCGGAATAAATCCTAAATCGTGTAAATAACTCAAAGCGGTATCTTCGTCTGAGGACGAGAACGAAATTTTAAATTTACGTCCCATTTCCTGACAGATTGGGTTTCTTAACAAATATTGAAAAAGTCCGTGTGCATAAGGCGAAACATCAAATGGTTCATTTACGTCAACTCCAGCCAATTCGCTTCCTGTAATATTTCTAACCGTGTTTCCACAAGCTTCACGAAGCGTAATATCGTCTTTAGCCAAATCTGCCCAAAGTTCTGGTGTTCTGTCTAAACTTACGTAGTGAATCTGGATATCCTGACGCGTTGTAATATGTAAACGTCCTGTAGAATATTCATCAGAAACCTGAGTAATACGCACTAATTGTTCGCTGGTAACTTTACCGTACGGCAATTTGATACGAATCATCTGAACGCCTTCCTGACGCTGTCCGTAGATTCCGCGCGCTAAACGAAGACTACGAAAACGCTCATCATCAATTTTTCCTCCACGGAATAAATGAATCTTTTTTTCTAATTCGATAATTTCTCTTTGAACTATCGGATTTTCTATTTCTGTTCTAAAACTTTCCATTTCTTTTACGCTTTAGGCTTTAGGCTATACGCTTTAAGCTTTTTTACATTCTTGCTTTAGGCTTTAGGCAATAAGCTTTAAGCTTCCTAAATACCTGATATATATTGTTTTTGCTAAAAGCCTAAAGCCTAAAGCCTATTGCTTACAGCAGTGAAACTATCTAATGAATCCTACTCCTGCTGTTGTGTTTGTTGCAGTATCAATTAAGATAAAAGCTCCGTTTGATTTGTTTTCATTATAAGAATCAAAATATAACGGTTTGCTTAATTTAATGCTTACTTCCCCAATTTCGTTGATTGCTAATTGTGAAGCTTCAGTCGTTCCTGAGTAATCAGTTGCAATAGTGTTTTTAATACTTTCTACTTTTGCCAAAACTCTATTCGTATTATGCTGTACTAAATACTTTGTTCCTGCAACCAGTTTTTTACTATCCATCCAGCAAACAGTTGTGGTAATATCTTTTTCAATTTTTGGAAGTTCATCTGATTTTACAATCATATCACCTCTCGTTACATTGATATCATTTTCTAATTCAATTGTGATAGATGAACCTGCTACGGCTTCATCAAATGTTTTATCGAAAAAGTGAATTTTAGATACTTTTGATTCTGTTAAAGAAGGAAGAACCGTCACAGCATCTCCAACTTTAATTGAGTTTCCGTATAACTTTCCTGCGTAACCTCTAAAATCATGGTATTCTTCTGTTTTTGGACGAATAACGGTTTGAACTGGGAAACGTGCTTTTCCAGCTTCAAAAACATCAGAAGCATGTAATCCTTCCAAATGTTCTAAAACGGTTTGCCCATCGTACCAAGGCATATTTTCTGATTTATCAACTACATTTCCGCCGTTGATTGCGCTTAACGGAATGTAGCTTACGTTTTGTTCCTTAAAAGTGCTTTTTGCATTTAATGCCTGAAAATCAGCTTTGATTTTATTGAAAACTTCTTCTGAGTAATCCACTAAATCCATTTTGTTGATGGCAACAATTACTTCTTTTACTCTCAATAAATTATTGATAAAAAAGTGACGATAAGTCTGCTCGATTACGCCTTTTCTGGCATCAATTAAAATGATCGAAACCTGAGAAGTTGAAGCTCCTGTAACCATGTTTCTTGTATATTCCACGTGACCTGGAGTATCGGCAATAATGTAACTTTTCTTTGCGGTCGAAAAATAAATATGCGCAACGTCAATTGTGATTCCTTGTTCTCTTTCTGCTACCAAACCGTCTGTTGCCAAAGAAAAATCAAGATAATCGTATCCTTTTTGTCTGCTGCTTTTTTCGATTGCTTCAATTTTATCTGTAGTCAATGATTTTGTATCATACAATAACCTTCCGATCAAAGTACTTTTTCCGTCATCTACACTTCCTGCTGTTGCTATTTTTAAAACGTCCATCTTAATATTTGTTTCAGGTTTAAAGTTTCAGGTTTCATGTTCTCTCGAAACTTAAATCTGTATGTTTTTGTTTTTTTGATTCTAACTTTTAAAATTTCGTCCCGAATTGCATTTACAATTAACAATTCATAATTAACAATTATTAAAAGTACCCTTGTTGTTTTCTCTTTTCCATTGCAGCTTCAGAACGTTTGTCATCGATTCTGGCTCCTCTTTCAGAAATGGTTGATGATCTGATTTCACCTACCACTTCTTCTATTGTTGCGGCATAAGATTCAACAGCAGCTGTACAACTCATATCTCCAACGGTTCTGAAACGAACAATTCGTTCTTCGATTTGTTCGTCTTCTTCCTGATACACAAAAGGAGAATGCGACCAGATTAAACCGTCTCTCAAAAAAACTTTTCTTTTATGTGAAAAATAGATTGATGGAATCTCGATTTGTTCTTTTTCGATATAACTCCAAACATCCAATTCTGTCCAGTTCGAAATTGGGAAAACGCGAACGTTTTGTCCATTTTCGATTTTTCCATTCAAAATATCAAACAACTCAGGTCTCTGATTTTTTTCATCCCATTGTCCGAAATCATCACGAACAGAGAAAATACGTTCCTTAGCTCTTGCTTTTTCTTCATCACGACGCGCGCCTCCAATGCAAGCATCAAACTTAAATTCTTCAATTGCATCTAAAAGTGTTGTAGTCTGTAAGCTGTTACGGCTTGAATATTTACCAGTTTCCTCAACCACTTTTCCTTCATCAATAGCATCCTGAACATTACGAACGATCAGCTCTAAACCTAATTCTTCAACCAATTTATCTCTAAAAGCAATTGTTTCAGGGAAATTGTGCCCCGTATCAACGTGTAAAAGAGGAAACGGAATCTTTGCAGGAAAAAATGCTTTTTGCGCTAAACGTACCAATGTGATAGAATCTTTTCCTCCTGAGAAAAGTAAAACCGGTTTGTCAAACTGTGAAATTACTTCTCTGAAAATGTATATCGCTTCACTCTCTAAAGCGTTTGTTTTTAATACTGAACTCATTGTTTTTTTGTTTGATATTTTGATAGTTTCAAGTTTTAGGTTTCAGGTTTCAAGTTGTCACCTCATCCAAAAATCTCCACTCTTTATTATATAATCTATTTTCTATTCTCTAAAAAAAGTCTTGCCTCTTGCTTCTTTCTTCTACAAACTCTATTCTTTCTTAGCGCTATGCAAACCACATTCTTTATGGCTTGATTCCCACCACCATCTTCCAGCTCTGATATCTTCACCAGGAAAAATAGCTCTCGTACAAGGCGCGCATCCAATACTTACGAAACCTTGTTTATGTAAAGAATTTTGAGGAACATTGTTTTCTGACAAATACGTTTCAACTTCTTCTAAAGTCCATTTTAGTAACGGATTGAATTTGATTATTTCGAAGTTTCCGTCGTATTCAAACAAACTTAAATCGTGTCTGTTTTCTGATTGTTCTGCTCTTAAACCCGTAATCCAAACTGAATTTCCTGCTAAAGCTTTTCGTAACGGAACCACTTTTCGAATAAAACAGCATTCTTTTCTGTTTTCAACCGAATCGTAAAAGCTGTTTGGTCCTTTTGTTTTCAGAAGATTTTCTACTGAAGCAGCTTCTGGAAAAAAAACTTCGATTGGTCTTTTGTATTTTTTTAATGTCTTATGAAAAACATCGTAAGTTTCCTGAAATAATCTTCCGGTGTCTAAAGTAAAAACAGTAATATCTGTGTTACTTTTTGCAATAAAATCAGTAATTACCTGATCTTCCTGACCGAAAGAAGTTGAAAAAATTACTTTTCCCGGAAACTTTTCTGCTAAAAAAACTAAGGTTTCGTCAAGCGAAAGATCTTTAGTTTTATCTAATAATTCTTGTACAATAATCGCACTCATAATCTCTTTCTCCCTATCTAAAGAATTATAATAATTTAGATAATGTTTTTAAACTCAATAATATAATTAGAACTCCAACCGCAACCATCATTGGTTTTCTTTTGATCTTGTTTACCAAATATGCTGCTAACGGCGCTGCAATAACTCCTCCTAAAATTAATCCGATGATTACCTGCCATCCGTGGATTCCTCCAAAAATCATAAAGGTGATACCGCTTGCAAATGAAATTGCAAACTCAGCTGCGTTTACAGAACCAATTGTATATCTCGGATTTCTTCCTCTTCCTAATAATGTTGAAGTTACGATTGGTCCCCAGCCTCCGCCTCCAACTGAATCCATGAAACCGCCAAAAACGGCCAAAGCACTTAGTTTTTTAGTTTTCTTCTTTACAATTGTTTTTTTCAATGCTTTTCTTATGATTACAATCGCTAAAACAATCATGTAAACGGCAATAAACGGTTTTATCACATCTCCATTAATTACGTCCGATAACAAGTAAGCTCCTGTAATTGAACCTAAAACACCTGGAATCAATAAATGTTTTACCAGTTTTTTATTGATATTCCCAAATCGGTGATGTGAAAGTGCCGATGCTCCCGTTGTAAACATTTCTGAAACGTGCACTGCTGTACTGCTCACAACTGGCGGAACTCCATACGCCAATAAAAATGAGGTTGACGTTGCTCCGTAACCCATTCCTAAAGTTCCGTCAACCAATTGGGCAAAAACTCCAATAGCAAAAAACACTAAAAATTCCTGATTGAATCCTGCTACAAATCCGTCCCAGGAAAATTCAGCGTGGTGATTGTATACTAACACTGACAATAAACCTACCAATAAAACAATAGGAATTCCAATCCAAAGCTTTTCTTTTAAAGAATCGGCAGTATTTATTTTCAGTTCTTTTTCCATATTACAATGATTCATTTTACCTTAAAACCCATTACCCTATCGGGCTAATAGATTACTTTGCAAAAATACTACTTATTTCCAAATTACAAAGCAATATTATTATTTTTTTAAACTTCTGTTTCCGTATTTATCAGGTTCTAAAAGAGATATTTAAACAAATTTCACAAATGCCGGATTTTTTCAACATATTCAAACAATTTAAAATCGAAAAATACTTGCGTATGAAATAGATTTTTTAATCTCTATAACATCTATAGGATAATTATAAAAATGTCGTATTTTAGCTCAAATTTTTTTTATGGATTTTCAGATTGGTCTTGTGATTGCGGGGTTAGCAGTTGGTTTTATCGTTGGATTAACAGGTGTTGGAGGCGGTTCTTTAATGACTCCAATTTTATTATATTTTGGCATACCGCCTACCACAGCAGTAGGAACAGATTTATTATATGCTGCTTTTACGAAAGCTGGAGGAATATTTGTACATAATAAAAAAGGAAATATAAACTGGAAAATTACGGGATGGCTGACCTTAGGAAGTGTTCCTGCCGCTTTGATAACGTTATGGATTCTAAACAGTATTAAAACAGATATCGAAACTATAAATCGTGTAATTAAATACAGTTTAGGCTGGGCATTATTGTTTACTTCTATCGCAATTATATTTAAAAACAGAATTTTAAAGTTTTCTCAGAAACATGCCGGCGATAAATTCCACAGCGAAAGCCATACTCAAAATATGCTGACTATTGGGATTGGAGTATTATTGGGCGCGACTGTAACTTTAACTTCTATTGGAGCGGGAGCCTTAGGAACTGTGACTTTGTTTTTTCTTTATCCGCTTTTACCAACTCCGCGCTTGGTAGGAACTGAAATTGCTCATGCTGTTCCTTTAACTTTAGTTGCTGGAATTGGACATGCTTCTATGGGAAATTTAGATTTAGCGCTTTTAGGACAATTATTAATGGGATCTCTTCCCGGGATTTATATTGGAAGCAGTTTAAGCGGAAAAGTTCCTGATTTATTTTTGAGAAATGCTATTGCTGTAATGCTTTTTCTAGCAGGATATAAATTGATTTTTTAGAATTGTAATATATATTTCACATAAAAAAATGACCACTTTAGATCTCTAAAATGGTCATTTTTATTATATAGAAAAAGTTCTAAAAAGCAATATCTGCTAAAGAATTACTTTCTAATATTTTAAGTGTATTATCTCTAACTTCTGTCATTAAACGTCGAGCAGCACAAGTCGATTCATCATCGCAGTCATCGCATCTTTCGTAGAAATTATGACTAGCACATGGCAATAATGCAATTGGACCTTCCAGAATACGGTATACTTTTGCCATACTGATATCCTTAGGATCTTTGATTAGGTAATAACCGCCACCTTTTCCTTTTTTGGCTCCAAGAAAACCAGAGTTTCTCAAAAGCAATAAAATACTTTCTAAAAATTTGATTGAAATATGTTCACTTTTCGCAATTTCAGCAATTTGTACAGGTTCATTATTTTCTCTCCTGGCTAAATATGTAAGGGCTTTAATTCCGTATTTTGTTTTCTTTGAAAGCATTTTTATATTTTAGATTGTAACTGCAAATTCTAGTTTCACTGACTTTAAAATGAACTAAAACAAACAATAAGCATATTTTCTGCAACAAAAATAATCTTTTTAAATGAGAATATAACAGATTGAAACTTATATTCTACCAAATTAGTATAGTTTAAATTAATTTCCATCATTTATTCCAATTGAATTCAAACTATAAAAGATTTCCATGGCATTTTTTAAGTCTTTTTTCTCTACAACATAAGTTTTAGAAATAGAATCATGCCAAAATTTCGCTGATTTACTTAAGAACGATAATGCCTCAAAAGGAATTAAGCGACAAAAAGTTCTAATGCAAATAATCTTAAAACTTGGTGTTTTGCCATTTTTATCTACTACAACACTTCCTGTGATAATTTTACCAATTGTTAGTCCAAAAATGCTTTCTAAAAGCAAATAATAAATAATTGCAAAAGAAAGGTACGTTCCTACAACTCCAAGATCTATCATAACTTCTACCCAGACCCTATAAATGTCCCATTGAAAAACATTTCCCGTAATGACAACAAGAAAAGTAAAAACAAATATGACAGCTACTATAAACACAAAATCAATAATGCCGTTAAAGAAACGATCGCGGTCCGATGTTACTATTTTTTTTTCAACAACATAAATAGAAGTGCTCAATGGTATCTTGATTTTTTTGATTATAATTTTAAATTATAGACAAAAATATATTTAAAAAAAATAGAACGTAAATAAATGGCGATTTTTAACAGTAATAAATTTACAGTTAAAAATCGCCTTTACTATTAGAAAATTGAAATATATAATTAAGCTAGTGCCTGTTTCAAATCTGCAATTACATCTTCTACCGTTTCTAAACCTACGGAAACACGAACAAGACCTTGCGTAATTCCAACTGCTAATTGATCCTCTTCAGATAATTTGCTGTGTGTTGTAGAAGCCGGATGCGTAACAATTGTTCTGGTGTCTCCAATATTTGCAGACAATGAACAAAGTTGTATTGAATTCAAGAACTTTCTTCCTGCTTCAATTCCGCCTTTAATCTCAAATGCGATGATGTTACCGCCAGCTTTCATCTGCTTTTTCGCAATTTCATATTGCGGATGCGATTTCAAAAACGGATATTTTACGCTGTTTACATTTGGATGGCTTTCTAAAAACTCAGCAACTTTTAGAGCATTTTCGCAGTGTCTGTCAACACGAACGGCCAGTGTCTCTAAACTTTTTGAAAGAACCCAAGCATTAAATGGCGATAAAGCCGGACCTGTGTTTCTAGAGAACAAATAAATCTGTCTGATTAACTCTGCATCACCAACTGTTACTCCTCCTAAAACACGTCCTTGTCCGTCGATTAATTTTGTTGCTGAATGGATAACCAAATGCGCTCCAAATTTAATTGGCTGCTGTAAATAAGGTGTTGCAAAACAGTTGTCGATTATTAAAATCAGATTGTGTTTTTTAGCAATATTTCCTAACAATTCTAAATCAATTACATCAACTCCTGGATTTGTCGGAGATTCGGCGTATAATATTTTGGTGTTTGGCTTAATAAAACTCTCGATTGTTTCTGGCTTATTAATCTCAAAATACGAAGTTTCGATATTCCATTTTGGAAAATAAGTCATAAACAAAGCATGAGTCGAACCAAAAACACTGCTTGCAGAAACAATATGATCTCCAGAATTTAACAATGCTGCAAAAGTAGAATATACTGCAGCCATTCCCGTTGCAAAAGCATAACCAGAATCTGCACCTTCCATTTTGCAGATCTTATCCACAAATTCTGATGTGTTTGGATTACTGAAACGGCTGTAAATATTTCTTTCTTTTTCTTCTGTAAACGAAGCTCTCATATCTTCAGCATCTTCAAAAACGAAGCTTGATGAAAGGTACAAAGGCACCGAATGCTCTAAATACTGTGATCTTTCTAATTGTGTTCTGATGGCTTGTGTTTCAAAACCAAATTCTTCTTTATTCATTGTGTTGTTTTGTTTTTGTTTTTTTGTTTCAAGTTTAAAGTTTCAGGTTATCACTGAACTTAAAATTCAAACTTTTTAGAGAAATTATCTAATTCTCTAATTAACTAATTTTCTAATTCTTACAAAGCTTCGTTGTTCAGGACAACTTTGTATTTAATTGTTGCCGTTGGCTCAACCGTTTTGGCAACAGAACAGTATTTCTCGAAAGAAAGCTGTGCTGCTTTTTTGGCTTTTTCTGGGCTGATTTCTCCTTCTAAATAAAAAACCACATCGATTTCTTTAAAAGGTTTTGCTTCTTCGATTTGAACTCTTGTTCCTTCAACCTCAGCATTGAAAGAAGTAATTTCCTGACGCTGTTTTTTTAAGATTGAGATCATATCAATAGCGCTGCATCCTGCAACGCCCATTAACACCAATTCCATTGGACTTGCTCCTAAATCGCTTCCGCCAAATTCGGCTCTGCTATCAACGTCAACTATGTGTCCGCGTTCATTTTTTACTTTAAAATGAAATGCGTCATTTACTCTGTTTAAAGTTACTTTCATTGTGTTGTTATTTTTTTGTTTTGTTATAGTCTTGTAAATATAAAATCTCAAGTCTAAAATCTGCAATCTAAAATCGTATTATCCTTTATCAGACAATCTCAAAATATCTCCAAATACTCCTCTTGCCGTTACCGCAGAACCTGCACCAGCTCCCTGAATAACGATTGGGCGATCTCCGTAAGATTCTGTATAAATTTCGAAGAAAGAATCAGAACCTTTTAATCCACCTAATGCAGTATCTTTTGGCACTGAAACTAATTTTACTTCAAGATTTCCTTTGTCATTTTGTAAATCACCAGACAATTCGCCGATATATCTTAATACATGATTTGGCTGCTGTTCTGCTTTTATTTTTGCATAAATTGGATCAAATTCTTTTAATTTCGTTAGGAAATCAGCAGCGCTTCCTTCACGTAAGTGTTCTGGAATTAAATTCTGAATTGATATTTCTTCAAATTCATTTTGCAAATCCAATTCTCTAGCTAAAATTAATAATTTTCTACCCACATCATTGCCACATAAATCCTCACGCGGATCTGGTTCTGTATATCCATTATCAATTGCTTCCTGCAGAATTTCGCTGAAAGGCGCATCTTTTGCAGAGAAATTGTTAAATAAATAACTCAATGTTCCTGAGAAGACACCTTTAATTTTTGTGATATTTTCACCTGAAAGATGCAGTAATTTAATCGTATCAATTAATGGTAATCCTGCTCCAACATTAGTTTCGTATAAATAATTCTTTTGGTTTTCAGTTAGAGATTTTCTTAATTCTTTGTAAAAACCATAGCTTAATGTATTCGCCACTTTATTGGAAGAAATCAAATCGAAACTGCTTTCTACAAGCGGAATATAATTTTCTACGAAAGTTGCACTTGCCGTATTATCAATTGCTATTAAGTTTTCTAAATGATGGTCATTTGCATAAGCGATAATATCTTTAATTGTGTATGACTCACCTTTTGTTTCAATTTCATTTTTCCAGTTTGCAGTAACCCCATATTTATTTAAAAGCAGCTTTTTTGAGTTTGCAATAGCAAAAACATTCAGCTTAATATCTTTTCGTTTTTCAATTGCTGCAGCTGATTCTAAAATTTGATTAATTAAAGTTCCTCCAACTAATCCGTGACCGAAAATTGCAATGTTGATTTTCTTAGAAACACCAAAGATTTCACCGTGAATTACGTTTAAGGCTTTGTTTAATTCTTCTTTTTTAACAACCAAACTCACGTTTTTACCCGTTACAGTGTTGTTAAACAAAATCGGAACAATTTTATTTTTGATTAAAGCGGTGTATGGTTTATGAAAAGTGCTCAAATCCTGCCCGATAATCGAAATTACCGATACATTATCTGTCACTGTAATTTGGTTTACATCTTTAGAATAAAAGTCGTTTTCGAACTCTTTTTCTAATTCTACCATTGCAAGTGTAGCTTTTTCAGTCGCTACAACAAGCCCAATTCCTCTTTCTGAAGAACCTTGCGAAATAATACTTACACTGATATTGTGATCTCCCATTACTTTAAAAATACGAGCATCTACTCCAGCTTTTCCAAGTAATCCTCGTCCTTCAAGGTTAACAAGAGAAACATTTTCCAGAACAGAAAGTGTTTTAATCCCTTCTTTCGCAGAATCGGATGTAATTAATGTACCTCGGTTTTCGTGATTGAAAGTATTTAAAATACGAAGCGGAATATTTTTTTCTAATAACGGAATTATCGTTTTGGCGTGCAGAATTGTTGCTCCAAAATTTGCCAGCTCGTTTGCCTCGTTAAAAGACAAATATTCAATTTTCTTAGCATCTGCAACTAAATCTGGATTTGCAGTATAAATTCCGTCTACGTGTGTAAAGTTTTGAAGTTCTTCGGCATTTAAATAATTTGCGATTAACGAAGCGGTATAGTTACTGCCGTTTCTACCTAAAGTAGTTGTGTCGTTGTTGTTGTTGGATCCAATGAAGCCTGTAACTATATTAACCGTTTCGCCATTATGTTCTTTAAAATAATTGACTACGTTTTTCTTTGAAAGCTGTTCCAAAGGTTGTGCATCACCAAATTTAGAATCGGTTTTCAGCAATTCTCTTGAATCTACAAAATTGGCTGGAATCCCTTTTTCTACTAAAATAGCAGTCAATAATTTAGCTGAAAGCAATTCTCCTTTTGACAGAATCTGATCTTTGATTTTTTTACTGTAATCGCCAATTAGACTTACTCCTTCAAAAAGTTTATCTAAAACATTAAACTCTTCCGAAAAATCTACATGCGGATAATCTGATATTTGATATTTTTTAAAATTCTCTAATAATTCTTTATAACTGCCATTTTTTGCAGCAATGGTTAAGATAAATTCCAATTCATCTGTTGCGTTACCGCGCGCAGAAACTACAACGGCAATTTTTTCACCTTGATTTACTTTATCCGAAATGATCGAAACAACTTTGTTAAGTCCTTCTCCGTTTGCTAATGATTTACCTCCAAATTTTAATACTTTCATTTTATTTTTTTATTGTTTCTGCCTTAAAAATATCGGCAAGTAAATGATCTAATTGTTTGTACTCGATTAAAAAAGCGTCATGTCCGTGAACCGAATCAATTTCGCTGTAGAAAACATTGTCTTTAAATTTCTTCAATTCTTCATAGGTTTCTACGTTTTCTTTTGCTGTAAAAAACAAATCCGAATTAATTCCTACTATATGAATTGATGCATTTGATTGTGACAATAAGTTTTCAAAACTTTCACTATTTCTAGTAATATCAATTGTTTTAAGCAGCTGATTCATTAATTTATAGGAAGCTAACTGAAATCTTTGCTGCAATTTTTTTCCGTGATGCGCCAGCCAGCTTTCGATATTAAAAATCAAAAGGTCTTGATTAATGGTACGCTGAAATTTTTCTTTGAATGATTCTGGCGAACGATAACACAACATGGCGTGTATTCTCGCATCTTCGATTGGTTTTGAAGAATTATTGAGAATTTGTTCTTGCAGGAAACAATTGGCAATCAGCCAGTCTGTCGATTTCCAGTCGCTCGCAATCGGGATAAGATGTTCTGTGATATTTGGCGCTAAAGCTAAGATTTCCCAAGCAATTCCGCCTCCAACTGAACCTCCAATTATGGCATAAAGCTTTTCAATATTTAAAGCTTTTACTCCTTCGATAAAAATTCTGGCAATGTCTCTTGCAGTAAAATCTAGATAGTTTTCGATTAGGAAAGAATTGCTCCCATTTCCTGGAATATCAAAAGCTAAAATGGTGTAAACAGCAGTATCAATGGTTTTACCTTCGCCAATTAAGTCATTCCACCAGCCGTTTTCGCCAGTAACTTGCGCATTTCCTGTCAAGGCATGATTTACCAAAACAATAGGCGCACTATGCAATGGCTGACCGGCAATAATAAAACTTAAAGGCAGTGTACGATAAAGCGCACCATTTTCTGTGGTGAAATTTTGTATGCTAATAGGGTTTGGTATATTTTCCAATTTCAAATCTGTTGTATTATCTGATTTGTATCTGGAAATATTAGAAAGAAAAAACTAGTGTAAACTAGAAAAATTCTTGTTGTTATCTTTCCACGTTGGGCGTGGTAGAATGCAGCACCTTCTTCGAATTAACGAAGGGTTGCTAAGGATTCATCGGGTCTAATCCCTCGTCCTTTCTTTATAACATTTCAATACTTTTTTGAACTTAACGAGTGCAAATTAACTACTAATTTCTCTAACAAACAAATTTTATCGAAACTGTTTGCTAAATTTCATAAACATACTGCAGCAAAAACTCTTATACGCAAAAATTTACCGAACAAAAATGCCCAGTAAAATTAAGCAGGCCGAAGCCTATTTTGCGATGCTTTTTAGTTTAGATAAAAAGCGTTTCATTTTCTTTTGAATACATCAAAAACAACAAAGAATTTGGTGTTATTTTTTCGGCATTTTTTCCCGTTTCAGTAATTCCGAATCTTGGGTGAGCCAACTCGTTTGCCGGCGGCGGCGGATTATTTCTTTTTGTTCTTTTGTTTTTCAAAGTAGAAATCGTTTTTGCTAAGTAGTTCAATGTGCTCATGATATTAAGTTTTAGTTTAGTTGCGTTTTATAATCTTTATTTCTTTTTTATGTTTATGTTAAATCGCTTTTTGGAATAAAAAAACCCTTTTGGAATTTCAGATACCAAAAGGGTTAAGTTTTTTAAACTCATTTATTCTTTTAGTATCAACAGACGTGCACGCAAATAAGCGCGACAGCAAACATCTTGTTCATCTGTAAGGATTTATTCATCTGTGATTTATATTGTATTTTATTTAAATTCTGCATTTGTGTAAAATTAAAAAGCCTCCCAATATGTTTTGGGAGGCTTTACTATATTTATATTGTATTCTTACAATTTTTTAAGCAATAGACAACCCAGCCTCGGTACTAACCGAAATGGCGCAAAACATTTTGTTGACTTTTAAGTTCATTTGATTTCTAGTAGTTTTTGGGTATAACAAATATGCAACTATTATTTTTATTACACAAATAAAATTCAAGAATTTAATTACAAAATACGTTAAAAAGTGATTTTTTTACGTCAAAAAACATCTTACAAAAAAAATTTACAGAAAAAGACTATAAAAACTTACAAAATAATTTGTTTTTTAGCTTTCTAAACTTCCTTAACGAATCAGTTTATCAAAGAACATTAGTTATATTTTTAATTTCTAAGAAGTTTTTAAGACCAAACGGCCTCTCTATTCCTAATTCTTTCGGCAACTTTCAAAATATCGGTTATAAGTCCTCTCGAAATTGCCTGTTTGCATGGCGGTGCACTTTGGATTACAATTGGAACTTGTGCGTATGACTGCGTATAAATTTCAAAAATCGTATCGGAGCCTTTTAATTGTCCAATTGGAGAATGTGCAGGTTCTGAAACCAATTTAACCTCGAGCTTGTTTTTCTCAAAATCAAATTCGCCCACATAACGGAGTACATGATTTTCAGCCTGTGTTATTTTAGTTATTTTAAATGATTTGTCAACGGCCTCTTTATTTAGTATTCCATTCTTTTCCAAGTGATTTTCTGTAATAAAAGGCTGTATTTGAATATCGGAGAAGTCAAAGTCTTTTCCAACTTCCCTGGCCAATATTAGAAGTTTTCTTGCCGTGTCGTTTCCAGATAAATCTTCCTTGAATGTTGATTTCATCAATCCTAAAAGACTTGCATCTTTTAAAACAGATGAAAATGAAACATCTTCGGCGGAGAACCGATTAAAAACATAACTTAAATGATCTGAAAATACGCCTCGAATCTTGGTGATTTTTTCTCCCGAATAATACAAATCTCTTAAAGTCTGCAAAACTGGAATTCCAGTATCAACGGATGTTTCATACAAAAATTCTTTGTCATACTTTTTAAGGTCTGATCGGAGCTCTTTGTACAAGTCTATCGGCAGTGTATTTGCTTTTTTATTGACAGCCACAATATTAAATCCGTTTTTAATGAGCGTGTTATAATGTTTCACCAATTCATCACTGGCTGTTGCATCTACAGCAATCAAGTTTTCGAATTCATTTTCTTTAGCAAATTCAATAATATCTTCCACCTTAAAAGGAACTGCCAATTGTCTAAAATTGGTTTCCCAAGAATAACCAACTCCTTCTTTCTCGAAAAAGGCCACTGTAGAATTAGTTATAATAGGAAAATGAAAATCTACATTTTTACTTTCAAGAAAAAACTCCTGACTTTCGATAATCTGATTAATCAAAGTACTTCCTATATTTCCAATTCCGAAAAGGATAATGTTTATTTTAAGCTTTGACATAATTTCTACTATTTTGTTTTTTTAACCATATAAGTGATATAAGTTCATTTAATTTTCTTTGCGTTAAATTGGCTAGACGCACTGTGGTACATTTTACTAAAATGAACTTATATCACTTATATGATTTATGATTTATAGAGATGCTTTTCATAAAAAATCACCTTTAGCAATAACCAATCACTAAAGGCAATTTTTCAAACAAAAAACAAAAAAACCTAATTCTTATTTATACTGTATTGTGAAAGTGAAACACTTGCAAAAACAGTTTGCAGATCTGCAATTAAATCTTCAATATCTTCAATTCCCACAGATAAACGTACCAAATCTTTTGAAACTCCTGTTTCGATTTGTTCTTCATCTGTCAACTGCTGATGTGTTGTACTTGCCGGGTGGATAATCAGCGATTTAGTATCTCCAATATTGGCCAGTAGAGAGAATATTTTTGTATCATCTACTACTTTTTTCGCAGCATCAAAACCACCTTTTAATCCGAAAGTAATGATTCCGCTTTGGCCTTGCGGCAAATATTCCTTGGCTAAATCGTAATATTTATTCGATTTTAAACCTGGATAATTCACCCACACAACCTCATCTTGTTTCTCTAACCATTCGGCCAAAGCCAAAGCATTCTCACTATGTTTCTTGATTCGGATTGGAAGTGTTTCTAATCCTTGAATAATCTGAAAAGCATTAAATGGACTCAAAGCGGCACCAAAATCACGCAGTCCTTCAATTCGTGCTTTTGCAATAAAAGCCGCATTTCCTAAAGCTTCGTGATATACTAATCCGTGGTAACCTGCAGATGGCTCGGTAAATTCAGGGAATTTTCCGTTTGCCCAATCAAAATTTCCAGCATCAATGATAACGCCTCCTAAAGAAGTTCCGTTTCCAGCGATATATTTAGTTAAGGAGTGAATTACAATATCGGCACCATATTTAATTGGGTTCAATAAGTAAGGTGTCGCAACTGTATTGTCTACTATAAATGGCACTTTAAATGCTTTGGCTTCTACCGAAATTGCTTTTAAGTCTAGTACATCTAATTTTGGATTTCCAAGAGATTCAACAAAAAAAGCTCTTGTATTTTCTTTTGCCGCTTTGGTAAAATTTTCTGGTTTTGAAGGATCTACAAATGTTGTTGTAATTCCTAATCTTGGCAAAGTAACTTTCAGAAGATTATAAGTTCCTCCATATAAACTGTTTGATGCAACTATATGATCTCCCGCTTTTAGCAAAGTCAATAATGCAGTAGAAATTGCCGATGCTCCAGATGCCGTTACTACAGCTCCGATTCCTCCTTCAAGCGCGGCTAAACGCTGTTCTAAAACGTCGTTTGTTGGATTGTTTAATCTTGTATAAATAAATCCAGCTTCGGCAAGACCAAATAAATTGGCGGCATGATCTGCATTATTAAATACGTATGATGATGTTTGGTAAATTGGCACCGCTCTTGTGCTTCCGTTTTTAGTAACATCGTGTCCAGCGTGTAGTGCGTTTGTTGCAAATTTTTGTGTACTCATGATTTCTTAGTTTTTAGATATTGTTAATATGTTATATTTTGTATTTGATATTGTTTAAACATAAAGATCTTCTTCTTCAAGATCATACATTTGACACAATAATGATTTTTGAGTTTTTATATAATGCTCTGGATTATACTTTAAAACTTCACTTATTGTTTCTTCAGTTTTAGGAGCATTCTTTTGAGAGTCTGTTCTCAATAAGTAATGAAATGCGATAGTATTTATGTCTAGTGTATTCATGATTTAAAATTTAAAATGTTGGTAAAATAAAAAAGCCCTTTCGGATGGCTTACCAAAAGGGCTTATAGTTGAAACTATAACAAAGATTTTATCTTTCACTTTCGGCAACAGCAAATTGGGACGCACATCGACATCTTACAACACATCATCATTTTATTTACTCTTGAATTATTCATTTTACTTTTTTTTAAATTTGTAACCATATAAGCGATATAAGTTCATTTTAATCTTAAAAGCTTCACTATGATTCTATCTCAATTTGAATTAAAAAAAAACCTCCGCAAACTGCAGAGGTCTTATTGTTATTTTTAGATTTAATTACTAAACAATAGTGCACTCTGCGGAAGTTTCCAGCATCATACAGCACATATTTTTAGCAGTTAAATTCATTTTTCTATTTGTTTTGTTTGGCAAATGTGAGAACTTTTTTTCAAACCACCAAACAAAAAGCGAATTAATTTCTATTACCCTATCAATTTAATATGCTTTTGTTAAATTTCTGTTGTATAAAGTAAAAAAAGTTGAACTTTAATTTGCAAATCAAAATGGTTTTGTACTTTTGCACGCGAATACAGAGGAAAAATTTGAACTGATTGCAACCTCTTCATAATGAAATGGTTCGTTATGAATACTGAAAGATAGATTTCAGTAGTAAAAAATGCTAAAGCAGAAACTCTCCTTTAGCACTTTCAGCAATTACTTTTTCCTCGCTTAATGTTAATTTAATAAATTATTATGGCTTATTTATTTACGTCAGAATCTGTTAGTGAAGGGCATCCAGACAAAGTTGCAGATCAAATTTCGGATGCTTTAATTGATAACTTTCTGGCATTTGATGCTGACTCAAAAGTAGCTTGTGAAACATTAGTTACTACAGGTCAGGTAATTTTAGCAGGTGAAGTAAAATCGAATACTTATCTTGATGTACAACAAATTGCACGTGAGGTAATCCGTAAAATTGGATATACTAAAAGTGAATATATGTTTGAAGCGAATTCTTGTGGAATTCTTTCTGCAATTCACGAGCAGTCTGCAGATATTAACCAAGGGGTTGACAGAGCTAAGCCAGAAGAGCAAGGTGCAGGAGACCAAGGAATGATGTTTGGTTACGCTACAAACGAAACTGAAAACTTCATGCCATTGGCACTAGATTTATCTCATAAATTATTACAAGAGTTAGCTATTTTAAGACGTGAAAATAAAGAAATCACATATTTACGTCCCGATGCTAAATCTCAGGTAACTTTAGAATACAGCGACGATAATAAACCAACTCGTATTGATGCGATTGTTATCTCAACTCAGCATGACGATTTTGACGAAGAAGCTGCAATGCTTGCTAAAATCAAAAAAGATATTATCGAAATCTTGATTCCACGAATTATCGCTAAAAATCCAGAGCACGCTCATTTATTTAACGATAAAATCAACTACCATATTAACCCAACAGGAAAATTCGTTATTGGAGGACCTCACGGAGATACTGGTTTAACAGGAAGAAAAATTATCGTAGATACTTACGGTGGAAAAGGTGCTCACGGTGGTGGTGCATTCTCTGGAAAAGATCCAAGTAAAGTAGACAGAAGTGCTGCTTATGCAACTCGTCATATCGCTAAAAACTTAGTTGCTGCCGGTGTTGCTGACGAAATCTTAGTTCAGGTTTCTTATGCAATTGGAGTTGCTGAGCCAATGGGAATTTTCATTGAAACTTACGGAACTTCTAAAGTAAACTTAACAAACGGTGAAATCGCTAAAAAAGTAGAAGCTATCTTCGATATGCGTCCTTACTTTATCGAGCAAAGATTAAAATTAAGAAACCCTATCTACAGCGAAACTGCCGCTTACGGACACATGGGACGTAAACCAGAAACTGTAACTAAAACTTTCTCTGCTCCAGGCGGAAACGAAAAAACGGTTACTGTTGAGTTGTTTACATGGGAAAAACTTGATTTTGTTGACCAAGTAAAAACTGCATTTGGATTGTAAATCTAGACTTATAGACTAACTTAGATTGTTAGATATCTTAGTTAGCTAAACATAAAAAAGCCGATTTCTAAAATTAGAAATCGGCTTTTTTATGTTTAGGTATAATCTTTATTAATAAGTTCCGTTCTGCATTTTTGCTAACGTTTCTTTTATTTCATCTGCGGTTTCCTCCTCTGTCACATTTGATAAATATTTCACAGCTAAAGTCTGAGTTTCGATTGCTTTTTGCTTTTGCCCGTCTTTATAGTACAACTGCGCCAAAGTATCTAAATAATATGGATTGTTTTTGGTTACAACCAGACTGTATTCAGACCATTTAATCGCATCTTTTATAAAGTTAGAATTCTGAGGTTTTAACACTACAGTCCACGCTGCATTATTGGCAAGATTAGAATGATAATCTTTAAACATATTCCAGCCATCATAAGAGTAACTAGAAGCAGCATCTAATGAAGCAAAAATTGTATCTAATTTTTCGATTGGACTTGTTCCAGCTAAATTACTTTCAAAATAAGTATTAAATTCTTTTAAGAAAGTTGTGTTAGAACCATCTTTGTCTTCAACCTGACCTAAATAGTCAAAATAATTGCGGTAAGCATCAAAATTGCCTTTTCCAGATGCAATCATCTTTTTATAAATTGAATTAACTTTCTCTTTATTAATATTTCCGGTAACACCATATTGAGATGCATAAACATTCAACTGCAGTGCATTTGAAATTTCAGAAACTGGATTTCCAACACTATGAAGTTCTCCTGCTGCACTATTAAATTCTGTACGTTTGTTTTCTATATCTTCAGAATGCTTAATCAAATAATCGATTGCCAGAAAATCAGTATCGTTTAATACTTTATCTACATTAAAAAGCTGTTTCGTAAAACCTTGGTTTTTGATTTCTCTGACTATTGTTTCAACCAAATACATATCAGATTTTGTATCTTTTTGATGTGCTTCAATTAGTTTTTTCCAACTTGCTGCAACTTCTTTTTTGTCTAAAGCTGTTTTTGTGAAAACAAATTCTGTTGAATTAGCATCTGCAGGCACATCTTCTGACTCATAGTCATAAGAAGCTTCCAGTACTGAGGCTTTATTAAATGCTTTGATTACATCTGCGTCTGAGGCTTTTTTGTTCTTTAAAATAGCATTCATTGTTACAAAAGCATCCGCTCGCTGAAGTTTGCGATAGAAATCACCATAATAACTAAATTGATATTTTTGAGCTTCTAAATCAGATTTTGCAGCTGCAAGTACATTTCCTTGGCCATTCAACACAATTACACTTGGGTCATTTGTTATTTTATTGTTTTTAAGCCATTTTTTATCATCGGCTCCAGCCAAATAATAATTAAAAACATCGTAAACAGGATTATAAGCGTCGTACATACTATAACCTGCTTGAGTTTCCTGATCTTTTATAAATAAATCAAAACTCTCTTTGGCCTCTTTTTTACTATTGAAATAAACTCCTAAAAACTTATTATTATTTGATTCTTTAGTAGCCGAAATGGCTTTGTTTAAGTTATTTTCGATTTTTAATTTAAAATTGTAGGTATTGTAAGAAGCAACATCTTGAACAGCCACTGCAGTATCTGCAACAACAATTCCTGTCCCAAAATCGTCGCTTAACAAAACATCTTCTTTACCAGGATAAGTCCAGTTTGCAATAGACAAACTTTCTAGAGGAGTAACTTTTGAAGTTTTTGCTGCTGGCTGAGGATCCTTTTCGTTGGTAAAAACCAAAGGATTTAATCCTGATTTCTCAGAGATTATCAATTGGTTTGTTTGTCTATCAAAAAATCCAGAAATTTTTAAATCTCCTAAAACCGCTAATTCGTAACTAATTGTAATTTCAGAAACATCTTTTGGCAAGGCATATTTATTAACCGTAGTTGGGTTGTAATTATCTTCAAATGCCAAATATAAAAAGTCTGCTTTTTCAATTTCAAAATTTAAATCTGTCTGCTTCCATTCAGGATCTATTTTTGTTTTGATGTCTGAAATTCTTTGGTATTTAATTTCTTCTTTACCTTTTTGGGTTCCTATATAAAAGGAATAATAAGAAGGATCTAAGAATTTTACTTTTACACTTTTGGCTTTTTTATCGACTTTAAAAGAAAGATTAAAGTTAGTTTGTGCTTCTACATTTTTAGCAAATAGCAATGAATCTCCTTTTACCTCATAATCACCTGAATAAAATACCAGCTCATATTTGTTGCCGTCCAATAAATTTAATTTGATTTTCTGACCTTTGTTTGTCGATAAGTAGGTTCCTTTTTCATTATTTCCTTGAGAAAAAGACATAGAAATTGCCGAAGTAAATAGCAATAAACTCCAAATAAAATTGCGCATAATATAAAAATTTGGCTGTTAATATTCATGTAAAGATATTCCATTCTTATTTAAATAAATACCTTATTTATAAAATTAAACCAATTCTATTATTATAAATTGTACTTCATAGAAAATATGATATATCGAGGCTGTACGGTATATTGAGAAACTCTTGTGGAGAATTGCGTAAAATTATCATCGTTCAAATATCGTGTATTTAACAAGTTGGTTGCCGAAATTTTATACTCCCATTTGCTGTTTTTCTTTTGATAAATTAAACTGGCACTTAAGAAATCATATTCGTTGTCAACCGTTTTATCTCCATTGTAATAATGATAGAATTCATACTCTGAAACAAAGGAGAAACTGTCCAAGAAATAGTAATCTAATTTGGCAAATGGCTTATCGGTATAAAAGGTAGAACCGCTGTATTTATTCACCAAAAGATTATATCCAAATTCGATATTCGGCAGATTTTTATAATTAGTTGAAGCCCTTACAGTATAACTCTGCACAAAACTTTCTGTTGTTCTAACTTCATTATTTTGAATGTTGTTGAATTTTGACCAATTCAAACTTGCATTTATCGAAGCTTTGTAATTTTTTAAAAAGGAACGTCCATAAGCTCCCATTCCAGAAAAAGTTTCATCGGCTAAATTTGAATTGTATGGAACCGAAGATTGGTTAATTCCATCAAAATCTGCTTTTGTTTTAATGGCATCTACTTTTCTTGTATAAGTTGCATTGGCAAAAATATTTTCAAAATTGAACATATTATATTTGAAATAACGAAGCGAATGCACTTGCGAAGTGGCATTTTCTAAAAAGCGATTTCCATGAAACAAATTGCTGTAATTGGACAAAACATAACCTGCTGCCAACTGATTAACATCTGTAAAATCATTGGTTAAAGAGAAATTATAAGTCAATGTTTCTGACTTTTTAATTTGATATAAAGCAAAGAAATCCGGCAGTAATCTAGTAAAACTTTGAGAATAATCGCTTCCTAATTGTCCGTTTGTCATTTGATAGGAATGCAGGCTGACTCCCGGTGTCAAAGTAAATTTTCCAGTTAAGATTTTGTAATGAAAACCTAGAAAAGCATCATTAAATCTATAATCTACATCATTATTATTCGCCGGATCGTTCAAATCATTTCGTGTTCCATTATCCAATATTTGGAAAATATGAGAATTGAAGTTTTGATACGAATACGTATTTCCTAAAGTAATATTGATATTGCTTTTTGGCGTTACCATATAATAGTAATCCAGTTTAGCATCTAGTTTATTGGTTTTTACAAAACGATTTTGATTGTAATCATTTCGATCTTGTTCAACAAATCCTGACAATGGAAAAGGAAGCGTCTGCAGATTGGCATTATAAAAAGGATTCTCGTCTTGGTATAAATGCTGCATTTCAAAAGCAAAAATATTTTTATCGCTTTGTGTGTAATACAAACTCAAGTTCTGATTAATCGAAGTTGGATCTTGCTTTTTTGTTGTAAAAATAGTTTCTGGAGTAGATTGGTTCTGTACAATCTGTTCTCTAAATAAATCTGAAAATTCTTCTTGTTTGGTCAACTTGGTTAAGATATCATAATCAAATTGAAATTTATCGTTTGGCTTGTAAGTTGAACTTAACTTAAAAAGCCCCAAATTATTCTTCTGACTTGTACTTTCATCTCTTCTGTCCTCATTTCCAGAATCTAAAAATGTAGTCTGCGATTTGGTTTCCAATTCTGTTTTTGAAGTAGAAAGAATTCCGAAACCGCTTAAATTCCAGGCTTTATTGACTGAATAAGCAAAGTTTGTTGCACCAAATTTTGTTTCGATTTCTTTAGCACGATTATTTCGAAGCAGTGAAATTCCTAAATCATTTGACGAAACGTTGAAACTACTGCCGCCTTTTTTCATCATATTTTTAAATCCGCCCGTAAACTTAAAATAATCTTGCGCTGTTAAAGGTAATTCTCCAATATTATTAAAATTGGTAATTATATTGATGCTGTATTTCGGACTGTAATAAAATAATTTTGGGTTAATTATATAGCGACTGTCTAGTTCTCCTACACCAATTCCTGCGGTAACATCTCCAAACCAAAAGTTCTTTTTTCCGTCTTTTAGTTTAATATTCATCGCCACATTGTCTTGATCATTTTCCAGACCTTTTAATGCGCTGACTTCATTGTAATTTCGTAAAACCTGAATTTTATCAATCGCATCGGCAGGAATATTTTTTACGCCTAATTTGGTATCTCCGTCAAAAAAATCTTTTCCTTCGACCATTAATTTACTCACCTTTTTTCCTTCCACTTCAATTTCTCCGTCGGCATTTACCTCAACGCCCGGAAGTTTTTTCAAGACATCTTCCAGTTTTTTTTCGGTTCCAGATTTAAAAGAATCAGCATTATAAACAATCGTATCTCCTTTTATGGAAACTGGCATTTCGCGCACAATTTCCACACCTTCCAATTCAATTCCAGCTCCATCTAAAACAATAGTCTGGGTCATGTTTTCAGCTTTAGTTGCTACGGCGATTTCTTTAGATTTCATTCCGAGGTAACTAACTTTAATTGTATAAGCAGTATTAGGTTTTAATGTCAGCTGAAATTTTCCCTTATCGTTAGTAATTCCGTATGAATCCATTGCTTTTGTGGCAGTATTTACAGCCATAATATTGGCCATCTCCAACGGATTTTTTTGTTCATCTTGAATAAAACCATCAAAACGAATACTTTGAGAAAAGGAAATCGAGGTTATTAAAAAGGCGAAAAACAGAAATAATTTATTCATTAATTGGTAAGGTTAGACTGGTAAAAATCAACAGGTTTTTATCTTCCCATTGGAGGTGGTCCGCCTGCACGGCCGCGGTTCATTTCCCTAAATTCTTCCATTTTTTTTACAACCGTTTCATCGTAATCTTTTTGCGAAACTACTTTTCCTTTTTTAGACGGTTTTATTTCCACTTTCTCTTTGGCATTCAAAACAATTTTCGAACATAAAATTGTAGTTGTTCCGTCATTTATTTCTAAAATTAAACCTGGAAGTCCCCAATAATTTTCAGGACCTTGATTTACTGGAATTTCTGGTGTATACCAAGCCGTTACCAAAATTTCTTTCGGCATCTCAAAATTGTCTGCAAAATTGGTTTTTGTTTCGCCAGAAGTCTTTTTTTCGTCCTCTTTTTTATCATCTGCTTTCTTAGGTCTGAAATTTCTAAAATCGGTCTTGCTAGGTTCTTTTACCGCTGTCGCCTTAAAACAATTGTACCCTCCAATTTGTTTGGTTTCCTGTTCTAATTTCCAGTTTAATTTTGGCAATGAATCAACAACCAAAAATTCTTTCCCCATAAACTCTTTGTCAACGGTGTAAGACTTTGTTTTCACATCTTTATAGAAAGTACCGCCCCCGCCTGTCATGGAACCAAACATAATACGCATACCATTTTGCTGTCCTGGAGCGTCTAATTTTTCTTCTTCTTTGTAGATGGATGCTGATTTATCGAAATTTAAAATAAAAGTTTTCTCGAGCATTTTTTTCAAACGCTCTTCCATATTTTTTTGCATTTCGGGTGTTATATCTCTGTTACCGCGCATTCCTTCAAACTTAGGCGCTTGCGTTTTTGACTCATAAACAGCCATTCCTTGAAAATCTTTTTGAGCTTGAATTTGTGTACATACAAGCATCAACGACATATAAAAAAATATTTTCTTCATTTATTTTTCTTTAAAAGTGGGTAAATCCGAGAAAACTTACAATCAAATGTATTATTAATTTAAAAGTACTAAAAATAAAATATATAAATAGTCCTACGGCATAGACAAAAGCCCTTATTTCTTAGACTATTACAATTAAAAAAGGTTTAAATACTAAATTTAAACTTCTAAGTAGGTATTTTTGTAATTTGGTACTCTTGTAAATTTATTTCTAATGCGTAAAACTGTGTCAAAATTCTTATTCTTTTTATGTGTCTGCTGCAGTTTCCATGTGCTGAATGCCCAGAATTCAGATATAAATCCAGTGCTAATTTCTCATTTTAAAAATAACTCAGATAAATTTTTAGGTTACGACGCTTTTGGATATTCTTATCAGATAACGAATAATGTTTTTAGTAAAATAAAAGAGAAAGAAATTTTTGAATACAAGAATGTTTCACTTGGAAAAATTACCAAAGCAGATTTGCAGAATCCTTTAAAAATGGTTTTGTTTTATGAAGATTTCAATAGTGTCGTTTTATTAGATAATCAACTAAATAAAATAACTGAGATTAATTTTTCACAGAATCAAACGCCTATAGTTGTCTCAGCAATCGGAATGTCCACACAAAATCAGCTTTGGATTTACAATACTTTAAATCAGCAGATTGGTCTTTTTGATTATTTAAAAAACGAATATAAAACCGTTTCAATTCCGCTGACTGAACCAATTAAATATTATCAAACCGATTTTAATACTTTCTATTGGATTGACAAAAATAACAATTGGTTTTCCTGCGATATTTTTGGAAAAATTACTTCATTAGGCAAAATAGCAGACTTTGATAAAATTGAAATAATTAATACGGCACAATATATCTTCAGTAAAGATAGTTTACTGTATTTTAAAGGGATTGGCAAATCTAATCCTGAAGTAATTTTGGAGATTAAAATTTTAGAAAAAACCTTTGACAATTTTTATTACAAAGACCAAATTTTATCTATTTTTACATCTACAGATATATCAAATTATAAAATCGTAACACCGTAATGCACATAGCAATAGCAGGAAACATAGGCGCAGGAAAAACTACCCTGACCAAATTATTAGCGAAACATTTTAAATGGGAACCACATTATGAAGATGTGGTTGACAATCCTTATTTAGATGATTTTTACCATCAAATGGAGCGCTGGTCATTTAACCTTCAGATTTATTTCTTGAACAGCCGTTTTCGCCAGGTGCAGCAAATCCGCGAAAGCGGTAAAAAAATCATTCAGGACAGAACGATTTATGAAGATGCTTATATTTTTGCTCCCAATTTATATTCGATGGGATTAATGACAAGCCGCGATTTTGAAAATTATACTTCTTTGTTTGAATTAATGGAATCTTTGGTAAAACCACCAGATTTACTAATTTATTTAAGAAGTTCTATTCCTAATCTAGTTGGGCAGATTCACAAACGCGGACGTGAGTACGAAAACTCAATTTCTATCGATTACTTAAGCCGTTTGAACGAAAGATATGAAGCTTGGATTCAGACCTATACAAAAGGAAAACTATTAATTATTGATGTTGACAATATCAATTTTGTGGACAATCCAGAAGACTTAGGTAACATCATTAATAGAATTGATGCCGAATTAAACGGATTGTTTTAAACACGAATTACACAGATTTACAATAAATAAAAGGAGCCTCTAAAAAATATTATTTAGAGGCTTTTCTTTTGATTATGATCCTAACAGGTTTTGGAAACCTGTTAGGATAGATATAGATAATGTTGTTTTTTATTGCGCAGCGTTAATTTTTGCCTGTACTTCTTCTTCGGTCCCTTCGTAAGCTTCTGTAGTTGTTTTGCCGTTTTCTGTTTTAGTAACAGTTCCAGTCGTTTTTCCGTTTATATTTTTAACCTCCACGCGAACCGATTTCTTTTCGTATTTACTTGTATCAAAACAATCTGTTTTTTGATATTTTCCAGTTGTATCGAAATGTGCCAGGCATTTTGCTGTTTCTTCTGGAGAACAGCCTTTTTCTTTGCACATTTTCACACATTCTTCTTTTGTCATTCCTGATATATCTCCGCATTTAGAAATTCCCGCGTGCATTTCGGTTTTTGAACAACAAGAAGCATTAGCGGCTATATCGGATGGAGGATTTCCTTCTCCCAAAATTGGTGCAATTACCAATCCGATTAGACAGGTCAATTTAATTAAAATATTCATAGATGGCCCAGAAGTATCTTTAAATGGATCTCCAACTGTATCTCCAGTAACTGCAGCTTTATGTGCATCAGAGCCTTTATATGTCATTTCTCCATTAATCATAACTCCTGCTTCAAAAGATTTTTTAGCATTATCCCAAGCTCCTCCAGCATTGTTTTGGAAAACTGCCCAAAGAACTCCAGAAACCGTAACCCCTGCCATATATCCTCCTAACATTTCTGCTATCAACTGATTATTATCTCCATAAACTAATTTACCAATCAAAACAATTATAATTGGAAAACCAATTGTCAAAATCCCGGGAAGCATCATTTCGCGTAAAGCCGCTTTTGTAGAAATCTCAACACATTTTCCGTACTCTGGTTTTCCAGTTCCTTCCATAATTCCAGGAATTTCCTTGAACTGACGGCGTACTTCGTAAACCATATCCATCGCTGCTTTTCCAACAGAATTCATCGCCAAAGCCGAGAAAACCACTGGAATCATGCCTCCGACAAATAACATTGCTAAAACTGGTGCTTTAAAAATATTAATTCCGTCAATTCCTGTAAAAGTTACATAAGCTGCAAATAATGCTAGTGAAGTTAAAGCTGCAGATGCAATTGCAAAACCTTTTCCTGTTGCTGCGGTTGTGTTTCCAACAGAATCTAAAATATCCGTTCTCGTACGAACTTCTTTTGGTAATTCGCTCATTTCTGCAATTCCTCCAGCGTTATCAGAAATTGGTCCGAAAGCATCAATTGCTAATTGCATTGCTGTTGTTGCCATCATTGCTGATGCTGCCAAAGCTACTCCATAAAATCCTGCCAAAGCATACGAAATCCAGATGGCTCCAGCGAACAATAATACGGTTGGAAAAGTAGAAATCATTCCAGTTGCCAAACCAGCAATTACGTTTGTTCCCGCTCCTGTAGATGATTTTTGAACAATTGCCAATACTGGTTTTGTTCCCAATCCCGTATAATATTCTGTTACTGACGAAATAGCACCGCCAACAATTAATCCTACCAAAGTAGCATAGAAAACTCTTAATGAAGAAATAGCTTTTGATCCTTCACCAAAAAAACTCATCTGCATCGTTTCTGGAAGCATGTATTGTACTAAAAAGAAACACGCAACAGCCGTTAAAGCAATCGAAACCCAGTTTCCTATATTTAATGCTTTCTGTACTTGCGCTTCTTTTGCATTATCATCTGAAATTTTGACTAAAAGTGTCCCAATAATTGAGAATATAATTCCGAAACCAGCAATTGCCATTGGAAGTAAAATTGGACCAATGCCGCCAAAAGCATCATTGATACTTCCGCCCATATCTTTAATCACATAATTTCCAAGCACCATTGCGGCCAAAACGGTTGCCACATACGAACCAAACAAATCGGCTCCCATTCCGGCAACGTCTCCAACATTATCTCCAACATTATCTGCGATTGTTGCAGGATTACGAGGATCATCTTCTGGAATTCCGGCTTCAACTTTACCAACTAAATCGGCACCAACATCGGCAGCTTTTGTGTAGATTCCGCCTCCAACTCTGGCAAACAAAGCGATTGATTCGGCACCAAGTGAAAATCCAGCTAATGTCTCTAAAACAACAGTCATTGTTTCGGTATCTTTCCAAACTCCGTCAGAAAAAAGATTAAAGAAAATGATAAAGAAGGCTGTTAACCCTAAAACGGCTAAACCTGCAACTCCTAACCCCATTACAGTTCCGCCGCCAAAAGATACTTTTAAGGCTTGAGGAAGGCTTGTTCGCGCAGCCTGAGTTGTTCTAACGTTTGTTTTGGTTGCTATTTTCATTCCAATATTTCCAGCATAAGCCGAAAATAATGCTCCAAAAATAAATGCAATTACGATTAATAAATGTGTTTTTACACCCGGAATAAAAGTAATTCCTGCCAAGGCTAAACTGGCAATAATTACAAATATGGTTAATAATTTATATTCGGCTTTTAGAAAGGCTAAGGCTCCTTCGTAGATGTAATCTGAAATCTCTTTCATCTTGCCATCACCAGCATCTTGTTTTAAAACCCAAGTCCTTTTTATTCCCATGAAAAGTAATCCTAAAACTGCCATCACAATTGGCAGATAAATCATAAATGCATTCATAATTTTTAATGGTTTTGGTTAATAGTCAACAATCTAACTGAAACGAATTTAAACAAAAAAGCAATACTCCTGACGGAGTATTGCTTTTTTTATAAAATATGGAACCTTAAATTATTTAATACTAAATAATCCCTCTGGTTTATTTTCAATATCGTTAAAACGTTTTGTACACTCAGCAATAATTTCAAATGCTTCGTTCACATCTCCCCAACCTTCAACATCTACTTTCTTGTTTTCAAGATCTTTGTAAACTTGGAAGAAGTGCTCAATTTCTTTAACTAAGTGAGGGTTGATATCTGATAAATCTGTTAATGAATTCCAGATTGGATCTGAAACTGGTACACAAATAATTTTTTCATCTGGTCCTTTATCATCTGCCATGTGGAAAACACCAATTGGCTTAACTTCCATAACACATCCAGGAAAAGTTGGTTCGTTTACTAAAACCAATACATCAAGAGGATCACCGTCTAAAGCTAAAGTTTCTGGAATAAATCCGTAATCTGCTGGGTACATCATTGAAGAGAATAACATTCTGTCGAAACGCATTCTTTTAATTTCAAAATCGTACTCGTATTTATTTCTGCTTCCTCTTGGTATTTCGATTAATACATCGAAAGTCGTTAATTTGTCTGCGGTCATTTTCGTTTTTTATTGTTTCTATAATTTCGGTTGCAAAAATAACTAAAGAATCCAGTTTTACAATAAAAAACAAGGTTAAATTATCCTCATTAGAGTTTAAAAAACAAGCATTTAATAGGTAATTTTTCTGTTTCGCTTATTTAAGTAGTAATGCCAGAGCAAATAGGTCGCATAAGATCGATACGGACTCCATTGTTCGGCATGGATTTCCATTTCCTGTTTGTCGTGAATATTCAGCAATTCTTTTATCGTATTTACGACTGCAATATCTCCTAACGGGATCAAATCTGACTCTTGCAGACAAAACATTAAATAAATATCTATCGTCCAGTTGCCAATGCCTTTCAGTTTTATAAGTTCTTCGCGGACTTGCTTTGCCGATTTTGAAGCCAGACTTTCAACGTCTAGTTCTTTATTTAAAATTGCTTCCGCTAAAATCTTAATGTATTTTGTTTTCTGACGGCTGACACCAAGATTTCGATATTCTTGATCGGGAAGAACAGCCATAGTTTCTGGATTGCAAGTAGTACATGCTTTAATTTTTAAGAATGCGGCTTTCGCCGAATCTATAGAAACCTGCTGTTCAAGTATTAATAAAACCAAAGTCTCAAATCCCTGCGGTCGTTTCGGAATTGCCGGAAGTCCATACTTCTCGATTATCTCTCGAAATATTGGATTTTTATTGATTAGAAAATCGATGGCTTCCTGCATGGGTTTTACTTTAAATCTATTTCAAAATTAAAGAAAAAAGAATTCCGCAGGAATAAAGTTTTTTCAAGCAGATTTTACAGATTTTTAAATTTAACAAAAATTAAGAATCTGCAAAATCTGGCTCAAACAAAAAAGCCGCAAAGATTTTAAACCTTTGCGACTTTGTAACTTTGTACCTCTGAACCTCATCTAAAAACTTAAAAATAGAATCCGAAAGATCCTTTTATAGCAAATTTGTGGGCGTCTGGCATATCTAAATAGTTTCCTCTCCACGAAAAATCAAGTCTGAAAACTTTAAAGATATTTCCAATTCCGGCGTTGTATTCCCAGTATACTTTTTCAGGAGCATTATAAGGTAATCCAGAAGCATTAATGGCGCGATTAGCATCAGAAATCGTTCCATGAACAGCTCTTACTCCTATAAATTCTCTCCAGTTTAATTTTCTCATAAATGGAATTCTGGCAAATAATCTTCCACCAAAATCATGATTCCATTGCAAAGTTGTGTATTGATCTGTAACAAACTCGTAGAAATTCAAATTACTAAACGTATTTTCGATCGTAAAATAAGTTTGGTTACCTGGAATTACACTCATCAATCCTAACGGAATTGTTCCAAAGGTTTTTCCAGTTTCTACTATAATATTTGATCTTCCTAATGGTCCGATTATAATAGGCTGTTTATAAAAAATCTGTATTTTTTCGTAAGCAAAATCACTATCCATAACTCCTTTAAGACCGTAACTAAAGTTTACAAAGAAATGACTGAAAGGGCTGTCTACTAAATCTCTCTCTACACCGTAACCAATCGTTTTTCGGTTGGGCATATATTCAAACTGAATATTTGCTTCTGTTTGTTTTACATCGCTTTTTACAACTCCCACCGGATTTGCTGCAGTTGGCAATGTCGTGTAATAATCTAAACTAAAAGTTTTCGAAGCCGATTCTAATGTTCGGTACGAAAATCCCGCCGAAACAATAAAGTTCTTCTTGGCCTCCATTTCAACAGAAACATTGCTCAGATTGATATTGGTCAACTTTCCGTTACTTCCAGTTGTAAATAAGGCAGAAGATGCGAAACTTCGTCCTAAAACATCATTCGTAGTAGTTAAACTTGCTCCAATTTGCTCGATGTCGCGCCTGTTTCCTCCAGAAATAATAACTCGGTTTTTCTTATCTACCATCCATTTTCCTGAAAGTCCGTATTTGAATTTATTATCATCAAATCCATATGCTGTGTAAGCTTGAATACGCCAAGGGTCATTTGGACCAAAATAAGTTCTTCCGCCTACCCTTAATCTTAAACCTTCAACTTCATTATAACCAAAGGTCGAATAAATAGGTCCGTAATCGAAATTCTTAAATTCAATGTAACCGCTTCCTAAAATGGAGACGAGATTATACAACTGCTTAAATCGCTTGACCGTTTGCAATGTATCGAGCATTTTATACACGCCCGCTTCATCTTTATTTAATTTCTCAAAACGATTTTCTTCCCAGAATTCAGGCGGTCGTTCATAGACGGCATTGTCTATAAAATTGACTTCTTCTTTATAGAATTTCTCTGGTTTCTGAATATTGAATTTATGATTACGATATAATGTCGTTCGTTTTCCATAAACTCCTTTTGATTTTTCTTTCTTGTTCAAAGCAAAATCAGACATCATATAATCACGGGTCAAAAGGAAAACCGAATCGTTTTCTACTTCAAACTCCTGCTCGATATAAATATCTTTTACCCAGTTAATATTGGCGCTTTTAGTTACGCCCATATTGATTTTTTTGATTGCAAAAGTAGAATCGTTTACCCAAAAATCACCTTTAAAGGTCAATTCGTTTTTACGTCTTGGATAGAAAACAATATTGTAACACCATTTTTTATCAATATACGCACTGTCTTTTAACACATAATTATAAACATCAATTCCCGTTCTCGAAAGCGGACTTGTGAAGCTTTTATCAAAAAATTTAAGGTGATTATCGTAAATATTATAATCGGAATAAAGGTCTTTTACAAATGATAAAATCTGCTGATTTCCATTAAAACCAGACATTTTATTTCCGGTTAGGTTTTCTTTTACTTTCTTTAGTTTATTATCCCCGTAAACATCATAAACAGATTCGTTGATGAAAATGGGCAGATAAGTTTTTCCAGTAACATCCGAAGTATCAACATGATTAAAGATAAACTCCATTCCCTTGAAAAGTTTGTTTTTCATGAAAGCACTATCGATAGTATTCATGTCAAATTCTACTTTTTCATACTTCTGCATTTGATATTGATTGAATTGGTAAAGTCCGTTTTTACGTTTTCTTTCCCATATTTTCCTCAAAATATCTAATGCCGGATTGTTTTTCTTGGATGTTTTTCCTGTAAATATTACAACTTCGTTTAAGGCTTCGGCTTCGCCTAAAACAATTTTGAAATTATAATTTACTGCTTTTTCCAAAGGGACTTCTTTATCTGAAAATCCTGCCGAAGTAACTAATAATGCAGTATAGGTATTTGGCGATTCCAAATAAAAACGACCATCTTCATTAGAAACGATTCCAGTATTTGAACCTTTAAAAACAACATTTGCAAAAGGTATCGGCTGATTAGATTTGTCCAAAACAATTCCACTCACTTTCGTTTGTGCAGTAGCAATAGTCGCAAATGCGAATACAAAAAATAGGCTGAGTAAAATTATTCTTTTCATCATTTGGGCAAAAAAAAACTTCATCGATTAACTAGGAATGATGAAGTTTTGTGAGTATTTTAAATATGTATTATTTGTACAATACTTTTTTAACTGCTTTTACTACATCACCTGCGTTTGGCAGCCAGTCTTTTAAAAGTACTGGAGAGTAAGGTGCAGGAGTATCTGCAGTTGTAATTCGTTGAATTGGCGCATCAAGAAAGTCAAAAGCCTGCTCTTGAACGATATATGTGATTTCAGAAGAAATACTTGCAAATGGCCAAGCTTCTTCAAGAATTACTAAACGGTTTGTTTTTTTAACAGACTTAAGAATTGCATCTTTATCCATAGGACGAACTGTTCTTAAATCGATAATTTCACAAGAGATTCCTTCTTTAGCTAATTCATCAGCAGCAATAAAAGCTTCTTTGATAATTTTTCCGAAAGAAACGATAGTTACATCTGTTCCTTCACGTTTAACATCAGCAACTCCTAATGGAATAGTGTATTCTCCGTCTGGCACTTCACCTTTGTCACCATACATTTGCTCAGATTCCATGAAAATAACTGGATCATTATCGCGAATTGCAGATTTCAAAAGTCCTTTTGCATCGTAAGGAGTTGAAGGAACAACAACTTTAAGACCTGGAGTATTAGCAAACCAGTTTTCTAAAGCTTGAGAGTGAGTAGCTCCTAATTGACCAGCAGAAGCTGTTGGCCCGCGGAAAACGATTGGCACATTAAATTGTCCACCAGTCATTTGACGCATTTTAGCAGCGTTATTAATGATTTGATCAATACCAACTAAACAGAAGTTGAATGTCATATATTCTACAATAGGACGATTTCCATTCATTGCAGAACCTACTGCAATTCCTGTAAAACCAAGCTCAGCAATTGGAGTATCAATAACTCTTTTTTCGCCAAACTCCGCAAGCATTCCTTTTGAAGCTTTGTATGCTCCGTTGTATTCTGCAACTTCTTCGCCCATTAAATATATGGATTCATCGTGACGCATTTCTTCACTCATCGCTTCGCAAATGGCCTCTCTAAATTGTATTGTTCTCATATTTATATTGTATGTTGAATTTTCTGAAGAGCAAAAATAAATATTTTAAATAACTTAAAAGCATAAATTGAATTTAAAATCGCATGAAGTTCTTTCTCTCTTTAGCTTTTAACTTTTTAAAGTTAATTGTGATATTTACGAAATCGATATAATAGCGTAAAATTCACACTTAATTTACTGGAAATATTTTTTAGACAAACTTTAATTTATTTGTTTAATTCTTGTTTCTCTGAAATTCATTCATCAAAACGTAAATATCTAAAGATTATTATTTTTAACACATAAAATTTTACATAATAATTTTTTCAGATATTGTAAAATTACTAACAATCAGCTAAAATGATTGATTTTTTAATTTCAGATTCCGATAAAAATCATCTCAAACTACATAATCTTCGAAATCGTAATAGTTTTTAAAAATATTATGCATGCATAGTATAATTATTCCAAATTAAATTCTAAATTTGTAAAAGCATATTATAAATTCAAAATATATACTTATGAAAATACTAGTTTGCATCAGCCATGTGCCTGATACTACTTCAAAAATTAACTTTACTAACGGCGATTCAGAATTTGATACAGCCGGTGTACAATATGTGATAAACCCTAACGACGAATTTGGACTTACACGTGCAATCTGGTTTCAAGAACAACAAGGTGCAAATGTAACTGTAGTAAATGTCGGAGGTCCTGATACTGAACCAACTTTACGTAAAGCTTTGGCAATTGGTGCAAATGAAGCTATTCGTGTAAATGCAACCCCAACTGATGGTTTTTTTGTTGCTAAACAATTGGCAGAAGTAATTAAAAACGGAGGTTACGATCTTGTAATTGCAGGAAAAGAATCTCTTGATTATAATGGCGGAATGGTTCCTGGAATGATCGCTGGAATTTTAGGTTCTAACTTTTTAAACTCTTGTACAGCTTTAACTGTTGATGGAAACAATGTAAAAGCGGTTCGTGAAATCGATGGTGGTAAAGAAACAGTAAGCACTACTCTACCTCTAATTATTGGAGGTCAAAAAGGTCTTGTTGAAGAAAAAGATTTGCGTATTCCGAACATGAGAGGAATTATGACAGCAAGAACTAAAGCTTTAACTATTTTAGAACCAGTTGATGCTCCAGCAAATACTAAAGCGGTGAAATTTGAAAAACCAGCTCCAAAATCAGCAGTAAAATTAATTTCTCCTGATAATTTAGATGAGTTAATCAATTTATTACACAACGAAGCGAAGGTAATCTAGTAATCAGTTTTCAGTCTCGGTTTTCAGCTTTCAGTTGATCAACTTGAAACCTGAAACTGAAACTCATAACCTCTAAACAAAAAAATCATGTCAATATTAATATATGCAGAATCTGCAGAAGGAAAATTTAAAAAAGTAGCATTCGAATTAGCTTCTTATGCAAAAAAAGTAGCCGAAAGTTTAGGAACAACTGTTACGGCTTTAACTGTAAACATTAGCGACGTAAGCGAATTAGCTAAATACGGAGTTGATAAAGTTTTAAAAGTAAATAACGATAAATTAGCTGGTTTTACCGCTAAGGCATATGCCGATGTAATTAAACAAGCTGCTGAAAAAGAAGGAACAAAAGTTGTTTTGCTTTCTTCGACAACAGATAGTATTTATCTTTCATCATTGGTTGCAGTAGCTTTAAATGCTGGTTTCGCATCAAATGTTGTTGGACTGCCAGTTAGCACTTCGCCTTTCCAAGTAAAAAGAAATGCGTTCTCAAACAAAGCTTTCAACATTACTCAAATCGATACAGATGTAAAAGTTCTTGGTTTGGCTAAAAACTCTTACGGAATTTTTGAAAGTGCAGGATCTGCTTCTGAAGAAGATTTTAATCCATCAATTGGAGAAAATGACTTTGGAGTAAAAGTAGATTCTGTTGAAAAAGTTAGTGGAAAAGTCTCTATTGCTGATGCTGATATCGTAGTTTCTGGCGGACGTGGATTGAAAGGTCCAGAAAACTGGGGATTAATCGAAGATCTTGCTGCTGTTTTAGGTGCTGCGACTGCATGTTCTAAACCAGTTTCAGATTTAGGATGGAGACCTCACAGCGAGCACGTTGGACAAACAGGAAAACCAGTTGCAACTAATTTATATATTGCTGTAGGTATTTCTGGAGCTATTCAGCATATCGCTGGTATTAACTCGTCAAAAGTAAAGGTGGTTATCAATAACGATCCTGAAGCTCCTTTCTTTAAAGTTGCTGATTACGGAATTGTTGGTGATGCTTTTGAAATCGTACCGCAATTAACAGAGAAATTAAAAGCTTTTAAAGCTCAGCATTCTTAATTCAAGAATTCTCTTCAAAATATTTGCTGCCTAAAAACAAGATATTGTATCTTTGTTTATAGGCAGCTTTTTTGTTCCATATTTTTTGATTAAAATTGCAGCTTTATTTTTCAAACAAAAAAAGCAATAAAACAAGGCTCTAAGTGCCTTTTTTACAAACATATATGAGTCTAGTAAAATTATCTATAAAAGGAATTTCATACAGTCAAACTCAAAATGGCGCTTATGCCCTAATTTTGAACGAAGTTGATGGCGAACGAAAATTACCTATCGTTATTGGCGCTTTTGAAGCCCAGTCGATAGCTATTGCCTTAGAAAAAGAAATAAAACCACCACGTCCGTTAACGCACGATTTATTCAAAAACTTTGCAGAAAGATTTGACATTGTCGTAAAACAAGTAATTATTCACAAATTAGTTGACGGTGTTTTTTATTCTAGTTTAATCTGCGAAAGAGATAAAATCGAAGAAATTATCGATGCCAGAACTTCTGATGCAATTGCTTTAGCATTGCGTTTCAATGCACCGATTTTTACTTATAAAAACATCTTGGATAAAGCTGGAATTTATTTAAAATCAAATACAGCAGATACAGATCAAGGCGCTCAGGAAATTGACGATGTACTTTCGAATCCAGAAACTTTTGGACACGAGGAAGAAACAAATCAATCTGGTGAAGTTTACGCAAAACATACACTGCAAGAACTGAATGAACTTTTAGATCAAGCCGTTTCTCAGGAAGATTATGAAAAAGCAGCTAAAATTAGAGACGAAATCTCGAAAAGATAATTTTATGGCAGTAAGCCATAGGCATTAGGCTGTAAGCTTAAGCTAAAAACATAAAAAAATCCAAGCTGTAAGCATTTAGGAAAAAGCCTAAAGCCTATAGCCTAAAGCTTAAAGCATTTATGAAGCAATACTTAGATTTAGTAAAACACGTTTTAGAAAACGGCTGTCAAAAAGGAGACCGAACTGGAACTGGAACAAAAAGTGTTTTTGGTTACCAAATGCGTTTTGATTTAAGTGAAGGCTTCCCAATGGTTACGACCAAAAAATTACATTTAAAATCGATCATTTACGAATTACTTTGGTTTTTAAAAGGCGATACAAACGTAAAATATCTTCAGGAAAATGGAGTGAAAATCTGGGATGAATGGGCTGATTCTAATGGTGATTTAGGACCTGTATACGGACATCAGTGGAGAAACTGGAACAGCGAAGAAATTGATCAGATTACTGAATTAATTACTGAATTAAAAACAAATCCGAACAGCCGTAGAATGCTGGTTTCTGCTTGGAATCCTTCGGTTTTGCCAGATACTAAAAAATCATTTGAAGAAAATGTAGCTAACAATAAAGCAGCTTTGCCTCCATGTCATGCATTTTTTCAATTTTATGTGGCAACTCCAAATGTAGAAAAAGGGGAAACTAAAGGAAAATTATCTTGTCAGTTATACCAAAGAAGTGCTGATATATTTTTGGGAGTTCCCTTTAACATTGCTTCTTACGCATTATTAACTATGATGATTGCTCAGGTTTGTGATTTAGAACCAGGCGATTTTATTCACACTTTTGGTGACGCACATATTTATAACAATCATTTTGAGCAATTGGAATTACAATTGACTCGCGAACCAAAACCATTACCAAAAATGATTTTAAATCCAGAGATTAAAAACATTTTTGATTTTGATTTTAATGATTTCACACTAGTAGATTACGATCCGCACCCTGCTATAAAAGGAAGTGTTGCAGTATAATTATAAAAAAATCCGCTTTAATTTTAAGCGGATTTTTTTATACAACTAAAACACTATTTTCGCTTCCAGCATAATCATTCCATTTGTAGAAATCTGCTTCTGGATCGTTCACGTAAGCCCCATCGATTACATACTTAAATTCGTAAATCGCATCTTTCACCAAATCATAAGTCGCTTTAAAAGTTCCGTTTTTCAACTTACTTAAAGTTCCTTCTGAAGCATTCCAGTTGTTAAAATCCCCAACCACCGCTGCCGAATCAGCGTCTTTGGCATCTATAGAAAATGTTACTTTACAAACTGGCTTCGTTTTGATAAATTGTTTCTTCAAAGACATAACTATTTAGTTTTTAGATTTATAGATCTAAAATTAATTAAAATCATCCAAACACTCACAACAACGGCTTCGATTTGTCAGAATATCAAAAACAACCCGTTATTTTAGCTTTATCAATAATTTATGATATGCAAAATTTTGTTTTTCAAATTCTTACATCTTTTCCAAGCAAATATTCTATCTCCAAAATATTGACTTTCAAAAATAAATTTTAACTTTATAATCTGATTTTTATCTTATGGAAAAAGAAGTGCACGAACAATACGAATACGCTAGACGACGATTAAGACAAAAAAAAATCCTATATTTTCATTTTGTTCTTTTCCTGCTTGGAAGTTTATTTTTATTTATTGCCAATAGATTTTTTGGTTTTGGAGAAGGAACAACTCAAAACTGGTGTATTTGGGGAATTACGATCTGGCTTTTTATCTTTATTCTGCACTTTATAAAAGTCTACATTACCGACCGTTTTATGAATAAAAAATGGGAGAGAGAACAGATTGACAGACTGGTTGCTTTACAGAAAAAAAGAATCAGCCAGCTTGAATCTTCTATTAGTGAAGAAAATGAAAATAAAATTTAGTTTCAGCATACCATGATTATAATGATAGCGGCTGCAGCCGAAAATAATGCTCTTGGAAAAAACAATGAATTAGTATGGCATCTGCCAAACGATTTTAAACGTTTTAAATCGCTTACTACTGGTCATCATATTATTATGGGAAGAAAAACTTTCGAGAGTTTCCCTAAGCCGCTGCCTAATAGAGTGCATGTTGTAATTACACGTCAAGAAAATTATAAGCCTGAAGGATGTATTGTGGTAGACAGCATTGAAAAAGCAATTGCCGTTTGTCCTGAAAACGAAGACAGTTATATTATAGGAGGCGGAGAAATTTACAATCTTGCACTGCCATTTACAGATATAATAGAATTAACTAAAGTTCATCATACATTTGAGGCAGACACTTTCTTTCCAAAAATAAATAAGAATGAATGGGTTTTAGTAGAATCTGAAGAAAATCAAAAAGACGAAAAACATCTTTATGATTATACTTATGAAACTTATATTAGAAAATAAATAAAAAAACATCCTCTTTTGGGAGGATGTTTTTAAAACGATTGATTTTTTAGACCTGACTTACTCAAGAATAGTTTTGTTTAAAAATCACAAATGTTAAAAACATTTGAAATAACTGAATAACATTTAATGTTATTTGAGACATAGTCTCAAACGCCTTTAATAACAAATACCACTAAGATATTAAAGGCAGAAAATTAAAATTTCCAAAAACAAATTTAATCCTAAGAACGTAGTTTGCACTATAAAATAGTATTTCCCCCCAAGAACAATACTTACAAAACTTTTTCAAGAACAAACGAATTACAAGTGCAAAAAGTAATCATCTGCTTAAGTCTTTGCGGTACTACCAATCATTAAAACTTTAATCATTTTTACTTCTACAAAGTTGCTCATAATAGCGAAGCGGTACAATACACGATTTTAGTGATTTTGCGAAAATACCTAGATTTAGGGATGCCGAAACATTTCAATAATTAACTTTAAAATAAATCGTATAAAACATTTATTTTTCAAATTAAAAAACTCAATTACAGTTAAACTAGATTGTTTATATTTGCCTAAATAAAAAAAATGTCTGAAAAAATAACTCCGTATAAAGACTCTTCATTAGGAAAAAAAGAGCAGGTAACCCAAATGTTTGACACCATTTCTGGGAATTACGATAATTTGAATCGTGTCATTTCTTTTGGAATTGATGTTAAATGGCGTAAAAAGGTATTAAAAATAGTTTCAGACAAGAAACCAAAAGTAATTCTTGATATTGCTACAGGAACTGGTGATTTAGCTATTTTATTATCTCAGACAAATGCTGAAAAAATCATTGGTTTGGATATTTCTGCCGGAATGCTTGAAGTTGGAAAAAAGAAAGTACAGGAAAAAAATCTTTCTAATATTATTGAATTAGTTTTAGGGGATTCTGAGAATATGCCTTTTGAGGATAATTATTTTGATGCTATAACTGTTGGTTTTGGAGTGAGAAACTTTGAAAATCTTGAAAAAGGTTTTGCAGAAATCTTAAGAGTTCTTAAGCCAAATGGTGTTTTTGTTATTTTAGAAACTTCTGTTCCAGATAAATTCCCTTACAAACAAGGTTATAATTTTTATACAAAAAATATATTACCGCTTATCGGGAAATTATTTTCTAAGGACAATGATGCATATGGCTATTTATCGGAATCTGCTGCTGCTTTTCCTTATGGTGAAGCCTTAAACAATATTTTGAGAAAAACTGGGTTTATAGATGTTGTGGCAATGCCTCAAACTTTTGGTGTCGCAACGATTTATTCTGCATCTAAAAAATAGTATGAAAAAAGCTGTAATCTTATTTTTGTTGGTCTTAGCGACAAAAGGGCATTCTCAATTTGCTAAAAATATGTTTAGCAAAGATCCTATTATTAACCTTGAAAACTTTCAAAAGCAGCGTGTCTACTTTGGATATTATTTAGGTTTTAATAGTTTTGACTTTAAATTTGATTACAAAACTCCTGTCCCTAACGATATTCAAGTTAAAAAGACGACTGGTTTTAATGTTGGTGTTGTCGCTGATTTAAGACTGCAGGAATATATCAGCCTTCGTTTTGAACCTGGGTTGTATTATACAAAACGTGATTTATATTTTTCGGGTGTAGGAGATTTAGAAAGTGAATATTTAAGAGAAGTGAATAGTACTTATATTCACTTCCCTTTATTACTGAAATTTTCTGCTTTACGTACTGGCAATATTCGTCCTTACTTAGTTGGAGGTATGTCTACTACTTTAAATTTATCGAGCAATTCTAAATCTAAAGATGATAACTATCAGCAGAAATTTAGGGTAAAACAGTGGACTGCAGCTTATGAAGTTGGTTTAGGAATTGATATTTTTACAGAATACTTTATCTTTTCTCCTTCTGTAAGGGGGATGTTCGGTATAACAGATGAATTAATTAGAGACAACACATCTCCTAGCGGCTATACCGATAATATTGATTCGATGAAATCTAGAGCAATTTTAATAAATTTCACTTTTCATTAAAACAAAATCTTAACTATTTCGTTTAAATTCACTTAGAATAATTGCTGTTGCAGTAGCTACATTTAAACTTTCGGTTTTTTGCAGCTCTCCAAATCTAGGAATTGTTAGACGATTGGTTATTATTTTTTCAATCTCTTCTGAAATACCGTTCGCTTCATTACCCATAATAATGATGCCTTCTTGAGGTAATTCCGATTGATAAATATTAGCTCCGTCCATAAAAGTTCCAAAAACTGGCAGTTTAGTTTGAGCAAGAAAAGATTTTAAATCAACGTAATTTATATTTACTCTGGTAATGGAGCCCATCGTAGCCTGCACCACTTTTGGATTGTAAATATCTACTGTTTCTTTAGAACAGATAACTTGTTTAATTCCAAACCAATCGCACAGACGTAAAATAGTTCCCAGATTTCCAGGATCTCGAATATCGTCTAAAGCCAAAATTAATCCCGAATCGATTATTTTCTTTTCGGCAGGAATTTTAAAAACAGCCAGGCAAGAATTTGGAGTGCTTAAAGCACTTATTTTTTTAAGTTCTTGTTCATTAATTTGAGTTCGTTTAGAAGACTGAACCTCTTCAAAATCATTTAATGTAGTGTATAAATGTTCTAATTCAAAATTGGATTGCAGCAATTCTTGAATTACTTTTACTCCTTCAGCAAAAAATAATTGATTAGCAAAACGCTGCTTTTTTTGATGTAAACTTGAGATAAGCTTTATTTGGTTTTTACTAACCATAAAATAATGTACTTTTGAATTAAATATTAAAAAACACTTGAAAAATAATTCCACAAAAATAATAGCATTTCTTCTAATTGCAATATTAATTTGCGCTTGTAATGCCGTAAAAAGAGTTCCCGATGGAAAAAACCTTCTTGTAAAAAATAATATTCTAGTAAACGGCAAATCATCGAATGACGAAATTGCTTCCAATCAGATGTACCAAAAACCAAATGGTACATTACTGGGTTATAAACTTCGATTAAATTTATACAATTTAGCCAATTTAAATCCAGATTCAACTTATCAGGCAAAATTTAAAAACAATCCAGGCAAATACGAACGTATGTCTAAAATACTTTCGGCAAAACAAGTAGACCGCCTTGGACAGTCTTTTTATTATAAAGGAATTCACGAATTTTTAAAAAACACAGGTGAACCGCCTGTAATTATTGACACTTCGAAAACAAAAAAATCACTTCTGCGTTTAAAATACTACTATTTTAACAATGGTTTTTTCAACGTTTTAACAGATTATACAATTGATAGTCTGGGACGCAAAAGAGCTGCAATTAATTACAACATCACTACAGGACCGGCTTATAAATTAGATACGATCAAAACTAATATAATGACTCCGGCTTTAGATTCATTATACAAAACTATTACAGAGCCTTCTGCATTAAAATCTGGAAATCAATATAAAACTACAGATTTTGAGGAAGAAAAAAATCGTATTACAACTTATTTCAGAAACCACGGTGCGTACTACTTCCAGCCTACTTATGTAACTTTTGACATTGATACTATTGGAAAAAAAGCCCAGGCAGATGTTACTCTAAACATTGGAAATAACAATATCCAGGAAAGAGATTCAAGCCGTACAGAACCTTTTAAACTATATAAGATCAGCGATGTTAATATCTATACGGATTATTCTGCTGCGAATTCTAAAAAGAAACCTACCGACAGCACCACTTATAATAACTTCAATCTTTACAGTTTTAATAAATTAAAATATAAACCTCGTGCCATTACGGACGCGATTTTCATCACCAAAGGAAGTACTTTTGCAGATTTTAGAACTACTCTTTCTTCTCGATATTTAAATAATTTAAAGATTTTTAATTACCCTTCGATACAGTATGAAGTAGATAAAAGAGATTCGACAGCGCAGTCACTTATTGCAAATGTTTATTTGACGCCTCGAAAAAAATACAGTTTTGGAGCTACTTTTGACGTAACACATTCTAATATTCAAGATTTTGGAATTGGAGCAAGTATTTCGGAAACGATCCGAAATGTTTTCAACCGTGCCGAAACTTTAGAAATTTCTGCCCGTTTAAATATTGGTTCATCACGAGACATGGCGAATCCAAACAATAATTTCTTTAACGTTTCTGAATACGGACTGGACATGAAATTGAACTTTCCAAGAATTCTGCTTCCCTTTGGAACCGAAAAAATTATTCCCAAAAGTATGATTCCGTATACAACCATAACTTCTGGTTTCTCCAAACAGCGAAATATTGGTTTAGACAAGGAAAATTTTACTGGAGGTATTGCATATAACTGGACTCCAAAACGTTATAACACAGCTAAATTTGATTTATTAAATGCACAATTTGTTCGTAATTTAAATCCAAATAATTACTACAATGTTTATACTTCTTCCTATAATGATCTGAACAATATCGCAAATACTTACAATACAGATGGGAAAGCAGAGGTAGACTCTGATAATAACCTAACCATTCCTACAGGAACAACTGAATTTACCAATCAAGTTTTAACAGGACAAACTGCATTAACACCAGATCGTACAGAGTATCAAGAAGTAGAAAGCATAGAAGAAAGAAGGGTTCGTTTAACAGAAAATGATTTTATTCTGGCGACTAGTTATTCTTTTACCAAAACAACTAAGAAAGATTTAGCCGATAATAATTTTTATCAATTTAGAACAAAAATCGAATCTGCCGGAACATTATTGTCTGCTGTTTCAAGCATTGGAAATCTGCCTAAAAATTCAAGAGGAAACTATGAAATTTTCAATCTTGAGTATTCGGAGTATGTTAAAACTGAATTCGATTATATCAAACACTGGGATTTTGGAAAGGAAAAAGTACTGGCAGTCCGAACTTTTTTCGGAATTGCAATTCCGTTTGGAAATTCAAATTATATTCCGTTTTCACGAAGTTATTATGCAGGAGGTTCAAATGACAATCGTGCCTGGCAGCCTTATGCTTTAGGACCCGGAAGCACAAATGCAGTAAATGACTTTAATGAGGCCAATATGAAAATTGCAGCAAGTGCTGAGTTTCGTTTCAAAATTGCCGGCGATGTTAAGGGAGCCATCTTTGCAGACGCCGGAAATATCTGGAATGTACTCGATAATGTTATAGATGAGAAAGCAAAATTCGACAACTTAAACGATTTAGATGAAATTGCTTTAGGAACAGGATTTGGTTTACGATACGATTTAAGCTTTTTTGTTATTCGTTTAGATTTAGGCTTTAAGACTTATAATCCGGCGCATGAGAAGGGAGACCGTTGGTTTAAAGAATACAATTTTGGGCACTCGGTTTTAAATTTTGGGATAAATTATCCGTTCTAATGCTAATTAATTCTTATTTTTGCAACCTAAAAACTAAAAACAACTATAAAAAAAATTACAATGGCACATAACATTAAACCAGGAGTAGCTACAGGAGATCAAGTACAAGAGATCTTTAATTATGCTAAAGAGAAGGGTTTTGCTCTTCCAGCAGTAAACGTTACTGGATCAAGCACAATTAACGGAGTTCTTGAAACTGCAGCAAAACTAAACGCGCCAGTTATCATTCAATTTTCTAACGGAGGAGCACAATTCAACGCTGGAAAAGGATTATCAAATGCAGGTGAAAAAGCAGCAATCGCGGGAGGAATCGCGGGAGCAAAACATATTCATACTTTGGCAGAAGCTTACGGTGCAACTGTAATCTTACACACTGACCACTGTGCAAAAAAATTATTGCCTTGGATCGATGGTTTATTAGATGCTTCTGAAAAACATTTCGCAGAAACAGGAAAACCATTATTCAGTTCTCACATGATCGATTTGTCTGAGGAGCCAATCGAAGAAAATATTGAGATCTGTAAAGAGTATTTAGCTAGAATGAGTAAAATGGGCATGACATTGGAAATCGAACTTGGTATTACAGGTGGAGAAGAAGATGGTGTTGACAACTCTGATGTTGACAGCTCAAAACTATACACACAGCCAGAAGAAGTAGCTTACGCTTACGAAGAATTATCTAAAGTAAGTCCTAAATTTACAATTGCTGCTGCTTTTGGAAACGTTCACGGTGTTTACAAACCAGGAAACGTAAAATTAACTCCAAAAATCTTAAAAAATTCTCAAGATTTCGTTCAAAACAAATTCAACACTGGACACAATCCAGTAGATTTCGTTTTCCACGGAGGTTCAGGTTCTACACTTGAAGAAATCAGAGAAGGAATCAGCTACGGAGTTATCAAAATGAACATCGATACAGATTTACAGTTTGCATACACTGAAGGAATCCGTGATTATATGGTTAAAAATCTTGACTACTTAAAATCTCAAATTGGAAACCCAGAAGGTGCGGATGCTCCAAACAAAAAATATTATGACCCAAGAAGATGGGTTCGTGAAAGCGAAGTAACATTCAACGCAAGACTTGAACAAGCTTTTGCTGATTTAAATAATGTGAATACACTATAATAAAAAAGTTTAAAGTTTCAGGTTTCAGGTTTAGCAACTTTAAACTTTAAACCTGAAACAAAAAAAACATTCAATATGGCTTGGTTTAAAAGACAAGAAAAAGGGATTACGACCGCTACAGAAGATAAGATGGACGTTCCGAAAGGATTGTGGTACAAATCTCCTACTGGAAAAATTATTGACGCTGACGAATTAGCTCGTAACTTATTCGTAAGCCCTGAAGATGATTTTCACGTTCGAATTGGAAGCGCAACCTATTTTGAAATTTTATTCGACAACAACGAATTTGTTGAGTTAGATAAAAACATGACATCAAAAGATCCTTTGCATTTTGTGGATACAAAAAAATATGCAGAGAGATTAAAAGATGTAATGGAAAAAACTCATCTTAAAGACGCTGTACGTACGGGAGTAGGAAAATCTAAAGGAAGAGAACTTGTAATTTGCTGTATGGATTTTGCATTCATCGGTGGATCTATGGGAGCTGTAGTAGGTGAAAAAATCGCTAGAGGTATTGATCATGCTATTAAAAACAAACTTCCTTTTGTAATGATTTCTAAATCTGGTGGAGCTCGTATGATGGAAGCTGCTTATTCTTTAATGCAATTAGCAAAAACTTCTGTAAAACTGGCTCAATTAGCTGAAGCTAAATTACCTTATATCTCTCTTTGTACAGATCCAACAACTGGAGGAACAACTGCATCTTACGCTATGTTAGGAGACATTAATATCTCTGAACCAGGTGCTTTGATTGGTTTTGCTGGTCCGCGTGTTGTTCGTGACACTACAGGAAAAGATTTACCAGAAGGTTTCCAAACTGCTGAGTTTCTTTTAGAACACGGTTTCTTAGACTTTATCACGCCAAGAAAAGAATTAAAAGATAAGATCAACTTATATATCGATTTGATTCAAAACAATGATATTAGATAGTTTTTAAACTATTCAAAATAGAAAATCCCAAGAAATTGCTTCTTGGGATTTTTTTATATCTACCGATGTGTCGTTCGTACAGAACTTTTTTACTGAATAAATTCACCATAAACATGACATTGAATAGCAATCCTAAAATCCTTCTTCTTTGAAAAAACAAAAAATTAAATCATCCCGCTTTTTTCAAATCCTTTTTCAATTCCCTATCAGCAATTTTAAAAGCTAGTTTCTCACGCCAAATTGCATAACGTTCTCTAAAAACTATTTTAATAGCGCTATCGACTGCACCATGCATAAACAAACTCCAAACACTTCCCATTTTCCGAGATATAGATTGATCCCAAGCGCGAAGACTTAGCGAGAAAGAGCCGTCTATATAACGCATCCAGTGCCACATTCCGGTTGGCATAAATAAAGTGTCTCCATGTTCCAAGAAAACCTCATAGCCTTCTACTCCTTTTAAAGCGGGAAATTTTTCAAAATCTGGATTGGCAACATCATAATCTTCTAAAGCATAAGTTGTATTTGGAACACAATAAAGTCGTTTTTTCCATTTATTATCAAACAATATTATGTGTTTTCTGCCGCCAAAATGCGTATGAAAAAGATGTGGCAGATCAATATCGTAATGCAGGAAAGTAATCGCCTTTGAACCTCCAAAAAACATGGCAGGCATACTTTCTATAAAACCTCCCATTAAATCTTTGGGAATTTTTACATCATTAATTAATTCAGGTCTGTGTTTAAAAAGATTAAAGAAAAAAATACGTAATTGCGTTGGTTCTCTTTTTATTAAATCGAGATATTCACCAAATTTCATACTCGCAATCGAAGCATTAATAACTTTTGAAGGATCTGCCTTAGAATTGTCAACAAGTTTTACTTCAATATCCCCTGCAATTTCTTTAAAATAATCTGTAGACCATTTATCCCGCGCAGGCCAATCTTTAGTTAATCCTTTTATTATAAGAGGTTTCCTTTTATCTAGATAATTCTTTTTAAAATCTTCCCTAGAAATAGATTCTACTACATCAACATTTTTTAGGATAAAACTCATTGTTTTCCAATTTAAATTATCTAAATACCCACATCAATTATTTCTAGTTTCAAAAATTTAAAATCAAATGCACAAACAAATTACTACATTCCAGTACGAATAGCTTCAACCGGATCTAAATTTGATGCAGAAATAGCCGGCAGTATTCCCGAAACTAAACCAATAATTGCAGCTAAACCAGTTCCTAAAAGAATATTTCCTAAACTCAGAACAAATTCGAAATCAAGCAGTTTGGTTAAAGCAAAGGCAATTCCCCAAACCATAAGAAGACCAATAATTCCACCTATTACAGATAAAATTACAGCTTCGAACAAAAACTGGAATAATATAAATTTATTTTTTGCTCCTAATGATTTTTGAATTCCGATAAGATTTGTTCTCTCTTTAACAGAAACGAACATAATATTAGCAATTCCGAAGCCGCCGACCAAAAGAGAAAATCCGCTGATGATCCAGCCGACAACATTCATCTGGCCTAAAATTCCGTCAATAAAATCGGTAAATCCAGACAGTACATTAATAAAGAAATTATCCATCTCCCCCGCTTTCATGCCTCGAATTGCTCTTAATTTTTGTGCAATCTGTGCTTTATAAGCTTCCATATCAACACCTTTAACAGGTTTAAGGACAATTACCGGAGTCATCGAATCGCTGTCACCATACATCCTTCGTAAAAAATTAGCTGGAAGATAAACTGAAGTATCATTACTGTCGCCAAAAAAACCAGCTCCTTGTTTTGCCATCACACCAATAACGGTAAACCGCTGTCCGTACAAACGAATATTTTTTCCAATTGGATCACTAGAGCCAAAAAGTCCTTCTGCAATATCAAACCCTAAAACAATAACTGCAGTGCCTGAATTAGATTCTGATTCGTTATAAAATCTTCCCTTATCAAAACTCAAACCGTCAATATTGACCATTTCGCTAGACGACGGAATAATATTTACATCACTAACTGTTTTAGAATCGTACTTTAAACTTTCTCGATTCACAAAAAGCTGATATCCTACTTGGTCGGTATCATTCATTGAATTTTTCAATCCAATATATTCATCATATTTTACATTCGGAAACTGCTCTCTTTTCCATTGTGGAATTTCTGACGGACCAAAGTTAAATTTCATTAAATAAATCGTATTTTTATCTAAACTGCTTAAATCTTTAGAGATTTTTTTATCTAAAGAATCTACAGCGGCCAAAACAGCTATAATTGAAAAAATACCAATTGTAACACCTAAAAGCGACAATAAAGTACGCAATTTATTATTTCGCAAAGCATTGATGGCAAAGCTTAGACTTTCTTTTAATAATCTTAAATAAACAAGCATATTTTTGTATTTTTCAATAAAGTAAAATTCAATAATTTAAATTCAAAAACCTAATAAAAGTTAACTTACTCATCAGTAGATTTTTTTAGCATTTTGTTACACTAATTTTTTTTAATATAATGTATAAAAAAACTACTTTTGCAGTCTCAAAATTATAACTACACAATGAGCACAACTAAAAAAATACAATCGGCATTAATTTCTGTTTTCTCTAAAGATGGTTTAGAACCAATCGTTAGAAAATTACACGAACAAAATGTTACACTTTATTCTACTGGAGGAACTGAAGATTTTATCAAAAACCTTGGAATTCCCGTAGTTCCTGTTGAAGACATTACTTCATTCCCAGAAATTCTTGGAGGAAGAGTTAAAACTTTACACCCAAAAATTTTCGGTGGTATCTTGAATCGTCAAGATAACGAAAGTGATGTACAGCAGATGAAGGAATTTGATATTCCTCAAATCGATTTAGTTATCGTTGATTTATATCCTTTTGAAAAAACTGTTGCTTCTGGAGCTAGTGAACAAGATATTATTGAAAAAATTGATATTGGCGGAATTTCATTAATTCGTGCTGGTGCAAAAAATTTCAAAGACACTGTAATTGTAGCTTCTGTTAACGAATATAGTTTGCTTTTAGATTTAATTACAGAGCAAGACGGAGCAACAACTCTTGAAAACAGAAGATTGTTTGCTACTAAAGCATTCCACGTTTCCTCTCACTATGACGGAGCTATTTTTAATTATTTCAATACAGACGAGACTATTTACAAAGAAAGTATTGCAAATGGTCAAGTTTTAAGATATGGTGAAAATCCTCACCAAAAAGGATTCTTCTTTGGAGATTTTGACGCAATGTTCAACAAAATTCACGGAAAAGAACTATCATATAACAACTTACTTGATGTTGATGCAGCTGTAAATTTAATTGCTGAGTTTAAAACTGACGGACCAACATTTGCCATTTTAAAACACAACAATGCTTGCGGCTTGGCTTCAAGAAAAACGATCAGCGAAGCTTATTTAGCGGCTTTAGCATGTGACCCAACTTCTGCTTTTGGAGGAGTTTTAATTTCTAATACTAAAATTGATTTAGAAACGGCTCAGGAAATCAACAAATTATTCTGCGAGGTAGTTATTGCTCCAGCTTATGATGATGAGGCAGTTACAGTTTTACAAGAAAAGAAAAACAGAATTATATTAGTTCAAAATGAAGTTGAATTGCCATCACGCCAAGTAAGAACTTGTCTTAATGGTTTGTTAATTCAGGACAGAAATAATATTACAGATAATAAAGAGCATTTAAAAACCGTTACAATTACAGAACCTACTGCTCAAGAGATCGAAGATTTGATCTTTGCTTCTAAAATCTGCAAGAATACAAAATCAAACACAATTGTATTTGCTAAAAACGGAACATTGATTTCATCTGGTACCGGTCAAACTTCAAGAGTTGATGCTTTAATACAAGCTGTTGATAAAGCAAAAGCTTTTGGATTTGATTTAAACGGTGCTTCGATGGCAAGTGATGCATTTTTCCCTTTTCCGGATTGTGTAGAATTAGCTAAAAAAGCAGGAATTACAGCGGTAATTCAGCCAGGAGGTTCAATAAAAGACGAATTAAGCATAAATTATTGCAACGAAAATAATCTTGCAATGGTATTTACAGGAACTCGTCATTTTAAACATTAATTTGTTTAACTTTGTTCAAAATAATTTATAACATTTTAAACCCCTAAAAAACTTATGGGATTTTTTGATTTCATGACCGAGGATATTGCAATAGACCTTGGTACCGCAAACACTTTAATCATTCATAATGATAAAGTTGTTATTGACAGCCCCTCTATCGTAGCACGTGATAGAGTATCAGGCAAAATCATCGCTGTTGGTAAAGAAGCCAACATGATGCAAGGTAAAACGCATGAAAACATCAAGACCATTAGGCCTTTAAAAGATGGTGTAATTGCAGATTTTGACGCGTCAGAAAAAATGATCAATATGTTCATTAAAAGTATTCCTGCGTTAAAAAAGAGAATGTTTACTCCAGCTTTAAGAATGGTAGTTTGTATTCCTTCTGGAATTACTGAGGTTGAAATGCGTGCGGTAAAAGAATCTTGTGAGCGTGTAAACGGAAAAGAAGTTTACTTAATTCACGAACCAATGGCCGCTGCAATCGGTATTGGAATTGACATCATGCAGCCAAAAGGAAACATGATTGTTGATATCGGAGGTGGTACAACAGAAATCGCTGTAATTGCTTTAGGCGGTATTGTTTGCGACAAATCTGTAAAAATTGCAGGTGACGTTTTCACAAATGACATTGTCTATTACATGCGTACACAACATAACCTTTTTGTTGGAGAAAGTACTGCTGAGAAAATAAAAATTCAAATTGGAGCAGCTATCGAAGATTTAGATGGTCCGCCAGAAGATATGTCAGTTCAAGGTAGAGATTTACTTACTGGTAAACCAAAACAAGTAGATGTATCTTACCGTGAAATTGCAAAAGCATTAGACAAATCTATTCAACGTATTGAAGATGCGGTAATGGAAACATTATCTCAAACTCCTCCAGAATTAGCTGCCGATATTTACAATACTGGTATCTATTTAGCAGGTGGAGGATCTATGTTGAGAGGTCTTGACAAACGTATTTCTCAAAAAACAGATTTACCTGTTTATATTGCAGAAGATCCATTAAGAGCTGTTGTGCGCGGTACAGGAATGGCACTTAAAAACATTGCAAAATTTAAAAGTATCTTAATCAAATAAGATTCAAAATAACAATCAATTTACTTTTATAAGGATCAAATTTTGAACATTTGATCCTTATAAAATCTGAAACCATAAAGCATATCCTGAAACAAAATAACCAAACAAGAAATGCAGCAAATTTTTAATTTTATTATAAGAAACAGTAATAGATTACTGTTTTTGCTGCTTTTAGGTATTTCATTAGGACTCACTATTCAATCTCATTCCTTTCACAGAAGCAAAGTAATAAGTTCTGCTAATTTTTTAAGCGGCGGTGTTTATGAAAGAATTAATCGCGTGAATGAATACTTGAATTTAAGAGCTGAAAATGATGAACTTGTACTTGAGAACGCAAGATTAAAAAGTCTTTTATTCAACAAAGAAGACACTACCAAACCAGCTTTACCCGATAGTATTAAAGGTGTAAAACCTTCTGATATAATCGTTTCTAAAGTAATTCACAACTCTTACAATACGCACGAAAACTACATTACTTTGAATTCTGGAAGCAATGAAGGCGTTAAGCAAGATATGGGAGTTATTAATAGTTTAGGAATTGTTGGGGTTGTTGATAATACTTCTCCAAATTACTCAACAGTGGTTAGTATTTTGAATATGAAGTCCCATATCAATGCAAAGATTAAAAAATCAAATCACTTTGGTTCATTGACTTGGAACGGAAAAAGTACAGGATACGTACAACTTGAAGATGTTCCGAGGCTGGCTTCTATTAGAAAAGGAGACACCATTGTTACCGGCGGACAATCTGTAATTTTCCCAGAAGGAATTAACATCGGAACAGTTGATATCGTCTATAAAAAAGAAGGTACAAGTTTTTATGTCATAAAAGTTAAACTATTTAATGACATGACCAATTTAGGACACGTTTACATCATTAAGAGTAAAGGAAGAGAAGAGCTTATTAATTTAGAAAACAAAAGCAAAGAAAAAGATGAATAGTGCTTTGTTGGTAAATATTTTCAGATTTATTATACTGCTGGCAATTCAAATTGTTATTTTCAACAATATGAATTTCTTAGGCTATATAAGTCCTTTTCCGTATATCTTGTATATCATCTTATATCCTGTTAACAGCAACAAAGCCGGATTAATAATTTCGAGCTTTTTATTGGGTTTAACTATGGATATGTTTTGTAATTCGGGCGGGATACATGCAACGGCATGTGTAATTCTAGCCTATTACAGACCTTATATTTTTAAGTTTTCTTTTGGACTAAGTTACGAATACCAAACTATCAAGCTTAATGAATCTTTAACACCAGAGCGATTTTCATTTATTTTGGTTTCAGTTTTAATGCATCATATTGTATTATTTATTTTAGAAGCTTTCCAGTTCAAGTTTATCTGGGATATTTTACTCCGAACCTTATTTAGCTCTATTTTCACTATAATTACTTCCATTATAATAATTTATCTTATTAAGCCCAATAAACGATGAGAAAAGTTCTGCTGCCCACTATAATTATTATTGCAGCATCTTTGCTAGTGATTCGGATATTTTATCTGCAGATTATTGACGATTCTTTTAAATTGAAATCAGAAAATAATGCGATAAAAAAAGTTTATGATTACCCTGAGCGAGGTTACATTTACGATAGAAATGGAAAACTCCTTGTGGCTAATCAGGCTTCATATGATATTATGGTAATTCCTAGAGAAGTAAAGAAAGACCTTAATATTGCTGAATTTTGCAATCTTCTGAATATTACGCCAGAAGAATACAATAAGCGTATTGCAAAAGCAAAAGTTTACAGTCCAAGGCTTCCATCTGTTTTTTTATCGCAATTAAACAAAACTGAATTTGCTGCTTTTCAGGAGAAAATCAGAAAGTACGAAGGCTTCTATTTTCAAAAAAGATCTTTGCGTGATTATGAAGTAGATTACGGAGCCAATATTTTTGGTTTTATCACTCAGGTAAATGAAAAATTAATTGAAAAAAATCCGTATTACAATAGTGGAGATTTAATTGGCCAACAAGGCGTTGAACAAAGCTATGAAGAGATTTTACGTGGAATTAAAGGTGTAAAATATATTCAAAAAGATAAATACAACCGTGAGATTGGCTCATACAAAGAAGGTAAATACGATACTATTGCCGTTGCGGGAGAAGATATCAACATCACTATTGATGCCGAACTTCAAAAATACGGTGAAGATTTGATGATCAACAAAAGAGGCGGTATCGTAGCTCTTGAACCTAAAACAGGAGAAATTCTTGCATTGGTAACTGCACCTTCTTACGATCCTGGTATTATGGTTGGAAGACAAAGATCTAAAAACTACACGCTTTTATATCATGACTCTATTGCAAAACCATTATACGACAGAGGACTTTTAGCCGAGTATCCTCCTGGTTCTCCGTTTAAAATTTTAACTGGTTTAATTGCTCTTCAAGAAGGAGTCGTTAATGAACAGACTACTTTTATGTGTCATCACGGATTTAGTTATGGTGGAGGCCGATTTATGAAATGCCATGGTTTTGGTCCACATCAATTGCATAATGGTATTTACAATTCTTGTAACACGTATTTTGGCCAAGCTTATATGCTAACCATCAACAAATACAAAGACCCAGGAAAAGCTGTTGATGTCTGGAGTGATCACGTAAGAAGTTTTGGTTTAGGACAATTTATGGGTTATGACCTGCCAACTGGTAAAAAAGGAAATATTCCGACTTCTAAAACGTATAAAAGAATTTATCCTAATGGAGGATGGAGAAGCTCGACAATTGTCTCAAATGCAATTGGTCAGGGAGAAGTTTTAATGACGCCAATTCAATTAGCAAATATGATGGCAACTGTAGCTAATCAAGGTTACTACTACACACCTCACATCATTAAAAAAATAGAAGGAGAAAAAATAGACACTAAGTTTACTACGAAACACGTAACCAGTATTGATCAAAAATATTTTCCGCCTGTTATTAGTGGTTTATTTGATGTTTACAATAAAGGTACCGCATATGCTCTTAGAGTAGAAGGAATCGATATTTGCGGAAAAACAGGAACAGCTGAAAACTACGCTAAAATAAACGGCAAAAGAGAAAAACTAAAAGATCACTCGATATTTGTAGCTTTCGCACCAAAGGACAATCCTAAAATCGCTATAGCAGTTATGATTGAAAACGGAGGTTTTGGAGCTACTGTAGCTGGACCTATTGCGAGTTTAATGATTGAAAAATATCTTAGAAAAAAAATCACAAGAACTGATTTGGAAGTAAGAGTATTAAACAAAAGCTTACTTTCGGAATATGCGAAATTGGGAGGAATTAGTGAGGCGCTTAAAATTGAGTCTGTACCAAAAGATTCTGCTTTACAAGCCAAAATTATAAAACCAAAAGCACCCGTTACAACAGCACCAAAAACTGAAGTTAAAAAAACAGCAGTAGACACTACTAAGAAAAACTAAGAAAGATTATTTCAAATGAAAAATCAAAGTGTAAAAAATAATATCGATTGGATAAGTGTCTTTATCTATATTGCGCTGGTAACTTTAGGTTGGCTGAATATTTATTCGTCTTCTTTATTGTCGACAGATGGAACTTATCAAAAACAGCTTATTTTTATCTGCTGTACAATTCCTTTGATATTTGTTGTCCTTTTTGTGGATGGTAAATTTTATGAAAAATATGCCAGTATTATTTTTGGAGTTTCTTTATTATCTCTTGCCGGACTGTTTCTTTTTGGAAAAACGATTGCAGGACAGCGATGCTGGTATGCCATAGGAAGTTTTACTTTACAGCCTTCAGAATTCGCTAAAGCTGCAACCTCATTGGCACTGGCCAAATACCTAAGCGACACACAAATTAACTTAAAGGAAACCAATAGACAAATTCAGGCTTTAGCTATTATGTTATTACCTGTAATACTAATTTTACCACAGCCGGATCCCGGAAGTGCCTTAATTTACAGTGTTTTTATACTTGTTTTATATAGAGAAGGTTTACCTTCTTGGTATGTATGGACTGCTTTCATAACTATTGTTCTCTTTGTTCTTACATTGGTACTAGAACCTTACGTAGTTGTCATAATCGCATTTGTTGTACTAGCTGTTATTCATTTCAAAGGAAGGGCTGTTGACCGCAATATAATTTTGAGTGCGATATTGTTAGCATTAATCTCTGGTTTTGTATTTTCTGTTGATTATGTTTTCGATAACGTGTTTAAACAACACCATAGAGACCGTTTTAATATCTTATTAGGTAAATCTGTAGACATGAAAGGTATTGGATATAATACCAATCAGTCTGAAATTGCAATTGGATCTGGAGGATGGATTGGAAAAGGTTTCTTGGAAGGAACCCAAACCAAAGGCGGATTTGTACCTGAACAGCATACCGATTACATCTTCACAACTGTTGGCGAAGAATGGGGATTTGCGGGTTGTTTAACTGTAGTTGCTCTTTTCGCAGGATTACTGCTTAGAGTAATTTATCTAGCTGAAAGGCAAAAAACAAAATTCAGCCGAGTCTACGGCTATTGTGTTGCAGGAATTTTATTTATACACTTCTTCGTAAATATTGCCATGGTAATTGGAATTTTCCCTACAATTGGAGTTCCTCTACCCTTCTTTTCTTATGGAGGATCTGGACTCTGGGGATTTACAATATTGTTGTTTATTTTCCTTAAAATGGATGCGAATAAGGTAAACGAATGGTAGTTTGAAATAGTTAATGGTGAATGATGAATGGTGAATGGTGAACTACAAATTTTGAAACTTCGTTAAAACTAGGGTGTCAAGAGAATGAATTAACAACTCGTTCTACTAGAGAACGTTTTCCTATTATATCCACGACTCAAGCCGTACTACATTAAAGACTAAAATCCTCATTTATATATAGAATTATTTCTAAGTGAAATATGAAAATAAAAAAAGTCCGAAGTTTGAAGCTTCGGACTTTTTTTATTCTTTTTTTTATTATTATATCTTCTCTGCTGGTCTCTTTTTCAAGAGCTTTACTAAAACTGGGAATGTTGATATGATCACAATAATTATAATAATATATTCTATATGTTTTTTCAAATCTATTCCTTGTTTTAAAAAGATGCCGTACAAATAATGTCCTGCAAAAATCAATATGAATGACCAAAGAAAAGAACTCAAAACATTATAAAACATAAACTTCTTTTTATCCATAGAAACTATTCCTGCAACTATTGGTGCAAATGTTCTAAAAATAGGAAGGAACCTAGCATAAATAATAGCTTTACCTCCATATTTCTCGAAGAAATCTTTTGATTGAAGCAGATACTTTTTCTTAAACCAGAACGAATCTTCTTTTTTAAATAAATAATAACCACTTTTGGCTCCAAACCAATAACCCGTCATATTTCCTAAAACTCCCATTATTGCAACTAAAGTCGCAAGTAATAATACATTTAAAAAATCGTTAGGAATAAACATAACATTTTCAATTAAGTCACGGCTATAAATACCTGCTAAAAAAAGCAAACTATCTCCAGGCAGAAAAAAACCTGCAAAAAGCCCTGTTTCAGCAAACACTATAAACAGCACAATAAACAACCCAATCTGAAAACCTCCGACACTTAAAGTAATATAAAATTCAGGGTTTATTAACTGGGTCCAATCAAAATTATTCATAAAACGAAGTTGGTTATCTTTATAAGTGTGTGAAAGTAACAATAATTTACTGTAACCGCAATAAAATGCGGTATTTTAAACATAAATTAACTATTAAAAAAAGCCCAAACTAACGCTTGGGCTTTAAAAATAATTATTCTCTTACGTACTTGCAGCAACTGTGCAAATTGTCATAATCTGCTGTTTCAGCTTTAATCTCCTTAGTATCATGACCTGCTTTTGCAACTGCCTTGTTTAAATCTAAAGGAGACGCTTTCTCTTCATTTAAAATAACAGAAAGCTGGTGAGAACTAATATCCCAGCTGGCAGTTTTTACTCCAGGAACACCATAAGCTGCTTTTTCAATTCGCTTCTTACATTGCTCACAGTTGCCATTTACTTCTGTTGTATATTTTAAATTTTTGTTCTTTTTAGTTTGAGCCTGCGCCGAAAAACCTAAAAAAGCCATCATTACTATTAAAACTAATTTGTTCATCTTATTTACTATTTATTATTATTAAATTGATTTTTGAAATTGAGATTGAAATTTTATTTAATCTTAAATCTTAAACCTGCGTAATACATTTGTCCAAAAATTGGAGCATACGCTACAGAGGCATCAAAATTTGGTCCAAAAGGATTGTCTGCTCCTAAAATTGCTTTTTCTTGTCTGTAATTTCCAATATTTTCTCCCCCAATGTAAACTTCAAAAACTGAAGAAAAAACGCGGGTTACTTGTGCATTCATGACAGCATATGAAGGCGAAAAATCTGGAAATTGATCTGCATCAGGGTTTGACGCCGTATAAGGCAATTGCTGCTTTCCCGACCAGTTATAAGTAAAATCAAACCTCCATTGTTTATCATCATTTAAAGTAGTTTCGTATTCTAAATTTCCTAAGAAACGATGTTTTGCCTGCAATGGTCGTTGAAAATTACCTCGAAGATAATCCGTTTGAATATCGTAATATTTATAGGCTGTTCTTAAATTTAGATTGTGAATTAATTCATAATTAAATTCTACTTGAAGACTATTGGCAAATGAACTTCCTTTCAAATCATAAAACAACACCTGCTGTGGACTCTGCATTAAATCTACTACAGCTTGATTTTGGAAATCTGTTCGATAGAAGTCAAAACCTGCATCGGCATTTTTATTGAAAAGACGGAATTTCTGTGAAAAACTAACACCATAGTTCCAAGCAATTTCCGGATTTAAACCGTAAACTTTCCCGCTTGAATCTAAAATCGAAAAATTTCTTGAGCTGGCAAAAAGCTGCTGGTTTTCTGCAAAAATATTAGCGGTACGTTTTCCTCTGCCTGCAGAAAAACGAATGACACCATTTTTCCAAGGATTATACCTCATGTGCAATCTTGGAGTAACAAAGAATCCTAATCGATTATGATGATCTACTCTTCCTCCTAAAATCAAACTAAAATTATCTGTATTGTCATAAGTATATTCGAAGAATGCTCCAACCGAGTTATCAATTCTACTGTAATCGGTCACATTTACAAATTCCTGATATTGATCATATGTAAAATTCAAACCAGTCGTGAACTTATGCATTGTATTGTTTATAATCGAATTGAAAATCAAATTAGAATAAAAACTATTTTGTTTGATATCATATTGATTTAAACCAAAATAAGAATCTTGTTTGTGACTATTGAATGCATTTTGAAAACCAATACTTTGATAAGGCATATCCTTAAAAACATAACCTATTTTTGTTGAAACATCAAAACGTTCTGTATTGATTTCAGATCCCCAAAAATTTGTGGTTCCACGATCACGATCTTTATCAAAATCCAGTTCTCCTGTTTGTTTTTTATCATTCATATATCTGAAATTGATAAAACTAACCAAACCACTTTCTGGATTGTAATATTGGTAACGGTTTAAAACATTGATTTGTTTTCCTAACGGATTATCTAAAAATCCATCATTATTCATGTCGTTTTTGGCCACACGGGTGTTTCCGTGAACAAATAAACTTGTCGCCCATTTATCTGAAAGTTTTTTATTGAAATGGGTATTTAATTCAAAACGAGAATCGGTTGAACCATAAGCATTCACGAAAAACGGAATATCGCTTAATGGCTTTAAAAGTTCTGTATTAATTTGGCCGGAAATACTTTCGTAGCCATTTATAACACTCCCCGCCCCTTTGGTTATTTGAACGCTTTCAATCCATGTTCCTGGAATAAATGATAAACCGTATGCCTGTGAAGCACCTCTAACCGAAGGAATATTTTCTTCGGTAATCATTAAATAAGGACTCGTTAAACCCAGCATTTTAATTTGCTTGGTTCCTGTTAAGGCATCCGAGAAATTGACATCGATTGATGGATTTGTTTCGAAACTTTCGGCCAGATTACAACAAGCGGCTTTAAGCAGCTCTTTACTTGTAATTAAAGATGTATTGGCTGTTACTGTGAAGGATTTTTTTATTCCTTTTTGCTTTTTATTGATTTTTACTTCCTCTAAATCTTCTTGCGAAGATGCAGCAACAGAAAGCAAAAACGCTATAAAAAGCATTATATTTTTTTGCATAAAAATGATTTTAATGTTGAAAAGAATTACATTTTTGATGTTTGTTCAAAACAAAAAACAATCAAAATGTAAATGCAAAGACTTGATCAAGACCTGCATTGCATCTTAACATTAAAATCAGGAATAGAAAATATACTGATGGTATAATTTGAATAAGGGGGGCGCATTCGCATCAGAATAATACGAAAGAACTTCTTTCTTTTTAAAGCTTGGAAGTGCTAAAAAGGCTAAAGGTTTATAGTCCTGAATAACAGCTGGAAAAGCAAATTGGAAAAAGAAGAATTTGAAAGTTGCATTGTCTGATTTTTTCTCAAAGTGAACTACTTTATCCTTGCAGCAAGAATTCTTTTTCTCTTTTGATCCACAGCATTTTTTTTCTACAACAGGTTCTACTGTTGTATTTAATGAAACGGAAGCAATTTTTCCTCCGCAATAATGTACATCAAAAGCAAACCCAATATTGGAAACCAATAAAAGGAACGCTAAAAACAGACCTGTACACTTTTTCAAATTCATTTTGCAAAGCTATTCAAAAAACAGTCGATAAAAAACAAAAAGAAATGTTATTTTTTTGAATTCTGGAGCTGATAATAGAATCCAGGAATAAAAAGTAACACTAAAATAGGCTGAATTATGAATCTTCTTACATAGAATAAAAGCCAGCCTGCATCTGGGAAACATTCTAATATTATATAAAACATTCCCAAAAGCACAATTAGAAATAATATATATATGAACAAACTAAATTTTAAAATATCGCGATCCTGAAATAATGCATAAATCAAGATTAAAGACAAAACAGAATTTAATAAATAACGGAAAAAGAGTCCGAAAAAGAGTTTTGATATCTCAACCTGCGGATAAGGCAGATTATGAAAATCATTTTTAAAAAAGCTCAAAAAAGGATCGTAAAACAATTGTTTTTCAAATGCTCTTATCAAAGCAAAGCATATTACGACAACTAGTGCAATGAAAATTTTAAACTTATTCTCTCTTAAATTATTTAGCATATTTTGAAAATCTATTAATCCAGAAAATCCATAAAACAAAAACATATCCATAAATAATTAATGGAAATACAACTCCGTGAAGAAAGTCATTTTGTGCTGGAAAATAAAATACCAGAACCGTTAAAAGTGCAATTCTAATAACATTCAAAATGTAAATAGAGATAAGCCCAAAGAGAATAAATAATAAAGTCTTTTTAAACTTTCCAGAAAAGGCAGCAACAAAAGAAACAAAAAGAATCATTACGCTCACGGCATTACAACCTTCTGTTATACGTGCTACATATTTTTCGTTAATTATAATTTTTAACCACGGATCCTGAATGCTTTTTTGAATACTGACATCGTAATTAAAAAACTGCAGCAACTGCTCTGTATTGGCGCCCGTAATCATGCTCACACCGTCAAGGTCATTGGCTTGATAACTGTTTAAATAGAATTTATAAAGCAAAGTCAGAACAATATATGTCAAGAAAAAGATGCTTACAAAAAGTAAAAATGGCTTAAACTGAACTAAATATTTTTTCAAGAGAATTTTTTTTCAAATTTATGTATTTTTTGAGTTCAGCTTTAAATACTTTTGTATAAAATTTAATATCATGACATTTCAAGAATTAGAACCAAAAATAAGCGCCATTATCGCTGGCAATGAAGCAAATAGAGACGAAAAATTATTAGCAGTGTGTAAGCTGTTAAATGAAAATATAGATTATTACAACTGGGTTGGTTTTTATTTTGCCAATCACGAAGCTAAGACTTTGCATTTAGGTCCTTATGTTGGAGCAGAAACAGATCATACTGTTATACCTTTTGGTAAGGGAATCTGTGGTCAAGTGGCAGAAAGCAATGCAAATTTTGTAGTGCCAGACGTTAAAGCGCAGGATAATTATATTGCATGCAGTTTTACGGTTAAATCTGAAATAGTAGTTCCGTTATTTGTAAATGGAGTAAATATTGGTCAAATTGATATTGACAGCCATGTTATTGATCCGTTTACAGAGGCTGACGAAAGATTTTTAGAATTTGTTAATCAAGAAGTTGCTAAACTATTCTAGAAGGACTATTTTTAGTATAAAAAATAGAACTGAATGAAAAGAAACATATTCCTTTTTTTGCTTCTGATAATTTCAGTTAATCTGTCTTCGCAAATTAATGTAGTATCCAAGAAAATCTTTCTGGACTCATTAAACCGTGAAGCTACTCCCGAAAACTATATTTACACAAGAGTAATTACAAATTATTCTCAAAAAAGTGCTAGATACGTTGTTACTGATTTCTACAAAAATGGCAGAAAGAAAATGACAGGAACCACTTTAGACAGAGATGTTTTAAAAAAAGATGGAGAATTTATCTGCTATTATAAAAGTGGAGCAAAAGAATCTGTTGTAAATTATTCTGATGATCATAAATCGGGAAAAGAGATTAATTGGTACGAAAACCAAACTAAAAAATCTGAGAAACAAAATATCTGGGACTCGAAAACAAAAAAATCTCAAACTCTGATTCTTAATTTTTGGGACCAAAACAAAAATCAGACAGTAACCGATGGAAATGGGGATTATGAAGAATCTGAAGGATTTGTAACTCAAAAAGGATCAATTAAAGACGGTTTAAAACAAGGTTCTTGGGAAGGAAATGACAGCTTTAGAAAGACAACTTTTGTAGATAATTATGATCGCGGGATCTTGATTTCTGGAGTGAGCGTTGACGACAAGAACATAAAAACTACTTATGCATCTTTAAGCGAAAAAGCAACTGGTAAAAAATCTTCGAAATTGAAACAATAGCAGCATTATATTCTTTGCAAATGGGCGCAGAAGATTATCATTTGTTAATGTAAAAACTTTTGTTATTTGTATTAAAAATATTACTTTGGCGTAATTTTATTTTTGATCATTTTATGAAACAAACTTTACGTCTTCTCTTCTTTATTTTAATTGCAGCAAAAGCATTTTCCCAAAACTCTTTGGCGGCCAATAAACTAATTTATTTAGATTCAATGTGGGTACCATGCAGTGAGGATAATTATAAATACACAAGACTTGTTGAAGGCTATTACTCTGATAAAAAATCTTATGTTTATAAAGATTACTACAAATCTGGAAAATTAAAATTTATTGCCACGACATTAGACAAAGACATTATGATAAATGAAGGACAAGCTGTCTCTTATTATGAAAATGGAAATAAAAAATACACTGTCAACTATGTCAAGACAAGAAAATCCGGCAGAGAATTTAGCTGGTACGAAAATGGGGATATAAAATCTGAAATTGATTATATTGAAGACAAAAAAGGTAAAATTGAAGGTAAAATCAATAACTTTTGGAATCCAGAAAAAGAACGAATTGTAGCAGATGGAAATGGATATTATTCTGTTAAGACCGAAAACAACGAAGAAGCAGGCAAAGTAAAGGACGGACAACCAGACGGCACTTGGACAGGAAAGGATTTTAAAAGGAAATCGAGTTTTATTGAAATTTATGAAAATGGAAAATTAATTTCCGGCATCACCACCGATTCTTTAAACATAAAACATACGTACTCTACAAAATATCTGCAGCCAAGTCCTAAAAATGGAATGGATTCATTCTACAGCTATGTCGGAAAATCAATGCGTATTCCAGCAGAAGCAAGAAAAGTTTCTGGAAAGATATACATGACTTTTGTGGTAGATGAAGAAGGAAATTTAATTGACCCTACAATACTAAAAGGTGTAGGTTACGGCATCGATGAAAATGCTGTACAATTGATTAAAGAAGCAAAAAAATGGAATCCAGGTAAAAACAGAGGCATTCCAGTTCGGGCGCTTTATAAATTGCCAATTACAATAATTACAAAATAAGGAGCAATAAAATTTATTTTTCTAAAAAAAAGTATTATTTTTGCACCGTCTTACAAAAGATGTACGACATACATAAAAATCATTAAATAATATTGGAATGTATTTAACTAAAGAAAAGAAAGAAGAGATTTTCGCACAACACGGTGGTGCAACAAACACTGGAAGCGCAGAAGGTCAAATTGCATTGTTCACTTACAGAATCGCACACTTAACTGAACACTTGAAAAAAAATCGTCACGATTACAACACAGAGCGTTCTCTTGTCCTATTAGTAGGTAAAAGAAGATCTTTGTTGGATTACTTGAAAAAGAAAGAGATCAACAGATATCGTGAGATTATCAAAGTATTGAATATCAGAAAATAATCAATATAGAAAAGAGGTGCGAAAGTGCCTCTTTTTGTTTTTACAATTACAACTGCTTACAAGCATATTACAAGAAAAAAAGTTTGGTTTTTCATTGGGTTTTAGATAACAACAACTACACACAACAACAACTACAACACAACTAAAACCCATTGTATAATCAAAAGGAAAAAATTTATGATTCCACAATTATTTGTAGAAAAAATCGATTTAGGTGATGGCAGAAGCATCACAATCGAGACAGGGCGTTTAGCTAAGCAAGCAGACGGTTCTGTAGTAGTAAGAATGGGGGACACGATGATTCTTGCAACAGCAGTTTCAGCTCGCACATCAAACCCAGGCGTTGACTTTTTACCATTAACGGTAGATTACCGCGAAAAATTTGCAGCAGCTGGTCGTTTCCCTGGAGGTTTCTTCAAGAGAGAAGCACGTCCAAGCGACAGCGAAGTATTAACAATGAGATTAGTTGACCGTGTTTTACGTCCGCTTTTCCCAGACGATTACCACGCTGAAACACAAGTTATGATTCAACTAATGTCTCATGACGAAGAAGTTATGCCAGACGCTTTAGCTGGTTTAGCTGCATCTGCAGCATTAGCCGTTTCAGATATTCCTTTTTATAATTTAATTTCTGAAGTACGTGTTGCACGTATCGACGGAAAATTAGTTATCAACCCAAGCAGAGCTGAATTAGAAAAATCTGATATCGATATGATGATTGGTGCTTCTATGGATTCTGTTGCGATGGTTGAAGGTGAGATGAAAGAAATTTCAGAAGCTGAAATGATCGAAGCAATTAAATTTGCCCACGAAGCGATCAAAGTTCAAATCGAAGCACAATATCGTTTACAAGCTGCTTTTGGTAAAAAAGAAATTCGTACTTACGAAGGTGAGAAAGAAAACGAAGAAATTTACAAAAAAGTAAAAGAAGCTGCATACGATAAAATCTATAATATTGCAAAAGTTGGTTCGGCTAAACACGAAAGAGGAGCTGCATTTGCTGAAGTAAAAGAAGAAGTAAAAGCTTTATTTACTGAAGAAGAATTAGCTGTTGACGGAGATTTAGTTTCTAAATATTTCTACAAAACAAACAAAGAAGCTGTTCGTAATGTAGTATTAGAATTAGGCGTACGTTTAGATGGTAGAAAAACTACAGAAATCAGACCAATTTGGTGTGAAACTGATTATTTACCAAGAGTTCACGGTTCATCTTTATTTACTCGTGGAGAAACTCAAGCTTTGGCAACTGTAACTTTAGGAACTTCTAGAGAAGCAAACCAAATCGACTCGCCTAGTGAGCAAGGTGAAGAGAAATTCTACTTACACTATAACTTCCCTCCTTTCTCTACTGGTGAAGCAAAACCACTAAGAGGAACTTCAAGAAGAGAAGTTGGTCACGGTAACTTAGCTCAAAGAGCTTTAAAAAATATGATTCCTGCTGATTGTCCGTATACAATTCGTGTTGTTTCTGAGGTTTTAGAATCTAATGGTTCTTCTTCTATGGCAACAGTTTGTGCTGGAACAATGGCTCTTATGGACGCTGGAGTTCAAATGGTAAAACCAGTTTCTGGAATTGCTATGGGATTAATTACTGACGGTGAGAAATTTGCGGTATTGTCTGATATTTTAGGTGATGAAGATCATTTAGGAGATATGGACTTTAAAGTAACTGGAACTGCTGATGGTATTACAGCTTGTCAAATGGACATCAAAATTGATGGATTACGTTATGACATTATGGAACAAGCTTTAGCTCAGGCTCGTGATGGACGTTTACATATTTTAAGAAAGCTAACTGAAACTATCGCAGCTCCAAGAGGTGACGTTAAAGCACATGCACCAAAAATTATCACTAGAACTATTCCTGGAAACTTTATTGGAGCATTAATTGGACCTGGAGGAAAAGTAATTCAAGAATTACAAAAAGCTACTGGAACAACTATCGTTATTAACGAAGTTGACGAGCAAGGTGTTATCGAAATTTTAGGTACAGATCCTGCTGGAATTGAAACTGTATTAGCAAAAATTGCTTCTATTACTTTCAAACCACAAATGGGAGAAGCTTACGAAGTAAAAGTTATCAAAATGCTTGACTTTGGAGCTGTAGTAGAATATACTGCTGCACCAGGAAACGAAGTATTGCTTCACGTTTCTGAATTGGCTTGGGAACGTACAGAAAACGTTGCTGACGTAGTTAAAATGGGAGATGTTTTCCAAGTAAAATACTTAGGAGTTGACCCAAAAACTAAAAAAGAAAAAGTGTCTAAAAAAGCACTTGTTCCAAGACCTCCACGCGAGGAGAAAAAAGAGTAATCAGATCTTAGTTTACTAAAGGTTTATTCATAGGAAACCCCAATTCATTAATTGAATTGGGGTTTTTCGTTTTAGAGACAATAATCTTTTGCCTCTTAATTTTTCATAAACAAATTTAAAACCCAATAATAATCAGCAACTTCCTTTCTAAAACTTTTAAAAAAAATATCACAATTTAACAAATTCACGTTTTATTTGTAACCTTTTTTTTATACTTTTGGAAACTACCAAAACAAATCATTAAATTACTGAATCCTTTGAAAAATTATCAAAAAAAGATAATATTCCTAACTTTATTTGGATTATTATTAAGCATTAATTCCGTTCACAGCCAAAGTATTAAAGAAATTGAAATTTATAATTGGTTTGACAATAGTATTGGAAAAAACAATCTTGACATCAACAATGGAATTCTTCATACCAATCCGTACACCACTTTAGACGGCAGCACAATTTATTTCCGTGATGACAAGTTCGAAAAAGGAACACTTAAATTTGAAGGACAATTTTATTACGCAACGTCTTTAAAATATGATATCTATAGAGATATTCTGATTTTAAATCCTTTTGGCGCATCAGAATTAATTGGCATCAGCCTTGTAAAAGAAAAAGTGGATTCTTTTTCTTTATATGACCGAAATTTTGTCAAATTAAATAAGGAGCAATATAACTTACCAGGATTCTCTACTGGTTATTACGAAGTTACAGAAAGTACTCCCGATTTTACTTTTTACATTAAACACAGCAAAACCATACAAAAAGTTGTTAGGGAAGATGGTATTTTCTATCAGTTTAAACCAAAGAACAATTATTTCTTAGCTTATAAAAAATCTCAGTACACAGTTGACAGCAAAAGTGATATTATTAAAATATTTCCAGAGAAAAAGAAAAATATTAATGAGTTTTATGATATGAATAGAGAACTCCGAAAATCTGATCTCAATTTATTCATGAAAAATTTAATGAAATACATCAATAACTCACTTTTGACTGAAAAATAAAACTGCATGAAAAAAATTATACTCGCCTTAGTTGTTATTATATTATCATGTAATCTTTCATTTTCCCAAAATACAAATGAAAAAGTAACTATAACATTTAATAACCAAACCTTACCAGAAGCACTAAAAGCCATTGAGGCTTCGACTTCTTATAAATTTTATTTTGATCCTGTCTGGGTGGATTCGAACAAAACTTTAATTTCTGGAACTTACAGCAACGTAACGGTTGATGAATTATTGGATAAATTGTTAAGCAAGACCGATTTGAATTTTATTGTTTTAAAAAACAAAATCATCTTAACGCTCAATCAAACTATTCACGAAGACTTGCCTGCAGGGTTCTTTGTAGACGCGCCAGCTGATGCTGTAAGCAAAAAAAGCGGTTCTGATAATCCAGTTTTTTATCAGCAGTATGACTCTATTAATAATTACAGCGTTAATAAAAAGTCTGCCATTGTTTTTATAGGAAAAGAAAATAATGATTTGACGAAAAAAAACTTCACAGTTACAGGAACAATTAGAAATGAAGAAACTGGTAAAGCCGAACCTAACATTTACATTAGAGTAAGAAATAAAAACATTAATACTTCAACAGATTTAGATGGTAATTACAGTCTGCAGCTTCCTAGAGGAACAAATGTTATTGAAATCAAATCTCTAAATCATAAAGAGGTTACAAAAACTGTAGTTGTATATGACAATGGTAATTTGGACATTAATATTAATGAAAAATCTAACCAGCTTGATGAAGTTGTAATTAAAAAGAAAGGACAAAAAACTACCGAATCTGTTATTTCTGGTTTAGTTTCTATTGACATTGAAGGCATGAAAAATGTCCCTTTAATTTTGGGAGAAAGAGATATCTTGAAAGTTGCCACAACTTTCCCAGGTATTAAAACTACAGGAGAAGGATCTGCTGGATTCAATGTACGAGGCGGAAAAGAAGATCAAAACTTAATACTTTTAGATAATGCTGTACTGTATAATCCACAGCACTTTTTAGGATTCTTCTCGGCAATTAATCCATACACTGCCAAGAAAGCAGATATTTATAAAGGAAGTATTCCTGCCGATTTTGGAGGAAGATTATCATCTGTATTCGATATTACGACCAAAAATGGAAATCCTGAGAAATTTTCTGGTGAAGGTGCCATTGGACCAGTTACTTCAAACTTAAGTTTTGGAACTCCAATTAAAAAGAATAAATCGAGCATACTTTTCGGAGGAAGAGCAACTTATTCGGATTGGATTTTGAAAACATTAGATGATGAAAATTTAAAAAACAGCCAGGCTAGTTTTTACGACGCGATTGTAAAATACAATAATGCATTAAGCGCTAACAATAATTTAGAAGCCACAGTATATTACAGTAACGATAAATTTGCGATAAGTTCAGATTCTGTTTTTAAATATACAAATAGGTTAGCATCTCTAAAATGGGATCACACTTATAATAAAAAACACAAATCGGCACTTATTTTCACAAATAGTGAATACAAATTCAATATTGACTATAATACAGATGATGTTAATTCATTTGATTTCGGATATAAAATTAATGAGTCTCAATTACAACTGAAGTTTAATTATGCGCTAAATGAGAAACATAATCTTTCTTATGGAATTGCCAGCAAATTGTATAATATATCTCCTGGATACCAACACCCGACAAAGCCCGAAGCAACTTTAGCAGCTACAGATATTGCAAAAGAAAAGGCTTTAGAATCTGGTGTTTATATTGGTGATAATTTTAAATTTAGCGACAAATTATTAATTGATTTAGGTTTAAGATATTCGTTCTATGCCTCTTTAGGAGCTGCAGATGTTAATATTTATCAAGAAGGATTACCTTTAAATGATGCAACTATAATAAGGACTGAACATTACAACAATAATGAAGTTGTAAAAACATACGGCGGACTGGAACCTCGTATTGCTGCTCGATATTTCTTTGCAGAAGATTTCTCAGCAAAAGTAAGTTATGATGTAACGAGACAATATATTCACCTTTTATCTAGTAATGTAACTCAGTCTCCGACCGATACTTGGAAGTTATCGGATACAAATGTACGACCACAAAGCGCTCAGCAAGTTTCTTTGGGTCTTTATAAAAATTTAAAAGATGAAGAATACGAACTGAGTCTTGAAGGTTATTATAAAACATCTAAAAACATCTTAGATTATAAAGTTGGCGCACAACTGCTTTTAAATGAAAACGTAGAAACAGAACTACTACAAGGCGAAGGTAAAGCATACGGAGTTGAGTTTTTAATTAAAAAGCAAGTGGGTAATTTAAATGGATGGATTGGATACACTTACTCTAGATCACTTATTAAACTTGACGGACAGTTTAACGAAGAGAAAGTAAACAACGGAAAATATTTTGCCTCAAATTTTGACAAGCCACACGACTTGAGTGCGGTATTAAATTATAAATTTACAAAGCGATATAGTTTATCAACGAACTTTTTATATCAAACCGGAAGACCAATTACTTTCCCAATTGGAACTTATAACTATGGAGGTGCCGAATACACACTCTACAGCGACAGAAATAAATACAGAATTCCAGATTATATTCGTTTAGATATTGGAATTAATATTGAAGGAAATCATAAGATTAAAAAGCTTGCTCATAGTTTCTGGAACATCTCTGTTTACAATGTATTAGGACGTAACAATCCTTATTCGATTTATTTTGTAACAGATCAATCTGGAAAAGTAAAAGGATACAAAACATCCATTTTTTCTATTCCTGTTCCTAGTATTACTTATAACTTTAAATTTTAATATCCCAAAATGGATTCAAATATCATGAAAACATTATTTAAAAATAAACCCATTCTTCTGCTGCTATTTAGCATTTTACTTTCAAGCTGTGCAGAAAACTATGCCTTACAATCTGATACCTATGAAGAAGCATTGGTTGTTGAAGCAACGATAACGAACGAACTAAAAACTCATGAAATAAAAATTTCTAAAACAGCTCGTTTAGAAGATACCGGCGTACAAAATGAAACTGGAGCTACAGTAGTAGTTAAGGATAATCTTGGAACTGTTTACCCATTTAGAGAGCAGGATGGAGTTTATGTCTCTGAAAATCCTTTTCAAGCAACTCCAAATACTATTTATACTTTAGAAATTAGAACTAAAGACGGAAAAGTTTACGAATCTTCTAATGAAACACTGACTACAGAAAACCCAATATTAGATGTAGTTCCTGCAGTTGTTACAGACAGTAAGGAAGGACGCGGCGTTCAAATACGAGTAACCAATTACGATCCTAGTAATACGTCAAAATATTACAGATATGAATATGATGAAACATATAAAATAATAGCACCTGTTTACAGACAAGAAAAACTAGTGGTAAAACCAGAACCGCGTACAGTAGGCTTAGAACCAAATGATCCGAACACAAGAATTTGCTACAGCACAAAATCATCTAATGAAATTATTCTGACAAGCACTACAGATTTACAGGAAGACCGTGTTAATTTCCCTGTTCGATTCATCAGTGACCAAAACTACATTATCAGTCATCGTTACAGTATTTTAGTAAAACAATATGTACAGAGTTTAGAATCTTATACATTTCGAAGAACAATGAAAGAAATTTCAAGTTCAGGAAGTGTGCTTTCTCCGAAACAGCCAGGTTTTATTAACGGAAATATTAAATGTATTTCTCATACAGACCAAAAAGCAATTGGATTTTTTGAAGTTTCTTCTTTTTCATCAAAAAGAATGTTCTTTAATTATGCAGACCTCTTTCCTGGCGAAATGCTGCCGCCTTATTATACAGATTGTACTGAAGAAGAGTACAAATTTTGTTTTGGTTTAAGCATGCCTATTCCCTGTCGTGGAAACGTATTAATCGACAGACTTAACTCTAATACAATTAGTTATAAATACAACATAGAAGGTGCATTTTACTACATGGTTCCTGTAGAATGCGGAGACTGTACATCATTTTCGTCTAACCAAATACCATCATTTTGGACAAATTAAAAAATCTTTTAGTATTGTTTGCACTAATTAGTGCACAACTAATAAACGCACAAACCGTTACATTAGACGAAACGGTATTTACCCATGCAAATGCTTCAACATTTGTTTCTGGAGAAACGATCTTGTTTAAAATTTACTGTATAAAATCATCAGACAAATCACCTAGCACTATTAGCAAAATTGCCTATGTAGAATTGGTAGATGAAAGTAAAAAATCGGTTTTTAAAACTAAAATTGCTTTAAAAAATAGTACTGGCCAAGGTGACTTTTTTATACCAACAACTCTAAAAACCGGGAATTACAAACTAATCAGCTACACGACTTGGATGCTGAACAAAAATGTTTCAGATTATTTCCAAATAGATGTTAAAATTATCAATCCATTTAAATCAAAAGATGGAGCTGAACAAAAACTCAACACAGGAAATATTGCTGCGCCAACAATTCAAACGGTTTTACCTGTAAGTATTGAGAATACTGCCAGCACAAACCCGAATATAAAACTTAGATTGCCTAAAAAGACATTTACGAATCGTGAATTGGTAGACTTAAAAATAGAGTCTGCAAATTCTTTGTACGAAGATGGGAATTACTCGTTATCTGTTCGTAAAATCGATAATCTAGCTAGCAAGACTCAAGCAACAGCAGCAGATTTTTCTACTTCATCAAAAGAAACAAATTTAATTGATCTTCAAAATCAAACAAATAAATTAATCTTACCAGAGGTTCGCGGCGAAGTAATTTCTGGGAAAATAGTTTCAAAGAATGGCACGGATATTATAAATGGTAAATTTGTCGGCCTATCATTACCTGGGAAATCTTTCACTTTTGAAGTTTCACAGACAGATGCCGGAGGCAATTTCGTTTTTTACCTGAAAGATGTTTATTATACCTCTAATATTACGGTTCAGCTAATTGATGAAAAAGCAGAAAATTACACCTTAACATTAAATGATGATCCAGCAATTAATTATAGCGGTTTATCTTTTCCTGCAGCTTCTGAACTATCTTATGCCTTAAAAGAAAACATAGTAGAAAGATCGATTGCAGCTCAAATTGAAAATGCTTACTTCCACAAAAAAGTTGATAATCTTTCGAAAATACCAACTTTAGAACCTTTTTATTCTCCATTGGCAAAACAATATGTTTTAGATGATTATACAAGATTTAAAACTCTAAAGGAGACTTCTGTTGAAGTTGCAACGGACATTTTCATCAGACAAAAAGATGGAAAAAATTACCTGCATGTGAACGATCCAAGCATTTTTCCTCAATTACCAGAACCTGCATTGGTGCTTGTTGACGGTTTGTATTTGGAAAACCAAAATGAACTGATGAATTACCCAATGAAAAATGTATACAAAATAGAAGTAATCATTGGACGCTATTATGTGGGATCAAAACCATTTAACGGGCTGGTTAGTTTTACTACTTTCGATAAAAATTTCACCAGTACTCATACAGGAAGTTCAATCGTAAAAACGACAATGTTAAGTGCGAAACCAAAAAAAATATACAACAAAATTGAATACCTAAATCAAACAGATGAGGCTCGAATTCCAGACTACAGAAATCAATTATTCTGGGCTCCTGAAGTAAAATTAAATGACTCTAATACTACTTTTTACACCTCTGATGTTTCTGGAAATTTCGAAGTAAGATTAGAAGGTTTTACAAAAAGCGGAATTCCCGTATCAGTTAAAGAATTTATTGAAGTTAAAGACGCTTCTATCAACTAAGAAAGGCTTGACAAAAAGTCAAAATCTCCATTACTTTATAGTACTGGAGATTTTTTTTGAAAATATTTTTCATTTTATTGTAACTTTTTTGATACTGCTTACGTATAACCATTTGTACACTTTTAAAAAATAGGGAGACAACAACATGAGACAACTTAAAATCACCAAGCAGGTAACTAATCGTGAAACTGCATCGTTAGATAAATATCTACAAGAAATTGGAAAAGTTGACCTAATTACTGCTGATGAAGAGGTAGAATTAGCACAAAGAATAAAGGCTGGTGATCAAAGAGCTTTAGAAAAACTTACAAAAGCCAACCTGCGTTTCGTAGTATCGGTGGCTAAACAATATCAAAATCAAGGATTAACTCTTCCAGATTTAATTAATGAAGGAAACTTAGGTTTAATTAAAGCCGCACAGCGTTTTGATGAAACTCGTGGTTTTAAATTCATTTCTTATGCTGTATGGTGGATTCGTCAATCGATTCTTCAAGCTTTGGCTGAACAGTCTCGTATCGTACGTTTACCATTAAACAAAATCGGTTCTATCAATAAAATCAACAAAATGTATGCGTTATTAGAACAATCTAACGAGCGCCCGCCTTCTGCTGAAGAAATTGCAAAAGAACTAGATATGACAGTAAACGACGTAAAAGAGTCAATGAAAAACTCTGGCCGTCACTTATCAATGGATGCACCTCTTGTTGAAGGAGAAGATTCTAACCTTTATGACGTATTACGTTCTGGTGAATCTCCAAACCCAGACAGAGAATTAATTCACGAATCTCTTCGTACTGAAATTGAGCGTTCTTTAGAAACATTAACTCCAAGAGAAGCTGACGTTGTTCGTTTGTATTTTGGACTTGGTGACCAGCACCCAATGACTTTAGAAGAAATTGGAGAAACTTTCGACTTAACTCGTGAGCGTGTTCGTCAAATTAAAGAAAAAGCAATCCGCAGATTGAAACATACTTCAAGAAGTAAAATCCTTAAAACTTATTTAGGATAAACAATATTAAATTTCAATATTTAAAATCCCAAATTCCAATCTAATTGGGATTTTGAATTTATAATTTGGAATTTTACCGCAAACAACAGTTTGATTGACTGTTCGTTTTTTGATTGATGATTGAAACTCCGGCTGATTACCGGAGTTTTTTATTTCTTTTTTTTAACGCAAAGTGCGCAAAGAATTTACGCAAAGTGTACAAAGATATTTTAACTGTTAATCCAAAAGCTTTCAAAGAATACAAAGCTTTGTGAACTTTGTATTCTCCAAATAATTTTAATTAAAACTTTGCGAACTTTGCGAAAAACCTTTGTGCACTTTGCGGTTAAATTATCCCGTTCAGCATAAAAAAATTATCTTTGCTATAAAACAACACACAATGAAAAATACATTTATTGCTCCTTCGGTTCTTGCAGCAGATTTTGCTAATTTACAGCGCGATATTGAAATGATAAACAACAGTCAGGCTGATTGGTTTCATATTGATATTATGGATGGAGTTTTTGTTCCAAATATTTCTTTCGGAATGCCGGTTTTAGAAGCTATTTCAAAACATGCAAAAAAATATATTGATGTTCATTTAATGATTATCGATCCCGATCGTTATATCAAAACTTTTGCAGATTTAGGTGCAAATGGATTAACTGTACATTACGAAGCATGCACACACTTGCACAGAACGCTTCAAGCTATTAAAGCAGAAGGAATGAAAGCAGGAGTGGCCATGAACCCTCACACTAACATTGATCTCTTAGAAGACGTTATTAACGATATTGACGTAGTTTGTATTATGAGTGTGAATCCTGGTTTTGGAGGACAATCATTTATTGAAAACACTTACGATAAAGTAAAAAAGCTAAAAGCATTAATTACACGTAAAAACGCTTCAACTCTTATTGAGATTGACGGCGGTGTTACGAACAAAAATGCAAAACAATTAGTAGAAGCTGGTGCAGATGTATTGGTTGCTGGAAGTTTTGTTTTTAAAGCCGAAAATCAAATTGAGACTATCGCAGATTTAAAAGCTCTTACTGCTTTTTAAGTTTCTCAAATTCGGAAAGAAATCAATTCCTGTCATTTTTTCTAATGTCTCAATTGGCACAACAAAATCATAAATAGATTTATCACTTTCTTCATTGGGAACTAGAAAAGCAATCACTTTATGCTCTTTTCCTGATTTGGCTAAAACAATTTTATAAAAATATTTAGGAACAGAAACTTTTTCTGTTCCTATTTTTTTGTCCGAATCTTTTAGAATACCTCCCGTTACTACATAAATATCATTGTATTTTCCTGCCCAATAACGTGTTTTTTGCTCTAGCCTATTCCAAATCCCAGCATTAAATTCTTTTTTTTGAGGAGAAATATTCGAAGTATAAAAAGTGTCGTTATACGCGTCTTTACTAAATTCCATATCTCCTGCCGGGCAAAGATGCCCCTTGTCATAACCAGATTTTTTATAATTCCTCCAGTCTGCAGAACCTGTGGTTACTTTTGGATCTTCAATAAAGTAAGGTCTTTTATAATCGTGGTTTTTCAAATATTCTTTCTTCAATTCATAAGCAACCCATTCGGCCTGCTCGAACTTTTCATTATACGAAAGTGTATAATATTGATGCTTTATAATTTGCTTTGTTGTCGAGGTTGGAAGATAAGCTGCAGTATACAAAGAATCTGTAACAGTGGAATTTTCCACAAAAGGGACAACTGCATTTTCGATTACACCTTCTTTGATTTCCACATTTTCTTTTTTACAAGAAAGTAACGCAAAACTCATCAAAAATAAAGCTAGACAACTTTTCATAAACCTTTTTAATTAAAGGCTAAACTTACAAAAAAACGCTCCATAAATTCAAAAATTTACAGAGCGTTTTTTTAACAAATTAAATTCTGCTAGAACTTAAGACTTTACAAGTTTATCCTTTTTCATTTTAGGAGAAACGTTATTACTTTTTACCAAACCTTTAGTTTGTAAATCATCTAAAACATTTAGTGCTTCTTCCACATAAACATCTTTTGATAATGCCTGGTGCCATGCATCTCGTTTTTCTTTTAAAGTTGCATCAGAATTCATTTCAGCTTCTTCGTAAGGCAGAGATTTAAAAATCAAATTATTTTTATAATCTGAAATTGGCTTGTATTTTTTACCCTCATTTTCAACTTGTTCTTGAGTAGCTTTGAAACTATTGATGTTTAAGCTATAAGTATTCTCTTTATTCTTAACATCAATCCATTTTGCATTATCATCAATTAATTTGAACTGAGCATTTTGAGCGATTCTATTTTTACTATTATTAATAGCTTTATTGAAATTCTCGCTAGAAGTCCAAGTGCTGTAATCTGCTGGATCAATTTTATCCCATGGCATTGCATTGTCAATATCTCTTTCTCCCATTTTTAGGTAAGCGTAACGATCTGGCATAACAACATCACTATGAACGCCTTCCAATTGCGTAGATCCACCATTGATTCTGTAGAATTTTTGACCAGTAATTTTTAAAGCTCCAAGATCGCCGTAGTTTGCATTACGAACAAACTGGTTCAAATCTAATACGTTTTGTACAGTTCCCTTACCGTAAGTTTGTTTACTTCCGATAATTACACCACGTTTATAATCCTGAATTGCAGCTGCTAAAATTTCAGAGGCAGAAGCAGAAAAACTATTTACCATGATCACTAATGGACCATCCCATTCGATCTTTTTATCCTTATCGTATAAAACTTCTTTCTTTTTACCAGCAGATTTAACCTGAACAATTGGCCCTTCTTCGATAAATAATCCAGCAATATCAACTACTGTAGAAAGAGATCCACCACCGTCATCACGCACATCTAAAACAATTCCGTTGATGTTTTCTTTTTTCAATCTCTCTACTTCAAGAGCGATATCTTTTCCAGCATCACGTCCGTCTTTGTTTTCAAAATCGATATAAAACTTAGGAAGATAAATCACACCATATTTTAAACCATTTTTCTCCACAATACTAGACTTAGCATACGTTTCTTCAATTTCAACCACATCTCTGATAATTGATATTACTTTGATACTTCCGTCAACCTTTTTAACTGTAAGTTTAACTTCAGTTCCTTTGTGACCTTTAATTTTCTTCACAACATCATCCAAACGCATTCCAACAACATCTACCGGCTCCTCATTACCTTGAGCAACTTTCAAGATTAAATCACCAGCTTCAAGTTGTTTTCCTTTCCATGCAGGTCCGCCAGAAATTAATTCATCAATTTGAGTGAAATCATTTTTCTTAGTCAAACGAGCTCCAATACCTTCCAATTTACCACTGATGTTTACATCAAAACGGTCTTTTTCTTCAGGTGCAAAATAACTTGTATGCGGATCAAAACGAGTCATTATAGAATTCAAATACACTGAAAACCAATATTCTCTGTTCAAATCTTTAATTACACTAAAATTATCGTCAAGCGATTTTAAAGAACTTTCGCGTGTTTCTTTTTCTAAAGCATCAAAAGATTTTTCTTTGTAAGAAGCATCTTTTTTCTTTTTTTCTTCCTCAATTTTTTGCTTTGTTACAAGAGAAGAAAGTGTAGATAACTTAATTTGTTTTCTCCATCTTTCATTAATTTCGTTTAAGTTCTTTGCATAAGGAATTTTTTCATAATCAGCATCGAAAGTTTCATCAACATTGTAATTAAACGGCTGTGCTAAAATTGATTTATAGCGTTTTTTACTTTCTTCCATACGCTTCATCAACCTTGTATAAGTTAGGTTGAAAAAGGTAATATCTTTATTTAAAAATTGATCATCAAGCATTAATTCATACTGCTTAAATTCATCAATGTCCGACTGAAGAAAGAATCTTTTAGAAGGATCTAACGCTTCAATATAATCCTTAAAAATACCTTTTGAGAATTCATCATTTATTTCTGCTGGGCTATAATGTCCTTTTTCAATTACAAATGCTAGTAACTCTAAAAGTGTCTTGTCTCTATTTGGATCTGGGTCGATTGTTCTATCGGCATTCATCTTAAATGCAAATAATGTAAGCGATAAGCACAATACGGCTATGAGTATCTTATAATTTCTTTTCATAAACTTTATAATAGCATTCATCAATTTTTTTATCTAAGTTACGTTAAAAACTATGCCACGAGAGCTAACGTCACGATAATTTTTTGTTAAAGATATAAAAATGTTTAATTCGCAAAAAAGTTCTTTAACTTAGTTGACAAAATTTACATTATTTGTGACTTATCACGAGAAATCTGTCACTACATTTGTTTTTAAAATCTTACAATTGTTAAAATTACACATAATATTCATAAAATGAAAGTTGAAAAACCTTTAATACTGGTTACAAATGATGATGGCATTTTGGCTCCTGGCATACGAGCTCTTATCAGTGTCATGGAAACCATCGGCGAAGTAATCGTCGTTGCGCCAGACAAACCTCAAAGTGCCATGGGACACGCCATAACGATTAATAACACTTTGTTTCTCGATAAAATTTCTAAAGATGATGACACAATTGCAGAATACAGCTGTTCTGGAACTCCTGTCGATTGTGTAAAACTGGCAGTTAATGAAATCTTAAAACGTAAACCAGATTTGTGTGTTTCGGGAATTAACCACGGTTCAAATTCCTCCATAAATGTAATTTATTCTGGAACTATGAGTGCTGCCGTTGAAGCTGGAATAGAAGGAATTCAAGCCATTGGTTTCTCTCTCTTAGACTTTGATTGGAACGCCGATTTTGAACCTGTAAAGTCTTTTGTCAAAAAAATTGCTTTAGAAACTCTAGCTAATAAGCTGCCTCCAGGTGTAGTTTTAAATGTCAATTTTCCGAAATTAAAAGAAACAGAAATTAAAGGAATTAAAGTTTGTCGACAAGCGAAAGCTTACTACGCACAAAAATTTGACAAAAGACAGACTCCTTTTGGCAAAGATTATTACTGGCTTGCAGGTAAATTTGTAAACGAAGACCAAGGCGAAGATACAGACGAATGGGCCCTTGAAAACGGATATGTTTCTGTAGTTCCGGTACAATTCGATCTTACTGCCCACCACTCTATTCAACAACTTAATACATGGAAATTAAATGGTTAAAGAAATACTTATCGGTTTTATAATCGGGATTTTTACCGCTCTTCTAGGAAGTTATTTGTTCATCACTTTTTTTACAAATTTTGATATTTCTTCTGGCATTCATATCATTAAACAGCAGGGATATCTTGGAAAAATTATCACTTTAGGAACACTTCTAGATCTGGGTGTTTTTGCAATTCTTTTAAAAAGAAACAAAGAATTAATGGCTCGCGGCGTAATTTTAGCCGTGATTGTATTGGCCATTTCTACATTAGTTATTTAAATCTTATCTTTGCTTTGTTACAATAATTGCTGAATTATAATTTGAGCATTTTTCAAAAAAACCATTATGAAGTATTACATAATTGCAGGTGAAGCCTCTGGAGATTTACACGGATCTAATTTAATGAAAGCTTTATATGCTGAAGATCCGCAAGCAGACATTAGATTTTGGGGAGGCGACTTAATGCAGAAAGCTGGCGGAACTCTTGTAAAACATTACCGAGATCTAGCTTTTATGGGCTTTATTGAAGTGGTTTTTAATTTGAAAACCATTTTAAACAATATAAAAATCTGTAAAAAAGACATAACTGAGTTTAAACCAGATGTACTTATTTTTATTGACTATCCTGGTTTTAATATGCGAATTGCAAAATGGGCAAAAGAATTAGGCTATAAAACTCATTATTATATTTCACCTCAAATTTGGGCTTGGAAAGAAAACCGAATCAAAGCAATCAAACAAGATGTCGACAAGATGTTTGTTATTTTGCCTTTTGAAAAAAGTTTTTACGAAGACAAACATCAATTTCCAGTTGATTTTGTCGGACATCCTTTAATTGATGCCATTCAGAATCAGCCTGCGTTTGACGAAGCTTCGTTTAGAAAAGAAAATAATTTAGGTGAAAAACCAATTATTGCTGTTTTACCGGGAAGCCGTAAACAAGAAATTACCAAAATGCTGAGCGTAATGTTAAGTGTTGTTGATGATTTTCAAGATTACGAATTTGTAATTGCCGGCGCTCCAAGTCAGGAATATGAATTCTATCAGCAGTTTCTAAAAAACAAAAATATTGCGTTTGTTTCGAATAAAACCTACGATTTACTGCGTTCTTCAACAGCAGCCTTGGTAACTTCTGGGACAGCTACTCTTGAAACGGCACTTTTTAAAGTTCCCGAAGTAGTTTGTTACAAAGGAAGTGAAGTTTCCTATCAAATTGCGAAACGTATTATTACATTAAAATATATTTCTCTCGTCAATTTAATTATGGATCAAGAAGTTGTAACCGAATTGATCCAAGCCGACTGCAATAAAAAACGAATTAAAGAAGAATTACAAAAATTATTAGAGCCTGAATATCGCTCTAAACTGCTTCAAAACTATGATATTTTAGAGCAAAAACTTGGAGGGGTCGGCGCGAGCACTAAAACGGCAAAACTTATAGTTGCCGATTTAAAAAACAATTAATTACTACGTTTTGAAAAGAATTATAATTTTCCTGCTTTTGGCTGTTGCTTTTACTTCTTGTAAATCGACTTCAACTGCCGTAAGCAAAAGCGAGTCTAAAAGAGAAAATAGAACTTTAGTTCACAATTTAATCGAAAAAGCAACTGACAATATTGGCGTTCGATACAAAGCGGGAGGGACTACAAAAAGCGGCTTCGACTGTTCTGGATTAGTTTACACAACATTCGAAAGTGAAAATATAAAATTGCCAAGAAGCTCATATGACCAAGCTAAAATTGGAAAAGTAATTCCGCTGAATGACGCCAAAAAAGGCGATTTAATTTTCTTTAAAACCAATAAAAGCAGACAAATCAATCATGTGGGATTAATTACAGAAGCCAATTCAGATGAAGTAAAATTTGTTCATTCTTCCACTTCAAAAGGGGTAATTATTTCTTCTACAAAAGAACCTTATTACAAAAACTCTTTTGAACAGGTAAACAGAGTTCTTCCTTAAAAATTCTAATTTTTTTATTATTTTTCTTACAAATATTTAATACTTTTAAGCCATGAAAGTATTAGATTTTCCGTTAGTTAAAATTACTATTGCCTTTAGTTTAGGAGTTATTGCCTCCTATTATTTACATTTATCAGTACCACTGATAATGATTTCGCTTTCATCATCTTTTGTAATATTTTGTTTTAACTATTTCTGGAACTTAAGACATAAAAAGAAATATATCTCATTTGGAGTTTCGGTATATTTCCTATCATTTCTTATTGGCGTCATCACGCTTATAAGTCATACCGATAAACTTCAAAAAACCAATTACACACATTGCCAATCTGTATACGAAAAACCAGAATCTGTAACTTTAATACTGAGAGAAAAATTAAAAAGTAACGATTACAGCGACCGTTACATTGGTCATATTAAAAGTATTTCAGATAAAATTTATACTGGAAAAATAATAGTTAACATTCAAAAAGACAGCACGCCAAATCGTTTGATAATTGGAAATACTATAAAAATCCAAACCTCTTTACAGGCTAATAAATCAAACAAAAATCCGAATCAATTTGATTACAGCAGATACTTGTCCGACAAACAAATTTATGCTCAGATTTACTGTCAAAAAAAAGATATTCTAGTCAGCAAAACCGTTACCAAAGACATTTGGTATTACTGTGCTAGACTACATTCACGAATAGTTTCAAACCTCGAAAAATCAGAATTTAATAAAGCAGAAATGAATGTTGCCCTCGCTTTAATTTTAGGGCAACAGCAAGAAATTTCACAAGATATTATTCTGGATTATCAATATTCTGGTGCAACTCATATTTTGTCTGTTTCGGGTTTACATGTTGGTTTTATAATGCTATTTATCACCTTCATTTTAAAACCAATTCCAAATACAAAAAAGGGCTCTTTTATTAAACTTGCTTCTATTTTAATTTCTCTAGCTGGATTTGCAATTATATCAGGATTATCACCATCGGTTTTAAGGTCCGTTGTAATGTTTTCTTTTGTAGCTGTTGGAAATCATTTAAGAAGAACTGGTAATATTTACCACACCTTATTAGTCTCAATTTTATTAATATTACTTTTTGAACCCTATTTTTTATTCGATGTTGGTTTTCAATTAAGTTACTTGGCGCTATTCTTTATCCTTTGGCTCCAGCCGCTTCTAAAGAATATTTATACACCAAAGAACAAACTAACAATTTACATTTGGGAAGCACTCACTGTTTCCTTTGCAGCACAAATAGGGACTTTACCGCTTTGCTTGTATTACTTTCATCAATTTCCAGGTTTATTTTTTGTGACTAATATAATTATTCTTCCTGTTCTGTCTTTTATAATGATCGCAGGAATTGTTGTAATGATTATGGCAATTTTTACAAGTCCGCCATTGTTTATAACATTGATTTTTGAAAAAAGCATCTATTTATTAAATCTAATGATTCACGCAGTTGCTTCAGTAGATTCTTTTGTTATCAGAGATATTAGTTTCAATTCTTATCATTTACTTACATTTTATCTCTTTATTATTTATAGTATTCTCTGGTTTAAGAAGCCTAATTACAATAAATTAGTGTTGACATTTTGTTCCTTAATTTTAATTCAGATTGCATTTATTGTAACTAAATTTCAAATTGAAAGCGAAACAGAATTGATTGTTTACAACGAAAAAAATAATACTCTAATATCTGAACGTACAGGAAAAAATATTGTTTTGTATACAAGAGATACCACTTTTAATAAAAATAAAAACAAGAGGAATCTCAACATGTATCTTGTAGGAAACTCCATTGCTTTGAATAAGATTAAAGAAATTAAAAATCTTCTTTATTTTAAAGATAAAAAACTCCTTATAATTGATAGTACAGGAATTTATCCTTCTAAGTCAGCACCTGAAATTCTCATTCTAACCCAGTCTCCCAAGATAAATCTAGATAGAATATTAAAAGATATTCATCCGAAAATCATCATTGCAGACGGCTCGAATTCAAATTCAATTCAAAAGACTTGGAGAAACAGCTGCCTCAAAAAAAATATCCCTTTTCATTCTACGAAAGAAAAGGGATACTATAAATTATAATTGCTTTTTTATTCTGGGTTTAAAATCAAATTGGACTCGGAAATCCAAGCTTTAACGCCGGAAGACATGTAAGAAATGAGACCCAGTTTATTAAAATTAGTTTTCCCTTTTCTCACTGCAACTTCCGTAAAGCAAACCTGCGGAATTTCTTCAATACCAAAAGCATTTTTTAGTCTTAAATTTTGCTCTTTTGCCGAATCTGTAATTGAAGCATCTGAAAGGTCTAATTTTACTAAAATAACATTTTTACGAGACCAGTCCTCAAAGTCGCGAGTCGCAAAAATTTCATTTTGAAGCTGTGGATTTACGCCTTGACCCGTAAAAAAAATCAATAAGGGTTTTCTTTTTTCAGCACTAGTGGCCACGGCCTCATTAATGTCTGTTTTCCATATTATGTTCTGGGAATGAATCAACAATGGACTTAAAAATAGTAGTAGGATAAGTAGTTTTTTAGGCATATAATTTGAGTTTTGGTTATGTTAATAAAATCTAAAATAATATAAATAATTATATCAAATCAATTATTTAATGAATTAATAACCAAGTTCTAAGCATTAAAATCAAATTAATAATAATAAGCCTCTTTTTTAATAAATGTTAAATAAACACTACTAAAAAACATCAAATTCGCTGTCGTAATTTCTGACAACAAAAAAACCCCTTCTTTTTAAACAAAAAAGGGATTAAAAAAAATTAAATAAAAGTTAAATGAAATCGTATTATTCAGCTGGATGTAAAATCGAATTCGATTCTGCAATCCAAGCTTTTGCTCCTCCAGGTTTATAAGCAATTTTCCCTAGGGCACTGAATGTAGTCTTGTTTTTTCTTACTGATGCCAAAGCGAAACATACCTCTGGAAGATCTTCAACCCCAAATGCATTTTTCAGTTTTACATTTTGTTCGCGATCGCTTTCAGAAGCATTCACATCTGATAAATCGAGCTTTACTAAAATCACGTTATCACGCGACCAAACGGCGAAATCTGGAGTTTTAAAAATTTCATTTTGAAGATTTTCTGGTACACCCGAGGCAGTAAATAAAATCAGCATTGGTTTTCTTTGGTCGTTACTTATCGCAATAGCATCGGTCATGTTAGTTCTCCATGCTAAATTTTGCGCTTTCATCATAAATGGACCTAAAAAAAATAGTAGGATAAGTAGTTTTTTAGTCATATTAATTGGTTTTGGTTAGATTAGCATGACGAAATTAACATAATATTTTAATTTTCCAATTTTTATTACCACAAAAAATACATTATATGTTTTTTTATTTATAATAAAATATAAAATATGTAATTAGAATAAATGATAAGAAATATTTTCTTACTAAACAAAAAAAGCCTCTTACAAATTGTAAGAGGCTTTACTATTTATTTAAGATTTTAAGAACTATATTTTTTTTGGATGAACAATTCCTTCTGCTACAGTTAACCATGCAGATGGTCCACCAGCAACATATCCTGTTTTACCAAGACCTTTAAAATTGATTTTTCCATCCTTAGATTCTGCACTAGTGAAGAAAATAGTCGGAAAACCTTGAATTCCAAAAGCTTGCTGTAATTCATTGTTTTGACTTCTGATTTCTGGTGTCTGAGCAACACCTCTTGGATAATCCAGTTCTACTAAAACCACGTTCCCAGATGCCCATTTTTTGAACTCCTCTGTTTTTAAAACTTCATTCTGCAGTCGAATACACCAGCCGCACCAGTCACTTCCTGTAAAAAACATCAACATAGGTTTTTGTTCTTTGTTACTTACAGTAATAGCTTCCCTTACATCTGTATACCATTTTAATTCTTGTGCCTGAGCATTCAACGCACCAATTAAAAATAAAGCAATGAGTACTATTTTTTTCATAATGAGAAATTTTTCACAAATTTACATAAAAAAACAAATTGTAAAATGAATCTATTTTACTTCTTGCATTAATTTTTTAAGTACAGGCGAAATCGCAATTAACACAACTCCAGCAACAAGTGAATAGATCGCTAGTTGATAATATCCTTCTGTATACGATTGTAATTTAGACATTAAGGTATCTCCAGTGTTTGATCTTGATATTTCTGCTCCTAATTTTCCAGCTGCCAACTGTCCAAATGCGCTTGCCAGGAACCACAAACCCATCATCATTCCAAATAATCTTTTTGGAGAAAGTTTGGTAATGATTGACATTCCTATTGGTCCTAAACAAAGTTCACCAATTGTTGTTACCAAATAAGCGAAAGTGAAGACATTTAAAGAAGCAATTCCTTGAGAATTAGCAAAAAACTTAGTTAAATAGAAAATATAAAACGAAGCTGCCAAAAACAAAAATCCAATTCCGAATTTAATCAGGGTATTAGGTTCAATTTTTCTTTTTCCCATCCAAATCCACAACAATCCAATCAGCGGACTTAAAACCACCACGAAAAACGTATTTGAACTGTTATTGATAATGTTGGGATCAATATTAAAAAACAATAATTTGTTATCTAGATTGTCTTTTGCAAAAAGTGATAACGAACCACCGCTCTGCTCATAAATTGCATTAAATAAAAGATAGAAAAACACAAATAAAAACGCCGCAAAAAGCTTTTTCTGAAGTTTAACATCTCCCAGCTTTATCAATTCATAAGTAAAATACAATACAGCAATAATACCAATTGTATACATGAAATAATCCGTATAATCAGTATTCTTAACCATTATAAAAATAAATGGAATACTTAATAGCGATAATACATAAACCGCGATTTCGCGAATTCTTCTTTTAGATGGCTGTAAATCCAATAAAGGAGAATCACCAATTGGTCCCAAATATTTTTTAGTAAATAAAAATGTAATCAATCCCAAAAACATTACTAATGCTGCTGATAAGAAACACAACTGCCAAGAATAATATTTTCCTAAGTAGACACACAAAGCACCTCCAAAAAGACCTCCTACATTTATACCAGCATAAAACATTCCATAACCAGCATCCCTTCTTCCATCATCTTCTTTATACAGCTCTCCTACCATTGAAGAAACGTTTGGCTTAAAGAAACCAGTTCCAATAATTGAGAATGCGATTCCGTAATAAAATAAATCGTGAGGAGATACAGCTATTAAAAGATTGCCGAGAATCATTACGATTGCGCCAAAGAAAAGCGATTTTTTAAAACCCAGCACTTTATCGGCAAAAATACCTCCAACAAAAGTAAAGGCATAAACAAAAGCTTGAATAGCCCCATATTGCAAACTAGCATGATCTTCTTTCAAAAAAAGCTGATCAACCATAAAAATTGTAAGCACGCCCCGCATTCCGTAGAAACAGAAACGCTCCCACATTTCAACAAAAAACAAGTACCACAATTGCTTTGGGTACTTGCCTTCAAAATTTTGAATTTCTTCTAATGTAATTTTCTTTTCCATTTTATCTAACACCATGCATCATCTTTTTCAAGAATGGAGTCAACGCAAATAATATAATTGCAGCAATACCTGTAAGTACCACAAACACCATAAAAAATTCATATAAATTGTGAATTTCAAATCCAGCAAAAAAGTGATTTGCTGCACTAATCTGATGCTTTTCTAAAAGAGCTAATTGCTCTGCAGTTGGCGTTACCGTTTTATCTAAAATAGCTTGAAGATCGATTCCTAATTCTTTTGCTTTGATGAATTTATCGCCTGTTGCAGGTAAAATAGAACCTAAAGTTCCTCCTAATGCATAACCTGATGCATTAGACAAGAAGAATACTCCGTATAACAAAGAAGCAAAACGTTTTGGAGATAATTTACCAACCAATGATAACCCAATTGGAGACAAACATAACTCTGCACATGTATTTAAGAAATATAATAGAATTAACCATTTAACCAATAATAAACCAGAAGTTCCAATGTAAGAAACCTGAGTCGCAATCATGAAGAAACTTATCGAAATAACAACAAGACCTACAGCTAATTTTACAGGAGAAATCGGTTCTTTTCCTTTTGCTCTCAAAGTATCCCATAAAATACTAAACGGAACTGCTAATAATACCACAAATAATCCGTTAAAAATCTGCACCATTGACGCAGGCATTTGAAAACCAAAGAAGTTTCTATCTGTTTGGTTATCTGCAATAAAAGTTAATGAAGAACCCGCCTGCTCGAACGCCGCCCAGAAGAAAATAATAAAAAATGAAACAATATAAATTACAATGATTCTATCTCTTTCGATTTTTGTCAGCGACGAATCCGAAATAATCAAACCAGCCAATGCCAATCCACTTGAATAAATCAAAGTATAAATTAAGTTCTGACCTACAACATAATGAAAAAAGAATCCTAAAGCGATAAACGCAATTCCAGCAAGTGTTAAAGCTTTACTTGAAAAGTTTGCCTGCTGTGCTTCTCCTTCTTCAAAATCAGAAGCATCATTTTTAGAAGGAAGTCCTCCTAATGGTTTACCTTCTGGAGAAACTACATATTTATTTTTTAAGAAGTAAAAAAGAATTGTTCCTAACAACATTGCAATAGAAGCTGCCATGAATCCCCATCTAAAAGCATGAATATCTCTAATTCCTCCAGCATCTTTCACATCTCCTAATAAAGGACAAATTGACTGACCTAAAAAAGCTCCGATGTTGATTCCCATATAGAAAATAGTAAAAGCACTATCTAATTTTGTTTTTTCTTGTTTAGGATACAAACTTCCCACCATACTCGAAATGTTTGGCTTGAAGAATCCGTTACCAAAAACAATAACTCCTAATGCAGAATACATAATTGTTTTGGCCAAACCTAAGTTAGATTCAAAAATACTGCCGCTGGTAAATAAAAGCATTTGCCCAATTGCCATTAATAATCCACCTAATAAAATACAGTTTCTATTACCTAAAAAACGATCGGCAACGAAACCACCCAACATTGGCGTTAAATAACAAAGTCCAAGAAAACCTCCGTAAATCAATGAGGCTTCTTCTTCTTTCATTAATAATGAATTTACAAGAAATAAAGTCAATAAAGCCCGCATTCCATAAAAATTAAACCGCTCCCACATCTCCGTCCCAAACAATACCCAAAGTCCTTTTGGATGTGCAGTTTTTACTTTAGTTTCTACCATATTATTCTTTATTTAATTAAAAAGTTTTAAAGATTTAGATTATAAGTTTTCTTTAATAAAATTTGTCATTTTATTGTAAAGCTGAATTCTTGTTTTTCCTCCGTAAATACCGTGATTTTTATCTGGATAAATTTGAGATTCAAACTGTTTGTTAGCCTGAATTAAAGCTTCCATCATCTGCATAGAATTCTGAACGTGAACATTATCATCAGCTGAACCGTGAATCAATAAAAATTTACCTTTTAATTTATCTACGTGGTTGATTGGTGAATTTTGATCGTATCCGCTTGCATTTTCCTGCGGAGTCTGCATATATCTTTCTGTATAAACACTGTCATAAAATCTCCAGTTTGTTACCGGAGCAACAGCAATTGCCATTTTGAAAACATCATTACCTTGGAAGATACAGTTAGAAGCCATGAAACCGCCATAACTCCATCCGAAAATACCAATTCTAGAAGGATCAACATAAGAATAAGAACCAATAACTTTTGCAGCATCGATTTGATCTTCTACCTCATATTTTCCTAATTCTTTTTGAGTAACTTTTTTGAAATCTGCGCCTTTATAGCCAGTTCCTCTTCCGTCAACACAAGCTACAATGTAACCTTGCTGCGTAAGTGATAAAAACCAATAGTCATCACTATTATTCCAATCATTATTTACCTGCTGTGATCCTGGACCAGAATATTGGTACATGAAAACTGGATATTTTTTTGAAGGATCAAAATCTTTTGGTTTTAAAATCCAAGCATTTAATTCGTTTCCTTTTGCGGTTTTCAAAACGATAAATTCTTTTGCCGGCAAGTTATATTCTTTAAGTTTATCAGCAAGCGCTTGATTGTTTTCTATAACTTGAATTTCTTTTCCTGTTTTAGACTCATTTAAAGTGTAAGTCGTAGGTACTAAATTACTTGAGTAAGTAGTAATAAAATATTGGAAGTTAGGGCTGAAAGTAGCCGCACTTGTTCCCGTTTTTTTAGATAAACGTAATTTATTTTTTCCGTCTAAACCTATTCTGTAAAGATCTCTGTTGATTGAACCATTCTCTGTAGATTGAAAGAAAATAGTTTTTGATTTTTCGTCAAAACCATAGTAAGATGTTACTTCCCAGTTTCCTTTTGTAACTTGATTTTTAAGTTTTCCTGTTTTATCATATAAATAAATATGATTAAAACCATCTTTTTCGCTAGTCCAGATAAAACTATTGTCTTTTAAGAAAGTTAAATTATCTGTTACATCAACATAAGCTTTATCTTTTTCATTTAAAACTACTTTTGCAGCAGCTGTATTTCCATCAATAAATAATAAGTCAAGATTATCTTGGTGACGGTTCAAAACCTGTGCAGAAAGCACATTTGCATCGTTTGTCCACTGCAGCCTAGCAATATAGAAATCATTGTATTTTCCTAAATCTACTTTTTTTGTCGCTCCAGCCGCTACGTCATATATATGTAATGAAACTTCTGAATTTTTTTCTCCAGCTTTTGGATATTTAAACGTTTCAATTTTTGGATATAAATCTTTTTGAAATACCGACATTGAAAACTCAGGAACCTGACTTTCATCAAAACGAATATAAGCTACTTTTTTACTGTCTTTGCTCCAGTCGAATGCGCGAACAAAAGCAAATTCTTCTTCATAAACCCAGTCAGTAATACCATTAATTACAGCATTCTTTTTACCATCTGTAGTAATTGCAGTAGATTTTTTAGATGCTATATCGTATACGTATAAGTTATTTTCTTTTGCGTAAGCGATTTTTGAACCATCAGGAGAAAAAGTCGGCTCCTGAACTTGAAAATCAAAAAGTTTAGATAAAGATTTTGAAGCGATGTCATATAAATAATAATCCGCAGTAAAAGAGTGACGGAAAATTTGATTGGTTTTACAAGCAATTAAAATCTTTTTTTCTGATGCATCAAAAGTATAACTGTCAATACCCTGCGAAAGTTCTTTATGATTTTTAGTATCAATTAAGTTAGATACTTTTTTTAAAGTTGCAAAATCATACAAATCAATCTGCATGCTTCTACTTGCTCTATCAACATTCAATACCGTATATTGGTCTGTATTTTTTAGCGATTGAAGCTCATCCATTCCTTTAGCTCGGAATGTTCCGCCATAAATATTTTCGATAGTGATTTTTTGTTGGCCAAAAACGGTCGCAACTAGAAATAAAAGTATTACAGTAATTTTACTTGTACTCATTACAATTAATTTAAATATAAAAAAGAGCCCAATTTTAGTAAAAAAAATAAACATAATACACATATTAAGTGTTAAATGTTAAAAAAAATAACGATTGCGTGCTTTCCAACTTTAAAATACATTTTAAACAAATCTCGTAAAATGGTATATTTGCCGCAACATTATTATTTAATATACTGAGAATGAACAACGCTGTTGCTGGATTTTCTAAATTATCCAAAAAAGAAAAAATTAACTGGATTGCAAATGAATATTTTTCGAACCCTGAAGAGGCACAAAATATTATAAGAAATTACTGGAATACAGATGAAAAGCTTCAGCAGCTGCATGATGAATTTATCGAAAACACCATTACAAACCTCTATATCCCACTTGGAGTTGCTCCGAACTTTTTAATCAACGGAAAATACAAAACCATACCAATGGCTATCGAAGAGAGTTCTGTCGTAGCAGCAGCATCTAAAGCAGCAAAATATTGGTCTACACGAGGTGGTTTTAAAACAACAATTATTAACACCGAAAAAATTGGCCAAGTTCACTTTACATACAATGGAGATGCAGAAAAACTAAAAAGTTTTTTTGAAGAGATAAAACCTAAATTTTTCTTAGAAACCCAAAGCATTACCAAAAACATGCAGCAGCGTGGCGGCGGTATTTTAGATATTAAGCTAAAAGACAAAAGAAGTCTACTTGAAAATTATTATCAGCTTCATGCAACTTTTGAAACCAAAGACAGCATGGGAGCAAATTTTATAAATTCTTGTTTAGAACAATTTGCATCTACTTTAAAAGAGGAAGCCCGCAATAGTGATTTAACTGAAAGTGGTGAAGCAGTAGAAGTTATCATGAGTATTTTATCTAACTATGTCCCAAATTGTCTGGTTAGAGCAGAAGTTTCCTGCCCTATTGAAGAACTAGCAGAAAAACACATTGATGACCCGAAAGAATTTGCGGAGCGATTTGTACAGGCTGTGCAAATTGCCGAAGTAGAACCTTTTAGGGCAGTCACACATAATAAAGGTATAATGAACGGTGTTGACGCCGTAATTTTAGCAACAGGAAACGACTTTAGAGCCGTAGAAGCAGGCGTTCATGCCTATGCCGCAAAAAACGGTCAATATGCCAGCTTATCTCATGCAAAAATCGAAGATGAAATCTTTACTTTCTGGCTTGAAATTCCGCTTGCATTGGGTACCGTAGGGGGATTAACTTCTTTGCACCCTTTAGTTAAATTGTGTTTAGACATTCTAGAAAAACCTTCTGCACAGGAATTAATGGAAATTGTTGCTGTTGCCGGTTTAGCACAAAACTTCGCCGCACTGCGTTCACTTACCACTACAGGAATACAGGAAGGCCACATGAAAATGCACTTAAATAATATTATCAATCAATTCGAAGCTACCGATGAAGAGCGCCAATTAATTAAAACGCACTTTAAAAAAATAGCAGTAACGCACAGTGCTGTGGTAGAATTTATTGAAAACTTAAGAAAATAATTTGGAGCTATTCCCGCTATTCGTTACAATCTTTTCCTTTTTTAAAGAAAAAAAGCAAAAGGATTTCCACTGCTATCGGGGCTAAAATATAACGCATGAAAAAAACATTTTACAGTAACGGAAAACTTTTTATCGCCGGAGAATATCTCGTTTTAGATGGAGCAGATGCTTTTGCGTTACCTACAAGATTTGGTCAAAGTTTGGTAATTGAAGATGGCCAAAACAAAGAAATAGAATGGAAAAGTTATGACCATGACAAGCAAGTTTGGTTTGAAGAAACGATTTCATTTGAAGAAATTACAGCGAATCCTGCAGTAAAAATTGAAAACATTAAATCGACATTAATTGACATTCTTCATGAGGCTTATGTCTTAAATCCAAAATTTATTGATGAGTCTAATGGTTTTACAATAAAAACAGAATTGTCGTTTCCAAGAAATTGGGGATTAGGAACTTCTTCGACACTTATAAATAATATTGCTCAGTGGGCAGATGTCAATGCATTTACATTACTAAACAATAGTTTTGGCGGAAGCGGTTACGATATTGCCTGCGCACAAAATGATACTCCTGTTTTATATCGTGTTAAAGATAATTTTGTAGAACCTGTTGAGTTTAATCCTGATTTTACAGAACATATCTATTTCGTCTATTTGAATAAAAAACAAAATAGTAAGTCTGCAATCTACGCTTACAATAATAACAAAAATCATCATTTAGCAGAGAGCGTAGCCAAAAACAATAAGATCACTTACGATATTCTTCACGCTAAAACATTGAAAGAATTTGCTTTGGCAGTACAGCGTCACGAAATTCATTTAAGCAACATACTAGAAATGCAGACCGTGAAAGAAGCTGTTTTTCCAGATTTTAACGGCGTAATTAAAAGTCTAGGTGCTTGGGGTGGTGATTTTGTAATGGTGGTATCTAAAGAAAATCCAACCGAATATTTCGCTAAAAAAGGATACGAAACGATATTTACCTACGAACAGATGATTTTAAGTAATTAGTAATTTACTTTTTTGTTTTTGACATCTTTAGTTTCTAAACGACGAACGGATTGGTTTTCTTGTTCATTCGATTCGATAAGTCTGTTATGCAAACGCTCAGCCATCTTTTCGATGCTGTTTGTGATAGAATCGTAAACAAGTTCCATTCTGCGATGCTTTTCTTCTTTTACCGCTCTTAAAACATCTTCAACAAAGATTTTATCATATTTTTCAGCAACAGAATCATGAGTATTGGTTAATCTTATAACATAATCATTACTCAAGATTGTAACTTTAAAATGCTGCTCTTCGTTACTCAAATAATATTTTCCACCTAATTCATCTACATTGATGTCGGTGCTGCTAACTTTTAAAAGCTCGGTAATAATCCCATAAATATGACTTTCTATTTTGGTATAAACTCGAGGCTTCTTTCTAAAAAAATTAAAAGTAAAAAACATTAAATGTTTGATCATTAAAGTATTGGTTCTTGGATTTTAATTGTCTTTATTTCAACATATTGAAAACAAAAAATTATGTTAAAATGAAAAATCGGACAAATTAACTGTAATAATTTGAATATCACAAATTTTTTAAATTAAATTTCGATTATTCCTATATACTATAAGAAAATTAGCTAAAAATTATTACAAAGTAAATTGTTCATTTTAAATAAAACAGAAAACCCGAAACATCAAATGACGTTTCGGGTTTTATATTGTGTTTTACTATTTCTAGTAATTGAATTGTAGTCTGTTATCTTCAATTTTAGCATTGTTTTTCAATGCTGGCAATACTCTGCTTGCGTCATTTGCGCTTTGAGCTTTTACTTTCTCAACATAAGCAGCGTGATTAGCGATTGCAGGAGCTTTTACTGTTTTAACGTTTTTCACAACGTAAACTCCAGTATTTCCTTCAATTGGAGCAGAAATTTTATTTGCAGTTAAAGCAAATGCATTTCCAACAACTTTTGGCTCTTGTCCAACTCCACCAGGTAGAACTGGATTATCTAAAGTAACATCAGCTGCTTGTTGAACAGCAACTCCAGCAGCTTTAGCAATAGCCTCAAGACTTGAACCTGACATCTTTGCTTTTAAGATTTCAGCTTTTTTCTTGTTTTTCAAGATTGGCTCCACGTATGGTCTTGCCATTGTAACAGAAACTAAACCTGATTTGTTTTCACCTTTATATTGAGCGATAACGTGTCCGATGTTCGCAATTTCAAAACGTTTAACATCTCCTTTGCTTGTTTCTTTATCAAACGCCCATCTAACGATATTACGTTGGTTTCCTAATGGACCAAATGCTTCGTCCATAGCTTTAGCATCGACTGGCTGAGCCACTTTTAAACCTAATTCTTTTGCAGCAGCATTGAAATCTTTATCGGCTGCATCCATTTCAAATTTAGTTGCTAAAGTAAATACTTTATCAGAAGTAGCTTCAGAAGGCTCAATTTTTTGAGCGATTGTAGCTAAACGAATTCCGTCTTGTTTATCTGTAATTTTGATAATGTGAAATCCAAAAGGAGTTTCTACTAAACCAACTTTACCAATTCCGTTATTGAATACAAAATCATTGAATGGTTTTACCATTTGGTTTGGTCCAAAATATCCTAAATCACCGCCTTGTTGTGCAGATGAATCATCAGAACTTGTAAAAGCAAGCATCATGAAACTATCTGGATTAGCTTGAACTTGTGCTAAAATTTCTTCAGCTTTAGCTTTAGCTTCTTCTTTAGTTCTTTTTTCTTTAGCAGATGGAGTTTGAGAACCATCGTAAGCAATTAAAATATGACTAGCTTTTGCGTTAACTCCAGCTTTAAATCCTTGAGATTTAGAAATAGCATAATATCTTCCATATACATATGGTCCGTAAATTGCTCCAGCAGGTAAGCTGAATAATTTATCAGCATCTACAGCTGGTAAAGCATTTTTAGGAACGTAAGTTGAATCGTAAGGAACATCAGAATTTGAATTTACAAATTCAGCAATGTTTGTTGCATTTCTAAATCCTGGTAATGTATCGTTTTTACCTGTTTTTGCATTGTAAACAACACTTCCTGATAATAAAGAAGTTAATTTAGCTTTAATTTCAGCCTCATCTTCTTTAGAAGCTTTATCTTCAACTAAAACGTACTGAATTTCACGAGTTGCATCCGCTTTAAATTTTTTCTCGTTTTTCTTCATGTAAGCTACGATCTCATCATCAGAGATTTTTACTTCACTATCTTTAATAGAAGAATATGGAGCTGCAGCGTAAGCAAAACTTACTTTGTTAGCTTCCATTTCATACTTTAATTTTCCTTCACTAGCAGTTGTGTAAAGTCCTGACTTAATTAAAGTATTATAGATTTGAAATTTAGCATTTAATTCAGCATCTTTTTCTTTTTCAGCGATGTATTGTGCCGCTTCTGGATTTGATTTAAAGTAATCTTTAAATTTAACTACATCAAAAATTCCTGCTGCGTTTAAAAACATTGGGTTTTTACCAATATTTGGATCAGATTTTAAAACTTCTAATAAGTGTTTTTCACCAACTCTCAATCCTAATTTATCAAATTGTGATGACAATAAAGCGATTGAAACTTCTTGATCCCAAACTCTGTTTGCAGCTTCAGTGGAAGTTATACCCTGCCCACTTTTTTCAACATTACTAACTTTAACTCTAAAGTCTTCAAATGAAATATCTTTTCCGTCGATGCTTCCTACATCTTTTGAACTTTGACCAAATGTTCCTCTTGTAAATAGATCTTGTATTATAAATGCAAATAATGCAAGTGCAATAACCCCTATCAATAAAGCGGAACGCTGTCTAATTTTTGCTAAAACTGCCATTTTATTATCGTTAATTTTATATTCAGTTTGCGAAAATACAATTATCTAGTTAATAACAATACAACTAGCGTTTTATTTTACACATTTTTTTTTAATAATTTAAAAAATCAATCTTTTATTGTCAATTTGACTAACTCAATTTTCTTATTTGACGCCTCTTTTATGAAAAAGTGGTACTTATCTATTACAATTTTATCTCCTTTTTGCGGGATTTCTTTTGTACGATTGACAATAAAACCTCCCAAAGTTCCATATGAATCTTCCTCTGGAATCATCAATTTATAGGTTTCATTTAAATATTCTACATCTAAACGTGTCGAAAACAAATACTTGCCTTCTCCTATTTCTTCTTCAATTAATTCCTCATCTAAATCATGCTCATCTTCAATTTCGCCAAAAAGTTCTTCAACAATATCTTCTATTGTAATAATTCCCGAAGTTCCTCCGTATTCGTCTAAAACGACCGCCACATTCTTACGTTTTTTGATCAGTACATTCAGCACATCTTTTATCAAAATTGTTTCAGGAACAAATTCCACTGTCATCAAAACCGATTTTATCGTTTTTGGTTTTTTAAACAAATCAAATGAATGTACGTAACCAACAATGTCGTCTAGAGAATTTTGACTAATAATGATTTTAGAGTAGCCTGTTTCAACAAACATAGCTTTAAGATCATCAACTGTATCAAACAAATCAACATCTACAATTTCTGTTCGAGGCGTCATTATGTCCCGCGCCTTTACACCTGAAAACTCTAATGCGTTTTGAAAAATCTGTATTTCAGAATCTACTTCTTCATCTTCTTCAACCGTGCTCATCTGTTCTGTAATGTAGTTTCCAAGCTCAATCCTGCTGAAAAGCTGAATCTGACTTCCTTCGGTTTTAAGAAATTTACTCAGCACAAAATCTGCAATCCAAATAAAGAAAGTTGAGATGTAATAAAATAATCTGTAGAATAAATAAGCGGGAAGAGCCAAAATCTTAATTAAAGAGTTGGCATAAATCTGAAAAAAAACTTTTGGAAAAAATTCTGAAGTCACCAGCACTATAAATGCTGCGAGAAGAGTCTGAATCAGTATGTTCCACCAATCGGAAAAGACAAAACCAAAATGCGTTATCCAATTCAAAATCAGATCGCCCATAAAAAATCCGTAAACAACCAGAGCCACATTATTACCAATGAGCATGGCGGCAATAAATTTGGACGGATTTTCGGTGAGTTTCGTTAAGATACGAGATAAAAAATCATCTTGTTTCTTTTCTATTTCGAGGTAAATTTTATTGGAGGAAATAAAAGCGATCTCCATTCCAGAGAAAAAGGCTGCTAGTATTAAACATATTATTATAATACTAATTTCCATTTTTTATTGTTTTTTGTTGTGGTTATCGTACTTTTTAAGAAACCTTCTTCTAAAGAAAAACATAAAAATTGCCATTCCTGCGATTACAAAGTAAAAAGGGTAACTTTCATCGCCTTCGTTTAGTTTCATTATACCATCATAAGCAAAAAAAAGTGCAAATGCGATATAGATAAATTGTGTATATTTTAAGTAACCCATAATTTTGTTTTATTCTTCGTCGGATTCAATTTCACCGCTTATTCGCTGTGAATTAATCACTTTAAAATCTTTACTAAAATCTATTCCCTGACCGTGAGAAATTCCTTTTGCATCGGTAAGTTTAAATTTTCTTTCGGTATAAAACCACTCATTTTTCTGGTCAAAATATAATTGTTCTGTTTCCAAAACCTGACCTGCTTCCGAGGTAATTTTTACTTTTCCAATCAAATCAATAATTCCAGTGTTTTTATATGAAACAGCGTAATTTCCTTTTATAAAAGTACGTTTTTGCTTTTTATCATACAAAGTAACATCTATTCCTTTAGAAAACTCTGTAAATGGAAAATCGAGATTAGAATAATCCAGCATTTTACGAGCTTTTAAAACACCTGTAATACGTCCAGAATCTGTATATTTAATATCGGCCGTATCAGCATCGGTGGCTGGAACAAATTCCGAGAAGTTAATTTTTTGAACTTCTTTAAAATTACTTTCGCACCCAAAAAAGAGTGTCACAGCAATAACTGTGACAACTATTAGACTATATCTCTTTGGTAAATTCATTTGCCAAATGTAATAAATTGTAATGAGCTTAGAAAAGATAAAATACTATGTTTATTGGAATTTACTCTTCACAAACCATTTGTCGTTGAAAGAGAAACTTAAACTAAAATTCACGTAGTTTTCTTGTACTAAATTAGAAGAAACTGTACCGCGTTTACCAAATTCGATTCCAAAGTTTAAATTTGAAAAAGATTGCGGAATCGGAATTCCTGCTCCTAATGTTACTCCAACATCTTTGATCGATTCGTTATTTACAATCAATCCAATTTTTTCATATTTCAAACCAGCTCTATACGTAATTCTGCTTAAGTAACTTGTAAAGGAATTATAATTAGGAAGGTAATAACCTCCAAGAGCATATTTTGTATACTTTTCGTAGCTTACATTCTCTGCAGCATTATAATAATTTGCCAATTGTCCATCTCCTTGGAATGTCATATTTCCTCCAATAAGCCATTTTCTAGCCTCACCAACTCCAAGCCCAATACTTAGTTTGTTAGGCAGTTTCAGCGTTTGTGAATTTACTGGATAGACATAAGAATCTGGGTCACCTTGAACAGAGATCGTTCTTGTATTATCTGAAGTTAAATTACTAGCAAAAGTATAGCTTAAACTAGAAAACAAACTTACTTTTTTGTAGATCTTTCTCTGGTACATTGTTCCAAAACTAAAAGCCATACCCGACAGTTCTGAAGAATTTACCTCTGCCGTACCATTTTGAACTCCTGTAATTGCTTCTACTGTTGTAGTGGTAATTTTTCCAAAATTATATTGTGCGTCAACTCCAATATTCCAGTTACGCATTATTTTATATCCAAGTCCGAAATAAACTTTATTTATACCACCTTTTCCATCAAGTTGAGAACTTGTAGCACCCTCTGTTGCAGAATTGTCGGTAAGGATTTTATAACCTACTGAAGATACTGGTATTAAACCAAATGAAGCTCCGAATTTTCCCATCGGAATTCCTAATGCCAAATAATCGAAAGTACTGCGCTGTGCTTTTTCAGATTGTGTACTTGTTTTTAAATTAGAAGTTGCAAAAGTTCCTCCAACAGTAAAAGTTGTTTGTATTAAGCTGGCATAACTTGCAGGGTTTTCTAAATTTAAGTGAATCGTATCTTGCTCCACTGCAACCCCAGCCATAGATCTATTTTCAAGAGTTCCCTTGAATCTTACATCTCCTATTCCGAAAAAAGAATAAGGTGAAGCAGTACCTTGCTGAGCAAATGAAACGAACGATATAAGCAAACAAGCGCTTATTAATACTTTTTTAATCATTGTCGATTTTATATTGATATGTTTGATTCAAACTCTCCAGAAGGAAATTTGAATTGGCAAATATGGTATTTTTTAATCGTTTAGCCAAAAAATCTGCATCGCCGCCCGTTAAAATTATGATAAAATTTAAAAACTCTTTTCGATATTCATCGATAAAACCGTCAATCTCATAGACGAAACCATTGACAACACCAGAATGTATGGCTTGTTGTGTGGAGTTTCCAATATATGTTTCAGGCGCTTCTAATGTAAGTAACGGCAGTCTGGCCGTAAAATTATGCAGTGATTCATATCGCAGACGCAGGCCTGGAGAAATGGCTCCCCCAAGATAATTATCATTTTCGTCGATAAAATCGTAGGTTATGCATGTTCCCGCATCAATAACCAATCTATTTTGTTTAGGAAATTGCAAAGCTGCTCCTGCCGCCAAAATCATACGGTCTATCCCTAATGTTTTTGGAGTGGCATATTTATTATGAAAAGGAAATACATCTTCGTGTGAAAAAAAATGAACTTTTAGTTGATTTTCGAAAGTTAAAAAGGATTGTTTTTCGATACTTCCTACGGATGCAACAACCAAATCGGAGCAATTTGGAAATTTTTTTAAAATTTTTTGAATTTTTTCTTCCAGTTCGTTTTTCTCAAAAATAAAATTCTCCAGAGCAGTATTTCCCTCAAATACAGACGCTTTAATTCTGGTGTTTCCGACATCAACAGTTAAAATCATTTTTACTTTTTGTTTCTGCGAAGATACGAATTGATTTTTTTTTTAAAATGTTTTGGATAAACGGAAAATGATTCTATCTTTGCACCCGCATTAACCGCACAACGGTACCTTAGCTCAGATGGTAGAGCAATGGACTGAAAATCCATGTGTCCCTGGTTCGATCCCTGGAGGTACCACAAACCCGAATAGAAATATTCGGGTTTTTTGTTTTTTAACACTTATTCAAATGCATTATCTCTATATTCTCTATTCAAAATTATCTCAAAAATTTTACATCGGCGAAACGAATAACATAAACGAAAGAGTAATAAAACACAATAATCACTCTTATTCAAATTCCTTTACCAAGATTGCCAATGACTGGGAAATAGTTTTGACTTTTAATTGTACTGACAGAGACGAAGCTGTTTACTTGGAACGCTTTATTAAAAGAATGAAAAGCAAAAACTTTAATAATAAAATAATTAATGATCCGTCAATTTTAAAAGATATCTTATCTAAAAGAAACTAAATATGTGTCCCTGGTTCTCCCGAAGCCTCGGGACTGGAAGTACCACAAACCCGAATAGAAATATTCGGGTTTTTTGTTTTTTATACTTTTCTGTTTTTTAAATCGTAAAGATCGCTAAGTTTACACAAAGGTTCGCAAAGTAAATTTTACTCTGTGAACCTTTGCGCTTTTTTCTTTGCGCTCTTTGCGGTTTAAATCTTTTTTTACTTTCAAAGATGAGATGTCAACAAATTAACAGTTTTTGTTAAAAAAGTATTGACTGAATAAAAAAATATCTTATATATTCGTAAAAATATATATTTGACTTTCATTTATTAACAAGATCTCAAAGCAGTTTTATGAGCAAAACTTCTACTAAGGGCATTTGGAAAGTAATTTCAGCCTCTTCTATGGGCACCATGATCGAATGGTATGATTTCTACATTTTTGGCAGTTTGGCCGTTGTTATTTCAACGAAGTTCTTTCCTAGTGATAATCCGACCGCAGCGTTTTTATCAACTTTGGCAACGTTTGCAGCCGGATTTGTAGTCCGTCCTTTTGGAGCCTTATTTTTTGGAAGACTTGGAGATATCATTGGCCGAAAATATACTTTCATGGCAACCTTATTACTAATGGGCGGCTCGACTTTTTTAATAGGCTGTATTCCGAGTTATGAAACAATTGGATTTTTCGCACCCTTATTAGTCCTAATTCTGCGTTTATTACAAGGATTGGCTCTTGGGGGCGAGTATGGGGGAGCAGCCACTTATGTAGCAGAACATGCGCCTGCAGGTGAAAAAGGCTATTGGACTTCTTGGATTCAAACTACTGCAACAGTGGGTCTTTTTATTTCTTTAATGGTTATTCTGGCAACCAAAAATATTCTTTCTCCAGAAGCTTTTGATTTATGGGGCTGGCGCGTTCCTTTCTGGGTATCGATTGCAATGGTTGGTGTTTCCTATCTCATCAGAAAAAATATGGATGAATCGCCTGTTTTTGCAAAAGCTAAAAAAGAGGGAACAACAAGTACAAATCCGTTAAAAGAAAGTTTTGGAAATAGATATAACATGAAGTTCGTTTTGCTGGCTTTATTCGGTGCCACAATGGGGCAAGGTGTTGTTTGGTACACGGGGCAGTTTTACGCCATGAGTTTCATGAAAACAGTTATGAATGTTGACTCCTCACAAGTAGATGAATTATTAGGTATCGCACTCTTAATTGGAACTCCTTTTTTTATTTTTTTTGGATGGCTGAGCGACAAAATCGGACGCAAATACATTATGATGTTTGGAATGCTAATCGCAATATTATCTTATAGACCGATTTATAAAATGATGTACAATACAACAGACATCAAACAAAAAACAGAAATTGTAGAAAATCCAAAAGAAACAACCGAAAATAGAGAAGACGGAAGTTCTATTACAACGACTGAAAAAAAATATACTGATGGCACAACCGTTTTTGAGAAAAAAACGTACATGAAAAAGAACGAAGTACAGAGCAGTATTTCGGTTACAATTAATTCAAGCGATAAATGGACTTTAATTTTCTTAGTTTTTATTCAGGTACTTTTTGTAACAATGGTTTATGGTCCAATTGCAGCATTTTTAGTCGAAATGTTTCCAACTAAAATAAGATATACCTCTATGTCACTTCCTTACCATGTGGGTAACGGAATTTTTGGCGGTTTACTTCCTGCTATTTCTACTTATTTTGTAACGCACGCCAAAACAGCAGGAAAGCCAGATTTTTATCTGGAAGGTTTATGGTATCCTATTACAATTGCCGGCATCTGCTTTGTAATTGGTATGATTTATATTGATAACAAAAACAAAACTACTCACCTTTAAAATTTAAAAAAATGAATGCGATTAAACAAGTTTTAGGGGCTTTATGGATTGCTTTAGCAGCTGCAGCAGCTTATTTCTGTGTATTTGAATTTGGTTTACCTAAACTGCTTTCAGACCAGCAAGACGATTTAGTATTTGGTGTAATTATCCTCTTCATATTGACACCGCTGATTGTCATGGGATTGGGTACTTTTGGTTATTATTCTTTAATAGGAGAATACAATAAAAAGAAATAAAATCAAGCAAAAAAATAGAAAAGGGCTGTCTACTTTACGTAGAACAGCCCTTGTCATTACTAAACTTAACCAAATTTTTAAGTTGAAAAATATATTTTCAACTTCTATTTTTTAATAAACTTCATAACTTGAGTTTTATCATTTTCATCAGAAGCTTTTACCAAATATAAACCTGTTTGCAATTCGCTTACGCCAAATTGAAAAGCAGCATTATTGTTTGAATTGAAGCTTTTAACGACTTGACCTGAAACGGAATAAATTAGGACCTTTTTAAAAGCACTATTTAAAGTAAAATAATCTGAAACTGGATTTGGATGTAAACTTATGGTATTTCCTTTTTCAAAATCCTCTATCGCTAGATTTGCCGTTTTGTTGCCATAAATTTTATAATCGCCCGGAGGCAGATTTATTGGCGCATTTACATCGGTTACAGTAAAAGCTGTATTATCCATTAAATTATACCAAGTTCCTGAATAAGGAAAACCTGTCGCGACATTTTGTGCTGTAACATCAAAATTGGCTAAGATCAGCACATCTTTTAATTGTGCCGAAGTCAAACTGGCATTTGTAATTTTTATATTGACGGTCAGTGAATTAGAATTTGGAATTATGGAAGTTCCCAAAAAGACTGGTTCAACTGTTTTAAGGCTAATCATTTTTGCCCAATCGTTATAAATTTTATTACGACTTGAATTTCCTAACCAATTATTTACCCATTGAGGCTGCGGTTTTGTATCTAGTTTGCAATCTCCAGAAATGGCATCAAAATTTGTATTTACAGAATTGTCATTACATGTAAAAATAGAACTTTCCCAGCCTAGCTCTCCAAAATGCCAGATCATTTTTGGCCCTGGAACCAGTAAAGAAACTGCTCCAATCGCAGACATTCTTGACAAAGCTGTATTTAATGTTTTTACATCATAAGTACCACTTGAAGCTCCGTATTGAATATTTTTATACATTAAACGTTCTTCATCATGACTTTCTGCATAACCTATTAAACGGTTTGCAGCAAAACCACGATTGGCACTTGACATTTTTGAAATATTACTATCTGAAGCGTAACCCATTGACAATTGATTGTACGGATCTGTCATTTTTCCCCACATCATAATTCCTTTACTTGGAGTTTCTGCAACTCTGTAATCTGCCCATTGTTTTTCTTCGGTTTCTGTTCCTAAATGTTCAAAAATGGTGTAATGTGTCGGGTCTAAACTCCATGAATAATCAGCATATTTCTTTAAAACATCTACTCGATCTTGTTGATAACCATTGGTACAACTTTCGTCTGATGCTGTACAAGCTTGCGTAAACCCTTTAGTTAAATCCCATCGGAAACCATCAATTTTATATTCTTCAATCCATTGTTTAACAACACGTTCTACATAATATTGTGTTTTTGCAGATTGATGATTAAAGTCCTCTCCAACACTGTAACTATGTTTAGCAGCTGTATTAAAATAAGGATTTTCGGCAGTTGGCGAACCAAAGCCATCCCCGTCTGGGTCATTCATCCACATTCTTACCATCGGATTTCTTCCAAAAGCATGATTTAGGGCCACATCAAGAATTACCGCAATTCCGTTTTGATGACATAAATCGATAAACTCTTTTAATTTGTCTGATGTTCCATAAAATTTATCCAAAGCCATATGAAATGAGGTGTTATAACCCCAGCTTTCATTTCCTTCAAACTCCATTACAGGCATTAATTCAATGGCATTAATTTTTAGATTTTTAAAATAATCTATGCGATCAATCAAACTCTGATAACTTCTGCCAGCATCAAAATCACGTACTAAAACTTCATAGACCACTAATTTCTCTTTTTCTGGTTTTACAAAATTTGTAACCTGCCAATTGTAAGGAGTCTGACCCGTTTTTAAAACTGTAACCTCAAAATTTTGTCCCGCGGGATAAGGTGGCATATTTGGGTATTTTGCCGCAGGAATCGAAGCATCATCATAAGGAGACAAAACTAAAGTAGAATACGGGTCTGCGGTTTTAACCATTGCTGGAGAATTAGCAAGCGGTGCTGCGTCTACAACCCAATATTGATACATATTATTTACACCCGAAACTAAACCCGTTAATTCCAGCCAGAATTTTCCCGAAGATGGATCTTTTTTCATTGCATAAGCCGAAGTTGGCTGCCAATTGTTGAAACTTCCTGCAACGTAAACAAAATCCTTTAATGGAGCATCTAAAACCAAGGTTGCTTTTGTAACATCTGAAACATTATAATTAATTCCATCTGCCAAACCTGTCGGCATTATTTCTGAAACTGTATTCGGATTTACTATAACTGAAAACTTTTTAGAAATTGTTGTCGTTCCTTGAACTGCAATTAATTCATAATTTTGATTTCCTGTAATATTAAAATGTGAATAAGTATAGTTTGAAGTACTTGCATTTGTATGGATTATTATGCCATTTGCCTTTAATGTGTAACTAGCAGAACCATTTGTGTTCGCTGCTGAAATCACAAAATTAGTTCCAGAATTAATAATTGTGGTACTGTTTGCTAATGGTGCGGTTAGGTTTACTTGAAAAGATCCAACTTCGACAACTATATCCTGAGATTGTTTTGTACCAGTTCCATCTTTTGCTTTAATTAAAAAACCCATTCTTCCGATTCCGTTTCTATTAAAATATACAGATGGAGTAAATGTTTTGGTATAAGTATCTGTTGCGGCATTATAGGTAAATCTGCTGGCTTCCGCTGATGCTGTCCAGAATCCGTTGGATGGAGAATCTGCCTGATTGGTATCATTTACATCATAAGACCATGACCAAAGATATAATGCATTTCCCGTAACGCCCCAAGTACCTTCATTAACACTTGTTCCTGCAATTGAAATAGTAATTGGAGTAGTATCCTCAAAGGACGAAGGATTTATTGAATAAGTAACGTTTTGAATCTGAGCAAAAGCATTTACTGCCATCAATAAAAATATTGATAGTAAAGTTTTTTTCATAATGTGTGGTTATTTGGTTAGTTAGTTTTATTAAAAAAGGGCTATCTAGCAGATAGCCCCTTTTCAGTTATTAACTGAAGTTTTATTGATTAGGAATCATTACATAACTTCCGTCTAAATCATTGAAATAAATTACATATTTAGATTTTGCTACTGGAATATTATCTCCTGTTCCTCCACCAGAGAAAGCTGTTTTTCCTCCCCAAGAAACATCCCAAGCATCATTAGCTCTAAATTTCATTCCGCCATCATTTAAAGATGTTACACCTAACGTCCAAATGTGAGCATTGAATGTTGATTTCACCATTGGTGTTGAAGCGTCCCAGCCTTTAGCTGTTGCATCTCCGATAATACCTACCGTTGTATATGTTGCAGCACCTGCGCCAGCAGCGTATGGTTCTAAAGTATAAGTTAACTTTTGAACATCCATTTTAAACTTGTAGTATCCATCAGCTGGAATCTCGATACTTGCAGGATCTGCATCAGCATCTGTTCCTCTATAAGCTAAAGATCCATTGGCACCGCCATACATTGGAGCCCAGTTTCCTAAGTCTCTAATAGCTTTGAAATATCCTTTTTTAAAGAATCCAGTAAAAGTATACTCATTAGCATTTGTGCCGCTTCTAAATAAGATTTGGTTTCCTTTATTGTTATCCCATCCTGAAACAGTTGCATCACCAACTAAATACCAATCAACAAAATCATAAGGAACTCTTCCTGTATACGGAGTTACAGTCATTGTGATTGATCCTTTTGAGATTTGAGTAAATCCTCCAGAAACATCTGACTTAATTTTTACCTCGTACTCAGCTGCTACTTCTGGCTTTCCGCCAAGATCTATCGCTGCTTGATTTAATTCTCTTCCAAGTACAGAAACTTCAGTACTGCTATTTAAAGCAGTTTGAAGCGTTTTGGCAGCACTAAAATCACCACCTTTTTTATCAATTAAAACCGTGTATTTTACTGCCACCGGCATAGAATAATCTGCCGCCGACCAAGTAAATTTAAGCACTTCTTCTCCTGCTTTATCAACATCTAAGACAATATTCTGTCCGGTAGCTGGTGCCGTAATTTCCGGCGCAGTAACAACGTTAAGTACTGGTCTTTCATCTACAGCATCAGCATTACATGATACCGCGATTACACCAATAAATGCGATTAAAACTTTATATATATTTTTCATTTTACAGTTCAATTAGGTGTTAGTATCCTGGATTTTGTTTCAAAGTTGGATTTGCCTGAATTGTCTTAGCAGGAATCGGCATTAAATCTCTGAATGATTCTGTAGCAGCACCATTCATTGTTCCGCCTTTCCATTGCCAGATTTTATCTCCTCCTGTGAATTTTCCAAAACGAATCAAATCAGTCCTTCTGTGGCATTCCCAGAATAATTCTCTACCTCTCTCTGCTAAAATAAAATCAAGAGTTAAATTAGCTGTTGAAATTTGACTCGCTTCTGCTCTTGTTCTAATTTGGTTGATATAACCAACTGCAGTTGCTAAATTACCAGTAGTTGCTCCTCTAACTACAGCTTCCGCGTACATTAAATAAGCATCAGAAACTCTAAACATTGGAAAATCAGTATCTGGAATATCTGTTCTTTGAGCTGCTGAACCATCAGCATTTTTATTAATATATTTTGTTACAGCGTAACCATCTGTAAACGTTGATACATTAGTAATATCTAAAGATTGTCCATCTGTATAGAATGTTCCTCTTTTATCTGCTGATGCAGTTACATCAGGAAAAAGGGCTACAAACTCTTTACGAGTTCTGATTCCCTGCCATCCACCGTCCATTCCTCTGGTAGCGGCATCCATACTTCCACCAATAGATGCGTGAAGAATAAAACTCATTCCTCCTCCAGTAGCTCTAATTGCATTTCCATCACTTACGATTGGAAAGATAACTTCATTTTGAGCACCGTTTCTATCATTATCTGCTGAGAATAAATAAGCATAAGGAACATCTGCAAATGTATATCCTGAATTAATAATTTCAGAACATAAAGTTGCTACTTCGTTATTTCTTTCTGTTCCAGTGTATACTTTAGAATTCAAGTAAATTTGAGCTAATAAAAACTTAGCGGCAACCTTATCAATTCTTCCATATTCATTAGATCTAGCATTTGCTAAACTATTATCTAAATCTTTCAATTCAGATTCTACAAAAGCAAAAACTTCTGCTCTTGTTTTCTGCTCTGGATAAAAGAACCCAACTGGATCATTTTCTGTAGTAATAGGCACATTACCAAACAAATCCATTAAATTCACATAAGAAAATGCTCTTAAAAAACGTGCTTCAGCTCTAAAGGTTGCAATTTCAGCTTTTAAAGCAGCATCTACTCCTCTTGCTTCTAATTTCTCATCTGTAGTTTGTCTTAAAAACTCATTTGCAACACTAATATGGTAAGACGCTCTAGAATAAGTTCCGTATAAAAACTCATTTACAGGCGACCAAGTTTGTGTGTTTAATGTTGGCAAAGTTCCATCTGCCCAAGCAATAATTGCTTCGTCTGTAGTAAACTCTTGTGTTACAAATAGCAAACGTAAGTAACTGCTGAAATCACCACCAAGTCCAGAAATATCTGCTGCACCATCACCATCATTTCCACCAACGTATAAGCCAGCATATAATTTTGCTAGAACTTGCTTGTACGATGCAGGATCTTGGAAAAAGGTTTCAGATAAAAATTCATCATCATCCTTTGGGGTCACGTTTAAATCGTCAGTACACGAAGTCAACGTCATACTTATTCCTAAAATAAAAAGGAAAAAATAAGATATATATTTAAATGATATTTTCATTTTGTATGTTTTAAATTTTGTTTTTCAATGTACTATTAGAAACTTGCATTTACTCCAAACAAGTAAGTTCTTGCTCTTGGATAAACGTTACCATCAATTCCGTTGAATTTCTCCGGATCTAAACCATCGTATTTTGTAAGTACAAAAACATTTTGAACACCCGCTGAGAATCTTAAAGAAACATCTTTTAATAAAGATTTATCTAAAGTATATCCAAGAGTCACGTTATCTAACTTGATAAAAGAAGCATCTTTTATGTAATAGTTAGACAAATAACGTTGCGTGCCATTGTCTTCAAATTTGAAACCAGTGTTTAAGTAATCAGTACTCAGATTAGACAAATCATTATCTCTTCTTAAAGCCTGATCCGAATATCCTAAGTTAGAATTTACGTTATCAAAAATGTAATTTCCTAAACTTGCTCTCCAGTTCATTGTAAAATCAAACTTTTTGTAGTTTAAAGTTGAGAATAGGCCAAATGTATAATCTGCTGTTGGTTTTTTGTATCTGTAACGGTCAGAAGCATCAATTTTACCATCTCCGTTTCTATCTACATAAGCACCTGCAATTGGTTTTTTGTTTGCATCGTATAATTGCTCATATACAAAGAATGAGTTTGGTGCATATCCAACAGTATTAATAAGTATTTTGTTTCCATTTCCTCCTTGAATGTTATCTCCTACTTCATAACCTTGGAAACCTTCAACAGTCTGACCTAAATTCTCAATTTTTTGATCTATATAGGTAGCATTCACAGCAACATTCCAAGTTAAGTTGTCATTTTTAACCACATCAGACTGTAAACTGAACTCAAGTCCTTTTGTTCTTAAATTACCAATATTATTAAAACCTTGGTTTCTTAAGTTTGCACCATCTGGGACTAATACATCTGCTAATAAGTCTGTTGATTTTTTATCGAAATAGTTAACAGATCCCGTAATTCTATCATTTAAGAATCCAAAATCAACTCCAATATTCATCTCAGCCAATTCTTCCCATTTGATGTTTTGGTTGTAACCTTCTGGTCTTGCAGTTCTGTACACAACACCATTAAAAACATACTGAGTACTAATTGTACCTAATGTAACTCTTCGTAAATAATCGTATTGAGGAGCTATGTCTTGTTGTCCTGTAGTACCATAACCAACTCTTAATTTTAAACTAGAAAGTGTTTCGTTATCTTTAAGGAAAGATTCTTCAGCAACATTCCATGCAAAAGCTCCTCCCATAAAATTACCCCATCTGTTTTCTTCAGAGAAACGAGAAGTTCCGTCTCTTCTGTAGTTTAAAGTCAATAAATATCTACTATCCCAACCTAAATTTAAACGTCCAAAGAACGATTGTAAATTAACATCCGGGTCAGTAATAACATCTTCATTTCTAGTTTCGACAGGCTGTGTTAAAGCTCCTGACTGGTATTTTTCTTTTTGGAACAACTGATAGTTATATCCGGCAGTAGCATCCAATTTAAGTTTCCCTAAATTTTTAGTATAAACAAAATAAGTATTTAAATTTTTATTTTGAAGATCATCAGTATAAGTATCGTAGTTTCCTAAATTTACATAACCCGGAGCTGTAAAAGCAACTGGCTGGAATCCTAAAATACTTTCTGTACTTTGTCTGTTGTATCCGCTGCTATCAAATCTGTCAATACCCGCTTCGGCAACAAATCTCAAATCTTCGAAGAAGTGGAATTTATAGTCAATACTAATATTACCCCATTTTCTAGTAGATTTAGATCTTTTATCTTCTTGGTTTAATCTTGCAACTGGGTTTTTAGCTGGTAACAATGCTATGTTTCCGTTTGGCTCCAGCCATTCAAAATATCCTCCATAACGAGAACCTGCTTGATAAGGTGATTGTGTTGGATCAAAACTAATTGCTGAACCAATAACAGCGTTTTCATCCTGAAATTGATTTTTACTGAAAGATAAGTTTCCGCTAATATCAATTTTCAAATGATTATCAAATAAAACTGGATTTAACGATATCGATGTCGTAGTTCTTTCAAAAGAAGTGTTTCTTAAGATTCCAGGATTATTAACATTACCAACAGATAAACGAACTGGTAATTTATTAAATAAAGCACCGCTTACAGAGATATTGTTGTTTGTTGTTAGAGCTGTGTTGAAAATTTCATTCTGCCAATTTGTACTTGCCGTACCCATTGTTGCTTTTTGAGCGTCATTTCCTAATGTATTTATTAGATTACGGAATTGATCTGCGCTTAAAACATCAACTGTATTAGCAACTGTATTAATACCAACTTGAGAACTAAAATTAACTTTTACACCACCTTTAGTACCTTTTTTAGTTGTAATTACGATTACACCACTTGCTGCACGAGAACCGTAAATAGCAGCTGCAGAAGCATCTTTAAGAACCGTGAACGACTCAATATCATTAGGATCAATAGTAGACAAGATACTTGTAGCACCACTTGGAACAGCGTTACTTAACGGAAGTCCGTCTAAAATAATTAAAGGGTCGTTTGATGCACTTAAAGAAGATCCTCCACGAATTCTAATATCAGCTTTTGCTCCAGGAGCTCCTCCACCTACAACATTAACACCAGCGATACGTCCGCCGATTAAGCTTTCAGGAGTTACGTTAATACCTTTATTAAATTCTTTAGCAGAAATTTGAGATACAGAACCTGTAGCATCTTTTTTCTTAACAGTACCATAACCTACCTGTACTACAACTTCTTGTAATTGATTTGTATCTTCGCTTAAAGAAACTGCTAAGTTTTTTTGACCATTAAATACAATAGTCTCTGATTTGTATCCGATAAATGAAACCAAAATCTTGTCTCCATTTTTTAGATTAGGTAATTGGAATTTACCATCAAAATCAGTAGAGGTACCTCCTGCGGCACCTTGTACATTTACATTTACTCCCGGAATTTGCTGACCTGTGGCAAGATCAGTTACTGTTCCACTTAAAGTGCTTTGAGCTAACACAGTAAACGGAAGCAGAAGGAATAAAAATAACAACTTTTTGTAAATTGTTTTCATACTTTTTGTTTAAATTAGTTTTGAGTTTTTGACTGTTAGTTAAGTTTTTAATTTTACTTCGAATTTCAAAATTATGAATTTATTAACATGCTCAACCACAGACAAATTTTATTGAGTTACGAAAACGTGGTAGTGTTGAAAACTTTCTATTTTTTGTAATCTTTTAGCGTTAAAATTGTCAATTATAAAAATTTCAGATACCTTTATTATTAATTAGATTTTTTTCACTTTCCGCCATGAAACGCAAAATAACCCTAAAACAGATTGCAAAGGAACTTGACGTATCCATTTCAACTGTCTCAAAATCACTTAGAAACAGTCTTGAAATTGGCGAAGAAACGCGCTTAAAAGTGCAGGCTTTTGCAAAGTTTTACAACTATAAACCTAACAATATTGCCCTTAGTTTAAAGAACCGAAAAACCAAAAGTATTGGTATTATCATTCCTGAAATTGTACATTATTTTTTCTCTACGGTAATCAACGGAATCGAGCAGGTTGCGAACGAAAATGGTTATAGTGTTGTCATCTGTTTATCTGATGATTCTTTTGATAAAGAAGTACTAAATATGGAGATGTTAGCCAACGGTAGCATCGACGGTTTTATCATGTCTCTTTCTAAAGAAACACAATACAAAGGTGATTTTCATCACATTACAGAAGTAATTAATCAAGGAATGCCGGTTGTTATGTTCGACCGCGTGACCAATGATATTTTGTGCGATAAAGTGATTATTGATGATAAGGCAGCAGCATATGAAGCCGTTCAAAGTTTAATTGACAATGGCAGAAAAAAAATCGCTTTAGTAACAACTGTCGATTACGTAAGTGTCGGAAAACTAAGAACTGACGGTTATGAAAAAGCACTTTTAGACAACGGAATTCCGTTCAATGAAGATTTAATCATTAAAATTGAAGACGTTGATACCTGTGAAATCACTATCAGCCAGCTTTTACACGACAGAGCTTTTGATGCTGTTTTTGCTGTAAATGAGCTTTTTGCAGTAACGATTATCAAAACCGCATCAAAAATGGGATTAAAAGTCCCAGAAGATTTAGCTGTAATTGCTTTTACTGACGGAATCATCTCCAAATATTCTACTCCAAGTATTACAACAGTTAGTCAGAGTGGTGAAAAAATGGGAAATAAAGCCGCTAAAATGCTTATTGAAAGACTCGAAGCTGAACACGATGACGACGAGGAAGAAAATGAAAATTATACGACAGAAGTTATCGAAACGCATCTTATTAAAAGAGAATCAACCGATTAATTTTCTTAAAATCAATATATTCTAAAGCCATAAATAACATTTATGGCTTTTTTGTTAGCATATATCTAAAAATAATTTATACTTTTACGGCCGTCAAGGCTTTTACTTTTACTTCGAAAAAAACAGTAAGTTTTGATAAGCAAAGCGCTTATCGTATAATTTTTTCAAATTACGATATGGAAAAGCGTAAATTAAGTTTCTGGGAAATTTGGAACATGAGTTTTGGTTTCTTGGGAATACAAATGGGGTTTGCACTTCAAAATGCAAATGCCAGCAGAATTCTTCAAATTTTTGGTGCCGACGTACATGAACTTTCATGGTTCTGGATTATTGCTCCCCTTATGGGATTAATAGTGCAGCCAATCATTGGTCATTACAGCGATAAAACATGGGGAAGATTCGGCAGACGAAAGCCGTTTTTTCTTGTAGGCGCTATTTTAGCTTCAGTCGGATTAATTTTAATGCCGCAAGCTAATATTTTCATTTCAATTTTACCGGCTTTATGGGTTGGTGCCGGAATGTTAATGATCATGGATGCTTCTTTCAACATTGCCATGGAGCCATTTCGCGCTCTTGTTGGTGATAATTTAAGAACAGATCAGCGAACTGCAGGTTTCAGTATTCAAACCTCTTTAATTGGTTTTGGAGCTGTAATTGGTTCCGCATTGCCTTATGTTTTAACAAAGTACTTTCATGTTTCAAACAGCACAGTTCCGGGGAGCGTACCTTTAAATTTAACTTTATCGTTTATCATTGGCGCTGCAGTTTTAATTGGTTCGATCTTAGTGACCTTATTCACAACAAAAGAGTACACACCAGAAGAGTTAGCAAACTTTGAAGATCCGCAAAATGATGCAATTTCTGATTCTGAGGAAAAATCAAAAATCACAGACATTTTTACCGATTTTGCAAAAATGCCAACAACAATGCGTCAGCTGAGCTGGGTGCAGTTTTTCTCTTGGTTTGGATTATTTGGAATGTGGGTTTTTACAACGCCGGCAATCGCACACCATATTTACGGTTTACCATTAAGCGATACTTCAAGCCAGCAATATCAGGATGCCGGTGACTGGGTCGGAATTCTATTTGGTGTTTACAACTTAGTTTCTGCTATTATCGCTTTATTCTTCTTACCGTACATCGCTAAAAAAATCGGAAGAAAATCAACTCACGCACTTTCACTAATTATTGGTGGAATCGGATTAATCTCTATCTATTTTATGCCAAATGAAGACTGGGTTGTACTGCCAATGATTTTAATTGGAGTTGCCTGGGCGAGTATCCTGGCAATGCCTTACGCCATTCTTGCAGGATCAATTGCTCCAAAAAAGATGGGAGTTTACATGGGAATCTTCAACTTCTTTGTTGTTATTCCACAAATTGTAAATGCCTTAATTGGAGGTCCAATTGTAAAATACCTTTACAATGGAGACGCAATTTATGCCCTAATTACCAGCGGAGTAAGTTTTTTAATTGCCGCTCTTTTAGTCTACAAAGTAAAAGATGTAGATGACACTATTGTAAAATCATAAAGAAGAATTTCCCTAAAATGAACAAAAAAGCCTTCATATTCGATCTTGACGGAGTAATCGTTGATACCGCTAAATACCACTTTTTAGCATGGCAGAAAATTGCACAAGCATTAAATATAAATTTTACACATGAAGACAACGAACTTTTAAAAGGCGTGAGCCGCGTTCGTTCGTTAGATATTATACTCGGATTAGGAAATGTTGAGGCTTCTCAGGAAGACAAAGACAAATGGCTGATTCAGAAAAACGAAGATTATTTATCCTATTTAGTTGACATGGACGAAAGTGAGATTCTTCCAGGAGTTGCTAAAATTCTAAAACTATTAAAAGATAAAAACCAAGGAATTGCATTGGGTTCTGCGAGTAAAAATGCCCGACCAATTCTTGAAAAAACTGGAATTCTTTCGTATTTCGATGTTATTGTTGACGGTAACGATGTTACCAATGCAAAACCAGATCCAGAAGTTTTCTTAAAAGCGGCTCAATTATTAAATATTGATCCAAAAGATTCAATTGTATTTGAAGATTCTGTTGCCGGAATTCAGGCAGCAAATATTGCAGAAATGGTAAGTGTGGGAATTGGTGAGGAAACAATTTTACATGAAGCTGACTATATTTTTAAAGATTTTACCCAAATCGAAACAAGCTTTATTGAAGAGTTAATTGGATAATTAGAAAATGTCTCAATGAGATAATTTATCTCGATGACAAAATATTCTAATGCTGCGATTACTCAAATGAGTGTAAAAAGTTATTAAAAAACCCAGGCAATTATGTAATTATCAAATTGCCACATTATCTAATTTAGAAAATGAATCAAGATTATATAAAACCAGATAATTGGTCAATTATAGAAGAAGGATTTGATGCCGAAAGAGTAAAATCGTCTGAAAGTCTTTTTAGTATCGGTAACGGTGCTATGGGGCAGCGCGCCAATTTTGAAGAAACCTATTCAGCAGAAACTTTTCAAGGAAGTTACATCGCTGGAATCTATTATCCAGACAAAACAAAAGTGGGCTGGTGGAAAAACGGTTATCCGAAATATTTTGCCAAAGTATTAAATGCTCCAAACTGGATTGGAATTGACATTGAAATCAACGAAGAAAATCTAGATTTAAATACTTGTACGGAGGTTAGAAATTTCCGCAGAGAACTAAATATGAAAGAAGGATGGTACAATCGTTCTTTTGAAGCTGTTCTAAAAAACGGAACCGAAATTGCCGTAAATGTTCGTCGTTTTCTTTCATTAGATTTAGATGAAGCGGGAATTATCAAGTACGAAATCACGCCTTTAAACAAAGATGCAAAAATAGTTTACAAACCTTATGTAGACGCTGGTGTAACGAATGAAGATGCCAACTGGGAAGAAAAATTCTGGGAACCGCTTGAAGTTAAAAAAGGCACAAACGAAGCTTTTGTAACAGCGCAGACTTTTAAAACGCATTTTAAAGTAACAACTTTCATGCACAATACGATTTTGGCAAATGATGAAGACATTCACGTTTCACCTTCTACAATCGATTCAACTGCAGACAAAGTTCAATATACTTACGGAACCATTATTGCAAAAGGGCAAACCTCAGCAATTCAAAAAATTGGTGGTTATACAGTTTCTTTAAACCACGAAAACACTTTGGCTGCAGCCGAAAAAGTAATAAAATCTGCTGTTAATTCAGGATACGATGCTTTGCTTCAAAATCAAATCGAGGCTTGGGCAAAAATCTGGGAAATGTCAGATATTACCATTGATGGAGATGTAAAAGCACAACAGGGAATTCGTTTCAATATTTTCCAATTAAATCAAACGTATTTAGGAAAAGATTCTCGTTTGAATATCGGTCCAAAAGGTTTCACCGGAGAAAAATACGGTGGATCAACTTACTGGGACACTGAGGCTTATTGTATTCCGTTTTACATGGCTACAAAAGATCAGCAGGTTGCTCGAAACTTATTGACGTATCGTTACAACCAATTAGACAAAGCAATTGAAAACGCTAAAGATAATTTAGGTTTCAAAAACGGTGCTGCATTGTACCCAATGGTTACCATGAATGGTGAAGAATGCCACAACGAATGGGAAATCACTCACGAAGAAATCCATAGAAACGGTGCAATTGCTTTTGCGATTTACAACTATTACCGTTATACCGGAGATTACTCTTATATTCCTGAAAAAGGTTTAGAAGTTTTAATCGGGATTGCCCGTTTCTGGCACCAGAGAGCTTCTTTCTCAAAACAGAAAAATCAATATGTGATTTTGGGAGTTACCGGACCAAACGAGTACGAAAACAACATCAACAATAATTTCTACACCAATTATATTGCAAAATGGTGTATTGATTTTGCTGCAGAACAAATTGAAAAAGTGGGTTCAGAATATCCTGCAGATCACAAACGCATTTTAGAAAAAGTAAGCCTTTCGGCAGAAGAAATTCAGGAATGGAAAAAAGTGGCCGATGATATGTATTTCCCAACTTCAAAAGAACTTGGAATTTATTTACAGCAAGACGGTTTCTTAGACAAAGATTTAGTTCCGGTTAAAGATTTAGATCGCTCGCAGCGTCCTATTAACCAAAAATGGTCTTGGGATCGTGTTTTACGTTCGCCATATATCAAACAAGCAGACGTTTTACAATGTTTTTATTTCTTCGAAGATCATTTTTCAAGAGAAGAATTAGAAAGAAACTTCGATTTTTATGAATCATTTACGGTTCATGAAAGTTCACTTTCTCCTTGCGTACACTCCATTCAGGCTGCTGTTTTAGACAAAATGGATATGGCATACACTTTCTACTTAAGAACTTCTCGTTTGGATTTGGACGATTATAACAAAGAAGTTGAAGAAGGCTGCCACATCACTTCAATGGCCGGAACATGGATGAGTATTGTAGAAGGTTTTGGCGGAATGAGAGTAAAAAATGACCAATTGCATTTCTCTCCAAAAATCCCAAAAGAATGGAAAGGGTATTCTTTTAAAATTAATTTTAGAAATCAAATTTTAAAAGTAGCTGTAAATCATAACGAAACAACATTTACTGTAGATGGCGATCAAGATTTAACAATTGTATTTAATGGAAATCCTGTAATTGCAAGTAAATTTGTACAAATAAATTAAATTACAATACTCTAAAAATCAAAAAACATGAAAAACTTATTTTTCGCAAGTTTAATTTTGTTTGCGTTTAGCACCGTTGCAACAGCGCAGCAATTAAAATCACCCGAAGGCAAGTTCGTAATGGAATTTTCTCTTCAAAACGACGGAACTCCAACCTACAATTTAAAATACAAAAACAAAGAAGTTGTAAAAACCAGTAAATTAGGTCTTGAACTTAAAGATGATAAAAAATCTTTGTTAAACGATTTTACGGTTGTTGATACTAAAACTACAGCTTTTGATGAAACTTGGAAACCAGTTTGGGGAGAAGTAGATCACATCAGAAATCATTATAACGAATTAGCTGTTACCTTAAATCAAAAAGGAACAGACAGACAAATCGTAATTCGTTTCCGTTTATTCGATGACGGTTTAGGATTTAGATATGAATTCCCTGCTCAAAAGAATCTTACTTACTTTACTATTAAAGAAGAAAGATCTCAATTTGCAATGACTGGAGATCATACTGCTTTCTGGATTCCAGGAGATTACGATACTCAGGAATACGATTATACAAAATCGAAATTATCTGAAATCAGAGGTTTATCTGAAAAAGCATATACAGCAAACGTTTCTCAAAAGAACTTTTCTCCAACTGGAGTTCAGACTTCTTTGATGTTAAAAACGAATGATGGAATCTACATCAACTTACACGAAGCTGCTTTGATTGACTATTCTTGTATGCACTTGAATTTAGACGATAAAAATCTTGTTTTCGAATCTTGGTTAACTCCAGATGCAAAAGGCGACAAAGGTTATATGCAGGCTCCAAGCCATTCGCCGTGGCGAACAATTATGGTGAGCGATGACGCTAGAGAAATCTTAGCTTCAAAAATGACTTATAACTTAAACGATCCTTCAAAAATCGACGAGACTTCTTGGATTAAACCAGTAAAATACGTTGGTGTTTGGTGGGAAATGATTACAGGAAAAAGTTCTTGGTCATACACAAATGATTATCCAACAGTACAATTGGGAGTTACTGATTTCGCAAAAGCAAAACCAAACGGAACACACGGAGCAAACAACGCTAACGTAAAAAAATACATTGATTTTGCTGCTGCAAATGGTTTCGATGCTGTTTTGGTTGAAGGTTGGAACGAAGGTTGGGAAGACTGGTTTGGGCATTCTAAAGATTATGTTTTTGATTTCTTGACTCCTTACCCGGATTTTGATGTAAAAGGTCTGCACGAATACGCAAAATCTAAAGGTGTAAAAATCATCATGCACCACGAGACTTCAGGTTCTGTTCGTAACTACGAGCGCCATATGGATGCAGCTTATAAATTCATGAACGATAACGGATACGATGCTGTAAAAAGCGGTTATGTTGGAGATATTTTACCTCGCGGTGAAAACCACTACAGCCAATGGATTGTGAACCATTATCAATATGCAATTGAAAAAGCGGCTGATTATAAAATTATGGTGAACGCTCACGAAGCAGTTCGCCCAACAGGAATTGCAAGAACGTATCCTAACTTAATTGGAAACGAAGCTGCAAGAGGAACAGAATATCAAGCTTTTGGAGGTTCTAAACCAAATCACGTTACGGTTTTACCATTTACACGTTTAATTGGTGGACCAATGGATTATACGCCTGGAATCTTCGAAATGGATATCAGCAAAATGAATCCTGAAAATACATCTCATGTAAATAGTACCATTGCAAACCAATTGGCTTTATACGTTACTATGTACAGTCCGTTGCAAATGGCTGCTGATACTCCAGAGAACTACAATCGTTTTCCAGATGCATTCCAATTCATTAAAGATGTAGCGGTAGACTGGTCTGAAAGTAAATATATCGAGGCTGAACCTGGAGATTTTATCACAGTTGCACGTAAAGCAAAAGGAACAAACAACTGGTTCGTTGGAAACGTAAATGGAGAAACTCCTCGTACCTCAAACATCGATTTCAGTTTCCTTGAAAAAGGTAAAAAATACACCGCAACAATTTATGCTGATGCAAAAGATGCGCATTACAAAACAAATCCGCAAGCTTATACTATCAAGAAAATTGCTGTAACAAACAAATCAAAATTATCTCAGTTATCTGCTCCTGGAGGAGGTTATGCGATAAGTATTATTGAAAATAAATAATTTAATTAACCATATAAGAAATGTAAGTCCATTTAAATAGAAATCTCTAGTTTTTGTCTTAAATGTTCTTACATTTCTTATATGGTTTAAATTCTATTCACTATGAAAAACCTAAAAATAAACTATCATATCTTTAGATTAATACTATTGGTTTTGTTGTTTTCCGCTTCCGCGAAAGCGCAAATCCAAAAAGTAGAACCGCCTTTCTGGTATGCAGGAATGAAAAATTCGGAACTGCAAATTATGTTTTACGGAAAAAATATTGCACAATATGAAGCTTCGGTTTCAAATAATGTGGTAATTAAAAATGTAGAAACAACAGAAAACCCAAATTACCTTTTCGTAACAATTGATACAAAAGATGTAAAGGCTTCTGAATTAGTTTTCTCTTTCAAAAACAATAATAAAGTTGCCTTCAAACAAAAATATGTTCTTAAAGAAAGAAGAGCGAATTCTGCCGACAGAAAAAGTTATGATGCATCAGATATGATGTATTTAATAATGCCGGATCGTTTTGCTAACGGGAACCCTAAAAACGACAGCGATACTTCTTTAACAGAAAAAGGAAACCGCGCAGAGCCAGGCGGGCGTCACGGTGGTGATATCGAGGGAATCATTAAAAACTTAGATTACATTTCGTCTCTTGGTGCAACTACAATCTGGAGCACGCCTTTATGCGAAGACAATGACAAACAGCATTCATACCACACTTACGGTCAATCTGATGTTTATAAAATTGATCCTCGTTATGGAACGAATGATGACTACGCTCGTTTATCTGCAGAAATGCACAAAAAGAACATGAAACTAGTGATGGATTATGTTACCAATCACTGGGGAATTACACACTGGATGATGAAAGATATTCCAACCAAAACATGGTTCAATCAATTCGAGACTTTCACACAAACACACCACAGACGTGAAGTAATTACAGATATCCATGCTTCAAAAATAGATCAGGAAGTTTGTGTTGACGGCTGGTTTGTACCTTCCATGCCGGATTTGAATTTAAGAAATCCTTTGGTTGCAAAATACTTAACTCAAAACGCAATCTGGTGGATTGAGTTTGCAAATCTTGACGGTTTTAGAGTAGATACTTATAACTATTCGGATAAAACGGCAATGGCCGAATGGGCGAAATCAATCACAAACGAATATCCTAATTTCAATATTGTTGGAGAAATCTGGATGCACAATCAGGCGAATTTAGCTTTTTGGCAGAAAGACAGTAAAATTGGTGCAATTGAAAATTACAATTCGAATCTGCCAAGTGTAATGGATTTTACGCTTCAAAGTCAGGTTACTTCTGCTTTCAATGAAGACGAACCAAGCTGGGACAATGGGTTGATTAAATTCTACAACAATTTTGCGATGGATTATTTATATCCAAATACAAATAACATTTTGGTTTTTGCCGAAAATCATGATACCGACCGTATGAATGATAAGTTCAAATACGACCTTCCAAAATACAAACTTGCCATGACTTTATTGGCGACAGTTCGCGGAATTCCGCAATTGTACTATGGTTCAGAAATCGGAATGGGCGGCGACAAAAGCAAAGGCGATGCCGATATTCGTCAGGATTTTCCAGGCGGATGGGCTGGCGATAAAAACAACGCTCTGACTGCAGCAGGAAGAACGCCTGAACAAGCGAAATACTTCGATTTTACTGCAAAATTATTCAACTGGAGAAAATCAAATGAAGCGGTTCATTTCGGAAAAATGACGCATTATATTCCAGAAAATAACACCTATGTATATTTCAGATATACCGATGCTAAAACTGTTATGGTAGTTTTCAATAACAATGCAAAAGAGCAAGTTGTGAAAACAAATCGTTTCAAAGAAAGCATCAAAAACTTTAAATCAGGAAAAGATGTTATTACTGGAAAAACATTTGATTTAAGTTCAGAAATTACATTGGAACCAAAATCAGCTTTAGTTTTAGAATTGGAATAGTTTTAAACATACAGTATATATTGTAGAGACGCACAGCTGTGCGTCTACGCAAACTTTTTCCGCCAAGATTTCACGAATTTATAAAACAATAATTCGTGAATTCGTGGCGGAATTTTTTATTATACGCCATTCTTTCTGTATCTTTAAGATTCATAATCATTTCAATGAATAACGACAATACTCAAAAGCCACCTTTCATCTGGGAAGGAGCAAACGTTTACTTTTTACTTACCGATCGTTTTTACAACGGAAATCCTTCAAACGATATCAATTTTAACAGAACCAAAACCCCGGGAAAATTACGCGGTTTTGAAGGCGGTGACATCATCGGAATTATCAAAAAAATCGACGAAGGCTATTTTGATGAATTAGGAATAAATGCTATTTGGCTTACGCCGATTGTTGAACAAATTCATGATGGTGTTGACGAAGGAACTGGTCTTAGCTATGGCTTTCATGGTTATTGGGCAAAAGATTGGACGGCTTTAGACCCTAACTTCGGAACTAAAGAAGATTTGGCAAATCTGGTAAAAAAAGCCCACGAAAAAGGCATTAGAATTCTGCTTGACGGCGTTATCAATCATACCGGACCTGTAACTGAAGAAGATCCGATGTGGCCAGAAGACTGGGTTAGAACTGGAATTGTATGCGATTATAAATCATTTGAAAACACAACAATGTGTACTTTGGTTGATAATCTTCCAGATGTACGTACCGAAAGTAATCAGGAAGTTGAACTGCCCGTTTTCTTAATTGAAAAATGGAAAAATGAAGGCCGTTACGAAAAAGAAATCGCTTCACTAGATGAATTTTTCAAAAGAACAAATTACCCCAGAACGCCAAAATATTACATCATAAAGTGGTTAACCGATTATATTCTCGAATTCGGAATTGACGGCTACAGAGCCGATACTGTAAAACATACCGATGAAGATGTTTGGGTTGATTTTAGAAAAGAATGCGATTATGCATTTGAAACTTGGAAAAAGCATCATCCGCTTGAAGTTTTAGATCAAAATCCTTTTTATACAATTGCGGAAGTTTACGGTTATGAAATAAGCACCGGACTGGATTATGATTTTGGAGACCGAAAAGTAAACTATTTTGAAAACGGCTTTGACTGCATGATTAATTTTGAATTTAAATTGGATGCTCAAAACGATTATGAAGTTATATTTTCGAAGTATTCAGAAAAACTACAAAATGAATTAAAAGGATTCAGCGTTCTTAATTATATATCCTCACACGACGACCCTACTCCCTTTGATGCCAATAGAATCCGAACTTTTGAAGCCGGAACAAAATTATTACTTTCACCCGGAATGTCACAGATTTATTATGGTGATGAAACAGGTCGTTCTCTTGTAATTGAAGGTACAGAAGGCGATGCTACTTTACGATCTTTTATGAATTGGGATGATGTTGAGAATAATTCTGAAACTCAAAGAATACTCTGGCATTGGCAAAAACTGGGTCAATTTCGCAGAAATCATCCCGCGGTTGGGGCAGGAATACACAATATGATTTCAGATCAGCCGTATATTTTCTCCAGAAGTTTTTCTAAAGTTAATTATAAAGATGAAGTGGTAATTGGTTTAGATTTGGGAACTGGGCGAAAAGAACTTCCTGTAGATTCTATCTTTAAAGATGGCACAAAACTAAAAGATGCTTTTTCAGGAAATGAAACAGAAGTTCAAAACGGAAAAGCAATAATCGATTCTGAATACGGACTTGTTTTATTAGAACAGATTTGAAATTTTTCTCTCGCAGATTTTAAAATCATTTTAATCCTTTAATCTGTGGCTATTATTTTTCCTTTGCTCCTTTGTACCTTTGCAACTCTGAACCTTTATAAAATGAATATTTTAAAGATTGCACATCGCGGCGCCAAAGCCTACGAACCTGAAAATACTTTAAAAGCTTTTCAGAAAGCATTAGAATTAAATTCAGACGGGATTGAACTTGATGTTCACTTAAGCGCTGACGAACAAATCATCGTAATTCACGACGAAACAATAGACAGAACTACTAACGGAAAAGGTTTAGTAAACACTTTTTCTCTTTCTGAATTAAAATCGTTTTTGATTGATGGAAAATATCAAATTCCAACTTTAAATGAAGTTTTTGATTTGGTTGACAAAAAATGCCTGATCAATATTGAATTGAAAGGTCTAGGAACTCCAAGCAAGGTGGTGCAGTTAATTGAACAATATATTTTAGAAAAAAACTGGAATTACAACCATTTTATAATTTCAAGTTTTGATTGGAATATGCTGGAGGAAACATCAAACTTAAATCCGAATATTCCGATTGGTGTTTTAACAGAAGAAAATCTCGATACCGCTCTGGCTTTCGCCGAAAAAATTAAAGCAAAAGCCATTCATCCAGATTTTGATTTATTGAATATCGAAAATGTAAAGAAAATTCAAGAAAAAGGATTTTTAGTTTTGCCTTGGACAGTAAACTCAAAAGAAGATATTCAAAAAGTAAAAAGTTACAACGTAAACGGAATTATCTCTGATAATCCAGATAAAATATAAAGTTTAAATAGCCACGACCCGAGCGATAGCGAATAGGCAAAGCAATTCACGAATTTGTATTCTGATAGATTGTCAAAAAATAATTCGTGAATTCGTGGCAAAAAACAAAATATGATTAAAAATTTCGACATAATAATTGTTGGCGGAGGCGCTGCAGGTTTTTTTACGGCTATTAATATTGCAGAAAAGAATCCCAAACTTAAAATTGCCATTTTAGAAAGAGGAAAAGAAGTCCTTTCTAAAGTACGTGTTTCCGGGGGCGGAAGATGCAACGTAACGCACGCTTGTTTTGAACCTAACGAACTGGTTAAATTTTATCCGCGAGGCGAAAAAGAACTTCGAGGTCCCTTTCATCAATTTTGTTCGGGAGATACAATCGAATGGTTTGAAAAACATGGCGTAGAATTAAAAATCGAAGAAGACGGCAGAATGTTTCCTGTTTCTAATTCATCACAAACCATAATTGATTGTTTTTTAAAAGCAACTGAAAAATTAGGTATAAAAGTGCTGACAGGGCAAAGTGTACAGTCAATCTTTAAAAAAGAAAATCACTGGAAAATTGATACACAAAGCGATAATTTCGCGACAGAAAAATTAGTAATGGCAACAGGAAGCAACCCAAAAATATGGGAAATGCTTCAACAGCACGGACATGCAGTAGTAAGTCCCGTCCCTTCCCTATTTACTTTCAATATCAAAGATTCCCGAATTAAAGAACTACCCGGCGTTGCAGCACAAGTTACCGTACATGTAAAAGATACCAAACTAGAATCTACTGGTCCTTTGTTAATTACGCATTGGGGAATGAGCGGACCTGCAATCTTGAAACTTTCGGCTTGGGGCGCTCGCATCTTACACGATAAAAATTATCAGTTTACGATTTTCGTCAACTGGTTAAATGATGTTGATTTTGAAGATGCCGAAAAAACCTTAAAAGATCTAAAACAGGAACACGCGAAAAAAGCCGTTTCCAAAAAATCTCCTTTTGATTTTCCGAATCGTTTATGGGAAAGTCTGGTTTTGGCTTCTGGAATTGAAATAGAAACAAAATGGGCAGATTTATCTAAAGTCCAATTGCAAAATTTAACTTCTCAACTCACAAAAGCCGAATTTAAAGTAAACGGAAAAAGTACATTTAAAGAAGAATTTGTAACAGCTGGCGGCATTGATTTAAAAGAAATTAACTTTAAAACCATGGAAAGTAAAATTCATCAAAACCTTTATTTTGCCGGCGAAATTGTAAATATCGACGCTATTACGGGAGGTTTTAATTTTCAGAATGCCTGGACAAGCGGGTTTATTTTGGCTCAAAATATTTAATAGAATGAAATTTAAAGGAATTATTTTTGATTTAGACGGAACATTAGTAAACTCATTAGAAGACATTTCAGATGCCATGAATACAGTTCTTCAAGGTCTAAATTACCCAACTCATACTTACGATACGTATCAATATTTTATCGGAAGCGGTTTGCGAAATTTGGTTAGCAAAGCTCTACCAGCTTCTAATAATGGCGAAGAACAAATTGAAATTTGTTTTGACTGCATGGTTAATGAATATCGTAAAGTTTGTACGCTTAAAACAAAACCGTACGAAGGTATTTTAGAATTATTAGACAATCTATCTTCTCAAAATATCAAATTAGCAGTTTTCTCTAATAAAGCCGATGAGCTGACTAAAAAAATAGCTGCAGAAATATTTCCAGATTATTTTGATGCTGCAGTTGGTTTAAGTACTGAAGCATTAAAAAAACCAAATCCGTTTGAAGCGCTAGAAATAAGCAAAAAATGGAATTTAAAACCCGAAGAAATTCTTTTCGTAGGTGATTCTGATATTGATATGCAGACAGCAATAAATGCAAATATGTTTTCTGTTGGAGTTTCTTGGGGCTACAGAACTGAAGAAGAATTGAAAGCAAGCGGCGCCAAATTGGTTATTAATACTCCATCGCAATTAATTCAGTATTGTAAAAATATCGGAATTAAATATTAACAAGAATTTACAGATTCTGCAAGTTTTCATTAAGACAATTCTAATAATTTTACTTTCAACTAGATACCACTATATGAAAGTAAAATTACTCACCACAATTTCTTTTTTTACATACCAGCTTAGTATTTCTCAAACCGAAAAACTATTAAACGGAAAAGTACTTTCGCAGAAGATACCACTTCATAAAGTGGAAGTAATAAATAAAACAGCCAAAACCAGCACAACCACAAATGAAAATGGCGAGTTTTCGATTCTGGTTAGTGTGAAAGATAGTGTGCTGTTTTTCTCAAAAGACTATTTCTTCAAAAGATTAAAAATTTCTCAGGAAAATATAGATCAGAATAATATCATTGTGAATATGGTTTTGAAACCAGAAGAACTAAATGAAGTAGTAATTACAAACATAAAATTTCCCAAAGTTGGTCCAGCAGATGAGAATTCTACTATCATTCCTAAACCTGGATTACAATCTTATACTGGTGTTTACAATGGAACAATTACCAACGGAATGAATTTCATGGCAATTGGAGGCAGCATTTTTAGCTTATTTAAAAGCAAAGATGCAAAAGCTAAAAGCAAGAATAAACAACACGAACTGACCTTTAAAAAACTACTCGAATCGACTGTTCCTCTAGATTATTTTACAAACGATTTAAAATTAAAACCTGACGAAAAAGAATTATTCATTGATTTCTGTGATGCGGATCCTCATGCTGCAACTATTTTAAAAGAGAAAAATCTACTTTACACTTTGGACTTTTTGTTTACTAAAAATCAAGAATTTAAAAAACTGAATTCTGGAATTAAAAACTAAAGTCATTTTTATATGAAAGTAAAACTACCTACTACTATTTCTTTTTTAACTTATCAACTTAGTATTTCTCAAACAGAAAAATTGCTTCACGGAAAAGTAATCTCTAATAAAACTCCTCTCGATAAAGTAGAAGTTATAAATAAAACAGCTAAAACCAGTACTAGAACAAATGAGCGGGGAGAATTCTCCAATTACGATCCAAAATCTAAAACACTACTAGAGAAATCAAATGATTTGGAATTATTAGATTTTCTATATGCTAAAAAGGAAGAATTTAAGAAGCTAAAATAGCTTAACCTGAAACAAAAAAAACCTGAAACTTGAAACAAAATTTTTACTTATTCAACCACCAAATACTAGCATTCAAAACCGCTGCAAATCCAACCCAGGCCAAATACGGAATCAATAAATAACCAGCCGTTTTATTGATTTTGATAAACTTTAAATAAGTTTCGTAAATCATAAGCCATAAAAGTGCAATTTCAACTAAAGCAAGCATCGGATTTTTTAAGCCGAAGAATAAATACGACCAAATTGCATTCAGAATAAGTTGAATTATAAAGAAAAGAAGTGCTTTTTTAACTTCTTCTGTCTGCTCTTTTATTTTATCCCAGACTATTCCCGCAGCAACCGCCATAAAAATGTAAAGAATTGTCCATACCGGCATGAAAATCCAGTTCGGCGGATTAAAAATTGGTTTTTCAATAGTCGGATACCAGCTTTCTACACTTGGTCTTGTTACCAAACTGGCAGAATATCCTACTGCTAAACAAATGATTAAAGCGATTACGATCTTAACTATTTTATTCATTACATTAAATTTTGTATTCAAAAATAGTCAAAAGAAATGTTTAATCCATGTTAGAAATATAAGTTCATTTTAGAAAACCTAACTTATATTTCTTAAATAACTTATATGGCGAAAAAATTTAAAAACTATCTTTGCCAAAATTTATAATTCATGTTTACAGCAGCTGATTTTATACCAAATTCTTATACTTCAACAATCGAAAACGGAAACTTTGAGTGGAGCGCTCCCAGCAATATTGCCTTAGTAAAATACTGGGGGAAAAAAGACAATCAAATTCCAGCAAATCCTTCGGTAAGTTTTACACTTAATAATTGTAAAACGATTACAAAATTAGGTTTTGAAAAAAGGGCCGATCAAAATAGTTTTTCATTTGATTTACTTTTTGAAGGAAAACCAAAAGAAGATTTTAAACCAAAAATTCAAAAGTTTTTAGAAAGAGTCGAAGTGTATCTGCCGTTTTTAAAAGACTATCATTTTACAATTGATACACAGAATACATTTCCTCACAGTTCTGGAATTGCTTCTTCGGCTTCAGGAATGGCTGCGCTGGCAATGAATTTTATGAGTTTGGAAAAATTATTGAATCCTGAAATGACAGATGAATACTTTTATCAAAAAGCTTCATTTTTGGCTCGTTTAGGTTCCGGAAGTGCCTGTAGAAGTGTAAAGGGAAATGTTGTGGTTTGGGGAAATCAAGCAAATATTGACGGAAGTACTGATTTATTTGGGGTTGAATTTCCATATAGTATTCATGAAAACTTCAAGAATTATCAAGATACAATTTTATTGGTTGATAAAGGCGAAAAACAAGTTTCGAGTACTGTTGGCCATGATTTAATGCACAATCATCCGTACGCCGAAAGACGTTTTGCCCAGGCGCACGAAAATTTAGATCAATTAATCAAGATTTTTGAAAACGGTAATTTAGATGAATTTATCAAAGTTGTAGAAAGTGAAGCTTTGACTTTACACGCTATGATGATGACATCGATGCCCTATTTTATTTTGATGAAACCAAATACGCTGCAAATCATAAATGCAATTTGGAAATTTAGAAATGAAACACAGATTCCAGTATGTTTTACACTTGATGCTGGTGCAAATGTGCATGTCCTTTATCCCGAAAACGTTACCGAAAAAGTATTGCAATTTATTCAAGACGAATTAGTTGTATTTTGTCAGAATCGTCAGTACATTTGCGACAAAATTGGGAACGGTGCAATTGCATTATAATTTTCCGTATCTTTAATTAAATATTTTGATTATGGACATTCAATTAGAAAAACTTGAAGCGATGAATATGTTGAAAGAAACTAATGATCCTTCAATCATTATGGCTGTTGCAAAATTGCTAAGAAAAGAGAAAAAAGACTGGTGGAATGAGTTGACAGATGAACAAAAAGCAGATGTAGCTCAAAGTGAATTAGAATTTGAAAAAGGAGAATTTACTAGTTTTGAAGAGGTGATGAAAAAATACAGGTAGTGAATCTTAAAGTAAATATTTCCAAAACGGCTGAAAAGAATCTAGATGCTGTTTTAAATTTTATTGAAAACAAATGGTCTAAGAAATCGAAAGAAATATTTTTGTTGAAACTTCAAAAAGCAATTTCAATAATAAGTATGAATCCCGAAATTTTTCCTAAATCATCAGTAAATAAAAAATATCGAAAATGTGTCATAACAAAACAATCAAGTTTCTTGTATAGTTTTGGCTCAAATGAGATCAGGATTCACAATATTTTTGACACACGACAAAACCCAAATAAAATAAAAAAAGACATAAAATAAATCATGAAAGGACCATTATTTTACTCAAAAATATTACTCTTTGGAGAATACGGAATTATCCGAGACTCTAAAGGACTTTCTATTCCTTATAATTTTTATAATGGTGCATTGAAGAAATCCGAAGAACCTTCGGCGGAAGCAATTGCATCAAACGCAAGTTTGAGACGTTACACAACTTATCTTGATGCCTTACAGACTGAACAGCCTGAATTGGTTACATTCGATTTGCTGTCTTTAAAAAATGATGTTGAAACCGGAATGTATTTTGATTCTAGTATTCCGCAGGGATACGGCGTTGGAAGCAGCGGTGCGCTTGTTGCCGCTATTTATGATAAATATGCTACCGACAAAATCACAGTTTTAGAAAACTTAACACGCGAAAAACTATTACATTTAAAAAATGTTTTCTCTCAAATGGAAAGCTTTTTCCACGGAAAAAGTTCTGGTTTAGATCCGTTAAACAGTTATTTAAGTATCCCGATTTTAATTAATTCTAAAGATAATATTGAAGCAACCGGCATTCCAACTCAAAGTTTTGACGGGAAAGGTGCTGTCTTTTTACTAGATTCTGGAATCGTTGGCGAAACCGCTCCTATGGTTAACATTTTCATGGAAAACCTAAAAGATAAAGGTTTCCGTGCAATGCTTAAAAACCAATTTGTTAAATATACAGATGCCTGCGTAGAAAACTTTCTGCATGGAGATATGACGTCTTTGTTTACCAATACTAAAAAACTTTCTAAAGTTGTTTTAAATCACTTTAAACCAATGATTCCAGAACAGTTTCATGGAATCTGGCAGCACGGAATTGACACAAATGATTATTACTTAAAACTTTGTGGTTCTGGTGGCGGCGGTTACATTCTTGGCTTCACAGAAGATTTGGAACGTGCAAAGGCATCTTTAAAAGACTATAAATTAGAAGTCGTTTATCAGTTTTAATTTTCTAAAAGCGAAGTTATTTGAGTAGATTTTCATAAGTTTTCATCCTAAAAGTTATTTATTATGAAAAGCATTTTTAAAATACTCAAAGCAACTTTTTTAGGAGGAATTCTGTTTTTAGTACCTTTAGTTGTATTGCTTGTTATTCTTGAAAAAGGATATGGCATTATTCAAAAAGTCACTCTTCCACTTGTAAACCATCTTCCGAGAGTACATGTTTTAGGAATTGCTCTGCAAGAACTCATTGGAATACTAATAATTATTCTTATTTGTTTCGCCGCGGGTTTATTAGCAAGAACCGCTAACGCTAAAAAATTGATTCAGAAATTAGAAAATGGAGTTTTAAGTTTTGTTCCTGGATATTCATTTATGAAAAACATGAATGAAAACATTATAGGAATTGAGTCTAATCAAGATTTAAAAGTCATTCTTGTTCCTACAGATGCCGGCTGGCAATTTGCATTCTTGATAGAACAAATAGACGAAAGCACTTTTACTGTTTTTATTCCCGATGCCCCGAATCCGTGGAGTGGTTCTGTTGTTTTCGTTGACAAAAAAGACATCAAAAATATTGAGATTTCTCAAAAAGAAGCGCTGGCATGCATAAGAAAATTAGGCTATGGCTCTAAAGAATTGTTAAAAAACAAACTGTAAATTTTTATAATCAAAAATATCCTTTAACTTCCCTTTTCTAAACCTTTACAAACTATTTTATATGTTAAGCAGACAGCACAAACTTTTAGTAATGAAAATTGTTAGTCTGTTTTCTGTAGTTAGAGGTTACAATATTCCAATTATAGTCTTAGCGCAGTATTTATCGGCTATTTTTATTTTGGCTCCAGAAATTAGAGCACTGGATATACTTCTTGATTTCCATCTATTTCTAATTGTTTTTGCATCAGCGATTACGATTGCTTCGGGCTATATTATCAATAATTTTTACGATAGTCAGAAAGATTTGATTAATCGTCCGAATAAATCAATGCTGGACAGATTAGTGAGTCAGAAAACTAAATTATCGGTTTATTTTTCTTTGAATTTTCTTGCTGTTTTAATGGCTTTTATTGTTTCCTGGAGAGCATTTTTTTTCTTCTCGGGTTATATTTTCATGATTTGGTTTTATTCTCATAAAATAAAAAAATATCCAATAATAGGGAATTTAATGTCTGCACTGCTGGCTGTTACTCCGTTTTTTGCCATATTACTGTATTTCTACAATAAAATTTCGTTTGAGGAAATTGAAAATCATATGAGTCATTTTGTAGTGATTTCGGCACATGCAGTTTTCTTGTTTTTACTTTTGCTGATTCGAGAAATGATCAAAGATCTAGAAAACTTGAAAGGGGATTTAGTAACAGATTATAGAACAATTCCTGTTTTGTATGGCGAAAAAATCTCTAAACAAGTTATTACTGCTTTAACGATTTTAACCATTTTACCTGTTTATGTTTTAATCAATATTTACGATGTGGGTTATATGGATATTTACTTTTATGCCTGCTTTGGGGTTTTGCTTTTTTTCTTGATTTATTTATGGAAATCAAATTCTAAAGAGCAGTTTTTAATGCTTCATAATGTTTTGAAATTCTTAATCGTTTCGGGCGTTTTCTGCATTGTTTTGATCAATCCGAGCGTTTTATGGCATGGGCGCGAATTGATTTCTAATTACTAAGTTTTTATTCCACTGAGATGCGCTAAGAGATTCGCAAAGATTTTTTGGGTTGCTCTTTATAAACTTTGTGAATCTTTGTGCAATAACTTATTCCAAAATATTTAAAAGAAGCCAATTGTTTGAATCCAGCCCCGATTGAAGTGGAAATCTTTTTATTTTTTCCTTTAAAAAATAAAAAATTGGAACGAAAAGCGGGAAATAATGCCTGAAAAAAAGCCAATTGTGATGCTCCTTTCTTCTTAAAACAAAATGCTATTAATCTAAGAACATTGAACTTAAGATTTATTAGCAGGAAAAAACTATCTTTGCACAAATTAATGATTTTATGAACAACAAGGAAGGCAATAATAAAAGAGGCGGATCTAGACCAAACAGCTCAAGATCAAACTCTAGTAAGCCAAAACCTCCTATGGCGAAACGTGCGCAAGGGCCGAAAAAAGTAAAACCGGAGGTTAAAGCCGCTAATGCTGCTGCGGAAGAAAAAGCAAAAAAACAAAATCAGGCTCCGAAAAGACAAAAGGCTTCAGATGAAATTCGTTTAAACAAATACATCTCGAATTCTGGTATTTGTTCGCGTCGTGATGCCGATATCTATATTCAGTCTGGAAATGTTAAGGTAAACGGAGTTCCAGTAACTGAAATGGGTTATTTGGTTAAACTGAATGATGTAGTAAACTTTGACGGCGTTACTTTGACTCCTGAAAAGAAAGAATATATTTTATTAAACAAACCAAAAAACTTTACAACAGCTCTTGACGAAGGTCAGGAATATCGTAACGTTCTAGAACTTGTTCGTGGTTCTACGAATTCGAAAATCGCTCCGATTGGAAGAATGGACAAGAACACGACTGGTTTATTGGTGTTTACAAACGACACAGACATGATTCGTAAATTTACTTTACCGAATCAGAAATCGTCTAAAATTTATCAGGTTTCTTTAGACAAAAACTTGAAATTTGAGGATTTGGAAAAAATCAGCAAAGGTTTGGTTCTTGACGGACACCGCGTTTTTGTTGAGGAAATCAGCTATATTGATAACGAACCAAAAAGTGAAATCGGACTTAAACTTCGTACTTCGAATGTAAAAGTGGTGCGTTCTATTTTTGAGTCTTTTGAATATAATGTATTACGAATTGATCGTGTTGCATTTGCTGGTTTGACCAAAAAGAATCTTCCTAGAGGAAACTGGCGCTTTTTGACTGACCAAGAGATCATCAATTTGAAAAACGCTAAATAGTTTTTCAAATTTTGAATAATAACAAATCCTGTTTTCTTAGAAAATGGGATTTTTTTATTTTAGAAACTAAAGAAATTATGTCCGAATAGAGTAAATATGGATCTTCCGATAGATTGATTTTTGTCTTCTACTGTTTCGTAGCATGAAAAACCGAGTATGATTTTGATTCCGGGAGGAATACTGTTTAAAATGTCTCTTTTTTGGTCTTCGAGAAGTAATTTTAAACTTTCTAATAATTGAAGATTATTTCTTAAGTAGGAAACTACAAGCAGTGCTGAAAAGTTAAGTATTTCTCTGGCAGTTTCGCTTTTGATGCCGACTTCGTTTGAAACCATTTCTGAAATTCTTCCTTTTTTATTTGAAAATAATTCTTTCAGAAAATCATTTCCTTCCAAACGGTAGCAGTCATCAACTGATAAAATTCTGCCTGCATTAAAATCTATTTCTTGGTAAAATGTTGAATCTTCTTTTAACATTGAAACTATTTCAGAGTAAAAATCAGATTCTTCGGCTTTGTTGTAGAGACCCATTAAAATTGTACCGATCGAGACATCAATTCCCTTAATAAGCAGGGCATCATTTTCAAAATAAAACTTGTTTAACTTGGAGACAACATTAGATGAAATAAAACGTCTAAGTTCAATTTGTAGGTTTGGGGTCATACGCTTAACTTATTAAGAAACATTATTTTAAACTGGATCGAAATAATCGATAAAGTGAGGCTTTTTATCGTTTATCGTGATAAAAATATAAAATAAATTAACATTTCCAAAAAATAAGTTAAAATTTTACGCAAATAATAACCCGAAATTAACATAAAAAATCTCGTAACACCTGTAAACACAACCGTTTCGTTCTCAAATGAAAAACAAAGAAAGTTAAGAAAAATTTGACGTTTTTAATCAAAACCCAACGCCGAAATTCGAAATTGTTATATAATTAAAATAAAATGTTTCGATATTTCCATATTGTACTTAAAAATATGCCCAGATATATAATGCAAAACATAAAGTTGATAAAACTCGAAGCAAGGAATCCGAGCAATGATCCAGTAGCAGCTTTTAGAGCACGTTTATGATTTTGGGAATCATACAATAACTCTCCGATTAATGCACCCAAAAAAGGTCCGATTATCACTCCAAACGGAATTGGCGCTAAAATTCCAATGACTAGACCAATATTTGTCCCCCAGACTCCGTAAGAACTGCCTCCGAACTTTTTGGTTCCTCGGGAGGGAATTACATAATCTAATATTGTGATAACCACCATTAAAACAAACGTAATACCTAAAAGCCAATAATTATTTTCTACTGCTTTGGTTAGATAAAGTAATAATAAACCAACCCAGCAGCTTGATAATCCAGGCAAAACAGGAAGAAAGCTTCCAAAAACACCCACAATCATGCATATAAAGCCTAGTGCAACTAAAAGTAAATCCATATAGTTTTGATAAATTTGTTCTTACAAATTACTATTTTATTTTTTGCTATCCAAACTTTAAAATTGTACCTTTAAAATATGAAGATTCCGCATAATTGAAGGAATCTCTAAAAAAAATAATCGTATTTTTGTCTATTCATTCAACATTACAATCTTGAGGCCGTTTTCACTTTTTTTCATCTGTATCATCTTTAATTCTTGTCAATATTTTGAGAAGCAGGTTCCGTCTGAAAAAGAATTACTTCAAAAAGAATTAAAATCAATCAATTGGAAAGAAGTAGACGAATATCCATCTGTCTCAAATTGTGAAAAAATAGCCGATAAAAAACTTCGCCAGCAATGCTTTTTTGATGTAATGTCTGATCTTATTGAGGAAAAACTAAACGTGGATACTCTATCTATTATGTATCCAGAATTGGACACTATTGAAGTAAAAGTAACAATTTTTCCAAATGCAACCATGAAGTTTGAGCCTCAGTTCCCTAAAGATTCTGTTGCTTATGATACTATAAAAATTGACAGCATTTTACACGCCCGTCTGGTTGATTTTCCAAAAGTTAATCCAGCTATAAAGCGCGGTATTCCAGTAAAAACACAATTTATTCTGCCTGTAATTTTGAAAGCAAAAGAATAGTTTTAGTTTCTTTTATCTAAAATTATTTTATAAAGCGTCTGTCCTTCCATTCGTAAGAACCAAATAAACTGTATAAAGCTACAGTTGTACTAAAAAAAGGATAGAATAAACTGCTCAATAAAAGGCTTTTAATTCTTGTATTCTTTAAAAATTGATTCGTTTTTGAGAGTAAAACAAAATCGATCATGAACTTTAAAAAAGCAAATAAAACAAAAAAAGGATAATCTAAAATTTGGAACAGCACGAAGAAAAAAGCAATTACCAAACTCAAATTTCCAAAGAAAACAATTAGTCCTAAAAATTTTCCATAATTACTTTTATACGAACTCGTTTTGGCCGCCCAGCGCACTCTTTGATAAAATAATGCTTTCCAGTTTTCTGTTGGTTTTGTAGTAACGATTGCTTCTTGAGCTTTTAGGTAATGAACTTCATTTGGGAATTTTTCAATAGCTTTTTGAAGTAAAAAAACATCGTCTCCGCTTGCAATTTTGTCATTTCCAGCAAAACCATTTAAATTTTCAAACAATGATTTGGTGTACGCAAAATTAGCTCCGTTACACATAAAACCTTTGTTCAAACCAAAACTTCCAATTGTTGCACCTTGTAAACTTGTCAAATCTAGCTGTTGAAAGTGATGCAGAAATGAATTTTCACAGTCATAAGTAACTGCTCCCGCCAGCATCGAAACTTTATTTTCCTGAATATAATTATCAAAAGTTAAAAGCCAGTTTTGAGGAACAATGCAATCGGCATCTGTTGTAATTACCCAATTGGTTTTAACGCGTTGCATTGCGGTTGTAATCGCATCTTTTTTGGGAGAATTTGAAACCCGAATATTATTTATTTGTGAAATGCGAAATGTAAAATGTGAGACTTGAAATTTCTCTTTCGAATTATCATCGACTAAAATCACTTCAAATAAATCTGCTGGATAATTTAGTTTTGAAAAGCTATTTAAAAGCTTTGGCAGGTTTTCTTCTTCATTTCGAAACGGAACGATTATGGTAAAACTTGTCTTCGGATTTAAATTTGCTTTATGATATATTTTGACTTTTAAAAAACCGTAAATAAGCAGTCCAATGTTTAGCATATAAATGGTTAATATAGCGAACAAAACCAAGATCATTCTGCAGTTTTGGTTTTAAAATTCAGTACAAAGTAACTTCCTAAAACTACTGGCAGTACAACATTTAAAAACCACATTAAAGTGCTGATAAAAATTACAATCCATTCGTTAACACCAAGAATTCCGAAGAAATAAATAGCGACGCTACCCTTTACTGCAAAATCTAGAAACTGAAATGTCGGCAAAGATGAAGCTAAAAAGTATACAGATGTAATTGCTGCCATTAAGGTTAAATATGGCAGATCGACATCAAAACCTAAAAACAAAAAGTAATATTGATGCGAAAAAACCAAATATCTTAAAATGCCTAAAAAGATGTTTCTTTGATGAATTGACTTCGGAATTTCGTTGATTTTATGAATTAATTTTTCAATTGAATATCCCTTAACTTTTATTTTTTTGATTGAAAATAAAATAATTAGAATTAGAAGAAATCCGCCAAACAAGATGAGGACTGTTTGGGGTGTAACAACATTAAACTTTGCGTTGAAATACAGCAAACCGAAGATTCCGAAAATAATGGTCAAAATCATCTGAATTCCATTGCAGATCAAGTTTAAAAAAACAACTTTTTTAGCTTCCGATTTTGGATAATACAAAGCTTTCCCAGCGTACTCTCCCACTCCGTTTGGTGTAAAAATTCCGGCAGTTAAAGCGGCTAAAACCTGCTTTGTCGCTTCGTAAACCGAGATTTGATGAATTACTTTGGCGAGATTCTGCCATTTTAAAATCTCAAAATAGCGATTCAAAACACTCAAAAGTAATATAAACGAAATACCTAAAACGGACTGATTTTTACGAAATAAAACAATAAACTTATTCCAGTCCAATTTGTCGTTGTTGGCCAGCTGATTGTAAATAAAATAAAATGCACCGCCAACAATCAAAAGTTTGATTAGAAGAACTAGGAATTGCTTAGCTTTGTGAGGAATTGAAATCATGCCGCAAAAGTAATCAATTTGATAATTAGTAAATGTGGCAATTAGAAAATGCGGCAATTTTCTAAACTTGAAACTTGAAACATCAAACTTGAAACAAAAACTCTCTTGACAAAAGAACGCATCATATTAGGTATTGACCCCGGAACCACAATTATGGGTTTTGGATTGATTAAAGTAGTCAATAAAAAAATGGAATTTTTGCAGTTAAACGAATTGCAATTGTCTAAATATGACAATCATTACCAAAAACTAAAAATAATTTTTGAAAGAACAATCGAATTAATTGAAACGCATCACCCTGACGAAATTGCGATTGAAGCACCTTTCTTTGGCAAAAACGTCCAATCGATGTTGAAACTGGGGCGCGCACAAGGAGTTGCAATGGCAGCTGGTCTTTCAAGAGGAATTCCTATTACAGAATACGAACCTAAAAAGATAAAAATGGCGATTACCGGAAATGGAAATGCCAGCAAAGAACAGGTTGCCAAAATGCTGCAACAGCTTTTAGGGTTGAAAGAATTGCCCAAAAATCTGGATTCCACAGATGGTTTAGCAGCAGCGGTTTGTCATCACTTTAATTCAGGCAAAGTCGTTGCAGGAAAAAGCTATTCGGGTTGGGATGCTTTTGTCAAACAGAATGAAGATAAAATTAGAAAATGAGATAATTAGTCTATTAGATAATTTCTTCGAACCTAATTTTCATTATCTAATTATCAAATTGACACATTATCTATTTAAAAAAAATGAGCGGTATCTACATTCATATTCCTTTTTGCAAACAAGCTTGTCATTACTGCGATTTTCACTTTTCGACTTCTATGAAGAAGAAAGATGAGATGGTTTTGGCTTTGGCCAAAGAAATTGGTATGCGTAAAAATGAACTTCTCGATGCTCGAAGTGACAACGAAATCGAAACCATTTATTTTGGCGGCGGAACTCCTTCTGTTTTGACAAATGACGAAATAAACTTTTTAATTTCAGAAGTTTATAAGAATTATAAAGTCATCGATAATCCTGAGATTACTTTGGAAGCTAATCCAGATGATTTATCGGCAGAACGAATTTTGGAATTATCTAAAAGTCCGATAAACAGGTTAAGCATTGGAATTCAATCTTTTTATGAAGAAGATTTGAAAATGATGAATCGCGCTCATAATTCGGAGGAAGCCATAAAATGTTTACAAGAAGCGACAAAGTATTTTGATAATATTTCACTGGATCTAATTTACGGAATCCCAGGAATGAGCGACGAAATGTGGAAACAGAATATTGATACCGCTTTGAGTTTTGGCATTCCGCATATTTCGAGTTATGCTTTGACAGTCGAACCAAAAACGGCTTTGAGCAAATTAATTCAGACTGGGAAAATCGCTGAACCGCAAGACGAAGCAGCTTCGAATCATTTTATGATTTTGGTTGAAACGCTTCAAGAGAATGGTTTTATCCATTACGAATTATCGAATTTTGGAAAAGAGACTTATTTCTCTAAAAACAATTCGGCTTATTGGCTGGGCAAAAAATATATCGGAATTGGACCTTCGGCACATAGTTATGACGGCGAAAAAAGAGGCTGGAATATTGCGAATAATTCATTGTATTTGAAAGCAATTCAAAATAACGAACTTCCAATCGAAACAGAAATCCTGACGATTTCAGATCGTTATAATGAATATATTATGACTGGTTTAAGAACGATTTGGGGCGTTTCTTTAGAAAGAATTGAAAATGAATTTGGTTTAGAATATTTGAATTATCTGAAGAAACAATCTCAAAAATTCTTAAACGACGATTTGCTTTCAATTGAAAATAACATTCTAAAACCAACTCCAAAAGGAAAATTTTTAACGGATGGAATTGCAAGTGATCTGTTTTATCTAAATTTGGAAGAGTAAAAAATAGCCGCAAAGACACTAAGCCACAAAGTTTAAATTAATTTGTGCCTTTGAGCCTTCGTGGCATAAAAAAATAAACTTTGCGAGCAAAAATCAACAACTTCGAAATTGACTTATCAAAACCTATTGATATCTCTATTCCATTAACCAATACAGACGAAAACCCAATTGCCTGGTATATTGAAAAGCCTTCAATAGAACCCGTAGTTTTTGGCGATTGGATTGGGAAAGTTTCTGAAGGAAAATCATCAACGAACTTTAATAATATTTTCTTCAATCCGCATGGGCATGGAACGCATACGGAATGTCTGGGCCATATTACAAATGATTTTTACAGCATTAATCAATCTTTGAAACAGTTTTTCTTTTTTGCGAAATTGATTACGGTTGAGCCTCAGAAAATTGGAGAAGATTTTGTGATTACGAAAGAACAAGTTTCGGCTTCTCTAAATGAAAAAACCGAAGCTTTGATCATCAGAACACTTCCCAATCAAAAAGAAAAAAAATCTAGAAAATATTCCAATACCAATCCGCCCTATTTGTCTGAAGAAGCTGCGACTTTCATCCGCGAAAGCGAAATTCAGCATTTACTGATTGATTTGCCGAGTGTGGATAAAGAACATGACGAAGGCAAATTATTGGCGCACAAAGCATTTTGGAATGTAAAAGATACTCATAATCTAAATTCTGATGCAAGATTAAATGCAACAATTACCGAAATGATTTATGTTCCAGACGAAATTGAAGATGGAAATTATATACTAAATCTTCAAATTGCTTCGTTTGAAAATGATGCTAGTCCGAGCAAGCCTTTATTATATAAAATTGTAGATTTTAGTCCCGAAATCTCGGGATAGATTTCTAACGGTGCAAAAATCTATCCCGAGATTTCGGGACTGAACTCTAAAATCTAAAATTAAAATGATTACTGTCTCAACTGATAAAACCAAACTTGACATTCCGTTTATACAAAACTTTCTAAAAGATATTTATTGGGCTGCAGGACGGACTATTGAGGAAGTACAGACTACGATTGATGCATCGGTTTGTTTCGGAATTTATTTAGATGACAAGCAAATTGGTTTTGCACGCGTCATTACCGATTATGTGGTTTTTGCTTATTTAATGGATGTTTTTATAACTGAAGAGCATCGTGGAAAAGGATATTCTTCGATTTTAATTGAAACGATGATGAATGAACCTCAACTTCAAAATGTCAAAATTTGGAGATTAGCCACAACAGACGCTCATTTTTTATACGAGAAATTCGGATTTACAAAACTCAATCATCCTGAAAAAATGATGGAAAAAATACTATGATGAACACAATTATTAAATTAGAAGAAGTCGCTTTATTTATTCTTGGAATCTTTTTATTCAATCAGTTAAATTTTGAATGGTGGTGGTTTTTAGCTTTAATTTTAGCACCGGATTTGTCTATGATTGGATATGCTTTTGGAAATAAAAGCGGTGCATTTCTATACAATGTTTTTCATCATAAAGGAATTGCACTTTTAATTTATGCTTTAGGCTGTTATTTAAGTATTGAAAGTGTTCAATTAACCGGAATTATTTTATTTTCACATTCGGCAATGGATCGAATTTTCGGTTACGGATTGAAATTTGAAAAGGGTTTTAAATACACGCACTTAGGTGAAATTGGTAAATAAACAATTATGAATTTAGAAACATTTTACGAATATTGTCTGTCAAAAAAAGGTGTCAGCGAACATTTTCCTTTTGATGAAGATACTTTGGTTTTTAAAGTTGGCGGTAAAATGTTTGCCCTATCTTCTTTATCGCAATGGGAAAAAAATGAGCAGTCTGTTAATTTAAAATGCGATCCAGAGCGAGCGCAGGAACTCAGAGCTGAATATGACGAAATACAACCCGGATTTCATATGAGTAAAGTACATTGGAATACGATTGCTTTAAACGGAAATCTTCCAGACAAGTTTGTCAAAGAATTGATCGATCATTCGTATGAATTGGTTTTCAAAAGTTTGACAAAGAAAATTCAGAGTGAAATTATCGAATTAAAAAATTAGGCATTACATTTGTAACGTCAGTAAAAAACTCAGCCACTTAGTCCCGAAGCTTCGGGACAAGCAACTTAGCAACTTAAAAAAATGAAAGAACAATTTAAAAAATTTCTGAACGAAGAACAAGATCCAAAAGCGATTGAAAAAATCACTTCGAAACTTACAGATTTATTAATGAAAGGCGAAGAAGTTGGATATATTGCAGTGCAAAAAAAACCTGCTATTACTGTTTTTCCAGACAGCATTGTATTAACAAACAAGCGTATCATTATTTGTAAGCCTAAGAATTTAGGTCTTTCTATGGATTTTACAGATTACACTTGGGATGATATTGCGAGCACTTTTGTAAAAGAAAACATTTTAGGTTCTGAATTTTCATTTGGTACCAAAACAGATTTAGCGGTTTCTATTGATTATATTCCAAAAATTCAGGCTAGAAAAATTTATACTTACGCTAAAGAGCAATTGGATTTACTGAAAAATCCAGTTTCTGCTGCTGCACCAGTTCAAGAAACTATTGAACCAGAATACGAAGAGGAAACAGAAGAGGAAGTTGAAGAAGTAGAAACTGAAGAAGTAACTAGTTTTGCTGAAATTTTGCCTTCTGCTCCAGCTTTTACAGAAACAACTTATGAGCCGCTTCCAACACAGCCAGCCGGTGAACGTAAATTAAGTGATTTATCTAAAGAAGAACTTTTTGATAAATTACAGAACTACAAGAAGCTCCTTGACAACGGTTTGATCATGCAGGGAGAATATGATACCTATAAAAAAGAGATTTTAAGTTATATGTAAAATGTAATTTGTGAGAAGTAAAATGACTTCTTACTGAAAATAAAAAAAGTCTTAAGTTCATTTAGAACTTAAGACTTTTACATTTTACAGATTACGTTTCACAGATTACCTTTTACAAGGTCGCTTTCTGCTTTTCTACAAATTTATGCGATTGCAGTTCGAGTAACTCTTTTGCATTTTTGCGCTGTAGATCGTACAGACTTTTATCTTCGGCAATATCTGCATAAACTTTATCATGCATTTCGGCGCTGGTTTTTACCAATAAATCGCGCTGATACTTATTTTGTGACAAAGTGGCTTTCATTGCTGTTTCGGCTTCTTCCTGTTTGAAATCAAATTCGCCTTTTGGTGCTAATAATTTGGCAATAATTGGAGAAGTTTCGATTGCTAAAAACAATAACATAATGAAAAATGATGGAAGCCAAGGCAATTTGTTCAAGGCATTTATACGCGCCATTAATCCGTCGAAACCTTCAATGATAGGCTGAGTCTGAGATACTTTTTTATCTAAATCGGCTTGAAGTTTTACGCCTGCTTTTTCTTTTTCGGCAATTTTAGCCTCGTTTGCTGCTTTTAAAGTTTCAAATTCCTTTAAAGAGGCATCGTGTTTTTCTCGTTTTTCTTTATAAACAGGACCTTTTCCAAGTTTTTTAGTTCCGGTTGTTCCTTCAGCTTCTGTAATATAAGTCGAATATAAAGCGTTAACTTCTTTCTCTTTCTTTACAATATCTGCTTTTAAAGCTGCAATTTCAGCTTTGTTTTTATCTAAATCTGTTTTGAAATACGTTCCAATCTGCTTTTTATTGGCCAACTCCATTTCGTTTTTCTCTTTCAATAAAACGGTATTGATTTCTTTTTCGAAGATTTTAATTTCCAAAGGTTTAGAAATTACGATTGCAATGATAACAGCCAATATAATTCGTGGAGTTGCTTGTAGAAATTCGTCTAAAAACCGATCTCTTTTTTTAATGGTAGAAACGATAAATCGGTCTAAATTGAAGATCAATAAACTCCATACAAATCCGAAAATTAAAGCGGGATAAATAGAATCGAAAACAGTAAAAAGCGCATAAGCACTGGCCAAGAAAGCCATGACTGCTGTAAAAAACACTGTAGCGCCAATACCAACATATTTAGTTTGTTCGCCTTCTGAGCAGTCTTTCAAGAGGTCTCGGTCGACTCCTGAACATAGGATAAAAAATTGTTTTAACATGATTGATGATTTTTGATTGTGATTGATAAGGCAAATTTAACGCCAATTTTTCAAATACAATCAAAATAATTATTTGTTTTTAATTGTGAATCAATTATTTGAAATTGTAATGTTAGTTAAATATTAATAAGCTGCCCGAATTTTTGGCTAATCATAACACTATGTTAATTTTTTTAAAGGCTTTTAGTAATACGCAGATTATAGTTTCGCAGCAAATCAAACTAAACACACACAATGAAAAAATTTTTATTACTAACAACATTCTTTTTACTAGCCTTTACAGGTTTTGCTCAGAAAGCAATTATATCTGGAAAGATATTAGATGCCGACGACAAATTACCTCTGCCTGGAGCTATGGTTCAAATTGTAGGTGAAAAAAAATATACCGTTTCTGATTATAACGGGCGTTTTGAATTATTAAACATTAATGAAGGAACTTATAAAGTTGAAGTAAAATATATCGGATATACTTCTTTAACTCAAGAAATAAAAGTTGAACAAGGCAAGAACAACGTAATTGATTTTGCTCTTAAAACCTCTGGAACTGAACTGAATGAAGTTGTCGTTGGAGACATCTTAAAAGGTCAGGCGAAAGCATTGAATCAGCAAAAAAACAACAAAAACATCGGAAACGTAATTTCTTCTGATCAAATGGGACGTTTTCCTGATGCTAACGTTGGAGACGCTTTAAAACGTGTTCCTGGTATTACCATGCAGAATGACCAAGGTGAAGCTCGTAACATTATTATTAGAGGTTTGGCTCCGTCTTTAAACTCGGTAACTTTAAATGGCGACCGTATTCCATCTGCAGAAGGAGATAACAGAAACGTACAAATGGACTTAATTCCGTCTGATATGATTTCTACTATCGAAGTAAACAAAACTCTAACATCTGATATGGATGCTGACGCGATTGGAGGTTCTGTAAACTTAATTACAAGAGCAACTCCAAACGGCGAAAGAATTTCTGCAACGCTTGCTGGAGGATATTTACCAATTCGTGAGCACGCTTCTTACACAGCTGGTTTCGTATATGGTAACCGTTTTTTTGATAATAAGTTAGGAGCAGTTTTCAGCGGTTCTTACAACAACGTTGATTACGGTTCTGATAATATCGAAAACGAATGGGTAAGAGATGAATTTGGAAATGATTATTTACAAGCTGCAGAAATTAGAAAGTACGATGTACAGCGTATTCGCCGAAGCGGATCTATTGCTTTAGATTATAAATTTGACGAAAACAATACCATTTTTGCTAATGCAATTTACAACTGGAGAGACGATAGAGAAAATCGTTTCAGAACTACTTACGATGATATTGAAGCTATTTACGATGGCGAAACTATAACAGGATTTGAAGGTCGTGTAAAACGTCAGACAAAAGGTGGTTTGGACAACAGCAGAAATAAAAACAGAAGATTAGAAGATCAAAGAGTGCAAAATTATTCTCTTCGTGGAGAACACTTAATTAACTCTACTTTAGATTTAGACTGGTCTGCAAACTATGCAAAAGCTAGAGAATACCGCCCAGGCGAGCGTTACATAGAATACCGTCAGAAAGGTTTGGAAATGTTCCAAGATTTATCTAATCCAAGATTTCCTTTATTGACAACTGCTGGTGAAGCTACAGATGAATTCGAATTTGATTCTGTAACTGAAAACACAGATGAAACAAGCGAAAGCGAATTTGGTGCTAAAGTAAATATCCGTTTTCCTTTCTCTGTAATTGCAGGTGAAAAAGGAAGACTTAGAACTGGTCTTAGACTTCGATTAAAAGAAAAAGAAAGAAATAATATGTTCTATTCTTACTCAACTCTTACTGATGGAATGGAATTATTATCTGAAGTTCCAACAAGTTATTATGATGGGCAAGGATTTAATCCGGGAAGTAAATATGTGCCGGGAACTTTTGCTTCGGTTTCTTATTTAGGAAGTTTAGATTTAAACAATTCGACTTTATTCGAGAAAGAAACTGATCCAGCAGAATATTTAGCGGTGAATTACAACGCAAAAGAAAGAATTACTGCTGCTTATGTAAGATGGGATCAGGATTTTAATGATAAACTTTCTATGGTTTTAGGTTTCCGTGTTGAAAATACTCATATTGATTATACAGGAAATCGTGTATTGGACGAAGAAGAATTAGAGAGCAAAATCAACAATACAAACTCATACACTAATCTTTTACCAAGTATTTCATTCCAATACAATGCGACAAAAGATTTGATTTTAAGAGCTGCAGCAACAACTGCTTTAGCACGACCAAACTACTATGCATTAGCGCCTTATGTAAACAACATTGCTGCAGACAAAGAAATTACAGCTGGAAATCCTGATCTTGACGCTACTTATTCATATAATTATGATTTCATGGCAGAGAACTATTTCAAATCTGTTGGTTTGATTTCTGGAGGTGTTTTCTACAAAAGATTAAATGATTTTATCTACAACTACAGCGACAATCAATATACTGATGCTAAGTTTGCTGCAGATTTTCCAAATCAAATTAATCCGATTCCAGCTGGAGAAAACTGGTCATTTTTACAGTCAAGAAACGGAAATACTGTTGATGTTTACGGATTTGAAGTTGCTTTCCAGCGTCAGCTAGATTTCCTTCCTGGTAAATTCTTAAAAGGTTTTGCAGTATACGTAAACTATACTTACACACAATCTAAAGCAAAAGGAATTGCCGATGAAGATGGAAACGAAAGAAACGATATCAGTCTTCCAGGAACAACTCCTCATATGTTTAACGGATCTTTGTCTTGGGAAAACAAACGTTTCTCTGCTAGAATCTCAACAAACTTTACATCTGATTATTTAGATGAATTAGGTTCTGAGTCTTATAAAGACAGTTACTATGACAAGCAGTTTTTCTTAGATGCGAATGCTTCTTATAAAATTACTCCAAAACTTCGCTTTTTTGCAGAAGCTAATAACTTAACGAATCAGCCGTTACGTTATTATCAAGGAGTTGCGGCTCATACGAAACAAGCTGAATATTACCAAGCTCGTTACAATTTCGGATTGAAATTAGACTTGTAAAATCAATACAAAAAACTACTAAATTAGACAGAACTTAGCGTTTCTGTCTAATTTCTTTAAAATAAATTACCGATAATGAAAAATAAATCGATACTTGCTTTTTTACTTTTAAGCCTTGCATTTACGGCTTGTAAAGACGATAAATTAGCTCCTATTCAACCGAATGCAGTAAAACCAACCACTGTTACCGCAGCATTGCCTCATGATACAGACGATCCTTCGATCTGGATTAACCCAAACGATGCGTCAAAAAGTATTATTGTTGGTACGGATAAAGATACAGACGGCGGTTTATATGCTTTTGATTTGAATGGAAAAATCCTTAAAAAATCAATTCCGTTAAAACGTCCAAACAATGTTGATATCGCTTACGGATTAATCATTGACGGAAAAAAAGTAGATATTGCTGTTACAACAGAACGTGAAAGCACCAAAATCAGAATCTTTAGTCTGCCCGATTTAGAACCGATTGATAACGGTGGCATCGAAGTTTTTGCGGGCGAATCACAGCGTGACCCAATGGGAGTTGCTTTATACACGCGTCCAAGTGATCAAAAGATTTTTGCTGTTGTGGGAAGAAAAACTGGTCCGTCTGGAAGTTATTTATGGCAGTATGAACTTTCTGGAAATGGGAAATTTGCTGCTGCAAAAGTAGTTCGCAAATTCGGAACATACAGCGGTAAAAAAGAAATCGAAGCCATTGCTGTAGATAATGAATTAGGTTTTGTTTACTATTGTGATGAGCAGGTTGGAATTAGAAAATACAAAGCAGATCCCGCTTCAAACGATAATAAAGAATTGGCTTTCTTCGGCCAGAAAGATTTCAAGGCAGATCACGAAGGAATTGCAATCTACAAAAAAACAGATTCTACAGGATATATTTTAGTATCCAACCAACAGGCAAATTCTTTTATGGTTTATCCTAGAGAAGGAGCAAAAGGAAATCCAAACAGCCATACATTATTGGCGGAAGTACCAACATCAACAATTGAATGTGATGGCGCCGATGTTACAAGTGTAAACTTAGGAGGTCAATATAAAAACGGACTTTTTGTAGCGATGAGCAACGGAATGACATTTCACTACTACGCTTGGGATTTAATCCAGAAACGTATTGACGAAGCTAAAAAATAAGAAATTCAAGGTTTCCAGTCGCAGTTTCAGTGTTTTATTTATTTTTTTTTATGTGATTGGAAACCAAACAAAAAAGCTGTTCATAACGAACAGCTTTTTTTAATTTGAATTAACTAATTCCTTTTATTCTGTAATCGGTGCGCCCGCTAAGATTTCAGCGTTTGCAAACTCTTCAAACTTGGCAAAATTAGCTTTGAATTTTTGTGCTAATTCTAATGCTTTTTGGTCGTATAATTCTTTGTCTTCCCAAGTATTTCTAGGATTTAAAATCTCTTCTGGAACATTCGGACAAGATTGTGGTTTTGCAATTCCAAATACTTTATGATCTGCATACTCTACATTATCCAGTTCGCCTTTTAAAGCAGCGGTAATCATGGCACGAGTATACTTTAATTTCATACGGCTTCCAATTCCATAAGGTCCGCCAGTCCATCCTGTATTGATTAACCAAACTTTTACGCCGGCATCTTTCATTTTTTTGCTTAACATTTCAGCATAACGGGTTGGGTGTAAAGGCATAAATGGTGCTCCAAAACAAGCTGAGAAATTTGGCTGAGGCTCTGTTACGCCCGCTTCTGTTCCAGCAACTTTTGCAGTATAACCAGAAATAAAGTGGTATGCTGCCTGACCTGGATTTAATCTTGAAATTGGAGGTAGAATTCCGAAAGAATCTGCTGTAAGGAAAAATATATTTTTTGGATTATGTCCAACCAAACCTGGCTGTACATTGTCTATATGAGTTATTGGATAACTTACACGAGTATTTTGCGTAATCGATACATCATCAAAATCTACTTCGTTTGTTCCTGCTTTGAAAACCACATTTTCTAAAAGCGCTCCTTTTTTGATTGCTCTAAAAATATCTGGTTCGTTTTCTTCTGTTAAGTTGATTACTTTAGCATAACAACCGCCCTCAAAATTGAAAACAGTATTTTCATTTGTCCAGCCGTGCTCGTCGTCTCCGATCAATTTACGTTCTGGATCTGCAGATAAAGTTGTTTTCCCTGTTCCAGACAATCCGAAGAAAATTGCGGTATCTCCGTCTTCTCCAACATTCGCACTACAGTGCATAGGAAGTGTATTTTTGAAAACTGGAAGTATAAAGTTTAATGCAGAGAAAATTCCTTTTTTCATTTCTCCAGTATAACCTGTTCCTCCAATTAAGGCAATTTTTTTAGTAAAATCTAAAATAGCAAAATTAGACTGGCGTGTTCCGTCTACAGCAGGATCTGCCATAAAATTTGGTGCACAAACTACTGTCCATTCTGGAGTAAAATTAGCCAGTTCCGATTCTTCTGGTCGTAAAAACATATTGTAACAGAACAAATTCGACCAAGCTGTTTCGGTTACAACGCGAACATTTAATCTATAATTTGGATCAGAGCATACATAAGAATCACGAACAAAAACTTCTTTGTCTGATAAAAATGCTGTTACTTTATTATAAAGCTTTTCAAAAGCTTGAGGTTCAAACGGGATATTTACATTTCCCCACCAAACTTGATCCTTTGTAATATCATCTTTTACAATGAAACGATCTTGTGGAGAACGGCCTGTAAATTCACCTGTATTAATTGCCAACGCTCCGGTAGAATTCTCAACACCTTGTCCTGACTGCAAAGTAATCGCATGTAATTCATCTGCAGATAGTTGATAACGAACTTTTGCATTTTCAATTCCTAATTCTTTTAACGAAATCGATTGCGCGAAAACTGTGTTAGTGTCCATAAATTTTAAGTTGTGTGTGATATTTATTTCAGAAGCAAAATTACAGATTAATTCTTATTCGTTTCAAAATAATTAAATTTCACTTTGATTTATATCAAAAAAGAGAAATTTCACTTTAAAAATTACAGAAAGAAAAAAATAACAGCTTCTAATTTGTTTATTTACAACCTTATGAGTGAATTTGTTATATTATTTTCGTTTTGTAACAGAAAACAGAAAAAATTCACATAACTAAAGTTATATGTTATTTATGAGACAAAATTAAAGATTAATTCTTAGACAGAATTTTTTTTTCGGGATTTTATGATTTTCGCTTCAAAATCGTAAAGAATAATAGCGTCCAAGCAATAATTAATAGAAAACCACCCAATGGAGTTGCGAATACTATAATTTTAAAATCAAAAAGTGTGTAGTCTTTTGTTGCTATTAAATAAATCGAACCGCTAAATAAAACAACACCAGCAACCACTAAATTATAGATCGCTTTTAAAGTTTTTTCGGCAATACTTTTTTGTGTCGATAAAAAAAGAAGAAAAAGGGCGTGGTACATTTGGTAGCGAACACCAACTTCAAAAGTATTTAATTGATCAACTGAAAGATATTTTTTTAATAAATGAGCGCCGAAAGCACCCAAAATAATAGCTAACATACCTATAAAAGCTCCAGTAAGAACAATTCTTCTTTTCATGATTATATCTTTTGAAATTTGACACAAAAATACTTCAAAGAAACCAAAAAAACCGCTTTAGTTTCCAGATTATTTAGCATACCGTTTTATTATTTTTTCATTCAAAATCAAAAATAAAAATTAACTTTATTGAATTAAAATTGTTATAATTGTAACGTTACAATATATTTGTGTTAAATATTTAAAACATGAGAAACGTTTTAATAATTGGAGCAGGAAGATCTGCATCATCGCTGATTAGGTATTTGTTGTTTAAATCGTACGGCGAAAATCTGCATGTAACTGTGGCAGATCTTTCGTTGCATTTGGCTGCATTAAAAACACAGGACCATCCGAACGCCACTCCTATAGCTTTAAATATTTTTGATGCCGAAGAAAGAAAAAAAGCTATTGCAAATGCATCGATTGTCATTTCGATGCTGCCCGCACATCTTCATATCGAAATTGCAAAAGACTGTCTCGAGTTTAAAAAACATTTAGTTACGGCTTCATATATAAGCGATGCCATGCAGGCTTTAAATGAAGAAGCTCAAAAAAACAATTTAATTTTCATGAACGAAATTGGTCTTGATCCTGGGATCGATCATATGAGCGCTATGAAAGTTATTGATGAAATTAGATTGAAAGGCGGTAAAATGCTTTTATTTGAATCTTTCTGCGGAGGGCTTGTAGCTCCTGAATCTGATAATAATTTATGGAATTATAAATTTACCTGGGCGCCTCGAAATGTAGTTTTAGCCGGACAAGGCGGCGCAGCCAAATTTATTCAAGAAGGCACTTATAAATATATTCCCTACAGCGCTTTATTTAGAAGAACTGAATTTTTGGAAGTTGAAGGCTACGGAAAATTTGAAGCGTATTCTAATCGGGATTCTCTTAAATACAGATCTATTTACGGTCTGGATGATATTCTGACTTTATATAGAGGAACTATTCGAAGAGTAGGATATTCCAGAGCCTGGAATATGTTTGTACAACTCGGAATGACAGATGACAGTTATATTATTGAGGATTCTGAAAACATGAGTTATCGTCAGTTTGTAAATTCCTTTCTTCCCTATCACCCCACAGATTCTGTTGAAATTAAAACCCGGTTGATTTTAAAAATTGATCAAGATGATATTATGTGGGACAAACTTTTGGAACTGGATTTATTTAACCCAAACAAAAAAGTGAATCTGCCTAATGCTACTCCAGCCCAAATTTTAGAAAAAATTCTAACCGACAGCTGGGCATTACAGCCTGATGATAAGGACATGATTGTAATGTACCATAAATTCGGATATGAAATAAACGGTGAAAAGAAGCAAATTGATTCTAAGATGGTTTGTATTGGCGAAGATCAGACTTATACCGCTATGGCCAAAACAGTTGGACTTCCTGTTGCGATTGCCGCATTGTTAATCCTGAATGAAAAAATTACAACTCCAGGCGTACAGCTTCCGATAAAAAAAGAAGTTTACGAGCCTATATTAAAAGAATTAGAAGAGTACGGAGTTATTTTTAACGAACAGAACGTACCTTATTTTGGATATAATCCAGATTTATTTTAGTCTGGATTCTGCATTTTTATTTTTAGAATTTTTTTTTAATTAGTTTTTTAATTTTATCCGCTTCTAGATGCCAGAAGCGGATTTTTTTGTCTTTGAGAGGAAAAGGTTAAGAGAGAGTTTTTCTTTGTCAAAGTTTTAAACTTTGACAAAGATTAAGTTGCAAAAACCTATTTATCAGCCTGAATTGTAATTGGCAAACTGTACATTACTCGAACTGGCTTTCCTTGATCAGAAGCTGGAATCCATTTTGGAGAAAGTTTCAAAACACGAGCTGCTTCCTCGCCTGCTCCATAACCTATTTTATCTCTTAAAATTTCAATATTAGTCAAAGAACCGTCTTTTTCAATCATAAATTTAAGATAAACTTTTCCATTTAGTTTCTGTTTAGTCACTTCTGCGGGCATTTTGTAGTTTTGCCCAACGAACTTATAAAACTCAACCATTCCGCCAGGAAAATCAGGCTTAACACTAACTTCTGTAACTTTCTTAAAATCATTATTTTTAGACACTTCCTGCGCGACAGTTTCGGTACTAAAAACAAACAATAATAAAGCGTAAAGTATACCAACACTTAATACTTTTAATGTAATTTTAATCGGAGATTCTCTTTTAGTCATCATGAGTAAACGTTTTTTAGTGATTAGATAATTAATATTGCTGGCAAGAGAAACCGTACTTTTATGCGAAGCAAAATCCAGAAGGAGATTCTGATAGTTTTTGATCTCGCCAAATTGTTTGTTTACAGCTTCATCAGCCAAAAATTCGTGATTGAGTTTAATTTCTTTTTGAAATAGTGCAAATAATGGATTGAACCAAAACACAGTTTGCAAAACCTCAACAAACAAAATATCCAAAGTATGTCTTTGCTGCAAATGCGCTTTTTCGTGTGCTATTAATTCTGGTTGAATTTTGCCATTTTTAAAATCTTCCTGATTGATAAAAATACTATTCCAGAAAGAATGCGGTAAAAGGGGCTCTTTAGTCAATACAATTTTTTGTCCATCAATAAATTCGACTTTACTTCTTTTCTTTCGGATCGTAAATGAATATATATTTCGTATCAAACGAACGGTCAAAATTGCTGTCATAACGATATAAATTACAGTCAAAAAGTATGTTAGAATTTCCGCATAATTTAGTTTATATAAAACAGCCTTATCCGCTACAATCATGATTTCATCCAGTTCGATCACTTGCGTTTTTGCCGAAAAAAAAGATCCGATCGAAAACAATTGAAGCGGAATTATCAAACTAAAAACAATACTTCCCAGAAGATAAATTCTATTAAAACGAAACATTTTTTCGTTTTCTAAAAGCATTTTATACACAGCATAAAACACAGCAAGCAATACGCCTGATTTTAAAAGATACGTTATCATTTTTTCTTTTTTTGAATTTCTGAATCGATTATTTTTTTAAGATCTTCCAATTCCGATGCCGATAAATTGGTTTCGGTGGTAAAAAACGACGCAAACTGCGAAGCGGAATTATTAAAAAAATTACTGATCAATCCGTTTACGTGTTTAGAGAAATAAGTTGTTTTTTTAACCAGCGGGTAATATTCGCGTGAATTCCCGAATTCGTTATACGCCACAAATTTCTTATCGATCATTCGTTTTAATAAAGTCGCGACTGTTGTAGTTGCAGGCTTTGGTTCGGGATAAGCTTCAAGCAGATCTTTCATAAAAGCTTTTTCAAGCTTCCATAAATGTTCCATTAATTGTTCTTCTGCGTTTGTTAATTGTGTCATTATTTAATATTTTCAAGTTTTTCTATTTCTGGCAATTCCTTTTTATAAGCCTCCAGATTCCATTCAATATTCATTTTGGCTGCATATTCAGCTATAGTACCAAGCCCAACCGAAGCACGTCTCTTATCTACATCATCCGGATCGATCATAGGCGAAATATACCATTTATTAGTCGTTTTATTTCTAGAAGACTGACTTCCATAAATTTGTCTTTTTCCTTCTCTTAAAGCCACTCTGTCTTCTAGATAGGCTAAGTTTCCTGGATTTGCGTTACCTTTTTTAACAGCTTCTCGCATCATTGGTAAATATTTCTGCTGATATTTTAAATCAGAATGCTGAATCACCAAAAACAAGGTTTGATTGGCTTGTGCCCCCACCACATTTTTTCCAACCCAGCCTTTTTCGTCCAAAATCTTCATGACCTTAACGAGATTAATACTGTCTTGCTTCCCCATTAATTTACCAATGCTGTCAATTTTCTTTTTATCATAGTTGGGATCTTTATAAACTTTCATAAATTCCCCACGAATACCTTGGTCATCAGTATAAATTGCCAAAAGCTCTTTTTGCAGAGGCTTGTCGTAATTGGCTTCAATAATATCTAATTTTTTCTGTAATTTCTCAATTGTTTTTTTCCATTCTGCATCTGTATGCAAACGCTTCAGATCATTGTCTATCTGCATGTGTGCAATGCCTTCATATCCATTGTCAATTGCGAGATTTAACCATTGAAATGCTTTTTTGTTTTCCAAAGCCAAAGATGCGGCACATCCTCCATTGTATAGATCACCTGAGTTTTTGTGTTCTATTTTAAAGGCTTTTTCAAAATAAGTAACAGATAATTTATAATTTTCTGCCCTATAACAAGAATCTCCTTTTTGAATCCAATCTTTGTAAGTTTGAGCCTGACCGAAAACACAGTTTAGTACTAGTAAAAAGAAAGCAAGTATTATTTTCATACAATTAAAGTTTATGGTTTGTTATTTTCTAAGATTAGTTCACCTTTTTCGTAGTTTTTAATGTTTTTCAACTTTCCTTTATCCGAGTAGAATTTCCATTCTCCAAAATAAAACCAATGCGTTTCGGTCCCATTTACTTCCAGCTGCGTTTTTCCTTTCGATTCTAACTTTCCGTTTTCGTAATACGTTTTTAGAATACAGATTCCGTTTTTGTATTTTTCTGTTTTATAAATTTTCCCGCCTATATAAGATTTCCACTTTTTTACCGGCTGATCGTGTTTGTAATATTCATACGATTTGTATCTGATATTATCCTGAATATAATCATCAATCCAAACGCCTTCTTTTTTCTTATCAATTTTTTGATTGATCGCTGGACTTTTACAGCCGAAAAGAATTAAAGAAAAAAGTAATAGCAAAAAGTAGTTCTTCATATCATTAAATTCTACAATTATAGACACTGCTCTACAAATGTAGAATTAATTTTTTAATATGCAAAAAAAATTTTAAGGAACAGAGGTTCAAAGGGACATTGCGACAACGGTTTGATTGTGTGTAGATTGTAAAAAGGAATCTTTCAAAGTTTAAAACTTCTACAAATGTCTTAGAACCTTAGAATCTTAGCAACTTAGAACCTTAATAAAGAAAGCGTTTTCTCAACTTCTTCAAAATTGATATAGAAATTTTCCTCTTTTTGAATTCCGACTACAAAGGCGTAGTTTAGATCTTGCATGTCGGTTGTTATTTTTAGAACACCGCAAAATCGATTTGGCGGCTGTAAGGTTAAAACAGAAGCTCCAGGCTCGAGCACCATTAGCCCATGCATGAGATGACTTCCTTCTATTCCAGCAATAATTCCAGCTCCTGCACAGGCCGCAATAATTTCTTGAACACTTTGCTGAGTAACATCTACAATTTTGAAACCGTATTTTTCACGCATTAGTTCGGCAATTTCAATTTCATTTAACATTATTCGGGTTTTTCCCGAATTACGACGTAAAATAAAAACTCCCGGATGTGAATTTGAAGCAAACTTAGACAACAGCAGCTCTTTATTCGAATTAAATATTTCTTGCTTTTTCTTATTATTTCCCCAATCGTCATCAAAAAAAACAGCATCTTTCAAATATACTGCATTGGTTCGGTACGGATTCATATTCAACAAGCTTTCGTACTCTAACATATGCGGACTTGTAAAAATATCTGTTGTTATTGGAGTTCCTTCAACAGCAGCTAATTTGTAGTTTGTGCAGTCATCTGTTAACCAAAGCCCAAAAAATTCATTCCCATCATAAGAGCTGTAAATTGATGCATTTTTTATCTCCGTATCAAAAATGACAGGCGGAAAATAATTCATCTTACTGCTAAGTTTGGATTTATGATGCAATTGAAATTGATGCAGTCCTTTGTAAATAGAACCATTAATCATCCAGATATTTTTGAGAAGATAAGCGAGGGTTGGATTATGTACAATGGAGATTCCGCCGTGCATGACCGCATGGGGGTCGTCGGTATAGGCACTGCCTGTTACACGCTCAAGCTGGTTCTCTAAAAAATAAGCTTTTTTGGAAATCGTTGTATTACCTGGTGCAATTTCCCAAGATTTGACGGCTAAACTTTCTAATAATTTTCCCTGCCGAAACATCATATATGTTTTTTTCAAACCTTTCAGATATCTCGTGTACCCAATGGGCGAAAATCTAACCTTTTTTTCAATTAAGCCCATTCTTCAATATTAAAACAACATTAAAATAAAATTAGAAATTTTTAAAACATAGAATTATTTTCATAATAAAAACAACTGAATGATAAAAATAACCAAAATAAGTTAATTTATTTAATAAAAAATAAATGGTAAATTAAAAATTTTAATGTTGAAAGTTTAAACTCCAAAAATTAGAACAAAAAAAATCCGCTCATTTCTGAACGGATTTTTATCTTACAGGATTTGAAACTATTTGCAGTTTTTTTTAACGCAAAGAGCGCAAAGCTTTTTTTTTTGAGGTTACGTTTATAAACACAAAGTCCGCAAAGCTATATAATGAAGCTTTGCGGACTTTGCGTAATCCTTAGCGCTCTTTGCGGTTAAAATCTACTTAGAAGAAAGCTCCACAAAATACTTGTAAAACAACGGAATAGTTTCAATTCCTTTCAAGTAATTAAAGATTCCGAAATGTTCGTTTGGTGAGTGAATCGCATCAGAATCCAAACCAAATCCCATTAGGATCGTTTTGCTTTTTAATTCTTTTTCAAACAAAGCAACAATCGGAATACTTCCTCCAGAACGAACTGGAATTGCAGGAACTCCAAACGTCTCTGTATACGCTTTATTTGCCGCCTGATATCCAATGCTGTCAATTGGCGTAACATAACCTTGACCACCGTGATGCGGCGTTACTTTTACCGTAACTCCAGCTGGTGCAATGCTTGTAAAATGTTTTGTAAACAATTCTGTAATTTCTTCCCACTCTTGGTTTGGAACCAAACGCATCGAGATTTTAGCAAAAGCTTTACTCGCAATAACCGTTTTAGCACCTTCACCTTGATAACCGCCCCAGATTCCGTTTACGTCCAATGTCGGACGAATTGAGTTTCTTTCGTTGGTTACATATCCTTTTTCGCCGTAAACATCAGCAATGTTCAAAGCATTTTTATATTTTTCTAAACTAAAAGGGGCTTTTGCCATTTCAGCTCTTTCTTCAGCAGATAATTCCTGAACTTTATCGTAGAATCCTGGAATCGTAATATGATTGTTTTCGTCGTGAAGAGAAGCAATCATTTTGGCCAAAATATTAATTGGGTTCGCTACTGCCCCGCCGTATAAACCAGAATGCAAATCGCGGTTTGGACCTGTAACTTCTACCTCAACATAACTCAAACCTCTTAAACCAGTCGTAATCGACGGCTGTTGGTTAGAAATCATTCCTGTATCTGAAATCAAGATTACGTCGTTTTTCAGTTTTTCCTGATTGCGTTCTACGAACCAAGCCAAACTTGCCGAACCTACTTCTTCTTCTCCTTCGATCATGAATTTCACGTTACAAGGCAACGTATTGCTTTGTACCATTAACTCAAGCGCTTTTACGTGCATGTACATCTGACCTTTGTCGTCACAAGCTCCACGCGCGAAGATTGCGCCTTCTGGGTGAATATCTGTTTTTTTAATAACGGGTTCAAATGGCGGTGAAGTCCATAATTCTAATGGATCTGGCGGCTGCACATCATAGTGGCCGTAAACCAAAACCGTTGGAAGATTTGGGTCGATTATTTTTTCTCCATAAATAATTGGATAACCCGGAGTATCGCAAACTTCGACTAAATCGCAGCCTGCTTTTGTTAAACTTTCTTTTACAGCTTCTGCTGTATCAATAACATCTTGAGAATATGCAGTGTCGGCACTAACCGACGGAATCTTTAATAATTCGATCAATTCATTGATAAACCGATCTTTATGTTGTTGAACGTACGACTTAATATTTTCCATTTAAATTATTTTTATAGAAACTCAAAAATACAAAAAAGAGAATTAATAATTTTTTTAAAAAAATGCTTTGAAATTTAGAAGTTATGTTTATCTTTGCACCCACAATTGAGCGGATATGGTGAAATTGGTAGACATGCCAGACTTAGGATCTGGTGCCGCAAGGCGTGTAGGTTCGAGTCCTATTATCCGCACTTAACAAAAGCTTCTGAAGATTTTTCAGAAGCTTTTTTGTTTTTGGTAAATACCATTTCACACAATCTTGTCATTTCGAGGAACGAGAAATCCCCACGAGAAGCTCGACAAAGATTGAATATTCGCAACGGAGCTACTTGCGAAGATTTCTCTCCCGAAGTCTCGGGATCGAAATGACAAACTATATGGCAACCTGCATTATAATTCACCTTGACGAAAGGAGATTCCAGCAAAACGACGGGTGTACAACATGAAAAAAATTAAGAAACAATCTCATTTTGTCGATTTGCTGTTTTCGTTTCTCCTTTCGGCGAAATGATCGGCGGTTAAAACACCATTTTATACTTAATCAATATCCAAATAAGGATCCAGAACTTCTGCCAATCTATTGAGCCAATAAAAATTATCTTCGAGATTGTTGATTTCAGTTTCTACTGTTTCGCATCCGCGCATGGAACATAAGGAAAGAACATAATTTACCTCTCGTATCGTTTTCGCCATATCTTTTGGATCGATAACATCAATAAAAAAAACTTTTAATCTATTTTCAATTTCATTCGAAAGGATTCCTGTAATCATTATCTTATATTTTGGTCAAATATAATAATTATTGACACAAATTTGTGTCAAAACAAAAAATAATTGTTATGACTTTTGAAATATGAATATTTCAGAAGAAACTTTTATCTCAAATCTTGGCATTCACATAAGACAGCTACGTGAAAAGAAAGGCTTATCACAACAAGCTTTAGCTGATGATTGCGACATTACAAGAAATCAAATTGGGAGAATTGAAAGAGCTGAAATAAATACTGGCATAAAAACTTTAATAAGAATATCAAATGCTTTAGATATTGACCTTAAAGAATTGCTTGATTTTCCTTTGAAATAATAATTCGGCTAAAGCCTTTCCCTTTCAAACATAAAAAAACCTCCAGCTAAAGCAGGAGGCAATTCATATATTTTATTTTTTTTAGAGTCTAGTTTGTCATTTCGACGGAGGAGAAATCTTAGCAAGTAACTCTACAAAGGAAGACTTTTAGCGCGGAGTTACTTGCGAAGATTTCTCTCCCGAAGTCTCGGGATCGAAATGACAATTTTGTGGTTACAATACAGCAAAAATCCTTTTAATCGTAATAATCAGTGGCAAAAACAAAAAGCAATTCAGAAATTTCTCCAATTATTTTATGTTTTAATCTCTAAATATTCTTATTTTTAAAATACCAAAAACCTAAATCTGCATATTTTATTTTGTTTTTAAATCTCTAAAATCATTTAGAACACATGAAAAAATACAGATTATTAGTCATTCTATTAGCCATTATTGCGGTGTTTTACTTTGCCAGAACGGTACGAAGTTTTACCGTTAAACAGGAAACCCGAACTCTTAAATCGGAACATTTTATTATTTCATACAGCGGAATTTATAAAAGTGAAGCTGAAAAAGCGAGCATTCATCTCGAGAACAATTATGCGCAAATAAGAGGAAATCTAAAAGATGTAAAACACGATTTGATAAAGGTTTTTGTTTACGGTTCGCAATTCAAGTTTAATGAAGCTACGGGTTTAAAAGAAAACACCAAAGGCACGAGCCGTGGTCCAAATGAATTTCATTTTGTGTGGACCAATTGGTTTAATTCTATTTTTCCAGACGATCCGCTCAAAACTGCGCTTCACGAATTTACGCACTGCGTTCAACTCAATATATTAATCGACAAGGCAAAAGAAACGATTATCACACAAGACCGACTCACTTTTGAAAAGGAATTTGATAAAAAATTCAAAACCGAATATCCCCGCTGGCTTTGGGAATCGATCAGTATTTTTGAGGCTGGAGAAGTAAATTCGCTAAGCGTAAAATACGCCAAAAGCAAAAACCTGACTTTAGAAGAGCTCAATAAAAGCAATCAGATTTATAATATCGGCTACACAATTATCGAATTTATGACCCAAAAATGGGGAAAAGACAGTCTGCCCAAAGTAATTGCATCTTTCGGCAATATCGAAAAAACTTTAAAAATAACTCCAGAAGAATTTGAAAAAGGCTGGATTGCTTTTTTGGAGGAGAAGTATTAAACATTTTTCTATTAAAGCAAGGAAGTAATTCGTCTGGTTTTGTCATTTCGACGAAGGAGACTCGAAATGACAAGATTGTGGTTATTATTAGCAAAAAACCTTTGTCAAAGTTTTAAACTTTGACAAAGGTCTCTCGTATCGTTTTGGAATTTGGAATTTATTTATTGGAATTTAATATTTCAATAACCTTATCCACATTCACTTCACTATAATCATTAATGTAAAAATTACATGGCGGAAGCTGTTCTTTTGTATGCGTGCTCAAAACACCAACAACTTTCATTCCTGCATTTAATCCTGCTGTAACGCCCGAAAAAGAATCTTCGAAAACCACACAATCCGACGGAGAAACCCCAACACGCTCTGCCGATTTTAGATAAACTTCTGGGTTTGGTTTATGAAGTGTTACATCTTCGCTGGACATCATCGAATCCATTTTGTCTGAAATTTTTAAGGCGTTTGCAATCAAATCAAGATTAGCACGCGGCGCCGAAGTTGCAACAGCCGTTTTAAATCCGCGAGATTTTAATTCGCTTAAAAAATCCAAATAATGCGGAATCGTATCGACTTTGTCTTTATAAATCTCACGAAACATTCCTTCTTTTTCGTCTTCGAGTTTCAGCAGTTCTTCTCCCGCAATTGGGCGCTTGAAAAAATGCGTCATGATATAACCGTTATGTTTTCCGTACATATGTTCTTCGAATTCTTCATTCGTATAAGGAACTTCATATTTATCGAAAAACGCCTCAAAAGCCTTCACATGATGCGGATTGGTATGCGAAATCACGCCATCCATATCAAAAATTACACATTGCTGTTTCATTATAGTATTTTGTTTTTTTAACGGTTGCAAGATAGGGTAATAAAGGGTTATTTCACAGAGATTCTCGGAGGTTTTTCGCAGAGATTCGCTGAGAGTTTTTTTTGAATCTCGCAAAGGCGCAGAGTCGCAAAGTTTTTATTTTAAGTAATGATTACAAAGTACTGTTTGTCATTTCGAGGAACGAGACTTCGGGAGAGAAATCTCAACAAGTAACTCTACAAAGATTGGACTTTCGTTGCGGAGTTACTTGTGGAGATTTCTCCTCCGTCGAAATGACATAAAATGAGAAAAAAATCCTTTAAATCTTATTAATCTGTGGCTTTAAAAACCTTTGCGACTCTGCGACTTTGCGAGATTAATTCATCAGCCTATCCAAATCTTACTCTTCACCAAAGTCATAGTCTGTCTCAAATGCTGATTACATGCTATTAGAACAATCAAAACCACGAGACCATATCCTACAATAGTATAAATTTCCATATCTGCCAATAAAGTTGCTTGTTTAGCAACTGTTCCAAAAACTTTTTTTAGCGCTAAAGTATTCGCATTATCTGAAGAATATCCTTTTGCCATAAAACTCTGTGCAGTTGAAGCAATAGTCTTCTGTGCTTCGGGATTTTCGCCTGTTACGAATTGACTAAGTTTTAAAAAGTGTTTTTTGTTTAAAAATACAACCGCATTCTGCATCACACAAAAACCAATTGTACTTCCCCAAAAACGACCAGAAACACCGACAATTCCCGAAGAAACCGCCATTTTTGCCGGAACCGATGATGTAGTAAATAAGATGAGCGGAACAAATAAAAATCCAACTCCAATGCCTTGTAAAACATACGGGATTATAATATCTGACAGCGCCACATCGGGCACAAAAAGGAATGTAAACCAAAAATGAAACAACGCAATCAGCGAAAATCCAATGATGAAAATAACTTTGGTCGAAACGGATTTCATCAGAAAATAAGCCGCTAAAATAAGTCCGATTACATTTCCTAGTCCGTTAATGTATTGCACGCCCGCAACACGCGACGGATCCCAATTCCAAATAGAAAACATCGCCGAATGACAAAGACTCAGCGTTGCCCTGCTGATGTAAAAAAGAAAAAACAATAAAAACCCGATTCGGAGATTGGCGTATTTAAAAACTTCAAAATCAAAAGTCGGCCTTTTTACCAAGCGTTCTTTAAAGATGAATAAACCTCCTGTAATCAAAGAAATCATCAGCATTATAACCATTTGAGAAGAGTCAAACCAATATTTTTTCTCAGCATAAACAAAAAAATAAGCGCCGCAAAGAATGGCTGTTAAAACCAAAAAATAACTCATCCAGTCGATTTGATATAACGGAATTTTCTTTGTGATTCGGTGCCCGCGAAAAGTAACTAAGATTAAAAAGACATTCAAAACCTGCAAGCCGCCCGAAACGTACAGCATGTATTTCCAATCGTAATGATCTAGAAACCAAACGGCAATATTCATAATAAATGGCGTTGACAATAACAGCGAACCGTAGTAAAATGAAAAACCAATTATAATGGCATTTTTAGAATTAAACTGTTCAATTAATAATTGTCTGATTGTAATTACCGGAAGCGCCATTAAAATTCCTTCTACAATTCTCAACATTAAAAAAAGATAAAAATTGGTAATGTACGCCGATGAAATAATCGTAATCCCGATTAAGGAATACACCGCCATTAGGTAATTTTTTGCAGGGAAAAAACTCGAAAATCGGCTTTCAATTAAAATCGTGGCGAGCAAAGTTCCATACGTAACGCACATTGCAAACTGCAAATCTTCTGGCTCGATATCCAGAAAACTAGCTGCGTAGGTTACGTTTGAAGTATAAACTCCCAATAAAATCATGGAATGCAAAAGACAGACAAACAAAATAATAATGATTGCCCATTTTGGAACCCATGATTTAAAAATACTTTTATCCTCCATTTTAGTGTGCCGCGATCACGGTGATATTCATTCCCGCTCTTAAAAAATCGGTTTGTTTGTCGGTGTCTTTTAACTGAATTCGAACTGGAATTCTTTGTTCGATTTTAACAAAGTTTCCTGTTGCATTATCTGGCGGAAGCAATGAAAATCTTGCCCCGCTCGCAGGTGATAAAGAAGCAATTGTACCAACGAAAGTTTTATCGCTCAATGCATCGGCTTTAATTTCAACTTCCTGTCCAACAGTTAAATATTGCAATTGCGTTTCTTTAAAATTGGCTGTAATCCATTTTTCTTTGCTCACGATTGAAAGCAGTGATTGTCCCTCTTTTACCAATTGTCCAGGCTGTAAAGTTCGTTTTCCAACCCAGCCGTCGTAAGGCGCTGTAATGATCGTGTACGAAAGAAATAATGCCGCATTATCTGCAACTGCTTGTTTGGATGCGATATTCGTCTTCGTTGTCGGAACATTTGCTTGTGCCACAGAAGTGGTTAAATCTGCCGAATGAATTCTGTTTTTCATTTCCTGAAAATGCGCCTGAGCCGATTCATAATCTGCTTTAACCTTTTCTAATTGTTGAGAAGTTGCCGCTTCTTCGCTTACCAAAGCTTTGTATCTTTCGTATTCTAGTTTGGTTTTCCAAAGATTCGATTTTGCAGCATCTAATTGCGATTCGTTAATTGCCGTTGCACTGGCTGTGTTTATAGCATTTTTTTGCGCTACAACGCTGTTTTGTTTGGCGTTTTGAACATCGGCCAAAGCCACATTCAATTTTGACTGATATTCTCTATTGTCAATCACCACCAAAGTATCACCTTTATGCACAAACTGGTTTTCGTTAAAACGAACTTCCTGCACATAACCTGTAATTCTAGACATAATTGGCGTTACATATTGTTCCACCTGAGCATCGTTGGTTTCTTCGTGGTTTCTGTTGAATACATAAAACCAAATTCCCAAAACAACCCCGCTCACTACAAGCGTACACGCAATAATTGTTATTAATATATGAAACGTTCTGTTTCTTCTAGTTTCATTTTTTATCTTAACCATACACTCTATATCTTTTCTTGTCTATTTTCTATTATTTACTTTTAAATCTTGCCTCTTGCTTCTTTCTTCTAACTTTCACATTTAACTCTGCGGAAGAATACCCGCCGTATGAAGCAATTCATAATGTTTCAGAACTGCATCCAATCGGGTAGAAATTTTGTTGTATTTCGACTGAAGCAACGCATTATCAGCATCCACCATTTCGGTTATTAAAACCAATTGATTTAAGTATTTCAGCTTTACAATTCGGTAATTTTCATTGGCCAGATCCAAAGCTTTGTCGACCACCACAAATTTTTCAAGGATTTCCTGATACTGCGTATGCTCTTTATACAGTTGATCCTGAATTTCATCTTTTATAATTTCAGACTGCATTTGCTGCCATTCGATTTTTTTGTTTGCCTGTTCAACTTTGGTTTTATTTTTATATAAAGCCGAAATATCAAAACGCGCTTCGATTCCCACCTGCCCTAAAGTGTACAAATACGGATTTGGTGGAAAAAATTTGTAGTTAGGATAATAAAAACCATAATTCCCAAAGAAGTTTACCGTTGGCAGATAATTTCCTTTTACCAACTGCAGTTCCGTTTTTTTGATGTTTAATTCCTGACTTGCAATGCGCATTTCTTCGTTTTGCAAAGCCTTATTCATATAAAAATCATACGGATCTAAACCGTTCAATTCATCAAGAGCAGCCGTTGTATCGATCGCAATTTCTTCGTTTTCTGGAATCTGAATTAAAGTTTTCAGATCGTGAAGCGCAATTTTAATGTTTTTGGAGTTTGTAAGCGCATTTAGTTCACGATCCGAAAGCTGCAATTCGGCACGAATAACTTCGTTTTTCGTAACCGTTCCATGTTTTTGAAGCGACTGCACTTCTTTCAATCGGCTTTTTTCTTCTTTGATGTTTTCTTCAAAAATCTTTTGAAGTTCCATCATTTTATAAATCGAAAGATAATTGGCCACAACTTCCAGCTCAATATCATTTTCGGTTTTTTCTGTTTTTATTTTCGCAATTTCGCTTTCCTGATTCGCAATTTTTATAGCGTTATTGATTTTATTTCCAGCATAAATTGGCATTTTAAAAGTCGAATTCACCTGATAAATTTCAGGAATTGCCTTGGTAACTTCTTTACCATTCAAGAAACCATTTCCTTTAAATTCGGTGATATTCGTAATTCTGGAATACTCGCCGTTTAATTCGATATCCGGCAGGCGAAGTTCTTTGCTTTCTTTAATATTTTGCTCTGAGAGCGTAATCTCTATTTGAGATCTAAGGATTTTTTTGTTGTTTTCTTTAGCCAGTTTCATCGCTTCTTTTAATGAAACCGTATGAATTTCCTGCGCTTGTAAATTATTGAATGCCAATAAAATTAAAAACAGCATCAGGATTTTGAGAAAACAGTCGTCTGTAGAATTTGTTGTTTTAAGTAACATGAATACATAAATATTTTATGTTGCAAAGTTCCTTCATTTTTACGATGACTGATAATTATAAAAAGTCAATAACGTATTCATTTCGGACAAATGTTAAAATCTCGTTTTTCGAAAACGTTATATTAAAATATTGAAAAACAATTCATTACAAAATGAATTTGGTTTGTGATATTTCACTCAGATTTAAAAGCAGATGAACGCTGATTTTATTTTTTTGAAAATCTCTCGCAGATTTGGCAGATTGAGCAGATCAATAAAATAAAAAAAAATCTCCTAAATCTGCCAGATCTGCGAGAGAAACATCTTTAAAATTTAAATTGAATAAAATCTGCTTAAATCTTTTAAATCTGTGTAAAATAAAAAATTACAGAATATCTTCCCCATTTAAATAATCGGAAGGCCTTTGTCCTAAAATCTTAAAAAACGTGTTGCTAAAAGTAGGAACACTATTGTAACCAACTTCTAGAGCAACCTCTTTTACGGAGAGTTTTCTTTCTAACAAAAGCTCGATCGCTTTTAAGATTCTTCGAATGGTATAATATTGAATGAAAGACATTTTGAGATCTTTTTGGAATAAGCGGTACAAAGAGCGTTCGCTGTAACCAAATTCATGAGCAACATCTGCAAATAAAATAGTTTCGCCCAGATTATTTTCAATATAACGCAGGATTTTACTAAGCCGTTTGTCTTTGGGCTGTGGTAATTCTAATGGAAGATTGTTGGTGCAGATTTGTGGAAGAATCGCTTTTATCGCTTTAGCAATGGCAAAGTTCGGAGTTCCTTTTTTAAGATCACCATTCCATCGATTCGTAAAAAGCATCATTTGCAGTAATAAATTATTCACCGGGTAAATACCTTCAACGCTATAAAACTCATCTTCTCCTTTTTCAACTGGAAAATATAAATTCCGCATCGTCACACTTTCAGATTTAGGTTCGATGCTATGCTCAACCCCACTCGGAATCCAGATAAAATGTCTTGCTGGTAAAAAGTACGTTTTGGTTTCTGTAGTTACAAAAACGACATCACCTTCTGCATATAGCATTTGTGCTTTGTCGTGTTTGTGTGTGGGAATAAATAATTCACCCATCAAATCGTGGTGACAGTAAATGCTCTTTTTATCAGCATCTACTTTCTTGATGTAATACTTATCTAGCTTTTGACCGGAATGTTCCATTGATGTAATTAAATATCTTTCGATATATAAATGTAGGGAAATTTAAAATTTAAAAACTCCAAAGCCAGATTGAGATTTAACCACAAAGTTCCAAAGATAAAAAAGGCAAGGTTCGCAAAGATTATAAAACATAGCCGATGGTTTCAACGATTGGAGCGATATATATATCATAATCTGTATGGCACGAAGCGTTCCCGTGGTTGAAACCACGGGCTATATTGAAACACAAAGCTAAATTAAATCTTTGTGAACCCTACATAAAGTTCGCAAGGTAAAAACGCAAAACTCGCAAAGATTATCAAACATAGCCTATGGTTTCAACCATTGGCGCGCTATATATATCACAATCTGTATGGCACGAAGCCTTCCCGCGATTGAAACCACGAGCTATATTGAAATACAAAACTAAATTAAACCTTTGTGGACCTTGTTTAAATCTTAGCGAACTTTGCGGTTAAATATATAAACAAAAAAAAGCCTTTCCGTTAAGAAAGGCTTCTTCCAATATTGCGGTCTGGACGGGACTCGAACCCGCGACCCCATGCGTGACAGGCATGTATTCTAACCAACTGAACTACCAAACCCTGCGTTATTTCGAGTGCAAAAATACAACAGAAGTTGGATTCTGCAAGGGTTTTTAGGAATAAAATTCAAGAAATTTTTAATTACTTAAATTCCAATATTTTAAAAATTGACTGTAAAACTAAAAAAGAAGAACTTTCTTTCTTTTTCTTAACCGAGAAGGTTTTCACATAGAAATATTTATCATTTTGCTAAACATAACCCGTGGTTTCAACCAGGGTATTTATATACATTGTGTTCCCGTGGTTGAAACCACGGGCTATATTTTAATATAATACGTACAAAACACAAAATCCGCAAAGCTTAAAAAAAACTTTGCGGACTTTGCGTATCCCGAGGCTTCGGGATTGCGCTCTTTGCGGTTAAAAAACAAAAGTGTCTTAAATCAAAAAAGCCATCCACAAAAGTGGAAAGCTTTTCATTGGTCTAACTACTAAACCAGCTACGAGTTACAAAGTCGTAGCAAAACAACACAACTAATCTTAGATACCGTATTTGGGCAAAAAAGCCTTTCCGTTAAGAAAGGCTTTTCCCAATATTGCGGTCTGGACGGGACTCGAACCCGCGACCCCATGCGTGACAGGCATGTATTCTAACCAACTGAACTACCAAACCTCTGCGTTATTGCGGTTGCAAAGATAGTACAGAATTTCATTTCTGCAAGTGTTTTTGTAAAAAAAATTAAATAAATTTTAAAATATTTATCCAAAGTTTTGTTTTTCAACCAAATATGTAGTCAATATTTTATCAAAATTATCGCCAACATTTACCGGAACATACTTAATTTGGTTCTTAGCACAGGTTAAAGCCAGATTTTTAAAATAGGCTGCTGCTCTTTTTTCATATTCTTCTTTTACATTATCAGCAAAAATAGAAACCTCTTCTCCCGATTCTAAGTCGATAAACTTTCTTGGCGTGTTATCAAAGTCAAATTTTAATTCGGTTTCATTGTCAACAATATGAAAGAGAACCACTTTATGCTTATTGTGTTTTAAATGCTGTAAAGCGTTGAATAATTTCTCATCATCTTCCGTCTGAAACATATCTGTAAACAAGATAATCATCGAACGGCGATGCATTTTCTCTGCTATTTGATGCAGATATGTAATGGTATCGGTTGTTTTTTTGACTTTTGGCTGCACTAATAGTTCTTCCAGTTTATTCAACAGCATTCTATGATGACGATCGCTTCCTTTTTCTGGTGCGTAATATTCGTATTTATCGGAGAAAACGCTTAAACCAACTGCATCGCGTTGTTTCTTTAAGATATTCATTAAAACCGCCGAGGCCAAAACCGCAAAACCAATCTTCTTTTCATAAAAAGGCTGATTTGATTTGAGTTCAGGATAATGCATTGAAGATGAATTATCAACAATTAAATGACAGCGTAAATTGGTTTCTTCCTCAAAACGTTTCGTGTACAAACGATCGGTTTTGGCAAACAATTTCCAGTCAATATGTTTGGTGCTTTCGCCTGCGTTATACACTTTATGTTCCGCAAATTCAGCAGAAAATCCATGAAACGGACTCTTGTGCATTCCCGATATAAAACCTTCCACAACCTGATTGGCCAGCATTTCAAGGTGCTGAAAACTGGAGACTTTCTCTATTTCCGATTCGATTTTCATTCGGTTTCTTTTTTAATATTTTGTGCTTTATAAAGCAAATCTGTCGATTGAAACAATTTCCTTTTTAAAATAGGACTAAAATTAGGATTTTCTTTTAAGAATCGCTGTACTTCATCAAAAGCATATTTCGACGAATACTTTCCAACTGTATTATCGAGCCAATCTTTCGGAAAGAAAATATCTCCCGTGCGTTGGATTTCATCTATCAAATCTAGTGAAAATCTAATATACTTTTGTGCACTTCCCTGACGAAGCGGATGATTTACATTTGCCAAACCTACCGAAACCCAAGATTCTTTTTCACGATTAGAATCCTCTTTTAATGATTCTATAAAGGCATTTCGAACCGATTCATCCTTTGACAATGACGGAAGCAGAAACTCAAAACGCTTTTGTTTATCTGGATTGGTGAAAGACGTTCTGGTTTTCTCCAAAATTTCATCTGCTTTTGGATGTTCAAAAATTGCCAGATTCATTGCCATATTGGTATAATCGTCTTCGTTTAATTTCAAATTCGGAATCGAGATTTCTCTGTTCCAAACTTTATATAAACTGGCTTTCGCCGAATCAGAATAGGCAATCGAAGTAAATAATCCAAATAAAGTCTTTTTGATATTAGGCGATAAATTAGCCTGTAAACGTTCGTACAAAATACCTTCAAGCTGTTTCTGAACTTTATTCTGCTGTTTTTCGGTTAAAAATCTCCAATAAATTGTATTTAAATTATTGGAAGCAATTCTTAAAACCAATTCGTTTTCTTCTGTTTGAATTGCTTTCAGAAAACAATTAAAAGCTTTTTCTGGCGAAACATTTCCTAGCAGCGTATTTTCATAAAGATTACTGTAACTCGAAGCTCTTGCAACCTCATCTTTCAACGTAGAAATATAATCTAAATTATTCCCGTCAAGCGGAAAAACTCCGTATCCAAAACCATTATAATTGTAAACAATGGCGAGCGGTTTTTCTAGTCCGATAGCTTCTTTTACAGCCGTATTTTTATCATTAATATTGATTGATAAAACTTTTACCTCATTGGCATATAATAAACCGATCTGAAAAACCTGAGGCCAGATATTCTCTGATTTATCCTCGGCTTGTTGTTGAATTTCAAAGCTTGTAATTCGGTTTTTAGCATCATATTCGATTTGATCTGTAAAAATGGCTCTTCCAGATTTGTTTACCCAAACGTCGCTCCATTTTTTCATGTCAAGCGGCGTTTCTGCATCAAGAAGTTCTACGAGATTATTCCAATCGGCATTGTTATTGGCGTATTTCTGAATGTATTTTTGAATTCCGTTCTGAAAAGCTTCTTTTCCCATTGAAGCTTCTAACTGACGCATCATAATAGGCGCTTTGTTGTAAATAATAGCTCCGTAAAGCGAACCAGCGTCTTTTAAATTCGCCAGATGCTGTTTTATAGGATGTGTACCCAAAGATCGGTCTTCCGCGAAAGCGCCACCATAATGCGCGGTAAAAAACTGGAGATTATGATTGACTCTCGGGAAAATCGGGTTCATAATTTTATCGGCCATGAAGTTGGCAAAAACCTCTTTCATCCAAACGTCGTCGAACCATTTCATTGTGACCAAATCGCCAAACCACATATGCGACGTTTCGTGGGCAATCAATTTGGCGCGGTTTAATTTTTCGCTATCCGTTGCGCTGTTATCCAAAAACAAAGTCGATTCTCGGTACTGAATTGCGCCAACATGTTCCATTCCGCCATACTGAAAAACAGGAATCGAAGCAAAATCTAACTTCTGAAACGGAAATTTATAATTGGTATATTTTTCTAAAAAGTCTAAAGATTGCTGGTGCAGATTGAAAATAGTATCGGCGCTTACGCGAAATTTCTCCGGACTATTTTCACGATACAGCATCGTCATTTCTAAACCTGGCTTTTGTGTCGCGCTTTTGAATTTTCCCGCCACAAAAGAAAACAAATAAGTGCTCATTTTGTCAGATTCTCCAAAAGTGTAAATTGCAAAATCTCTTTTTTCAAGTTTGTTTACTACATTGGCTCCAGCCAAAACAGACCAGTCTTTTGGTACAGAAAGTGTTAGTCTATAGGTCGCTTTTAAATCGGGCTGATCAAAACATGGAAACAAAGTACTCGCGCGATCTGGAACTAATAAAGTATATAAAAAATCATCATTTCTGTTTAATGATAAATTACCTGCAATAAATGAAAAAGAAACTAGATTTTTTCCCAAAACCAAAGCCGAAACCGGAATTACAATATGTCCGTTTTCATGAACAATAGAAAGTTTTTTTCCGTTTACTTCAATAGTTTTTATGTTGGCCGTATTCTCTTTAAAATCAAAAAGTAAGGGCTGACTTATATCAGACAAATTCAAATTTACAATCGAATAAGCCTTTATTCTTTCTTCTTTCTGATTCGGTATATCAAAATATAAAGTGTATCGAAGACCTGAAATTTGTTTTTTACGTAGATGTGCCAGCTGTTCTGAAACACCGTTTTCAAACAATCCACTTTCTTTTGATTGAGAAAAACCATTGAAAATCAAGATAACAAAACAAAGAAAGCTGTAGAAAATTTTCATTTTTAAGGAATATAAGATTTGCTAAAATTAGCAAAAGCATTGATTTTTCGCAAACAATTACTGCAACAACATTGCATTTAAGAATAAGATTTTTATATTTGCAACACTATTGCATTAATTCCAGCTTTAAATGAGCAGGAAATAATCTCAACGAATGAAAAAGAAACTTAAAATTATTAATCTTTTAATGCCTTTAATTGTATTGTTCGCAATACTTTTTCCGGCTGTCCATTCGTATGAACATATTTTAGACACCAAACTCTCAAAAGAGAAAGTAGAATTTTCGATTTCCGAAAAACCGCAATTCAAAGCAAAACTACATTCATTTCATAAATGTTCGATTTGCGATTTTAAATTCAGCGCTGTTGGTACACTTGAAGTTAATGCTTTTCAGTTTTTCAAAAATAATCCTATTGTAAAACACCTTAGTTTTTACAGCAAACCACATTTTACATTTTTTAAAGGGGCGCTTTTCTCACTGCGAGCCCCGCCAATTTTTACAATTTAGTATTTTTTTGTGCACCGATTTGTCTTGGCAATTCGACTATTTAGCTGTTTTAATGATTTCAGAATCTTAAAACACTTGAAAGCTATTTTATTCATTTTAAGCAGTTAATTTATTGAATTAATATTCACATTGCTTTTCTGCACAAAAAACACTTTCCACTTTTTCATGATATACACATCAGCACTAAAGCTTTTATTCAAGCCTTTGGTCATGACTGTGCTGTTTTAACTAGAGAAAAGAAAAATATGTCGCCTCTCTGAGGCTTTTTTTAGCTCCTAACTCCTTTTCTACAAATATTTCGTCCGTATGGGACTGAATATTGAAATCACTATACCCCTTTGTAACCCAAATACCCTTTATAAAATGATCAAAATCAAATCAGAAAAAATGAAAACAACAAAACTTATTCTAGCACTCTTTGCCGCAATTGCTTTTTCAAGCTGCAGCAATGACGACTCCGAAAAAGAACAAGCAATTCCTGCGATTGACAAAATCGAACTGGGTCTTGGAAACAATGAAACAGCAGCTATTGGTCAGGATTTCCATTTTAATGCAGAAGTCACCGCTGCTGATAAAATCGAAAATGTGCAGGTTAAAATTGTACAAAAAAGCAGCGAAAACTACTCAAAACCTTGGTCGCACGAAATTACTTGGGTGCAGTATGCTGGAGCAAAAAATGCAACAGTTCACAAACATTTTGATATTCCAGAAGATGCGGCAGAGGGAAAATACGATTTCATTATTACCGTAAACGATCAAAACGGAACGAAGCTGGAAGTAAAGAAAAACCTAACGATTTTCAAACTGGAAAATATTCCAGTAAACCCTGTCGCTTCGGTATTTACCGTCTTTATTAACGATGCTTTTATGTATAGAAAAGGTAAATTTTCAGATCCTGACGCCAAATTCAAAAACAACGATATTTTCGGTTCTCAGGTAACTCTTGAAGGTGTGAAAGGCGACGGAATTATGTATTTGCTTTTGATTAATAAAAATACCAAACATAATCCAGAAAGTGTAGATCAGATTGATTTTAGCAAAGTGATTGTTTATGATGTTTTTGAACATAAAAATATGGCCGAAGCAGGACAATTCTCCAACATTCCCTGGGATGGTGTTCAGTTTACCAGAGATACTCCAAAGCTTACCATTGGTGCTGCAAAAGACAACAATTCTCCAGTTCAGCAGGATTTAATTACCAACAAATTATGGGCAACTGGTAATTATACTTTCTTGGTTTTATATAAAAACACGACTTACAATATCAATTTTTCGCAATCTATTGAACTTCCATTTGCCCTTTAATTAAAATTAAAAAACATGAAAAATTTAAAGTTTGTAATAGGCATTTTTACACTTGCCTTTCTAACGTCCTGCTCAAGCGATGATGCCGATATCGACACCGAATATCCTATAATTGACATCACTGGAGCGAATGCTTTTCCAATTCAATGCAGTACAATCGAACGCGGGCAAACCTTCACTTTTAAAGCTGTTTTTAATGATAATGTCGCACTAGGTTCTTACAGCCTTGATATTCACCACAATTTCGATCATCATACGCATAGCACAGAAGTAACGACTTGCGAAATGGAAGCTGTAAAAAGCCCTGTAAAACCAATGCTTTTCATCAACAATTACACTATTCCTGATGGTGTAAAAAATTACGAAGCAACGGCACAGATTGCAATTCCTGCAGATGTTGATCCTGGAGATTATCATTTTATGATTCGCCTGACGGATAAAGAAGGCTGGCAGACACTGAAAGGTTTAAGTATTAAAATTTTATAACATCAGATTAATGAAGAATGCCTTATCCATTTATTGGAAATATTGTTTTTTACTCCTCAGTTTATTAATTGCAGCGGAAGCCGTTGCTCAAAATCAGCCTTCAGAAAAAAAACCAGAAATAAAAGAGCTTGACGAAGTTTTAATCAGCAATAATGCAGTTGAAAAACGCAAAAAAGAAGAATCTCTGAATGTTGAAACCGTAAACAATAGTTTTATTCAGCGAAACCTCGGCGGAAGCCTGATGCAGTCTCTGCAAAAATTACCAGGCGTTAAAACCATTTCGATTGGCTCGGGAGGTTCAAAACCGCTTATAAGAGGCTTGAGTTTCAATCAGGTTATTGTGGTGGAGAATGGTTTGAAACATGAAGGCCAGCAATGGGGAGCCGATCACGGATTGGAAATCGATCAATATGCGGTAAATCGAGTAGAAATCATAAAAGGCCCTTCTTCATTTATTTACGGATCTGATGCTGTGGGCGGGGCGGTCAACATAAAACCATTGCCGCTTCCGTCTCAAAATACTTTTGGCGGTAGCGTAGATATGACAGGAAAAAGCAATAATTCGCAATTTGGAAGTTCTATTAATTTATTTGGAAGAAACGAAAACTGCTTCTTTGATTCGCGCGTTACGACAATGGGTTATGGAGATTATCGTGTTCCGACCGATGTAGTCCATGTGTATAGTTATGCTGTTCCGTTATACAAAAATCATTTGCGGAATACGGCAGGAAAAGAACTTGACTTCCATTTGAGTACAGGTTATTCGGGAGAAAAGCTCAAATCGGTTTTTTATTTTAGTAATGTTCACACCAAAAGTGGATTTTTCGCGAATGCGCACGGACTTGAACCTAGAAATGTAGACATGGAATTACACGACAAATCGAGCCGTGATATTTTGATGCCGTATCAAGAAGTAAATCATCTTAAAGTGAGCAATACGACTTCTTTTCAATTCGGAAATCATGCTTTTGAAACGCAGATTGGTTTTCAGAATAATTTCAGAAGAGAATGGAGTCATTATGTGAATCACGGTTATATGCCGCCGATTTATCCTGAAGATATGTACGCGCCAAAAGATCTGGAGCGTCAATACGATAAAAACGTTTGGTCGTTTTCTGCGAAAGATGAATTCAGAATCAATCATCACCAAATTACGATTGGTTCTAATGTGGTTTTGCAGCAAAATGAAATTGGCGGATGGAGTTTTTTAATTCCTGCTTTCACTCAATTTAATGCTGGTTTATTTGTTTACGATAAAATTGAACTGAACGAAAAATGGTTTCTTCACGGCGCTGTCCGTTACGATTATGGAAAAATTAAAATGAAATCGTATTACGATTGGTTTCAGAGTGAAATTTCCGAAAACAATCAGACCAATTTAGAATATTTGCAGCGTTCTCAAGACTTAACGAAAACTTTTGACAGTTTTACGTGGTCTATTGGTGCAAATTACAATCCGGGAAAGCTTTCGCTGAAAGCCAATTTAGGCTCAAGTTTCAGAATGCCGATTGCCAAAGAACTGGCTTCAAACGGCGTAAATTATCATTATTTCCGATTTGAAAAAGGAAATCCGAATTTGAATGCCGAACGTTCTTATCAATTGGATTTGGGAATGGAATGGAAAGCGCAAAACTTCTCTTTTCAGCTAACGCCGTTTGCTAATTATTTTCCGAATTTCATTTATCTGAATCCGACTTCAGCTCATGATATTTATTATGGTGCAGGAAATCAAGTTTTTGAATACGAACAAAGTAAAGTCTTTCGTTATGGTGCCGAATTACAGACCAAATATTATTTCTTTAAATCTCTAAGTGCAGAAATTGCGGCCGAATATCTTTATTCGGAACAAAAATCGGGCAGTAAAAAGGGTTATACACTTCCGTTTTCTCCTCCTCCATCTGTTTTGTTTGGTTTGAATTATGAACCTCAAATCAGCTTTCTTAAAGAGCCTTATTTTTCTGTGGATTATCGCTTCACGGCAGAACAAAACAATATTGTTCCGCCAGAAAAGAAAACTGCCGAAAGCCATGTATTTAATTTCGCTTTTGGTTCAAAAATAAAGGCTGCAAAACAGGATATCAGCATTAGTATTCAGATCCAGAATTTATTTAATACGAGATATTTAAATCACACTAGTTTTTACCGCCTAATCGAACTTCCGGAAGCCGGCCGGAATATTATTGTTTCGATGAAGATTCCATTTTTGGTTTCCAAATAAATCCGGCTAGTCAAAACTCAAATATTTACAAATTTTTAATCTTTTATTACCATGAAAAACAATTTTTACAAACTGCTTTTTTTATTCGCTTTATCGCTTTTTGCGGTTTCGTGTAGCAACGACGACGACAACCATGACGATCACGATCATGACCATGATTCTGAAGAACATACATTTGTTAGAATTTTACTTTCTGACGAAAAAACCACAGAATTAACGCTTTTTGATCCATCAGAAGATAAAATTAGTTCGTTTACAGCTAAATTTCCAAAATCATCTTTGTACACTACAGAATCTGGGCGTTACGCGGGTATCATTCACAGAGACAATAATTTTGTAGAAACTTTCGACAGCGGATTGGAATTGCATGGCGATCATATCGATGTTGATGATGTTCCAAAATTTGGTTTCTTAACTGCAAGCGCGCAAAAACCAACACATTTTAAAAGTAAAATTGGCGAAATCCTAACCTTTAATGACGGAGACGGAACGCTTTCTGTTGGTAAAGAAGCCGACGTAAATAAATCTGGTGCAGCTTTCAAAACTATAAACGCAGGTTTATTGGCACATCACGGTGCAATGGCCACTTTTACAAACGGAACTTACGCTATTACTGAGAAAGACAATTCGGTAACTGGAACGCTTCCGGAAAAAGTAAAAATTATTGACAATACCGGAAAAACACTTTTCGACGCTAAAATTGCTACAAAAGGAATTCACGGAAATGCTTCAGACGGCGTATATGCGGTATTTGGTTCTGCAAGCGGTATTTTGGTTGTGGAAAGCAACGGAAACCAAAAACTGATCGATCATCCAGAAAATTTTGGAACAGCTTGGTTTGGAAGTATTTTAGAAACGGCTTCGGCTGGGAAATTTATTGGATATACGGCTGCAAAAGGCGCTTATTTAATTGATGTTGTAAACAGTACCGTAAAGCCAATTATTGAAAACACGACAATTATGCAGTGTAAAATTAGTTACGATCATAAAAAACTGGCTGTTCTATTGCATTCAGGAGATTTTAAACTTTACAATATCAGCAGTTTACAATTAGAAAAAGAAATCAAAGCCACTGCCTCAACTGCAACAGATGCAACACTAAAACCTCAAATTGCTGTAACAGAGAAATTTGCTTATATCACTTCTCCAACTTCAGGCGAACTACTGCAAGTGAATCTTTCTTCATCAGAAATTAAAAAGACAAAGGTTTCAAGCACGCCTTACATGATTACTATTATTGGTTATGAAAACAGCGAAACGCACAACCATTAATTAATTCAAAATCAGATTCTAATCTAAAAAAAAATACCTCACAGACTTAAAAATCTGTGAGGTTAATTATTTTAAAACTGTTTATTTTGGCGGTCCGTTTACCTGTGTCACCTGCATACTTACAATTTTCCAGACTGCATTCTTTTTTTCAAAAACAACGGTAATAAATTTGCTGTTTACTGTTCCTTTTTTAACAACTCCGCCAGGAACAGCATAATCTTCTTTTGCTGTCAATGTCTCTTTCATATGCGCAACCGCTGCATTTTCAGATAATGTTTTAGAATCTATCCAGTCAAATTTTACAGAAGTCGGCTTGATACAGCATTCATTAATATGTGAAAACTCAGTAATAATATTTTCTTTCCCCTGCCAATACATGCCTAAAAAGTTAATTAAAACTGCATCGTCACTAAAAGCCTGCGAGAATGACTTCATATCGTTTTTATTCCAATCTGATTCCTGCTGACTAATAATTTTTTTTAGTTCTCCTTCTTGATTTTGTCCTAAGCAAAATGTTGTGGTGCAAAAGAGCAATAACAAATGTATTGTTTTCATTTTCATTAGTTTAAGATTATTGACTATAAATGTACGGTTATTTTTAACTGATATTATATTTAAAAAAAGGTTTGACTTTTGGCCAAACCTTTTTCACTAACTAATTCAAAGCTATCCAAAAAAGAATTATTCAGTTTGTTGAAATTTAAACGTAATATCTCCAGCATAATACGTGTTACGTGCATTTGTTGGAAAAATAGTTTCCGCAGCTGTACTTGAGATGTATGCATATCCTGTAATAGTTATATTTCCAGCTACAATTGGATAAGTTGCCGCCGACCCGTCTGTTTTTGTTCTATTAATCCAGTCGTCGCTGTTTACTGTAAAAAAGTATTCCTTATCTTTAGTAAGCGCAATTGATGAAATTGCTTTTTCGACTGTAACATTGGCTGTAGCAACATTTACAGTTTCAGATTTTATTACTGTTTTAGTCGCTGCATCCCATAAAGTAATTCTTAAAGCTGGATTTACATCTGGAATTTTCACTATTAAAGCGTTTATTTTTCCAGTTACTGTTGGTTTAAAACTAAAACCATATTCATAAATTCCTGAGTTTTTTACATCTACTGCCTTCTGGCTAAATCCTGAGCCTGCCATATAAGCATCAAGAGGGTTTTCTTCTGCATATTTAATTGAATTGTCGTCGTCACTACTGCACGAAGCTGTAAAAAGTGCAACTGATAAAATGGTAAAAATGGTTTTTAAAAATTTCATAACAATTTGGTTTTAAAAATTTAATTAAATGACTCTTTTTTAATTCAATAGCTTTATTTTTGCAACAATCAGTAAAGGGCGTTTTTATCCTTTACAATTAATTACAAGACAAATTTGCAGCAATAAGTTCAAGCTAAAAACAGCCAATAGACGAACAGCATTTTAAATAGACAGATAACATAAATTAAGTTTGAATGATGAAAAAATACACTTGTATTATTGTTGATGATGACGAAATTGACAGACTTACGGTTGTTTCTTATGCCAAGAAATTCCCTGTTCTGGACATTGCAGGCGTTTTTGAATCGGCTGAAGATGCTGTTGTTTTTCTGGAGAAAGAAAAAATCGACATACTTTTTTTAGACATCGATATGCCGGGTTTAAACGGAATTGAATTTAGAAAACAGACTTTAGATGTTCCTGTATGCATTTTTATTACCGCGCATCCTGAACATGCTGTCGAAAGTTTCCAGATTGAAACGCTTGATTTTATTGTAAAGCCTTTAAAACTTGACCGTTTTACCCAAACAATCAATCGCATCGAAGAGTTTATGGAAATCAAACTCAAAGCTTCTTTATTTGAAGCAAGTATTGGCGGTGATACCATTTATATAAAGGAAGGACACGAACAAACAAAAGTAAAACTTCATGAGATTTTATATCTGGAAGCTTTAAAAGACTACACTTTGGTAGTTACAGACCGTAAAAGACATTGTGTACTTTCGAGTATTGGAAATCTTTTAAAAGAAAATCATTTTCAGTCTTTTGTGCGTATTCATAGAAGTTTTGCCGTACAGAAACAATATGTTCAAAAGATAAATTCTAACGAAATTGTTTTGAATAATAATGCCATAATTCCGATTGGAAGAAGTTACAAGGACAACTTAAATCTTATTGCATGAGAAAAATTACGTTCCTGTTTATTCTGTTATTCAGTTTTAAAGGATTTACGCAGCAGGAACCTAATTTGGGCCGTTATAAAACTACAGCCGAAAAATTAAAGGCGTGGCATAATTACTCCACCTCGCTTTTGGATTTAGAAGAATATCCAAAGCTAATAATCGTCGCACAAAAAGGAATTGAACTTTCTAAAAACAATTCGCTTTATTTAAGCCGTTTTTATCTGCAGAAAGGCACCGCTTATGAATTTAGTAATAATAAATACCAAGAAGCATTTGTTAATTACGAAGAATCTTTGAAATACGCACGCAGATCGAAAGATATTGAAAGTTATACTTCTAGTTTAATGCGCCTTAATTATATCTGTTATTCTTTGAATAAAACTTCTAAAAGAAAAGCACTGATTACCGAGATTAAAAGTATTTTGGATACCACCAAAAGTGTGTACACCAAAGCTGTTCTTTATGGCAGTCTTGGCGAATATTATCTTGATCTTTCGGAATATGAAAGTTTTATTGGGAATCAATTAAAGGCTGTAACGTATAAAAAACTCCTTCCTAAAGCGGTCGAAAATATTGAAAATATAGGCGTTTCTTATTGTCAGATTGCCAGCGCATACATTAAAATGAAACAATTTGACAAAGCGATAGAATATTTAAACGAGGCACAGCCGTATATAAAAACCTCTCCTTACATTTCTGCTTTTTCCTGCAATTATTATATGCAGTGTTTTGTCGCGCAAAAAAAACTAGACAGCGTAAAAAAATATTATAAGCTGACGTACACTTACCCAACTAGAAAAGATTCGCTGTTTCTTAATTTGAGTTTTGCCAATCAAAACATGTCTAGATATTATGCAGATGAAAGAGACCTTAATAAAGCTTTTGTGTTTGCTGAGAAAGCAGTTTTATTTGGCGAAAAATCAACAGATGAAGAAATTTTAATGGAAGCCAACGCCATTATGGGAAGGGTTTTATATGAAAAAGGAGCATATAAAAAAGCCATTGAAACCTTAAAAAAAGCTTCAAAAAATGCATTGACTTATGACAAAGAAAACTTTGTTATGATTAATAAAAAATTATCTCAAAGCTTCGCCGCACTGCAGCTTTGGAAAGAAGCATTTTACTACAACGAAATCTACAGTAAGTACAACGACGAGATGATGCATGAATCGGCTAAACAAAGTATTGCAAATGCCGAAGCTCGTTATCAAAACACAAATAAACAGCAGAAAATCAAGAATCTTTCGAGCGAAAATACGATTAAGAACATCCAGATTAAAGAAGCACAGACACAGCGTATTTACCTCATTTCGGGCTTAGCTTTAGTTGGAATTATTGGATTACTGCTTTTTAAACAAAGCCGGAGCAGAAAAAAAATCAATAAAAAACTGCAGATTTTAAATCAAGAATTGGACGAAGCCAATAAAACAAAAGCCCGCTTTTTTAGTATTTTAAATCATGATTTAAGAAGTCCTGTTTCGAATCTGATTCACTTTCTGCATCTTCAAAAAGAAAACCCCGAATTAATCGACGAAGAAACTGCCGTAAGAATGCAGGCCAAAGTAATTGCCGGCGCAGAGAATTTATTAACTTCTATGGAGGATATTCTGTTGTGGAGCAAAGGACAAATGGAAAATTTTAAACCGCACTTTAAACGAATTACTGTCGCCAAGATATTTGAAGAAACACAAAACCACTTTTCTCCATATGAAAACATTTCAATTGTGTTTGAAAATCCAGACGATCTTGTTTTAAATACCGATAAAAATTACCTCAAAACCATCATTCGAAACTTAACCGGAAACGCTGTAAAAGTACTTGCGAAGAGAGAAAATCCGCAAATAGTGTGGAAAGCCAGACAGGAAAACAATACTATACTGCTTTCCATAACTGATAATGGTCCGGGCGGCAGCCAGGAAAAATTTAAAGCCCTGTATGATGATTCTGCAGTTATCGGAATCAAATCGGGATTGGGACTGCATTTAATTCGTGACCTTGCGACAGCTATTAATTGTAAAATTGAAGTATGCTCTAAACCTGATTTGGGCACAACAATTACGATAATTTCACCTTTATAAAGTTATTCTAGATATTTCTTCAAACTTTATTGAAAACAGCTTCATATATTTCTATATTTTTTATATTTTTCTGTTCAATTACTAAAATTGTTATGACTAACGTATTCATCACAATTTAAAATAGTTACCAAAAACAAATCCAAACTTAAAAAACAAAATAATGACAAAAGCCTTAAAATTGTGCTATTGTGTACTGCTTTTAAACACTTTTTTTATTTCTAAAGCAACAAACAAAGTCGATAATCAAGAGATAAAAATGGACTTTTCTGTTTCTTTTGAAGATGCACAGTCGCACTATGTAGAAGTTGTTTTAAATTTTGAAAATCTTCATTCCAAAACAACCAATTTAATTCTTCCAGTTTGGACTCCAGGCTATTATTTGATTTTAAACACTCCAAGATATATTGTTGATTTTGAAGTTACAGACGGAAAAAATCAAAAAATTAAATGGAAAAAATCGACCAAAAACAGCTGGACAATAGAAAATGGGACAGCATCAAAAATCAGTGTAAAATATCGTGTTTTTGCCAATAAAAAATCAGTCGCAGAATCTTATGTAGATGCTGAAAAGGCTTTTATAATGCCCAATACTATTTTTATGCATGTCGAAAACAAGATCGATAATCCGGTTACTGTTACGTTGAATAAACCTTCGAAATGGAGCAAAATTTCAACTGGATTAAAATGCGTCGATGAAGCCAAAAATAGTTTCTACGCCAAAAATATTGATGTTTTTTACGACAGTCCAATTTACATTGGAAATCAAAAAACTATTGAATTTGAGAATGAAGGAAAAAAATATTCGCTGGGAGTTGCAACCCCTCAAGGACTTGAAGAAGAAAAATTTGTTGCCGACTTAAAGAAAATCATGAGCGCTACTACATCAATCATGAAGAAAATCCCTTATGAAAACTACAGTTATATTATGATGGAAGCTGGCGGAGGCGGACTGGAGCACTGGAACTCGCAGGCAATTTTCACAAAAGGTTCTTTTGATTCGAAATCACGAAGAGATTATCTTGATTTTATGAATTTTGTAACTCACGAATATTTTCATCTTTATAATGTTAAAGCAATTCGTCCAATTGAATTAGGCCCATTTGATTATAATAAAGAAAACTACACTACAATGCTTTGGTTTTCTGAAGGTTTTACGGTTTACTACGAATATCTTATTATGGTAAAAGCCGGATTAATGGAAGGAAAAGATGCTTTGGAATATCTTTCTGGTTCTATTAAAAAATATGAAAACGAAGAGGGATGCAGACATATGTCTCTGGCACAATCCAGTTTTGATATTTGGTCCAACTTTTTTAATAATGAAAGCAACGCCAAACAAACTACAATTTCCTATTATGACAAAGGACCAACAATTGGTCTGCTTTTAGATTTAGAAATTAGAAACAATACAGCCAATAAAAAATCGCTCGATGATCTTATGCGCTTTTTATACAATGAATATTTTGAGAAAAAACAAAGAGGTTTTACTGAAGATGAATTTTGGTCTGCCGCAACAGAGATTTCTGGAAAATCATTACAAGAATTAAAAACGTATGTCAATACAACACAAGAAATCGATTATCAAAAATACCTTAAATACGGCGGTCTTCAAATTGATTTGACACCATTAAAAACAGAAGCAAAAAGCGATAAGTTTACAGAGAAAAATTATACAATAAGTGAGCTTCCAAAAGCATCGAAACTACAATTAGAAATTAGAAAATCAATTTTTAATTTTTAATTTTTAATTTTTAATTAAAGTATCCACAACAAATAAAAAAGGTTTGACTTTCGTCAAACCTTTTTTATATCAATCGTAACCTTTTAAAGATTACAATAAAGCGTCTAAACTATCTGCGTAGGTTTGTTTAGGAGCTACTCCTACTTGTTTTCCTACTACTTCACCGTTATGAAATACCAAAACGGTTGGTATGTTACGCACACCATATTTTGCAGCAAATTCTTGGTTCGCATCTACATCTACTTTACCAACAACTACTTTACCAGCGTACTCATCGCTTAATTGGTCAATGATTGGACCAACCATTCTACAAGGACCACACCATGCTGCCCAAAAGTCTACCATTACTGGTTTATCTGATTTTAAAACTACTTCATCAAAAGTAGCATCTGTTATTGCTAATGCCATAATATATTAAGATTAAAATTATGTCTGAATGTTTAACTTTCAAACTACAGTACAAATTTAAAAATTTAAAACAAATCAAACACGATTACTAAATTAGTTTTCATTATAAATGTATTGTCATTTATTATCAACTCTATAATGTTTTTTGATAACTCAATTTACGACATATTAAACTGAAAACCAAACCAATAAAATGTTAATATTTTTTGTAGTATCTTTAATACTCCATAATATTAATTTTAAATGCAGCAAACTTTACTTCAAATAAAAACATTTCTTCAGTCTGACCCTTTTAAAAAATATGCCAAACGCTTTGGATTTTTTATTCTGGGTTTAATTGCGATTCTATTAATTGCCTGCGGTGCTTTGTCTGTTTATTTCAATCAAAATAAAGCTGCAATTATTGCCAAAGTCAATCATAAAATCAATGAAAATATTAATGGAAAATTCCATGTTACCGACTTTCATTATAAGTTTCTAACTGGTTTTCCGAATTTTACTCTTGCACTAAAAGAAGTTGAAGTAAAAGACAATCAATGGCAGAGTCACAAACATACTTTATTAAAAGCCATCGAGATAGAAGCTCGCTTAAACATTTGGAGCTTACTGCATAATGAAATCAATATTCATAAAATATTAATTAACGATGCTCAGATTTACATTTATAAAGCCGAAAATGGTTATTCGAATGTAAACATCTTTAAACCGAAAAAGAAAAAAACCGAAACCAATCAGGATAAACCCGAAACGACAATTGACGAAGTAAACCTCAACAACGTTCATGTTATTATCGACAATCATCTGGGGCATAAATTATTTGATTTTCATGTAGCAGATTTAGATTCAAAAGTTGAGTATGACGATGAAAACTGGCACACGAATTTATTTTTAAAAACAAAAATTAATAGTCTAGCCTTTAATACAGTTCATGGAAGTTTTTCCAAAGAAAAAATGCTCGAAGGAAATTTTGACATTTCGTATTCTGAAGAACATCAAAGAATAAACATTAAAACCCAAAAACTTAAAATTGGCTCTGATGCTTTTGACATCATTGCTTTTTTCAATATCGGAAAACAAAATTCGCTTTTTGGAATCAATATTGAAACCCATATTTTATGGCGAAATGCTTCCAATTTATTGTCGGCCAATATCAGTTCAAAACTCGATCAGTTTAATTTAAAAAAACCAATTGAAGTCAATTGTACGATCAATGGCGATCTTAATGCCGAAGGCGACCCAAAGATTGTGGTTCAGGCCGATATTAGAAATAACGAACTTACAATTCCCGATGGTTTGTTTACCAATTGCAGTTTCAAAGGAATATTTACCAATAATTTTAAACCCGAAAAAGGTTTTAGCGATCCAAATTCTGCTATTATTCTAACTCGTTTTAAAGCAGATTATGAAAATATTCCGCTGCAGATTCCGCAGGCGGTTATTAATGATCTGGAAAAACCAATTGCAACTGGATTTGTAAATTCTGATTTTGACATTTCAAAACTTAACGGAATGACAAATGAAAAGATTCTTCATTTCGAAAGCGGGCATGCAAAAGCCAATTTAAAATTTCAATTTGATATTGTCGATTTGTACATCAACAAACCGCGAATAACTGGTGAAGTGGATATTGATAATGCGACGTTCGATTATGTTCCGAAAAATATTCATGCCGAAAAAACGGCTGTACAATTATCGTTTACAGAACAAGCACTTTACATCAAAAAAATAGCTTATAAGCATAAAAATAACATCATCCGAATCGACGGAAGAATCGATAATTTCCTGAATCTCTATTATGACGCGCCAGAAAAAATGGTCGTAAACTGGAATATTTACTGCCCGAATATTGACGTAAAACAATTTTTAGGCATTTTGAAAAATTCTCCGTCTCAAAAAACAGCTCAGAAAAAACAAGTAAAAAAGAAAAATGTCAATTTTACGAATCAGCTAAAATCGGTTATCGAAAAATGTACTGCTGTGATTAATCTTAAAGCCGATAAAATCACTTACGGTTCTCTTACAGCAACTAACACAAAAGCAACACTGCAGATGCTGAATTCGAAGTTACTACTCAAAAACGGAACACTGCAGACTTCTGGCGGCAGTATTGCTTTTAATGGAGCCATTCAGCCAAGCGGTAACCACTATATTTTTAGTTCGACAGCGCAGGTTAGCCGTGTGGATATTGCAAGTTTTTTAAGATCTTTCAACAACTTCGGCATCAAATCTTTTAGTCCAAAAAATATTCGCGGGCGCCTAACGAGCAATGCTAATGTTGTGGGTTTAATGAACAGCAATGGCGATTTGATTGTTAACTCCATGAAAGGAAAATTAGATTTTAATGTCAATCAAGGTGCGCTGCTCAACTTTGACCCTATTGTAAAAATTGGCAAGTTTGCTTTTCCGCGACGTGATGTTGAGAATATTACTTTCAGCGATTTATCGGGTTCGCTTAATCTTCGAGGCGAACAGGTCGATATTAATAAATTAACGATAAGCTCGAGCGTTTTAAACTTCGACATAGACGGAATTTACTCTTTTGGCCGAGGCACTAATCTTGCACTTACCATTCCGCTTCGAAATTCTAAAAACGATGCTGATCTTGCGACTAAAGAGGAACGCAAAGCTGTTCGCGAACGCGGTATCGTACTTCATTTAATAGCTTATGACAATGAAGGAAAAATGAAAATTAAATGGGGAAAAAAGGATAAATAAACGTTCCTTTTGGAAGCGGAGTCAGGATCTTTTGAGCAAAAATATAATTCCCGATTTCGGATTATTATTTATAAATTGCACCTTATAATTTTAGCGAAAAAAATGAAGGCAGCAGAAAAAACAAGTATTGAAAAATTCGACGATAAAAATCTTAAAATTAGAACTTTAGAAGAAGAAGACAATAAAAAAGCTGTTATAACTCATTATTTACATAATCTTCATAATGACGTAAAAAATCATTACGAAGAAGAAGCGCTGACTTATTTAAATGAAATTGCTGCGGAAAAAAATGGAAAAAAGAACACTGACTTGTTTGCTGATCCTGCCGTAAAACAATTGAAATCTGAAGTAGAAAATGTTCCTTTTAAAACTTCTAAAAAATCCGATTTTAAGTTTATAGATTTATTTGCCGGAATTGGCGGATTTAGAATTGCGCTGCAAAATATTGGCGGTGAATGTGTCTATACAAGTGAATGGAATCCTGATTCTAAAAAAACCTATCAAGCTAATTTTGGTGAATTTCCATTTGGTGACATTACCCAAAAGAGCATCAAAAATTATATTCCAGACGATTTTCAAATTTTGTGTGCGGGTTTTCCATGCCAGGCTTTCTCAATAGCCGGCAATAGAAAAGGTTTTCACGATACGCGAGGAACTTTGTTTTTTGATCTTGAAAAAATTATTGAAACCAAAAGACCGAAAGTAGTTTTTCTTGAAAACGTAAAAAATTTAGTTTCGCACGATAAAGGAAATACGTTTAAGGTAATTTTAGAAATCTTAGAAGAAAAGCTGGGTTACAAAGCGTACACTAAAGTTTTGAACTCTTCTACGCACGCGAATGTTCCGCAAAATAGAGAGCGAATTTTTATTATTGCATTTGATAAAGAACAAGTTCCGAATCATGGCGATTTTAAATTTCCCGAAGCAATACCTTTAACGAGAACAATTCACGATATTTTAGAAAAAGGAAAACAAGCCGATAATCTTTATTATAAAAAAGACCACCAATATTACCCTGAATTAGAAAAAACGATAACTTCAAAAGATACAATTTATCAATGGAGAAGAGTTTATGTAAGGGAAAATAAAAGTCAGGTGTGTCCAACCCTAACCGCAAACATGGGAACAGGAGGTCATAATGTACCGCTTATTTTAGACGATTACGGAATTCGAAAATTAACGCCAAAAGAATGTTTTGCATTTCAAGGATATCCAATGGACAAATATATTCTGCCTAATATTGCCAATAGCAAATTGTACATGCAGGCTGGGAATTCGGTTACTACGCCTTTGATTGAGAGGATAAGCCAAGAGATTTTAAATGTTTTACTGCCATGAGCATTTGGGAACAATTTCCCATTGAACAAAGAAACGAATATGTAAAGTTTTTGCAGGTTTACGGAGCATTGTCTAATTTGTTTCGTCAAAAACAAGGGGATTTAATACCTTATCTCGATTCTAAATTTCAGGAAACTGTTTTTACAAAAATCTTCAATAGCCAAAACGTAGATATTGGAAACACGCCGCATGATGTACTTTCTGTTTTTGGCGACAACCGAATTGGAATTGGTTTAAAAACTTGGATGGGAAGCAAACCTTCTTTCCAAAAAGTTATGCAGCTTAAGCGCTATCAAAATGATATAAATGAGTATCGTGATGATTTGCATTCATTAGCTTACAAAATTTCTGAGATTAAAAATCAAAGAATGAAAAGTGATTATGAACGCTTAGGTTTATCAGAAGACAAAAATATTTACCATTATATAACTCGTGACAAAGGTATTTTCACCATAAATGAATGCGCGTATCCGTTAATTGATGTAAATAAACTTAAAGATTGCAGCGCAACATCATCTGCTTTATCGTGGTCTGACGGAAATAAAGATTACAGATATACATTTGCCGATTCTCAAATATGGCAGAAATTTGATTGTGAAAAATACAATACTCTAACGCTCAATAAATTTGATGTAAAGATTATTGAGGATCCTTTTTCCTTTCTGTTAAAAGCTTATTTTGACATTATTGAAACTTCAAAAACTGCTGAACCAGATATAGTTGAAGTTTATTTACCATTATATTCTTATCAATCTAAAGAAGTAGAAGAAAAGTCTGGATTAAATGCATGGAATGCCGCTTCTAAAAACAAAGGCAGTAGCACTCCAAGGCCTTTAAATGAAATTTATGTTCCTATTCCGAGAGAGTTTCATAGAAAACATCCTGATTTTTTCACCTCAAATATCTTCGAATTTGAAAAAATTAAAGAAAATTACAATGGTCCTGCAGATGAAAAACCTGAAGTTCATTTTTCTTTAAAACTTCCAAATGGAAAAACTATTCCAGCATTAGTTACGCAAGATAACATGAAAGGTCTGCAGTCAGGAAGTAATATTATAAAAGATGAAAACGGCAAAAGATACGGACAATCGGCATTAGGTCAATGGTTGCTTGTAGATGTATTGGGACTAAAAGAACGTGAACCTGTAACTCGTAAATGGCTGCAAAAAAAAGGCACGGATTCTCTTCGCTTATGGCGAAATAAAAATGATTATACTTTAATTCATATTGACTTCGCTCCTATTGGTTCTTTCGAATTGTTTATGAAAGATGAGCCAGTTCCAACGGATGAGGATAATTTTTTCGTTTAGAAGTTACTTGATTGAATACAATACTTTAAAACACCCGAGCTTAGACTCTTTTTCCGACAAGTCGTAATTATGATTTATTCTTTATATTTACTGAAGAACAAATTATCCAAAAATGCCACAAAAAACTCTTTGGACGCGAGATGAACTTATCCTCGCCTTTAACTTATATCTTACAATTGAATTTGGAAAAATACATTCTAAAAACCCTGACATAATAAGATTATCTGGAATTATAGGCAGAACTCCAAGTGCAGTAGCGATGAGACTTTCTAATTTTGCAAGTATAGATCCGTTTCACCAGCAAAGAGGCATTGGAGGTTTAAAAAACGGAATGAATCAAGTAAAACCAATATGGAGTGAATTTTTTAACGACAAAGAAGAACTACTATTTAAAAGTGAAGAAATCTTAGCTTCAAAAGAAAATACTTCTATTGAAAATAAATACAAAGACCTTCTTATCGATTTAAAAGATTTAAAAGGAGAAACTGTAATTCGTGAAGTAAAAACAAGAGTAAATCAATGTGTTTTTAGAAAAATAGTTTTAACAAATTACGCAAATAAATGTGCAATTACAGGCATTGATATTCCCGAATTATTATTTGCCAGTCATATAGTTCCTTGGTCGGCTAATGAAAAATATCGATTAGAGCCTGAAAATGGAATTTGTTTTTCCGCACTTTATGACAAAGCTTTCGATAAAGGATTAATTGGAATTAATGTTGAACATAAAATCATATTCTCCGATTCTCTTAAAGAGAAAAAGAACAGCGAATACTTTCATAAATATTTTGCTCCAATTGAGAATCAAGAAATTATTAAAGCTCAAAAATATTTACCAAGAAAAGAATTTTTAGAACATCATTTAGATACAATTTTCAATAAACAAGTTGTACTGTAAATAACAATAAAAAGCCACTGTGAAGTGGCTTTTTCCAATTTCTATAATCATTCAACATCCAAATAAGGATCCAGAATCTCCGCCAATTTATTCAGCCAATAAAAGCTTTCATCCAGATTGATATTTTCTTGCTGCAGAAATTCAGTTTCGTGCATTACATTTAAGGCAAGAATATAATTTACTTGTCGAATGCTTTTTGCCATACTTTTGACATCAATTGAATTATTGAAGAATTCAGTTAACCTTAATTGGGTTTCTTTAGAAAAGGTTGTTGTACTCATAATTTTGCATTTAGGAAATATAAAACCCGCATAGATTAGGTGTCCTACGCTGCAAAGAGCGTTGCGATTGTTTCCAATACCGCCACCATACCACACGGGCAATAATTTTTTTTTGTTCATATATTTTTGCATTTAGGAACTACAAACATACGAAAACAAAAATAATTTGTAAGTTTTTTCTTTATTAAAGGTTAGAGATTCTAAGTTGCAATCTAAATTACAAAATTGAAAAATAAATCTCTCAAAATTCATAATATTTCCTTAACTCACTTGGCTTTTCCTTTTAAAATGGATAGATTTGAGAAACAATCATTAAATATAATCCGTTATGAAAGTACAAATCAACACCGACAAAAACATTGAGGGACATGCAAGATTAGAAGCTTACTATTCTGGAGAATTAGAAAAAGGTTTAGCGCGTTTTGAAGATAAAATAACCCGTATCGAAGTTCATTTTGGAGATGAAAATGGAGAAAAATTCAGTCTGCAGGACAAAAAATGTGTAATCGAGGTTCGTCCTGTAAAATTACAGCCAATCACTGTTACAGAACACGCAGATACACTTGAAAAAGCATTTAGCGGCGCTTTGGCTAAAGTCAAAAAATCGTTGACTACAACTTTCGAAAAAATAAAAGCACATTAATATTTGGGTTTTTACAATCATAAAAAAAGACGTTTCAAATTAGAAACGTCTTTTTTGTTTTATATCAGTTTGATTCTTCTTTTAAGATTTTGGCAGCGGCGCTCCAACTGCAATATCACAACGGTGACCGGGTTTTCCGTGCGCTGGATTTATTCCGTCTGCTACTGCTGTGTCCTGCCCTGCACTTTCAGTGCTTAATAACGCTGGAACTGTATTGGATGGCGGAGGCGTTACAGTAAAATTCTGAGTAACAGATCCGCTTTGCGCTGCATTTGTGGTGGACGCTGTAGTTTTGGCAGCAGGAGAATTCAACGGTGCTCCAACAGGAATATCGCATCTATGTCCTGGTTGTCCATGCGGCGGATTCATGCCTTTTGCAGTTTTAACAGGCGTTGTTGTAGTAGTCGTAACCACATTTTTTTGATTCGGAGTTACTTGTGCAGTTTGTCCCTGAACTGCTTGTCCTTGAACCGCTTGTACCTGCTGTGTCGGTGCAGAATTCAAAGGTGCTCCAACTGCAATATCGCAACGATGTCCCGGCTGTCCGTGTGCTGGATTAAGTCCTTTATTGTCGCTCAAAACCGTATTCGGATTTGCTGCAGGAGTTTGCACAACCGGCGCAGCAGTTTTTGTAGTATCTTTTGCAAGTCCTAATCTTACCAATTCAGAAGATGCTGTACTTTCCTGCGGCTCTAATTCTTTTTTACAAGAAACAAATAAAAGCGAAGTTATAGCAAGTGAACTTATAAGTAATTTTGAATTCATTGGGGTGGTATTTTAAAATCTCTCAAATATAATTGTTTTTTCGCGATTACAACATATAAGAAACGTGAGATAATTTAGTAAGGGACAAAGTTGCAAAGCTGCAAAGGTACAGAGTCGCCGAGAATCTTAAAATAAACTTTGCGCGCTGGTGCCTTTGTGGCAATAATTCGTTTTCTTTAATTTTCTTATATCACTATATGTTTCAAAAAATTATACCTTTAAACTCAAATAAAATATTATCATGAAAAAAACACTTTTACTTCTATTATTAGTCACTTCTTTTGCAAATGCGCAAACCGACAAAGATCAAATTAACAAAACGCTAGATGCTTGGCATAAAGCTGCCGGCGAGGTAAAATATGACGCTTATTTTAGTACTTTGACAGATGATGCGATTTACATTGGAACGGATGCAACCGAAAATTGGACTAAAAAAGAATTTGCAATTTGGGCAAAACCTTTTTTCGACAAAGGAACAACTTGGAATTTTAAAGCTTTGGAACGTCATATCTTTTTTGACAAAACTGGAAAATTAGCTTGGTTTGATGAATTGCTGGATACTCAAATGAAAATCTGCCGCGGTTCTGGAGTTTTGGTAAAAGTGGGGAAAGAATGGAAAATTCAGCACTATGTTTTATCCATGACAATTCCGAATGATGAAGTTGATGCTGTAACTAAAATCAAAACACCAATTGAAGATGCTTTAATAGCAAAGCTTCAGAAGAAATAAAACATTTTAGGCTTTTGTTATTATAAACATAACTTTTATAGCACTTTACGAAACGTATTGAGAAATTAATTTTAATAAATTCGATAAAAACTGTGCTTTTTTGTAACTTTAAAATAAGATACTGTCAAAAAAATGACCCGTATTTTAAAAAATCAATCAAAATGAAACACACACCTCTATTTTAACAGCCTTAAAAACAAGAATCTTTATTTTTTTTTAACTTTGACCCCAAAAAAAATAGGGTTAACAAAGTATTTTAAAAATGAAAATAGAAAAACGCTGGATTATTTCCTTTATCATGATCAGTGTCGTTTGCACTATCGGTGCATTTTGGCCAACAGTAACAGAAAATAGTTATGTGCTATCAGAATTTGGAACGATAGACAATATTGTACCTGCTGATGTTGCCTGGATGCTTACTTCAAGCTGTCTGGTTCTTATCATGACACCAGGATTATCTTTCTTTTACGGCGGAATGGTGGGCAAAAAGAATGTGATCTCGACAATGCTTCAAAGTTTTATCTGCTTAGGTGTGGTAACGCTTTTATGGGTTGTAGTAGCTTTTAGCCTCGCTTTTGGAGATCCGGTTGGTTTTGGTTCTGGAGATCATTTTTACAGCTTTTTCGGCAATCCTACTACTTTTGCTTTTATGGATTATGTTGGGGTTCTGCCTCATAAAAATTTGGCAAGTACGATTCCGTTTATGCTTTTTGCCTTGTTCCAAATGAAATTTGCGATTATTTGTCCGGCAATTATCACGGGTTCGTTTGCAGAACGTGTTCGTTTTATTTCTTATTTAGTTTTTATCAGTTTATTTACAATTTTTATATACGCTCCTTTATGTCACGCCGTTTGGTATCCAACTGGAGTTTTAGGAAGTTATTTTGGAGTAAAAGATTTCGCTGGAGGAACTGTAGTTCATATGAGTTCTGGTTTTGCAGCTTTGGCTGGTGTTATTGTTTTAGGAAAAAGAAAAAACAGCCAGCATATTCCAACCAATATTCCGTTTGTATTATTAGGAACAGGAATGCTATGGTTTGGCTGGTTCGGATTCAACGCTGGTTCTGCTCTTGCTGCCAACGGAACTGCCGCTATGGCTTTTGCAACTACTACAACCTCATCTGCAGCCGCAATGTTAACTTGGATCTTCTTTGATAGAATGAACGGAAGAAAAGTTTCTGCCTTAGGAGCCTGCATCGGAGCGGTTGTTGGTTTAGTTGCCATTACACCTGCTGCGGGATATATCTCTGTACCAGAAAGTATGTTCTTCGGTTTTGTAACGGCTTTGGTTTCTAACACGGCTGTAAACTGTAAATATTCAAAAAGATTTGACGATACACTTGACGTTTTTGCGTGTCACGGTGTCGGTGGAATTATGGGAATGATTTTAACAGCAATATTTGCTCACGGAGAAAAAGCTAGTTTACTTCACGGAGGCTGGAATGTTTTTGGACATCACATGATGGCATTGGTATTGGTTTCTGTATTTACTTTCTTCGGAGCTTATTTCTTGTTTAAAGTAACCAATTTCATTATTCCGTTAAGGGTTTCTGAAGAATCAGAACACATCGGACTGGATTTATCACAGCACGATGAATCTCTTGATCCAAAAGCACAGCCAATTACAGAACCTCACTATGGTTAAAAATATTTGCCACAGATTTTAAAGATTCTCATAGATTGTAGAAAAATCCTTAAAATCTGTGGCTAAAAAAATTTAAACCGCAATTACATCTTATCCATTCGTTTATATTCCTTAATTTTGCGGAAAATTTTTGTAAAAAGTGGGAAGTAAAAATAAACTTAAGAGATTCAGAGAAAACGAAACATTTCAAAACGTTTTTCAACCAACCAGAGAAGAAGTTGTTGGCGATTTAATGCCTTTAAAAGGAAAATGGAATTCTGATTTCTTTAAAAACGATAATCCGTTAATCTTAGAATTAGGATGCGGAAAAGGTGAATACTCTGTTGGATTAGCAGAAAAATACCCAGACAAAAATTTTATCGGAATTGACATTAAAGGTGCTCGTTTCTGGCGTGGTGCTAAAACTGCTGTTGAAGACGGCCTGCATAATGTTGCCTTTGTCCGCACTCAAATCGAATTAATCGATCATATTTTTGCTGAGAATGAGGTAGACGAAATCTGGATTACTTTCCCAGATCCGCAGATTAAATACAAAAGAACGAAACACAGAATGACGAATTCTGAGTTCTTGAAATTGTACAAAAAAATCCTCAAAAAAGATGGTGTCGTAAACCTTAAAACCGACAGCGAATTTATGCACGGATATACGCTTGGACTGCTTCATGGTGAAGGCCACGAAGTATTATATGCCAACCATAATGTTTACAAAAATGAAGGAAGCCCAGAAGTTGTAACTTCAATCCAGACATTTTATGAGAAACAATATTTAGAAATTAACAAGGCAATTACGTATATTCGTTTCAAAATTAAAGACTAATTTAGTTTCCAAAAGCTAACTTTTAACCACTTAAACAACTGAATGGTATATCTAACTCCATTACTTTCAGGTTTTATCGCCGCCGCCATTGGGATTATTCCGCCTGGATTAATCAACATGACAGCTGCCAAAATAAACTTGAAAGAAGGAAAAAAGAATGCTTTTTGGTTTGTTATTGGTGCCGTTTTGGTTATTTTTTTCCAAGTTTACGTAGCTGTTTTATTTGCTCGTGTAATTGACAACCGCCCAGATGTGGTAACGCTTTTGCGCGAAGTAGGTTTTGTTATTTTTTCTATTCTAACAATTTACTTTTTGTTTATTGCAAAAGACCCGATAACCAAGAAAAAATCGAAGATAAAGAAGAGCAGCAAAAAAAGTCGTTTCTTTCTCGGAATGCTGCTTTCCAGTTTAAACTTTTTTCCAATTCCGTATTATGTTGTAGTAAGTGTCACTTTGGCTTCGTATCATCTTTTTGTATTCGAAAACAATATCATCTTCACATTTGTACTGGGTTCGGTTATAGGCTCATTTGCCGTTTTATACAGCTACATTGCTTTCTTCGGAAGAATTGAAAAGAAAACCGATTACTTAATGCGGAACATGAATACCATAATCGGAAGTATTACGGGACTGATTGCTATTGTAACTCTTTTTAATATTCTGAACTATTATTTCGGATAATTTTATAGCCACCGATTGAAAGGATAAAATGATTTTTCTAATTTGTGGTGAATAATTTTTTCAATTTATCCTGCAGATTAATTAAATTTTATTCAATTTCAATCTGCGAAAATCTGCAAAATCTGCGTGAAACTTGAATCTAATACGCGATAAAAAACAAATAATGACTGAGGAAAATTTTTTCGAAAGAGTTTATACAATCGCAAGACAAATTCCATACGGAAAAGTAACTTCTTATGGTGCAATTGCAAAAGCTTTAGGAGCTGCGCGTTCTGCCAGAATGGTTGGCTGGGCAATGAATGCCTGCCATAATATGGACGATATTCCTGCACACAGAGTAGTAAACCAAAAAGGCCTCTTGACAGGAAAACATCATTTTGACGGCACTAATTTAATGCAGCAGCTTTTAGAAAACGAAGGCATTAAAGTTGTCAATAACCAAATTATAGATCTCGAAAAACATTTTTGGAAGCCAGAGGTTGAACTTTAATTTCACCACATAAGTTCGTTTTAAGTTTGCTTTACTTTATGAATTAATCGCGCAAAGACGCAGAGTCGCTAAGTTTTCCTTTTTAAGTTTTCCTTTTTAAGTTTTCCTTTTTAAGTTTTCCTTTGCGACTCTGCGTCTTTGCGCGATTAAATACCAATAACTTTGCGTAAAATTTATACGCAACGTTTAAATGAACTCATATCACTTATATGGTTCAAGAAAAATCAGATCAAGCAAATAACAAAATCGGTTTTTTCAGCATCTGTTTGATAGCTTAAATAACCGCCGTGTGCTTCGATGATATTTTTAGAAAGCGTTAAACCAATTCCTGCCCCATCTTTTCTGGTTGTGAAAAATGGAAGAAAAACTTTGTCTCGAATTTCAGGATCTACTCCTCTTCCATTATCAGAAATTACAATAAAAAAACGATTGTTTTCGGTATAACTGGACAATATTAATTTCTTTTCCGTTTTCTCTTTTAAAGCATGAATACTATTTGTAATCAAGTTTATAAGCACCTGTTCCATCTGGTTTTTATCTATTAAAATAGAACGGGAACTATTAATTTCATTAATCAATTCGATTCCCTCCCCTTTCAAAATCGGACTCATAATACGCAGACAATCTTCAAAGAGCGCGTTAATGGGTGTCATCTGCTTATTGGGTGTTGGAAGCATGGCTAGTTTTCTATAATTTTCTACAAAAACCTGCAAATGATCACTACGGTTTATTATGGTAGAAATACTGCTTTTAATGTCTTCAAAATCATCTTCCTCTAATTTTTCCTGATCTACAATATGAAGTAAATTCTGCGAAAGCGCACGAATCGGCGTTAGGGAATTCATTAGTTCATGCGAAATAATTTTCATTAAATTAATCCACGCTTCCTTTTCTTTTTTCTCAATAACGCGCTGAATACTGTCTAATAAAATAATAAAATATTCTTTGTCATAAGTGGTTGTATGAGAAGTCTGAAGCATAAAAGTCTGCAGATCCTGATCTTCAATTTTTATTGAAATCGCGGTTTTCAATTCTGTAAAACCAACATTTTCAATTTCACTGCAAAGCGCAGGAAGATAATTTTTAAGGTATTTCCAATGACTCACTTTTGGCACTTTGAATAAGTTGGAAAAGCAGTCATTCATTATAAAAATCGACCAAGTATCGTTTTCTTTTTCCAAAATTAAAGCTGCAGTGTCGATACTGTTTAATATCGAACGATAAATCAACTCTTTGGAAGTCTGTTCCTGTCTTTGAACTTTTAAAGTATCATACAAAAGATATAAACTATTGAAATTCTCTTGCTTATGTTCCTCCTGAAAATGCGTAGAAAAATCATTGTGCAAAATGGAGTTTATCGTTTTGTCATAAAACAATAATTGGTTCTTGACAAAAAAATACATTTCGAAAAGAAAGACTAAGACAAAAAAACCAACTAGAATCGCATTGAATCTAAATCCCTTGTAGAGCAGTACAACACTGCACAAAAACAATGTCATGATAAACAAAACCCTTACAAACAAAGCGTTATAAAACTTCCAATTCTTCATGTTTTATTTTTTCTTGCCACAGATTAAAGGATTAAAAAAGATTGATTTTAATTACCAACCTAAATTAAATCTAAACCTCGCAGCATTATAATCATTTTTATTCTTCTAAATCTGTGGCAAAACCTAATCTAAGTCTAATTCTTTAAATCATATTTTTCGATTCTTCGGTACAGGGCAGCGCGCGACAAACCTAATTCTTCGGCAGTTTTACTGATATTTCCGTTGTGTTTGAATAATGCTTTTTCGATGGCACTTTTTTCCATTTCGGATAATGGATTTTCATCATTTTCCTGAATTTCTTCAAAATCCAAAATATCCAAATCGAGCACAGAAATGGTGTTGTTTTCAGCCAAAATCAAAGCGCGTTCAATTTTATTTTCCATTTCGCGCACATTGCCTTTCCATGGATATTTTTCTAAATATGGCGCTGCATTATCATCAAAATGCCATCCCGAAGCTTCGCGACCATGATCGTATTTTGCCGCGACTTGTTCTAGAATAAAATTAGCCATTGGAACAATATCATCTTTTCGATCGCGAAGAGACGGCAAACTTATTTCCATTGTATTAATCCTGTAAAGCAAATCTTCTCTAAAAGTCTTGTTTTTTACTTCTGTTTTTATATCGCTGTTGGTTGCAGCAATCACGCGAACATTTAAAGGTCTAGGCTTACTTTCTCCCAGACGCGTAACAGTTTTAGTCTGTAAAACATGAAGTAATTTAGCTTGAAGATGCAGCGGAATATTTCCTATTTCGTCTAAAAAAATAGTTCCGTTTGAAGCGTTTTCAAAACGGCCAGGCGTATCAATTTTGGCATCTGTAAAAGCTCCCTTTGCATAACCAAAAAGCTCGCTTTCGAACAAATTATCACTTAACGAACCCAAATCTACATGCACAAAAGGCTGCTCTTTTCTGTCTGAATGCTGGTGAATAAACTCAGCAAACACATATTTACCAGTTCCATTTTCGCCCAAAATCAAAACATTAGCATCTGTTCTGGCTACTTTTTCAGCCATAGAATAGGCTTGCTTTATTTTGGCAGAAGTGCCTACAAAGTATTTCTTTTCTGTCTTTTCGTTTTTATCAGAAGATGTTTTCTTGCTGTTTTTTCTGCTTTCAAGTACAGCTTTATCAATTGTCTCTAGGAGTTTTTCGTTATTCCAAGGTTTTAGAACATAGTCAAAAGCTCCTATTTTAATGCCTTCGACTGCAGTTTCAATTTTACCAAAAGCCGTCATTAAAATAACAATAGTTTGCGGCGAAAGTGTTTTAATTTCTTTCAGCCAATGAATTCCCTCGCGTCCATCTTCAAAACCAATTCGGTAATTCATGTCGAGCAAAACCACATTTATTTCATTTTCATTTAAAATTGAAATAATCTTTTTAGGATTATTAGTCGTAAAAATCGTTTCAAAATGCTTTTTGAGAATCATTTTTGCCGAAAAAAGAATTTCTTCCTGATCGTCAACAACTAATATTTGGGCTTGTTTTTTTCTCATGTGGTATTTTTTCTGTCCGCTTTCGAACGGTCAACTGTTCATTATCGAACACTACTTTTTTTAAGCGGTTTTAAAAGCTTCTTTAAAATCAATACTTTACAAATAATAAATTTTATGGCACAGTATTTACCTATTGATTACCAGTAAAATAAATTAAAAATGGACAAGATAATTCCTCGTAAAAGTAAAAAATTTAGGTATCTCGCAATAGCAATTGCTGTTTTTTTAGTTTTGCTGGTAATCATCACTTTTGCTTTTAGTTCGAAAAGAACCTTAAATGTAAAAACAGACGAACTGGTAATTCAAAAAGCAGAAAAAGCCTTTTTTGAAGATTTTGTAGTTTTTCAGGCAAAAGTTGAACCTTTAAATGTAATGCTGGTAAACGTTACTGAAGGCGGTTCTGTAAAAGAAATTTTTGTAGAAAACGGCGCCATGGTTACCAAAGGACAATCGCTGGCCCGACTTTACAACCCCAATACAGAATTGAATTATCTGACTCAGGAAACTGCGATTATCGAGCAGATCAATAATTTAAATACCGGGAAACTAAATATCCGAAATCAGGAATTAAACTTAACTAAAGATTTCGTTTTAATCGAACATGATTACAACGACGCGAAAAGATTATATGACATGAATTCTAAACTTTTTGAGAAAGATGTGATTTCGAAAAATGACTGGAATACGTTTAAAGAAAGTCTGCGTTTTCAGGAAGAACGCAAAAGAACTATTCAGCAGAGCATTCAAAAAGAAAAACAAAGCAATCAGGTTCAGATTTCTCAAATTAACCGTTCTATCCAAACGATGGAAAAGAGTTTAGAAATTCTCAGAAACAATAAAAAGAATTTTTTAATTACAGCACCTGAATCTGGAAGATTAACTTCTTTTGAACCTGTTTTAGGAAAAACTTTTCAGGCAGGAGCAAGCATCGGAAAAATCGATTCTAATAAAGGATATAAACTTATTGCAGAAGTAGATGAGTTTTATTTGGAAAAAATTAGAGAAGGATTAAAAGGCCAAGTTGAATTTAAAGGAAAGAACCTTGAAATCATGGTTACAAAAGTAATTCCTGAAGTAAAAAGCGGCCGATTTACTGTAGAGCTAGCATTTATATCTAAAGAAACTATAGTATTACAAGACGGACTTAGTTTTGGCGTAAAATTGATTTTATCTGAAAAAAACAAAACACTGGTAATTCCGCGAGGAAGCTTCAATCAAGAAGCGGCAGGGAAATGGATATTTGTAGTAAAAGGGAATAAAGCCGAAAGAAGAAATATAAAACTAGGCCGTGAAAATCCTTCTTATTATGAAGTTTTAGAAGGCTTAAAAGAAGGCGAATCTGTAATTACTTCTTCTTATTCTGATTACAAAGACATTGAAGAACTTGCACTTGACAAATAGTTTGGTTTCAAGTTTCAGGTTTCAAGTTTCAAGTTTCAGGTTTCAGGTTTCAGGTTAACGCAGTAAACCAACTTGAAACCTGAAACTTGAAACAACAAAAACAAAAAAAATATCATCGTTTCAATCATCAATCAAAAAACATATTTAACAACATTTCAAAACCTTAAAAATTATGATCACAATTCAGAATTTAACCAAAGTTTTTAGAACAGAAGAAATCGAAACTGCTGCTTTAAGCGGAATCAACTTAGAGATAAAAAAAGGAGATTTCCTAACGATTATGGGGCCTTCTGGCTGTGGAAAATCTACTTTATTAAACATCATTGGACTTCTTGACAGTGCCAGCAGCGGCAGCTATAAATTATTAGATCAGGAAATGATTGATCTAAAAGAGAAAGGAAGAGCAAAAGTGAGAAAAGAAAATATTGGTTTCATTTTTCAAAACTTCAACTTAATCGATGAGCTTTCGGTTTATGATAATATCGAACTGCCGCTTCTTTATAATAATGTGAAAGCTTCTGACAGAAAACAAAAAATCGAGGCTATCGCAGAAAAACTAAATATCTCTCATCGTTTGAAACATTTTCCGCAGCAGCTTTCGGGCGGACAGCAGCAAAGGGTTGCAGTTGCAAGAGCTTTGGTAAATGATCCTAAAATCATTCTTGCCGATGAGCCTACTGGGAATTTAGATAGTAAAAATGGTAACGAAGTAATGGAACTTTTAACCGATTTACATGCTAAAGGTGCTACAATTTTGATGGTTACCCACTCTGATTATGATGCTTCTTTTTCGCAAAAAACCATTCATATGAAAGATGGAGTTATATTTTCTGAAAAATTAAATCAGCGAAATGTTGATGTTTTTATGGACGCTAAATAATTAAATAATGATTAAAATTATTGTTACTGCACTGGTAGTTCTGGTAGAACTTGCCTGCAAAATTTTCACTTTGATCTAAACCTAAAAGGTTTTACAAAACTGCCATACCAACTAATAAATAGACAACAAAATGATTTTTAACTGGTTTAAAATATTTATATATCATTTAAAACAAAACAAATTGTTTTCGTTTTTAAATGTTCTCGGATTAAGTATCGGAATTGCGAGCGTAATTTTTGCTATTCTTTATTGGAATAACGAACATGCTTACGATCAATGGAATCCGGAGAAAGAAAACTCTTTTCAGGTTTTAAACAAAATTGGAATTACCGGCGATACCTGGGCTTCAAGTTCGGTCCCGTTTGGAAATACCTGCAAAGCAACGATTCCTGAAATAGAGAATATATGCTTTATGAATATCTGGTACGATCAGGAAATTGTTAAGTACCAAGACAAAAAAATATTAGACAAAAAGATTTTTTATACAGATGAAAACTTCTTCGAATTTTTTCCTTTTGAAATTCTGAAAGGTGCTAAGAAAAACATTTTAAAAGAAAAAAATAGTGTAGCCATTGCCGAAGATCAGGCAAAATTACTTTTTAAAGATGAAGATCCTATTGGAAAATCTGTTCAATACAACAATAAAACCTACATCGTACGATCTGTTTACCGTATTTCGAAACCTTCTTCTGTTGAGCCTAATTTTGTTTTTAACGGAATTGTTCGCGAAGGAGATATAAACAGCTGGGGGAATTTTAATTATGGTTTAATGATTAAAATTAAACCTGGGGCTGATCCGGTTTTGGTTCAAAAAAAGATGCAGCATGTAAATTTTGTCAACCGAACTTTAAAAGAAGCTAAAGAGAGCGGCAAAACTACAGCAGAATATATTAAAGAATTTGGAGAAATTACGGTGATTCTGGATCAATTAAAAACGGCCCGCTTAAACGGCACAAAAAGTTCTGGAAATCAAAATTTTCCTGAAGGAGCGGGTAACTTAAAACTGCTTTATATTATGGGCGGTTTATCGATTTTAATTTTGGTTTTATCATTAGTAAACTATGTCAATCTGGCGACTGCATCGGCTATAAAACGTGCTAAAGAAGTTGGGGTTCGTAAAATTGTAGGAGCTTCTAAAAAACAGATTGTTTTGCAGTTTATTTTTGAAACTGCCATTATCGTAACGCTGGCAATTTTGTTTGCATTAGCAATTGTAGAACTTTCATTACCTTATTATAATACCTTTTTGAACAAAACATTGACCCTGAATGGCAGTGAGTTTTATTTGCAGCTTATTTTGATTTTTGGATTAGTAATCATCCTAGCTGGTTTTTTCCCTGCCATTTATATTTCAAATTTTGAAACCTTAAAAGTTTTAAAAGGTAATTTTTCAAGAAGCAAAAGCGGTATCTGGATTCGGAATTCGATGCTTATTTTCCAATTCGGAATTGCCGCATTTTTTATCATTGGCGCATTGATTGTGAATTCGCAGGTCAATTATATGATGAATAAAGATCTTGGCTTTACCGGCGATCAGGTTATTTCTATCCCTTTCAACAAACCAGATAGAATTAGAAGAACTGAACAATATCTGACTGCAAAACAAGAAATTTCTAAAATTTCTGGAGTCGTAGATGTTTCTACTTTTGCAGGAACTTTTGGAGGAAGCACCAATTCCAGCTCAGGGTTTACGCATAATGGTATTTTTGTACAGCCTAGAAATGTAGAAATGGATTTTAATTTTCTAAAAATGATGAATATTAAAATCGTTGAAGGCCGTGATTTTTCTCCAAAATATGCTTCGGATACTATAAACAGTATGCTAATGAATGAAACCTTAGTGAAAGCTTTAGGTTTAAAAAAGCCCATAAATACGATTATAACTTCTGGCTGGAGTATGGGAGACGGAGAAAATTTGAAGTTTAAAATTGTTGGAGTTGTAAAAGATTTTCATATCACTGGATTACAAAGTAAAGTACCGCCAATGGTTTTTATTAATCTTAAAACTTTAGAATGGAACAATTTTAATAATGTCTATGTGAAAGTTTCTCCAAATAATTTAAGCGAGACGTTAGAAAAATTAAAAGCGTATTGGGAGAAAAACGTAAATGCCGATTACCCTTTTGAATATGAATTTGTTAATAAAGGTTTTGCCAAAACTTATGCCGAACAAATAAAACAAAAAAACCTGTTTTTCATTCTTAATCTGGTAGTAATTATAATTGCAATCTTCGGATTGTTTGCTTTGGCATCATTTTCGATGGAAAGAAGACTGAAAGAAATCGCCATTAGAAAAACATTGGGTGCAGAAACCGATATTCTTTTAAAAGAATTATCAAAACAATATATTGTATTCTGCTTAATAGGTTTTGGGATTGGAATTGTTCCTGCCTATATCTTATTGCAAAAATGGCTTGAGGATTTTGCTTTTAGAATCGGAATTTCAACCCTTCCGTTTGGTATTGCGCTGATTTCTCTTTTGGTTTTGACATTAGTAATTGTTTTAACAAAAGCATTTCAGGTAACTAAAATAGATGTTTTAAAATATTTAAAATACGAATAAGCTTGTAGAACCATTTTTTTTAAAACCCGACAGATTGACTAAAGATCTGCCGGGTTTTTTATTTTTAATGCATCGTAACAGAATCTGAATAAAGCAGTTTATCTAAACTCTCGTCGCGATCGTATACATCTGGAAAAAAATTCACTTCACCATTATCCTGAACCCAAGCCGTAAAGTAACCAATGTAAACCGGAATTTTATTCTTAAGCATGCAGGTTGTTTCTTTTTCACCGCTCATTGCTTTATCAATTTTATCTGCCGGCCAGTCTGGATCATCTTTTAAAATTGCCAAAGCTAATCCTTTCGCTTCTTTTACATTTATACAGCCGTGACTGAAAGTTCGTTTTTCAAATTCAAACAAACTTTTTGCTGGCGTATCATGCATGTAAATATCATTCGGATTCGGAAACATAAATTTGACTAATCCTAAAGAATTCTTAGGTCCCGGCTTTTGTCTAACTTTCCCGCCATTCCACTCCATATTGTGTTCTGCCAAATAATTTTTATCATTAGCAATCTGAAGTTTTAGTTCATTTTGAATAATGCTGTTTGGCACATACCAGTAGGGACTAAAAACAATTCGATCCATATTACCGCTAAAAATAACCGTTTCGCTCAGCCTATTTCCAACAAAAATATCAGAAACGAAATCATATTTACCATCTTTTACATAAAACATTCTAAAGGAAGGAATATTAACCATCACATATTCATTTGCTTGAGCCAGTTTGGTGGGAATCCATCTGCATCTCTCCATATTCAGCACTATGGTTTTAATTCGTTTGGAGATGGGTTCATTCATTTGATTGATGTGATCTATCGTCAGCACATAATTTAATTTTAAATTGTACCTCTTTTTATAATTCAGTACGCCAGCCATCAACTCTTCGTCATAAACATCACTTTTAGAATCTTGCTTTAGATCTCCCACAACAAATAAGCGATTTCTAATTTGCTGAATGGCAACATCTTTCGCATCAGGTCTAAATTCTTTAAAATTAGCGCTGTCAATTGTAATTTTCTGCCAGAGATTGTCTTTTTCTATTTTACGGTATTTTTTTAAGGCATCCTGCAGTTTATAATATTGACTAAATAATAAGTAATCATCTTCATTTAATCGATTTGTATCGACAATTAAAGAATCTAAAATTCGGGAATACGAAATGGTTTTTGCAGGTAAGTACCAGCCAATTTTTTTTAAAGTCGCTGGGTCTACACCAGAATAAACATTACTTGCGTAGAAAATATACATACTCGTTAAAAGCAGCTCTGTATCAATTTGAGGCGGATCAACATTATCACTTTCGTTAAAGGCTTGATCAATTACCTCTTTGTAAGGCATTTTGCTGTCTATCCCTTGATCCTTTAAAACATTCACTTTTTGATACAATAAGGCACCAAATTCGGTTATGCTTTTATCATCATACCAAATCGATTTATACTGTTTGTTTTTGTAAATATCCTCGACATCTTTTTGATATTTTTTTAGTTTCGGATATTTTTTGAAGAAGGCATTTATAGCAGCCGCATCTATAGAAATTACCGAATAGGTGTAGACGGCTGCAACATCTTTATTTTCTTTTTTAGCTGAATATGAGTTAAATGAAAATGCAAAAAAGCTAATCGCAATTAGGATTGTTGAAGAAGTAAAATTTCGCATATTTTTAAAGTTTAAATGAAGAAAAAAATCTTTGTAAAAATATCGAAAACCCAATAAAAACTCCTAAAAAACAAGTTTTCAATATATTTTTTCAATGTCTGGAAATCATCGATTTGGGCTATCAAATATAAAGAAGATTTGCGAGAATTTAATTCTAAAAAGCAGAAAATTTATACAAAAAAGTTAATCTGTACTTTAGCTGAAATCTATTTTTATTAGAATGTTCCCATGTTTTCTTTGATTTTATATTCAGAAAAATATCAAAAAAACTTTGAAGCATAATTTTGAATAATCTCTATATCAATAATTACAATTCAAAATCGCTTAATTACGAACTTAATCTGTTATCTTTGCACCCTGAAATCAGTTTAAATAAGGATAATCTTTAAAACTGGCTTCTCAGAATAGAAAAATAGCCCATTTACAATGAAATTAGATAGAAAAGAAATTCTAAAAGCATTAGAAACAATTACTATTGCTGGAGAAGGAAAAAATATGGTTGAAAGCGGTGCTGTAACCAATGTTATTACTTTTGGTGACGAAGCTGTTGTTGACTTAGTACTGCATACACCTGCGATGCATATTAAAAAAAGAGCTGAAGACGATATTAAAAAGACGATTCACGATTTAATATCTCCAGATGCTAAAGTAAAAGTAAATATTAAAGTAGAATCTCCAGAGAAACCGGAAATAAAAGGCCGTGCCATTCCTGGAATCAAAAATATAATTGCAGTTGCTTCTGGTAAAGGAGGAGTAGGAAAATCTACTGTAACTGCAAATTTAGCGGTAACGCTGGCAAAAATGGGATTTAAAGTTGGTGTTCTAGATGCCGATATCTACGGTCCTTCGATGCCGATTATGTTTGACGTTGAAAACGAAAAACCAGTTTCGATTACTGTTGACGGAAAATCAAAAATGAAACCTATTGAAAGCTATGAAATCAAAATGCTTTCTATCGGATTTTTTACTGCTCCAAGTCAAGCTGTAATCTGGAGAGGTCCAATGGCGGCAAAAGCATTAAATCAAATGATTTTTGATGCAGATTGGGGAGAACTAGATTTTATGCTTCTTGATTTACCTCCAGGAACTGGAGACATTCACTTATCTATCATGCAGTCTTTACCAATTACGGGTGCTGTTGTAGTAAGTACTCCGCAGGCAGTGGCATTAGCTGATGCTAAAAAAGGAGTTGCAATGTTTATGCAGGATAATATTAATGTTCCTGTTTTAGGAATCATTGAAAATATGGCGTACTTTACACCAGCGGAATTACCTGATAATAAATACTATATCTTTGGACAAGAAGGTGCTAAAAACCTTGCAGCAGACTTAGATGTACCATTTTTAGGAGAAGTTCCAATCGTACAGTCAATTCGTGAAGCGGGAGATTACGGTCGTCCGGCAGCATTACAGACAGATTCTCCTATAGAAAAAGTATTCGAGGAAATTACACGCAATGTTGTACAAGAAACTGTAAACAGAAATGAAAGTTTACCAGCAACAGAAGCTATTAAAATTACAACAATGGCAGGCTGTTCGGCAGTAAAAAAATAATGAGATAATTGAGAGAAGACTAATGAGATAATTTGAAAATTAGACAATTAGATAATTTTACTCCAAGTGAATTTTCTGATCTTCTAATTGACACATTTTCTAATTGATAAAATTATGACAACAGAAGAATTAACAAATAATGTTTTATTGGCCTTAGACGAGATTAGGCCTTTTCTAAAATCCGACGGAGGAGACATTTCATTAATTTCTATTGAAGAAGATAAGCATGTAAAAGTTCGTTTGGAAGGAGCTTGTATCAGCTGCAGCGTTAATCAAATGACATTGAAAGCTGGAGTAGAAACAACTATAAAAAAATACGCTCCGCAAATTGAAACTGTGGTAAATGTAATGTAACAAAACCTCGATTTTTTACCCTTTTTGAATTTTACGTATTTAACAAGAATAATAAGCCTTATTAATTTTTGTTTAAAGATTTAATAAAAAAAGACCCTTAAAAATAGCTTTTTTGTCACATTCATAAAAAACAACTCAAAGTTTTAAGATTTTTTGTTAAGGAATTGTTACATTTTTAACTTAAATTTGTCACATAACCCTTAATCTTAAACTATGAAAAACTATTACGCTCTTATTTTATTATTGTTTTTTGTTTCTGCAAATTATGCTCAAAGCAAAAACGTTATTGTTGACAAAGCTTGGGTAAGCGAATCTGAAGAATGGACGGATTTTCAATATGCTGGAAAAATTGTTTTCTCAATTAATCCGAATGAAGAGCCAGGATCATTAAGAATTGGAAACTACGATTTCTTGTATGACTTTACAGATGGTAAAGGTAAATTTTCAAGCAAAGCAACTTATAGCTCAGCTGAATTTTCGCATCCAAGAAAAGTTTCTGCATCGACAGACAAACAAGGTGTATTAAACACAACCTATGAAGGAACTTTGGTTTTCCAATCAGACAAAGATTATTATTCTGTTATTGCAGTAATAACAATCCTTGAAAAGAATGAAAACGTTCTTGGAGTAAAAATGAAATTAAAAGATAACAATAGAAAAGAGTACGCTTTTAGTACTAAGCCTGCTAGTTAATATAAATAAAGGATTTTTTCACGTTATAAGATCCTGCCAAAAAAATTCCAATAATTAAAATGGATGTATTAATAAAAATCAAAGATCGAGAAGGAGTTATACACGAATTACAAGCTCCGACTGATATGGCAATGAATATAATGGAGTTATGCAAAGCATATGAACTTCCTGTTGAAGGAACTTGTGGCGGAATGGCCATGTGTGCTTCCTGCCAATGTTACGTTCTCAATGATGTTGCATTACCAGAAATGGGGGATGAAGAAGAAGCTATGCTTTCGGAAGCGTTTTATGTTAAATCTAATAGCCGTTTAGGCTGTCAGATTCCAATTACTGAAGATTTAGAAGGACTCGAATTAGAACTAGCTCCTGAATATTAAAAAATAAGAAAAAGCGAGAATTTAAAAGTTCTCGCTTTTTTTATGTCTATAGCTGTAAACCCGACAGGTTTTAAAAACCTGTCGGGTTTAAACATAGAAGTGATTAATAATCTTTTTTAATCATATCCTCCAAAGAAAACTCTTCTAACAGTTTATCCAGATATTTTCCTCTACTGCTTAATTCTCGTTGATAGGGTGCAAAATTACTTGTTGCTTTATTAAACTCATCATTTAATTTCTTTAAACGATTTTCCTGTTCTTCTGTTGTATAAGAAGATTTATTTTCAATAAAACCCAAGATTCTTTTTATAGCAATTTCCTTTTCAATAATATTCTTTTCATTATTATTCAAAGTACAGATTCCGTAAACACCTTTACAGAAATAATCCCACTCTTCTTCTAATGCCTGATCTATTTTTTCGGCGTTTATTACTCCATTTTCGTCAAAAACATTTCCGTATGCATATTTTTTTTGAGCGTGATTTTTAAGATTCGTCAGCAAGTTTTCCTTGAATAACGTTTTGAATTTTTCTGGATTTGAAATCTCAGCATTCTCTTTTATAAACTGTAAAACACTTGGATGAAAATACTTTCTTTCAATAGTAACATTATAGCTATCATTTAAGGAAGAACTAATTGTAATATCTGATTTTATACTATAAGAAGCCTCCGGAACAAGTTTATTTTCAATTAACTCACTTAGTTTGTCTGAAGAAATTTTTGCTTCTCTAATCACTTCCTCAAACTCAACATAATTTGCTGTTATGTATTTTAGATTCAAATCCATTTTTAGTTTTTTTGTTCGATGAAATTAAGATTTTATTTCCATTTCCAATCTAACTTAGAAAGGAAATCGATTTTTTGTTTTTCAGTAATGGTATATTATTAATTAACCTTAATAAATTTATTCAAAACTACATTTAATCAATTTTTCAAGTAATATGGAGATGGTTTAAAACTATCATAATAAGACATTTTCAATGAAACTAAAAAATACCTTTTTATAATACTACAATATCTTTTCGAAGCTATTTAGAAAATATTACAGGCTAATTTTATAGCTTAATTAAAACTGGCTTCTGATGCTATGAAAAATTTCTTTTACAGCGTACTTTTATATTTACTTTTACTTTCATGTGACAGCAGCAGACCTGCAAGGGCAATTTCAAATCTTCAGCCGCCGAAAGACACGACTATAACATACCCCTTTAAAACTGTCATTCAATCTTATAATAACGGTGCACAAGCTTTTTATATAAATGGTAAAATAGAAAAATGTGTAATTTATCTTTATGGCGGAGAGTCTGGACATTCAGAACAGGTTTATATCTTTCGAAACAATCATATTGAGATTACACAACAATTTCGTAATTATAAATTTGATGACTTGAAGAACCAGGATCCAGAAATGTCCGAAACAGAAAAAGAACTCGATTGCAGTATCGATTACAAAGGAGCAGTGATAGCCCCCGATCCTTTTGAACAGAAAAAATATTACAATGTATTCAGGAAACTAAAGAAAGTAGTTCCTTTTGAGTTGAAATAATGAAATTACTCCATTTATATATCCATAAATACCCTAAACTATTATTATTATAACTTTTTAAGGCAATTTTGAAATTCTTCTTAAGATTACTTTTACGCTAAATTAAAATCAGTCTAAAATTCATTAAGCCTGGATTTAGCATTAGAATTATATCTTAAAATTAAATAAAATGAACAAATTTCTAAATTACATTAGCATTGCAGTAGTGGTTTTCACTTTATTCTCATGTAATAAAAACGAATGGACACCAGACAAAGAAGCTGAGTTTAAAAAAGACATGAAAAAAGGATTATTAGCCCAAGGACAAGGACTGTTTTCTGATGAACAGGCTGCACATGTTGCCGATTGTGTTTTTGAAAAAATAAAAAGCAAAGATTTAAAACCAAATGATGCTAAAAAGCCTGAAACTTTAATCCAAGTACAACAAATGGGTAAGGAATGTGCTCAAGAAGCACTTTCAAAAACTAAAAATGGAACAGATAATAGCTGGAATCCTGAAATTGAAAAAACGTACAAAGCTATTTTGAAAAATACTTTTATTCAAAGCGGTGTAGAAAGCAGTAAAGCGACTTTACTTGCAGATTGTGCTATTGCTAAAATGAAGGAACAAAATATTGGTCCTGCAGATTTACAAAATCCTAAAAATAGCGATATAGTTCAAAAAATTGGAAAAACTTGTGGGGAGGAATTATTAAAAAAGAAATAAATGATTAAATATCTAAAATATATTAGCATCACAGTGATTGCTTTTGCATTGTTCTCATGTAAAAAAAATGAATGGACACCAGAAAAAGAAGCTGAGTTTAAAAAAGGAGTAAAAGAGAGATTAGAAAAAGGTTCTTTCAATGAAAACCAAATTAATTATATAGCTAATTGTACATTTGAAAAAGTTAAAAGCAAAGACTTAAAACCAAATGACTATGAAAAGCCTCAAACTTTAGAAGTAGTAAAAAATATGGAAAAAGAATGTAGTAACGAATCTTATGAAAAAAGTTTAACAAGAGAGGATATTGCCCGCGTTTGGAATCCAGAAATTATAAGATCGTACAAGAAAATTTTAAAACCTATTTTTATTCAAAAAGGTTTTAAGGATGACCAAGCTTCTTACATTGCAGATTGTACTGCTTACACATTATTTCAACAAAATGTAACCATTGCAGACTTACAAGATCCTAGATATCAAAATTTAATTGAAAGAGTTGGAATGTTTTGTCAACAAGAATTGATAAGGCAGAATTAAGAGAACGAGAATTTAAGAGTTCTCGCTTTTTATGTGTATACTAAATCCGACAAGTTTTAAAAACCTGTCGGGTTTATACATATAAGTGATTAAATAATCTTTTTTAATCATATCTTTCGAAGAAAAATCTTCTAACAGTTTATCTAGATATTTTCCTCTATTGCTTAATTCTCGTTGATAAGGCGCATCGAAATTCATAAATTCAGATTTTAAACGCTAAGCTGCCATTTATTAAAAGTATTTCTCATAAAAAATAATTGCATTACTATATAAATGAGCATTCAACTATTAATTGACTTTAAAAATACTTCTAAAAAAACTCCATCAATCCTTAAAGATCTTAAACCATATTGAAATTTTTAAATCTTAAGAACAAATACCCTATTATAACATTCAAATAACTTTTAGTAGTTATTTAAAGCTTTTATTCAGAATACTTTTGTGGGTTAAATAATAAATCAAACAAAATGAAAAGACTTAAATTTTACATTAGTATTGCTGTAGTATCAATTACATTATTTTCTTGTAAGAACTACAAAGAATGGACACCAGAAAATGAAAAAGAATTTAAAGAAAGTTTTCAAGCAGAAGTACAAAAAGACGGCTCATTAAACGAAGAAGACGCAAAATTTACCGCAGATTGTATCGTTGAAAAGGCAAAAGAGAAAAATCTTTCACCTGATGATTTGGAAAAGCCAGAGAATGAAGCTGTATTTGTTGAAATAGTAACAAAATGCACACTTGAATCTCAGAAAAAATAAAATTAAGAAATAGTATAAGCTTATTTTTTCTAAGCTTATCCTTAAATTCTAATTGAAAGCAAGAACCTAAATTCTTGCTTTTTTTATTAAATCCAACAGGTTTTAAAAATGTCGGGTTAGATCGTAAGTCAATTGATAGTATAAAATCAAAAAAACCGTAATTACATACTGTAATTACGGTTTTCTCTTTTATAACATTTTATCTATTTATTCTCACTTCTTTTATTCTCAACTCGTAACATTCTTTGTTCAGCATCTTCAAAATCTTCATCATGATCAATGCAAAAGGATATAAAATTTTCTGTTTTAAGTATATTTTTATAAACTTCTGAATGTCTAAATTCAATCATACATTCACAAAAAAGCTCCATTAATTCTTCAACAAAAAGATTCCAAGATTTATAATCGTCATCTGGCAAAGCATTAAATATTCTGTTTAATTCTTCTTCTGATACAACATTAATTGTATCAAAACACTGATATTCCCAATCACCTGTATTATACTTTAAACCTTTAACAGCTTCATCAGACATATAATTCTCACTATAAATTTTTAATTGTGTTAAAACATAAATTAATTTCCGCGTATTCAGCATTACAATCATAGGCAAAAGCATAAAATTCAAGATTTGGATTTTGTGATAAAAACTCCTGTACACCAATAATGGTAAAATCGATAAGCTGCTGTTTTATTTGATATCTATCCATATTTTTATAATTTAACTTGGTAAAAGTACTTTTCTCAAATTATTAAAACATCTAAAAAAAGTCATAAAACAAACATAATAAGCCATTTATAAAATCAAAAAAAAACGTAAGTACATTACTACAATTACGGTTTTCTCTTTTATATCATTTTTAACAATTATAAAAGCAGATTTTAAACAACTGATTATTATTGAATTAATTCATTTATATTTTCTGCAGCTTGTTCATAATCTCCAGTCTCATGATGCCACAAATAAATATACTCACTTAATTTTTCATTATTATCTGAAAGAAGAATTAAGTGATCACCACAGCCGTTTCCCGCAATAGCAATTGCATTTACTGGAAAATAAGCCCATTCTCTAGCTTGTTTGGTTTCTAAAACTATATGATTGCAAGTTCTGCTTATTCTCTTTTTATCGCTTTTATCAAAAAACGGATAAAGATTCCAATTATCGTTTTCGGTTACACCTTCACCTCCATTTTCTGCTGTCATTTTTTCTTTGAATAAAGCAGGAAAGCTAACTCCTAATTCTTCTTCGGTTTCAATTATATATTTTAGGTCGACAGGAAATGCCATAAATCTTTAATTTAAATCAATCTATCAAAATAGCTTTTAGAAATAATTATCATCTTGAGTGAGTCATAAAACCCAAAAAGGCCGTAACTACATTGATGCAATCACGGTTCTTTTGTTTTTATTTTTCTTTATTTATTTTTCATGAATTCTTCTGGATCAAAAGGCTCAAATTCTCTTTCTGTAAATGCTTCTGTCAAAATTCCAGACGAACATAACCAAGTAATGGCTTCTTCTAAGGTATTTCCAGCTTTATAAATCATTTCACTGTTTCGAGGCAGAATGTAATATTGACTGTTTAGAAGAATGATTTCATCACCATCAAAAGTATCGCCTATTCTAATTGATTTAAAAACTTCATCTTTAGTCAAAATCTCTTTTCCTTCATCCCAAAACCAATATTCTTTTATACGGTTTTTCCATTCTTCAAGAGTTAAAACGATGGTTTCAGGAAGATAAACCCTTACATAAGTTCCTCCTAGAATACCACTTCCGTATTTTTGAACGTAATCTTTATAATCTTCATCAAAAGTGACATTTAATGTTTTTTCGCAAGCCAGAATCTCTTCTTCATCGGCTAGAAATAAGTCAGTTTTACTGGTATTGTAGTTCGGAATTATTTTGTAGTTATCGAAATTCATAAAATTCAGATTTTAACCGCTAAGTTACTATTTATTAAAAATATTTCCCGTAAAAAAGCCGTAATTACAATCTTGCAATTACGGCTTTCTCTTTATAACAATTTTATTTAATCTCTCAGATTATACCAAACCAGCTTGAATTAAATATTCAGCGATTTGAATCGTGTTTGTTGCAGCGCCTTTTCTTAAGTTATCGGCAACGATCCACATGTTTAATGTATTTGGCTGGCTTTCGTCACGACGGATTCTTCCAACAAAAACATCATTTTTACCTTCTGCGTATAATGGCATTGGATAAGTAAAGGTATCTAAATTATCCTGTACCACAACTCCATCAGTATGGTGAAGGATTTCGCGAACTTCATTTACATCAAAATCATTTGTAAACTCCACGTTTACCGCTTCGCTATGTCCGCCTACAACTGGTACACGAACTGCAGTAGCCGTAACTCTAATAGTGTTATCACCAAGAATTTTTTGAGTTTCGCGAACTAATTTCATTTCTTCTTTAGTGTATCCGTTTTCTTCAAAACTATCGCAATGTGGAATTGCATTTCTGTGAATTGGATATTTGTAAGCCATATCACCTTGAATTCCTGCGTACTCATTTTCTAATTGTTTTACCGCTTTTACACCTGTTCCAGTAATCGATTGGTAAGTAGAAACAATGATTCTTTTAATATTGTATTTTTTGTGCAATGGAGCCAAAGCCAATACCATTTGAATTGTAGAGCAGTTTGGGTTTGCAATAATTTTATCTTCTTTTGTTAATACAGAAGCATTGATTTCTGGAACTACCAATTTTTTAGTAGGATCCATTCTCCATGCAGAAGAGTTATCGATTACAGTTGTTCCAGCTGCAGCAAATTTTGGAGCCCATTCTAAAGATGTATCTCCACCTGCAGAAAAAACAGCGATATCCGCTTTCATATCAACAGCTGTTTGTAAGCCTACTACTTTATACTTAGTTCCTTTATATTCAATTTCTTTTCCTACTGATCTTTCAGACGCAACCGGAATTAATTCTGTAACAGGAAAATTTCTTTCCGCTAAAACTTTAAGCATTACTTCGCCAACCATTCCGGTAGCACCTACAACTGCAATTCTCATTTCTATATTTTTAAATAATTCAATAATCAAATTTTATAGGGCAAAAATAAGTATAATAAAAGTCTAAACAATGTGATTCACAAAAAATAACAAAATGTTACAAATTAAACATTTTGTAAAAAAACCGCCTCTTTAGAAGGCGGTTAATTTAGACTTAGTGTAGCGGTATTATATCTTATTGTTTATTTTTCAATAAATCCCTAATTTGAGTAAGCAATTCTTCCTGAGTTGGTGCTGCAGGTTGATTTGGTGCTGGTTCTTCTTTCTTTTTAAGACTGTTCATTCCTTTAATTACAAGAAATAAAACAAATGCCACAATGATAAAATTAATTACTGCCGAAAGAAACAGACCGTATTTTACACCTCCAAATGCCGTTAGCTCTTCTATTTTAGATAAATGAGCTGCATCTAATGCCGGTTTTAATACTAACGGTGTAATTACATCTTCAATAAATGAACTTACAATTTTACCAAAAGCAGCTCCAATAATTACAGCAACAGCAAGGTCAACTACATTACCTTTCATTGCAAATGCCTTAAATTCTGAAAAAAATCCCATATCGTATCTATTTACATTTATAATAATTGAATATCGAAAATACGCAATTTTATTGAAAATTCTTAAGATTATCTGAAAAATACCCTCTTAACACGTTGCGAAATACTCGTCATTATCTCGTATGGAATTGTTTTTAAGGCTGCAGCCATTTCGATAACAGTTGGACTTTCTCCAAAAATAATTACCGAATCGCCTTCTTTACAATCTATATTGGTTACGTTTACCATTAACATATCCATACAAACGCTTCCAACGATTTTGGCTTTTTGATTTTTGATGGTTACAAAACCAACTTCATTTCCCCATAACCTTGCAATTCCGTCTGCATAACCAATTGGGATTGTCGCAATTTTGGTTTCTTTTTCAGCCATAAAACGACGTCCGTAACCCACGCTGTCTCCGGCTGGAATGGTTCGGACTTGAGAAATTATCGATTTCAAAGTCCCAACATTCTCTAAATATTTTTGTTCTGATGGATCGTTTGAAACTCCATACAAACCAATTCCTAAGCGCACCATATTATATTGGGCATTCGGGAAATTACTAATTCCAGACGTATTTAAAATATGACGAATTGGGTTGATGTTTAATTCGCTTATTAATTTGGCAGACAATTTCTCAAATAAATAAATCTGCTGATTTACAAAATCATAATGTTTTGGATCATCGCTTGTTGCCAAATGTGATAGAATACTTTGAACACGAACGGTTGAATTTCCTTTTAAAGCAGTAATCAATTCATCGATTGTATTTTCTTCAAAACCTAAACGATGCATTCCAGTGTCAATTTTTACATGGATTGGAAAGTCTTTCAGATTCTTTTCTCTCGCTATTTTCAAAAATGCATTTAGTCCTTTAATACTATATATTTCAGGTTCCAGCTGGTATTGTATTATCGAAGGAAAACTTGTCGATTCTGGATTTAAAACCATAATAGGCAGCTTTATACCGCCATTTTTAAGTAATATTCCTTCATCGGCGAAAGCCACACCTAAATAATCTACTTTATGATGTTCTAATAATTTGGCAATTTCCAAACCTCCGTTTCCGTAACCAAAAGCCTTAACCATTACCATCATTTTGACATTTGGAGCCAGTTTTGATTTGTAATAATTAAAGTTGTGGCTTATCGCATCTAGATTAATTTCAAGAACCGTTTCGTGTGTTTTCTCTTCGAGAAGCGAAACAATTTCTTCAAAATGAAACGATCTTGCTCCTTTAACCAAAATTGTTTCATTAGCAAAATTCAAACTTTCAATGGCCTCTATAAAATCATTTTTAGTTTGAAAAATAGTAATATTTGAGAATTTTGAGGCAAAATCACTAATGGTTTCTCCAATTCCAATTACTCGGTTAATTTTGTTCGACGCAATTAAGTCGGCAACTTTTGAATACAATTCGTCGTTTGAAAAACCGCTTTGAAAAATATCCGATAAAATAACCGTCTTTGAAGCATTCTTTTTTTGACTTTCTAAGAAGTCTAAAGCGATTTTAAGCGATTGAAAATCGGAGCTGTAACTATCATCTATTATACTGCAGTTGTTAATTCCGTTTTTGACTTCAAGCCTCATTTCAACTGGATAAAGCATCTGAATTCGACTCTGAATCATTGCCTGATTATAATTAAAATGCAACAAAACCAACAGACAAGAAACAGCATTTTCAATAGAAGCCGAATCGCTGAACGGAATTTCTAAATCAAAAATTTCATTTTGATATTGGTATTGAATATGGGTGTGGTCGTTTTTACTTTCTTTTTTCAGAATAAAAACATCAGCACTTTTATCGTTAAAGCTCCATGAAAAAAGTTTTCGAGGATGAATCATATATTCTGCTGCAAATTGAGTCAGACAAGAATCTACAACTTCATTTTTTTGGTAAATAATGACTGGAGAATCCTTAAATAAAAGCAGTTTTTCATCAATCTTCTGCACTAAATTTAAAAAACCTTCATCGTGCGCACTTCCAATATTTGTTAAAACGCCAATTGTAGGTTTAATGATTTTTTCGAGATTAACCATTTCGTTAACCGTCGAAATTCCAGCTTCAAAAATTCCTAAGTTATGTTTTTCGTTAATAGCAATTACCGAAAGCGGCACGCCAACCTGCGAATTGTAACTTTTTGGACTTCTTATAATATTATATTCGGGACTTAATAAAAAATTAAGCCATTCTTTAACTATGGTTTTTCCGTTACTTCCCGTTAACCCAATAACTGGAAAATGAAAAAGATTTCTATAATATCCTGCAAATTCCTGCAGTGCATGGAGCGCGTTTTCAACAACCAAAAAATTGGCTTTTCCAGAATAATTTTCTGGAATATGCTGCACAACAAAATTCTGAACTCCTTTTTCGATTAAATCGGGAATAAACAAATGAGCATCATTATTAACTCCTGACAAAGCGAAAAATAATGTTTGCGATCCGTTTTGCAGCGAACGGCTGTCGATCGAAATATGATCGATAAAAACGGCATCACTTGAGTCAGCCCATTTGGCATTAAGAACTGAGACTACGCTTTTTAAATTTATACTCATTTAGAAATATCTTTTTTTCAAAATTAAGACATTAAAGGTAGAAAAGAGTTGTGATTTTCTTAAAAAATAAAGCCGTTTAGCTTCCTTATTTATATTTCTGTATATTTGTTTTGTACCACAAATTTGAGCATTTTGAAAAAGTTACTTCCCATATTCTCCTATATACTACACCCGATTTTTATATCGCTTTACGCCACTTTGTTTTATTTATTTTACAAAGGAGACCTTTTTAGCACGCAGGAAAAATATTTTGTTTTAATTCAGATCCTTGTAATCAATGTCGTTGTGCCAGTGTTGTTTTATTTACTGCTGCGATCAACAGGACATGTAAAATCGGTTATGCTGAGCCAGACTTCAGAACGTACCATTCCTTTAATTTTACAGTGCTTTTTGTATATTTTACTTGTAAAACGAAGTATTGTTATTACAAGATATCCAGAACTTCATTTCTTTTTTCTGGGAGCATTGTTTAGCACAATTCTGGCTTTATTATTTACGCTTTTTAAAATTAAAGCAAGTCTGCATATGGTGGCCATTTGTGGTTTTACCATTTTTGTAGTCGGCCTAAATATTCACTTTCAGCTGCATAACCCATATTGGCCTGCACTGCTTATTTTATTATCGGGAATCGTTGCGTCATCCCGTTTAGAAATGAATGCACATACGTCTCGAGAAATATTAATTGGATTGTTTGTTGGAATAATGCCGCAGCTTTTATTTCTATATTTATGGTTATAAAATATAAAAGATCAACCCAGCATTTAAGGTTTTCAAATTAATTTTTTCGCCAGAAATTGTGGTAGCGGAATTAAACAAAGGATTTAAACCGTAATAGATATAAATATTCCAAGTATTGTATCCCGCTGCAAGATATGGTCCGTATTGAAACTTATTGATATCTGAATTATTATTGATTTTATAAGTAGTTTCACCATCGTCTAGAATTGATGAATTGGAAAAAACGTAACTCAATTTTACACCACCATAAATACGCCAGAACCTAGTACTGTCAAAAGTCGAATTACGCCATCTAAATTCTATTGGAAGGTCTACAGAATATTGTCTGTAACGATTAGATACAAATTCACTGTAACTGTTTACGCCATAAATTATTGCTCCAGCACCATCGCGAGAAATGTTTAGATTCTGATAATAATTTTGGTAACTCAGTCCTAAACCGGTAGCAATTGCCACCGTTCTTTTTTTATTTAAAGGCATATCCCGCAAAAAACCTGCTGAAAGTCCTAAAGAAAATTTATTCTGTTTGAACTGCGTGGGAATATCAGTAAACATATTATAAGTCATCGAAAAGAAAAATTGATCCTCTCGATACAAAGAATCTATTTTTACAATTGGTTTTATTTCAGGCTTAACTTCTTCCTGTGCCAAAGAGCTAAAAAAAGTAATTAAAAATAAGCAGCTGAAAATAATTCGCATATTCGGGATTGGTTTTAAAATGTTTATTAGAATAAACGCTTATCTGCGCTTATTTATTTCATATACAAATATAACATAATGCTTTTTGCAGCAGTAATAAGAATTATAAATATTCTGTTTTTGCTGGAGAATAAAATTAATCGCTGCGTATTTTTCAATAAAACCCAAGATACTGGTAAAAAATAAATCAATTTTGTTTTTATCTTTTATACCTTTGCAGGAAATGAAGAAAAAGCAGCTCATATTAAGTTTATCTTTTGCTGTAACAATATTGTTCTCAATATTGTTTCAGTCGATACACAGTTACGAGCATATTGCAAAACAGCTTTCAGAGAAACAGTGTCATCATAAATACAATGATCCTAATGGCGAAATAACGCATCAGCATCATGATTATGAAGTTTGTTTTGTTTGTAATTTTGCTTTTGAGTCATTTATTGTTCCGCAGAGTTTCTCTTTTCAGTTTTATTATTTCAACAGCGATATTCCTTATTTCTTTCCGCTGTCAGAAAAGATTTTTTCTATTCCCAAAAACGCTTATTTATTACGCGGGCCGCCTATAGCTATAGTTTCTTAAGATTTACCAATTCACATTCTTTTTAATGTAAATTCAGTCAACATTGAGTTTCCTCATCCTAATTTATGAATTAGGATCAGAATGCTTTACTGTTCGTTTGGTTTTCATTCGAAGAAAAAATCAATTAACTATAGTATCATTTTCAATGAAAAAATTAATAATTGCCCTTTTATTGGGGTTCTCGGGCATTCTTACTGCTCAAAATTCGGTTTCAGGTATTGTAACCGATGCTCAAAATCAGCCATTGCCTGGAGTTTCAGTTTACGCTCCCGAATTACATAAAGGAACAACAACTGATGAGAACGGAAAATACGAATTAAAAAATCTTCCAAATGGAACTCTTCGTATTGCTTTTTCTTATGTTGGATATGCCAATCAAAATCAAACCATTGTTAAATTAGTAAAAGAAAACACGCTGGATGTTGTTCTTTTAGAATCTATTTTAGAAATGGATGAAGTGGTTGTTTCTACGCCTTTTAATAAGTTACAATCGCAAAACGTAATGAAAATTGAGCACGAAAGCATCAAAACATTACAGCAAAAAGGAACCTCAACTTTAATTGAAGGTTTGGCAACAATTCCTGGAGTTTCTCAGATTTCAACTGGAACATCTATCGGAAAACCAGTAATTCGCGGACTTAGCGGTAATCGTGTTTTAGTGTATTCTCAAGGTGTTCGTATCGAAAATCAGCAGTTTGGAGACGAACATGGTTTAGGTTTAAATGATGCTGGAATTGAAAGTGTTGAAGTCATAAAAGGGCCAGCTTCTTTATTATATGGTTCTGATGCTTTAGGAGGAGTTTTATACTTTAATCCAGAAAAATTCGCTGATGCTGGAGATTTTAAAGCTAATTTCAGTCAAAAGTATTTCACCAATACGCAGGGAAGTAATTCTTCTATCGGATTAAAAACTTCGACAGATAATTGGAAATTTCTGGCTCGTGGAAGTTACAACACACATTCTGATTACAAAATAGCCGACGGCGACCGTGTAACCAATTCACGTTACAATGAAACTGATTTTAAAACTGGAATTGGATATAGCAACTCTACTTTCTCTAGTGTTTTAAGATACAACTACAACAAATTGGACATCGGAATTCCGGAAGATGGAATTGCTGAACAGTCTTCAAGTAAAGACACTCAATTTCCGAGACAAGGAATTTTTAATCATTTATTGAGTTTGAATAATGTTATCTTTTTTGAAAACTCAAAATTAGACGTTGATTTAGGTTATATCGCCAATGATAGAAGCGAATTTGAGGACAGCAACGAAGCTTCTCTTCACATGAAATTGAATACTTTCAATTATAATGCGAAATATCATTTACCGAAATTCGGAAAAATCGAAACTATTTTTGGAGTTCAGGGAATGCATCAAACCAATAAAAATTCTGGTGAAGAATATTTAATTCCAGATGCAACAACGAATGATTTTGGAGTTTTTGGAACTGCGAATTACGAATGGGACAGCAGTGTTATTCAAGCTGGTCTGCGTTTTGACAACAGAAATATCACTTCGATTGCTCATGGAACGGAAGGCGAAGAAGGCTATTTTCAAGCGTTAGATAAATCGTTTGACAGTTTTAATGCCTCTTTAGGATATAAAACAAAGTTAGCAGAACCATTAACGCTTCGTCTAAATGTGGCAACTGGATTTAGAGCGCCAAACTTAGCAGAATTAACTTCAAACGGAGTTCACGAAGGTACAAACCGTTATGAAATTGGAAATGCAAATCTAAAAACAGAACAAAACGTTCAGACTGATTTGAACTTAGAATACAAAAACACACATTTTGAATTCTTCGTTAACGGATTTTACAATCATGTAAACAATTACATTTATACATCGCCGACTGGAGACGTTTTAGATGATAATGATGTTTTTGCTTACGTTCAGGATAATGCAAAATTGTATGGAGGAGAAGTTGGTTTACACTTTCATCCGCATCCTTTAGATTGGTTACATTTTGAAACAAGTTTTGAAACTGTAACAGGTAAAAAAGATAATGATGATTATCTGCCTTTGATTCCTGCAAACAACTGGAACAACACGCTTAGAACTGAATTTAACATCAAAGATTGGTTAAGCGAAGGTTTTGCTTCATTAAATGTTTCTTCTACTTTCAGCCAAGATAATGTAAGCGGATTTGAAACTGCTTCTAAAGGTTACACTTTAGTAAATTTAGGTTTTGGAGGAACTGTCAAACTAGGAAAAACAGCATTTGACATCAATTTAAACGGAAACAATTTATTTGATAAAAAATATATTGCACACCTTTCCAGATTAAAAACAGACGGTATTCCAAATATTGGAAGAAATATCGTTTTGGGAGTTAATTTTAATCTGTAACATTTTTAAACCATATAAGTCATATAAGTAAAATTAAGCAAAGCGTTTAAGTGAACTTATATGTCTTATATGATTTAATTTTTTCATTCAATTTTCACAACAAAAAGTGCTATTTTTGTTACAACAGATAAAAACTAACTATGAAAAAAACTTTTTTATTAATGGCAATCACAACTGCAGGAATTTCATTTGCACAAACTAAGATTAAATATCCTGAAACTAAAAAAGGAGAGACTGTCGATGTATATTTTGATACCAAAGTAAGCGATCCGTACCGCTGGCTTGAAGACGACAAATCTGCTGAAACTGGAGCATGGGTAAAAGCTGAAAATGAAGTAACCTATGGTTATCTAGATAAAATTCCGTTTCGTGAAGAACTTAAAAAAAGAATGGAAAAACTGTGGAATTATGAAAAAATAGGCGCTCCTTTTACAGAAGGAAAGTTTACCTATTATTCTAAAAATAACGGTTTACAAAATCAATCTGTTATATACAGAAAAGGTAAAGATGGAAAAGATGAAGTATTCTTAGATCCAAATACTTTTTCTAAAGACGGAACAACTTCTCTTGGCGGTTTAAATTTTTCAAAAAACGGAAATATAGGGGCATATTCTATTTCAGAAGGCGGAAGCGACTGGAGAAAAGTAATCATTATCGATGCTCTTTCTAAGAAAGTGCTCGAAGATACTTTGGTAGACATAAAATTCAGCGGTGTTTCATGGCACGGAAATGAAGGTTTCTATTATTCTAGTTACGACAAACCAAAAGGAAGCGAATTATCTGCAAAAACAGATCAGCACAAATTGTATTTTCATAAACTTGGGACTTCTCAAAAAGACGATAAAGTAATTTTTGGCGGAGACTTAAAAAGAAGATACGTTGGTGGTTATGTTACAGAAGATGATCGTTATTTAATTATTACCGCTGCGAATTCTACCTACGGAAACGAATTGTATATTAAGGATTTGACTAAACCAAATAGTCCAATTGTAACAATTATAGACAATTTTAATAGTTCAAATTCAATTATTGAAAACGAAGGCAGTAAGTTATTTATAGAAACCGACTTAAATGCACCAAACGTACGCGTAGTTACTGTAGACGCTGCAAATCCGAAGGTTGAAAATTGGAAAGATTTTATCAAAGAAACCGAAAATGTTTTATCTCCCTCAACTGGAGCTGGATACTTTTTCGCTAATTATACGAAAGATGCTGTTTCTTTTGTACAGCAATATGATTACAACGGAAAATTAGTTCGTGAAATCAAACTTCCTGCTGTTGGATCTGCAGGCGGATTTGGAGGTAAAAAGGAAGAAAAGATATTATATTACAGCTTTACAAATTACACAACTCCAGGAAGCATTTACTCTTTTGAACCAAAATCTGGAAAGTCTGAAATTTATCAAAAACCAAAAGTCGATTTCAAAAGCGAAGATTACGAGTCTAAACAGGTTTTCTACACTTCAAAAGACGGTACAAAAGTTCCAATGATTATTACTTATAAAAAAGGAACAAAATTAGATGGTAAAAATCCAACTATTCTTTACGGTTACGGCGGATTCAATATTAGTTTAACACCAAGTTTCAGTATTGCAAATGCAGTTTGGATGGAAAACGGAGGTGTTTATGCTGTTGCCAATTTAAGAGGTGGCGGCGAGTACGGAAAAAAATGGCATAATGCAGGAACAAAATTGCAAAAACAAAATGTGTTTGACGATTTTATAGCTGCTGCAGAATATTTAATCGCTCAAAAATATACTTCATCAGATTATTTGGCTATTCGCGGAGGATCTAACGGAGGTTTATTAGTTGGAGCAACAATGACACAGCGTCCTGATTTAATGAAAGTGGCTTTACCAGCGGTTGGAGTTATGGATATGCTTCGTTACAATGCTTTCACAGCAGGTGCGGGATGGGCTTTTGATTACGGAACTGCTCAGGACAACAAAGAAATGTTCGAATATTTAAAAGGTTATTCTCCAGTTCATAACGTTAAGAAAGGAACACATTATCCTGCAACAATGGTAACAACAGGAGATCATGATGATCGTGTAGTTCCTGCGCATAGTTTTAAATTTGCTTCTGAATTACAGGAAAAGCAGACAGGAGAAAATCCGGTTTTAATTAGAATTGATGTTAAAGCAGGACACGGAGCAGGAAAATCTGTTGCGGCTTCTATTCAAGAAAATGTAGATATTCAAGCTTTCACACTTTATAATATGGGCTTTAAAGCTTTACCGAAAAAGTAAAACTTTAAACTGATTTTTTTTAAGCCACGAATTCACAAATTAATTTTGTGAATTTGTGGCTTTTTGTTTTGCCACAGATTAAAAGGATTAAAATGATTTATTTACGTGCTTTTAATTTAATCTGTAAAAATCCTTTAATCTGCGGCAAAAATTCAAAAAATAAATTCGCGGCAATTCGTGTAATTCGTGGCAAACCTTTTTTAAATTTGAGAAACTAAAAAACCAAACGATGAAAATTATAAAATGGGGAATTATAGGTTGTGGAAATGTAACTGAAGTAAAAAGCGGACCCGCTTTTCAGAAAGCGCCAAATTCAGCTTTAGTTGCTGTTATGCGAAGAGATGCTGCACTTGCTGAAGATTATGCAAAACGCCATAATGTTCCGAAATGGTATTCGAATGCCGCAGATTTAATTAATGATCCAGAAGTTGATGCGGTTTATATTGCCACTCCTCCATCATCTCATAAAGAATATACTATTTTATGTGCCAAAGCTGGAAAACCAGTTTATGTTGAGAAACCTATGGCGCTGACTTTTGAAGAATGTAATGAAATGATCAGCGTTTGCAAAGAACATAATGTTCCGTTGTTTGTTGCTTATTACAGAAGAGCTTTACCACGTTTCTTAAAAATAAAAGAAATCATCGACCAAGGAAAATTAGGAACAATAAGACATGTAAACTGTGTTTTATACCATCCTTTTGAACAACGTTATGATGATGAAATCAATCTTCCGTGGACCGTTCTGCCTCATATTTCCGGAGGTGGGATTTTTGTTGATCTTGCCTGTCATACTCTAGATTTTCTAGATTTCGTTCTAGGTCCGATAAAGTCTGTTCGCGGTCATGCTACTTCTCAATTACAAGCTTATCCTGCTGAAGATTCAGTTTCGATGTCGTTTTTATTCGAAAACGGAATTCACGGATCTGGTCTATGGAATTTTGCCAGCTTTGAACGTTATGATAATACCGAAATTGTTGGTGATAAAGGCAAAATCTCTTTCTCAACTTTTGGCAACGATCCTTTACATATTCAATATGCAGATGGAGAAAAAGAAAGTATTACGATAGAAAATCCATTACATATTCAACAGCCTTTTATTGAAACTGTTATTGCTGATCTTTTGGGTAATGGAATTTCTCCATCTAAAGGAACTTCTGGCGCGAGAACAACTTGGGTTATTGATGAAGTTTTGAAAGAGTTTAGAAATACAAAATCATAATTTGTCACGCTGAGCGAAGTCGAAGAGAATCTTTGTAGAATCTCTTTGGAGGGCTTCGACTCCGCTCAGCCTGACAAATCTGACGAAAATAAATAGAAGAAAATTCTAGAAAACAAAAAGAGGATATTCTTCGAATATCCTCTTTTTGTAAACTATAAAAGCTATAATATTATAGGCTGTATTTTAAACCAAAAGTAAGTCCTAAACCAGAAATTCCAACAAAAGAACTAATATCGTCAGTTGCTCTTGTATTATCAAAACCAGCTGCATTTGTTACTTTACTATTTGAAGTACTATTAATTTGATCTACATATTTCGTGTGCTTAGCTGAATATGATGCATCTGGACGAAAAGAAGTTGGTGTATCTAATCTATCTACTCCATTTTCAGTGTAAACCTCTGTTTCTTTTGATTTTCCATGTACAGTAAAATTACGGTATTCTAATTCAGCAAAAATAGAAATATGAGTACCTAATTTATAAGATGTACCTAAAGCAGCCATAAATCCAACTGTTGGGTTTGGTTTAACAACATCTTTTGCATAACTGTTTACAACTCCCGCAGGATTAGTGTAAGTTCTATTAGTTTCTATTGTTAAATCTCCGTGTACAGGTACAATAACTCCTACTTTAGTATAAGGTTCAAATCCGTTAGATTCTCCTAAAAACAATACAAGAGCTGGAGCAACATCAAAAGCTCTAATTTTTCCTACTGCTTTTCCAGTAGCAAAAGTAGGTCCAGCACCAACTAATCTATTAGTGGTTTCAACCATAGTTTTACTAGCACTACTGAAATAATTAAATCCCATTTCCACTCCTAAACGAGGTGAAAAACGATATCCCGCAGTTAAACCTGTACGAAATCCTTCTCCAAATGAGCCGTGATTTGTTTCTCTTGAAAGTAAAGTTGTACCATCTGCTGCATAAACATCTGTATTAGGCAATGCACCATTTACAATTGGAAACTCTGTAGCTGCAGTTTGAATAAAATAAGATCCACCTAGTTTAAAATACCAGCTTTCTGGTTTATCTGCTTTTTCGGTTTGCGCCATTGTGGCCATAGAGCAAACTAATAATCCTAATAAAAATAGGTTCTTTTTCATAATTCTGATTTATTTGATTACTACAAACTTAGAGTATTTTAACATATTCTTATAATTTGTAAAGTTAGACTTGGAACGAAAACGTTGTAATTTCGGGCAATATTACTAAAAAACTATTATGCATGCATATTTTTAACTAAAAAAATTGACATCTGTCTAAATTTTAACTGTTAAATTTTTAGTTCAATTTAAAATTGATCTGCATTTTCTCCAATTCCTGTAACAATTCAGTCGAAATTCTTACCTTCAAACGACGGCTCGGCATGGTTAATTTGGTTACAACTTTTATTTCTTCTACCTCATTTACTTCTTGCACTTTTGTACTTTCAAGTACTTCATCGTCACTTTCATTTTCATCTTCAAAAACTGCATCATCGGGTTCAAAATCAGTTGGAGTCTCTACCTCAACTAATCGTTTGATCTTTTCTAACTCCATGATTTCAAAAGTCACAGAGTTATCTCCTTTATTTTCATTAAATAAATGACTTAGTTTATGAATAAATTCAGACTGAATATCTTTAATATTTAATAGGACAATTAATTTCTTAGCAAAAGCTTCTAGAATATCCTGCAGTTGTCGAACCTCTACAAACTGCATTCGTGGATCTGATTTTTTGCCTGTGTCATGATTTACCCAGCCGTCTTTTATTAATATCTTTAGGTAAGCAAAATTATTCTGAATCAGGAAATGACGGAATTTTAAATATTCTTCACCAAAAATCTTAAACTCATAACTCTCATCATATCCTTCCAAATTAAATACCGCCCAGCCTTTTCCATTTTTAGCGACACGATGCTGTACGTTATTAATGATTCCAGCGAAGTTTAGATTTTTACCCACATATTCATTCATACTTTTTAATGCTTCTAATCGGGCGTTACAGAAGTATTTCATCTCAAATCTAAAATCGTCCAAAGGATGTCCAGAAATATAAATTCCGACAACTTCTTTTTCCTTGGCCAGTTTTTCCATTGTACTCCAGTCTTCGCACGGCGGCACAACTGGCTCTGCAATTTGCACTTCGCTGGTTTCTCCAAATAAACTTACCTGAGAGGAATTTTCATTTTCCTGAAATTTCGATCCGTAACGCATCGCTTTTTCATAAAAAGTAATTCCGTCACCATCGTCATGAAAATACTGTGCTCTGGTTGTTCCTTCAAATGAATCAAAACCACCGGCAAGCGCTAAATTTTCAATCGCTTTTTTATTGGCAGCACGCAAATCTATTCGCTTCGCCAAATCAAAAATCGATTTATATCTTCCATCTTTTCTGTTGGCTACAATAGTTTCAACGGCTCCAGAACCCACACCTTTAATCGCTCCCATTCCGAAACGAACTGCATATTCATCATTTACCGTAAATTTATAATACGATTCATTTACGCAAGGACCCAAAACCTGTAATCCCATACGTTTACATTCTTCCATGAAAAATGATACTTGTTTAATATCATTCATGTTATTCGAAAGTACCGCTGCCATATATTCTGCAGGATAATGCGCTTTCAAATAAGCTGTTTGATACGCAATCCAAGCATAACAAGTCGAGTGAGATTTGTTGAAGGCGTAACTCGCAAACGCTTCCCAGTCTTTCCAGATTTTCTCTAGAATTTTGGCATCGTGACCTTTTGCAGCAGCTTGTTCGACAAACTTAGGTTTCATTTTATCTAGTACGTCTTTTTGTTTCTTACCCATCGCTTTACGCAAAACGTCGGCCTCACCCTTTGTAAATCCTGCCAAAGACTGAGACAAAAGCATTACCTGCTCTTGGTAAACCGTAATTCCATAGGTTTCAGACAAATATTCGGCACAGGCATCTAAATCGTATTTGATTTCCTCGTCACCATTTTTTCTTCGAACGAAAGACGGAATATACTCCAAAGGTCCTGGACGATAAAGTGCATTCATCGCAATTAAATCTCCAAAAACCGTTGGCTTCAGATCTTTCATGTATTTCTGCATTCCAGGTGACTCGTATTGGAAAATACCAACCGTTTCACCTCTTTGGAAAAGCGCATATGTTTCCTCATCATCAATAGGAAAAGTGTCAGGATCTAAATCAATTCCTGTTCTATATTTTACCAGTTTAACGGTATCTTTTATCAGCGTAAGGGTCTTTAGACCCAAGAAGTCCATTTTCAGCAGTCCGGCACTTTCTGCAACCGAGTTATCAAACTGAGTTACATATAAATCAGAATCTTTTGCGGTTGTAACGGGAACATAATTCGTAATATCCGACGGTGTAATGATTACCCCGCAGGCGTGAATTCCAGTATTACGCATCGATCCTTCCAAGATTTTTGCCTGCTGAATCGTCTCTCCTGCCAAATCATCTTCATTGGCAATCGCGATTAATTCTTTTACATTATCAAATTCGTCAGAACGAAGTGCTTTTTTTACCTCTTCTTCACTTTCAGAAATAAAACGCGCCAAATTCCATTTAGACGGCATCATTCCTGGAATTAATTTGGCAATTCTATCGGCTTCAAACAACGGTAAATCCAGTACACGAGCGGTATCACGAATTGCCGATTTGGTAGCCATTTTACCATAAGTAATAATCTGCGCCACCTGTTTTTGTCCGTATTTATTGATTACATAATCCATTACACGTCCACGACCCTCGTCATCAAAGTCGATATCAATATCGGGCATCGATACACGGTCAGGATTAAGGAAACGCTCAAAAAGTAAATCGTATTTAATTGGGTCAATATTGGTAATTCCGAGGCAGTAAGCAACCGCAGAACCTGCTGCAGAACCACGCCCAGGACCTACCGATACGTCCATTTTTCTGGCCTCGGCGATGAAATCCTGTACGATCAAAAAGTAACCTGGATATCCAGAATTCGAAATCGTTAACAATTCAAAATCCAAACGTTCCTGAATCGATTCTGTAATTTCGCCATATCTTCTTTTGGCACCTTCCATAGTAAGGTGTCTCAAGTATTTATTCTCCCCTCTTACACCGCCATCTGCTTCATCTTCGGCAACATAAAATTCTTCAGGAATGTCAAACTTTGGAAGCAATACATCACGATATAATGAGTATCCTTCAACCTTATCTATAATCTCCTGTATATTGATAATCGCTTCTGGCAGATCGGCAAAGAGTTTTTTCATCTCTTCTTCCGACTTGAAATAATATTCCTGATTTGGAAGTCCGTAGCGATAGCCGCGCCCACGTCCAATTGGTGTTGCCTGCTTTTCACCATCTTTTACACAAAGCAAAATATCGTGCGCATTGGCATCTTCTTTCTTTAAATAATACGTATTATTTGTGGCAATTAATTTGACACTATGTTTTTGCGAAAACTCAATCAGGGTTTTGTTGACACGATTTTCATCTTCCTGATTGTGGCGCATTACTTCTAAATAGAAATCTTCGCCAAATTGTTCTTTCCACCAAATCAAAGCTTCTTCGGCTTGGTTTTCACCAATGTTCAAGATTTTACTCGGAATCTCTCCGTATAAATTCCCAGACAAAACCATGATATCTCCTTTGTATTGTTCCACAATTTTGCGGTCAATTCTCGGGACATAATAAAATCCTTCGGTATAGGCAATCGAAGCCATTTTGGCCAAATTATGATAACCAGATTTATTTTTCGCCAGTAAAACTACCTGATAACCATTGTCTTTCTTGCTTTTATCTAAATGATTTTCACAAATATTAAATTCACAGCCAACGATTGGTTTTACCTCAGTCTCAGTTGGTTCTTCACCAGCTTCGACCAAAGCTTTATTTTTTCCAGATGCTGCTTTGTTGTGGTTCATAACGGCGCTTACAAAGTGAAAAGCTCCCATCATGTTTCCAGTATCGGTCATAGCTACGGCCGGCATTCCGTTTTTGGCAGCAGCCGCAACAATATTTCCAATTCCGATAGTTGACTGGAGAACCGAAAACTGTGTATGATTGTGTAAATGCGCAAATTTTGCTGCTTTAAAATCTGCCTTATCAGATTCTGAAACTACAGCTGGAGTATCATCAACTTGTAAAGCTTTGATTTGCTCCCTAACTTTTTCAGAAGCCGCTTTTAAGTTGATGTGTTTTAAACCAATTAAAGGAAATTCCTGCGGATTTCTATCTTGAAATTCTTTAAAATATTCCTTGGGAACATCTAATTCTTCTTTTGTAAAAACTTCTCTTCTAACCAATTCCAAGAAACAACGCGTAGTTGCCTCAACGTCGGCAGTTGCGTTGTGCGCTTCCGCAAATGGCTGATTGAAAAGATAGCTGTGTAATTCTGTTAAGGTTGGCAGTTTGAATCTTCCTCCACGCCCTCCAGGAAGCTGCAATAAGGAAGCGGTAACTTCTGTACAGGTATCTAAAACCGGCATTGTACTCATAGGAGAATCTACACCCATTCTATGAAATTCAGCGCCCATAATATTAACGTCGAACCCTAAATTCTGACCAACAATGAATTTGGTTTTGCTTAAAGCAATATTGAATTTCTCCAAAACTTCAGCCAGCGAGATTCCATCGGCTTCAGCCAATTCAGTGGAAATCCCATGGATACGTTCGGCATCATACGGAATATTAAATCCTTCAGGTTTTACCAAGTAATCCTGATGTTCGATAAGCTGTCCCATTTCATCATGCAGCTGCCAAGCGATCTGTATACAGCGAGGCCAGTTATCAGAATCGGTTATTGGGGCATCCCAGCGTTTTGGTAATCCGGTTGTTTCGGTATCGAATATTAAATACATACGTTTAAATAGCAAAAATTAAATTCCAAATTCCAAACTTTTCCAATATAACCATCTGATTATATGGAACGTAAAAAATCGCTTTGTAAATTATGGAGAGAATTCAAATTTACGCTTTTTTTGGAGATAGAAAATGGATAATTTCTTAAAAAGACATTCTTATTAACTACTCAGTCTTTCTCTTAAAATTCATAAAATTTCATAAAAATACACTTCTTGGATGTCGTAGTATTTAGACGTTTTATTGAGTCTAAATAGCGACCCAAAAACTCCATTAAAAGCGTACAAAATTCAAAAAAGTACTCATTTGCAAAAGAAATCAAAACTAACAATTATTACTATTTTTACCCAATTTGTTACATTTTTTCAAAATAAACCTTATATTTTATAGTGATTTTAAGATAAATTTGCAAACTATTAAAACAAAAAACAATCAAGGAAAATTAAAGCCGAAAAAGAAAACCGAAATCAATTTCTTTATCATTTTTCTGTCAAATTTTAATACATAAAAGCGCTTTCGCAATTTGTAATTTAGTTTGGGTATCGTATATAATGAAATATTGAAATTGACGCCTTTCTATCTTTTTTTACTTTTGTTTTGCTATTATAATGAACAGGAGATTGCTGTGGTTATAGAAATTACAATTAAAAAAAATAAAAAATGAGTAAGACATTATTTGACAAAGTATGGGATTCACATGTAGTGCGTAAAATTGAAGATGGACCAGATGTGTTTTTTATTGACCGTCATTTCATTCATGAAGTTACGAGTCCTGTTGCTTTTTTAGGATTAAAATCAAGAGGCGTAAACGTATTATATCCAGAACGTACTTTTGCAACCGCAGATCACAATACACCAACCATAAACCAACATTTACCAGTTCAGGATCCGCTTTCTGCAAACCAGCTTAAAGCTCTTGAAGACAATGCAATCGAATACGGAATTTCTCACTGGGGATTAGGTCATCAAAAAAATGGAATTGTACACGTAGTTGGTCCTGAAAACGGAATTACTTTGCCAGGTGCTACTATTGTATGTGGTGATTCGCATACGTCTACTCACGGTGCTTTTGGAGCTATTGCTTTTGGTATAGGAACTTCTGAGGTTGAAATGGTGCTTTCTACTCAATGTATTATGCAGCCTAAACCAAAGAAAATGCGTATTAACGTAAATGGTCAATTAAGCAAAGGTGTTGGTCCAAAAGACGTTGCACTTTATATTATCGCTCAATTAACTACTTCTGGAGGAACAGGATATTTTGTTGAATATGCTGGTGATGTTTTTGAAAACATGACTATGGAAGGCCGTATGACAGTTTGTAACTTAAGTATCGAGATGGGTGCTCGCGGCGGAATGATTGCTCCGGACCAAACTACTTTCGATTTTCTTGAAGGAAGATTATATGCTCCAAAAGGAGAAGCTTGGACAAAAGCTGTTGAATATTGGAAAACTCTTAAAACGGATGCTGATGCTGTGTTTGATGCCGAATTAAACATCAAAGCGGAAGATATCGAACCTATGATTACTTATGGTACAAACCCTGGAATGGGAATTGGTATCACAAAACATATTCCGAATGCCAACCAAGTTGAAGGCGGTGAGGAAACGTATAAAAAATCTTTGGCTTACATGGGCTTCCACGAAGATGATGTGATGATTGGAAAACCAATTGATTATGTTTTCTTAGGAAGTTGTACAAACGGACGTATTGAAGATTTTAGAGCTTTCGCTGAAATTGTAAAAGGAAGAAAAAAAGCAGATAATGTTACCGCTTGGTTAGTTCCAGGTTCTCACGTTGTTGAAGCGCAGATTAAAGAAGAAGGAATTTTAGATATCCTGACTGAAGCTGGTTTCGTATTACGTCAGCCGGGTTGTTCTGCTTGTTTAGCAATGAACGATGATAAAGTTCCTGCTGGAAAATACGCCGTAAGTACTTCAAACAGAAACTTTGAAGGCCGTCAAGGTCCTGGTTCAAGAACGCTTCTTGCAAGTCCAATTATGGCTGCTGCAGCTGCGGTTACAGGAAAACTAACAGATCCAAGGGAATTATTTTAATTCCCGCTGTAAGCTATAAGCAATAGGCTTTAAGCTGAAAAACTAATACAAAAACATTGCTGTAGAGAAAAGCTTAAAGCTTATAACCTAAAGCAAATAAAAAATAAACGCTGTGCAAAAAGCTTAAAGCATACAGCTTATAGCCTAAAGCAGAAAACAGCCTAAAGCAAAAACAAAAATGGCATACGATAAATTTAATATACTTACCAGCAGTGCAGTGCCGCTGCCAATTGAGAACGTAGATACAGATCAAATCATTCCAGCTCGTTTCTTAAAAGCTACAAAACGTGAAGGTTTTGGAGACAATCTTTTTAGAGACTGGAGATACAACGGAGACGATACTCCAAAAGCTGATTTCGTTTTAAACGATTCAACTTACAGCGGAAAAATCCTTGTTGGAGGAAAAAACTTTGGTTCAGGATCTTCTAGAGAGCACGCTGCGTGGGCAGTTTACGATTACGGATTCCGTGCTGTAGTTTCTAGTTTCTTTGCAGATATCTTTAAAGGAAACTGTTTGAATATTGGAGTTTTACCAGTACAAATCAGTCCAGAGTTTTTGGAAAATATCTTCAAAGCTATTGAAGCTGATCCTAAAACAGAACTAGAAATTAATCTTCCAAACCAAACTATTACCTTATTGGCAACTGGTCAGCAAGAATCTTTTGCTATCAACGGTTACAAAAAGAACAATATGATCAATGGTTTTGATGACATTGATTATTTACAAGATATGAAAGAAGATATTAAAGCTTTTGCTGATAAACTTCCTTACTAAATAGAAATCTCATTCAGGATATTAGACCCGACAGGATTCAAAGACCAGTCGGGTCTTTCTAGAATAATAAGACGCGGATGAAACTGATTTGCTTTCGCAAAAGCGCGGATTGACACGGATTTTATTCTATTCAATATAAAAAATCCGTTTTATCAGCGTCTTCGCAAAGCGAATCCGTAAAATCAGCGTCAAAATTAAAACAGGGATATTAAAAATATTCCACCCGTTAGAAACATCAATATGGAAAAAAGAAAAATTGAAATAATGGATACGACGCTTCGTGATGGTGAACAGACCTCAGGAGTATCTTTTTCTGCTGCAGAAAAACTAACCATTGCGCAATTATTGCTGGAAGAACTAAATATTGATAGAATCGAAATTGCTTCGGCACGCGTGAGCGAAGGAGAATTTCAAGCCGTAAAAGGTATTACTTCATGGGCTGAAGAACGCGGTTACATTGACAGAATTGAAGTACTTTCTTTTGTTGACGGAGGTGTTTCAATTGATTGGATGAAAAAAGCCGGCGCCAAAGTGCAGAATTTGTTAACCAAAGGTTCAATGAACCACTTAACACATCAATTAAAAAAGACACCAGAACAGCATTTTTCTGAAATCGCCCAGATCATCGCTTTAGCTAAAGAAAACAATATTGAAACGAATGTTTATTTAGAAGACTGGAGCAACGGAATGCGAAATTCTCCTGATTATGTTTTTCAATTCCTGGATTTTCTAGCAGCGCAGCCTGTAAAAAGAATTTTACTTCCAGATACTTTAGGCGTTTTAATTCCGTCCTTGACTTTTGAATTTATTTCGAAAATTAGAACAAAATATCCGCAGATTCATTTTGATTTTCACGCTCATAACGATTACGATTTAAGTATCGCTAATGTCATGGAAGCCATAAAAGCTGGAGTAAACGGACTGCACGTAACAGTAAACGGAATGGGAGAACGCGCTGGAAATGCACCTCTCGAAAGTACTGTCGCTGTTATAAACGATTATCTGCCAGAAGTAAGCATCAATATTAAGGAGACGTCTTTATATACTGTCAGTAAATTAGTGGAAACTTTTACAGGTTACAGAATCCCTGCCAATAAGCCAATTGTAGGTGACAATGTTTTTACGCAGACAGCTGGAATTCACGCTGATGGAGACAATAAAAACAATTTATATTTTAATGATCTTCTTCCAGAGCGTTTTGGAAGAAAAAGAAAATATGCTCTCGGAAAAACTTCTGGAAAAGCCAATATCGAAAAGAATCTTCAGGAATTAGGTTTAAAACTAAACAATGAAGATCTAAAATTGGTTACCCAAAGAATTATCGAACTGGGCGACAAAAAAGAAACTGTTACTAAAGAAGACCTTCCATACATTATTTCAGATGTTCTGGACAGTCATACTTACGAAGAAAAAATAAAAATCGAATCCTATATATTAGTACACTCAAAAGGAATGCGTCCGTCAACCACTTTGTGTTTAAAATTTGGTGAGGAAATCATCGAAGAAAATGCACAGGGAGACGGTCAGTTTGATGCTTTTATGAATGCTTTATCCAAAATCTATAAAAGCAAAAAACTAACACTTCCAAAACTAATTGATTACGCAGTAAGAATCCCGCCAGGAAGTAGTTCTGATGCGTTGTGCGAAACCATTATCACATGGGTCAACAACGGAAAAGAATTCAAAACCCGCGGATTAGACTCTGATCAAACTGTTGCAGCGATTATTGCAACGCAGAAAATGCTTAATGTAATAGCCTAAGGTGCTAAGAGACTAAGGTTCTGAGGTTCTAAGATTTTTCTTTGACCTTAGAATCTTAGCAACTCGGAACCTTAGGACCTTTTAAAAAAACTAAATTACTAAGAATAAAAAACTTAGAATCTTAGCAACTCAGAACCTTAGAATCTTAAATAACAAATAGAATGAAATTAAACATAGCCCTTTTAGCCGGAGACGGAATCGGACCTGAAGTAATCAATGAAGCTGTAAAAGTATCTGATGCTATTGCTCAAAAATTCGGACATGAAATCACTTGGAAACCAGCTTTAACTGGTGCAGCTGCAATTGATGCAGTAGGCGAACCTTATCCAGATGCAACACATGAAGTTTGTAAAAATGCTGATGCAGTTCTTTTTGGAGCAATTGGCCACCCTAAATACGATAACGATCCTTCTGCACCTGTAAGGCCAGAACAAGGTTTATTAAAAATGCGTAAAGCATTAGGTTTATTCGCAAACGTAAGACCAACTTTTACATTCCCTTCGTTATTAGATAAATCTCCATTAAAAAGAGAAAGAATTGAAGGAACTGACTTAGTTTTCTTAAGAGAATTAACTGGCGGTATTTACTTTGGTGAAAAAGGAAGAAGAGACAATGGCGATACTGCTTTTGACAATTGTGTTTACACAAGAGCTGAAGTACAGCGTTTGGCTAAAAAAGGTTTCGAATTAGCAATGACACGTTCTAAAAAATTATGCTGCGTTGACAAAGCTAACGTTCTAGAAACTTCACGTTTATGGAGAGAAACAGTTCAGGCAATGGAAAAAGATTATCCAGAGGTTGAAGTGAGCTACGAATTTGTTGATGCTGTTGCTATGCGTTTGGTACAATGGCCAAACTCTTATGATGTATTGATTACCGAAAACTTATTTGGAGACATTTTAACAGATGAAGCTTCTGTAATTTCAGGTTCAATGGGATTAATGCCTTCTGCTTCTATGGGAGCTGAAGTGTCTTTGTTTGAACCTATTCACGGTTCTTACCCACAAGCTACAGGATTGAACATAGCAAACCCAATGGCTACTATTTTATCTGCTGCCATGATGTTCGAAAACTTCGGATTGATGGAAGAAGGAAAAGCAATGAGAGATGCAGTAAACAAGGCTCTAGAAGCAGGAGTAGTTACCGAAGATCTAGCTAATGGAGGCAAAGCATACGGCACTAAAGAAGTTGGTGACTGGTTAGTTGCGAATGTATAATTAGTTAATTTTTGTTTCAGGTTTAAAGTTCCAAGTTGCTCGAACTTGAAACTTTAAACTTTAAACAAAAAAAGGGATCAACTTGCGTTGATCCCTTTTATATTGTAGAAAAAAAATATTAATATCCTCCTCTGTTTCCGCGGTCATTTCCTCCACGGTTGTTTCCATAACTTCCACGAGAATCACCTCCACGGTTGTTATTAAAACTTCTTCTTTCGCCTTCTGGTTTCGGTTCAGACTTGTTTACAACGATTGTACGTCCTGAAACAACAGCACCATTCAATTCGTCGATAGCTTTCTGAGCTTCGCTATCATTTGGCATTTCAACAAAACCAAAGCCTTTACTTCTTCCAGTAAATTTATCAGTAATAATTTTAACAGAGTCAACTGTTCCATAAGCCTCAAAAGACTCTCTTAAATCTGCTTCCTCAATACTGAATGGAAGGCTTCCAACAAAAATATTCATAGATATTTATTTATAATAATAAGCAAATGTAGTCTTATTATTTTGTAATCTACTATATATTAGTTTATTTATGTTTTTATTTTGATTTAAAAATGAAAATACAGCGTAGAACTTAGTCTGTGGTAAAATTAGACTCAGAAGAAACTGGGATTTTATGAAAAACACCTTCTGTAAAATGCATTTCTTGTTTTTCTGCCACAGGGTCAACATTAACTGCCGTAAATTTAAATGTTCCAGAAATAGTCTTTTCAGCTGTATTGTATTCCGTAACTATAATTTGACCGCTGCCTTTTCCTGCTCCTGTAGTAAATACTGTTTCCTGCCCAGAAAAAGTACTTTCGCATGATGCTTTTGTAACATCATCTACACCTAAAATATATGTTTTTTGAGCTGGTGAAGGAATCTGAAAACTGATTTTTTCATAGCCTAAAGAACCTTCAATAATAAAAACACCGTTTGCTTCTGCTCCTGCTTTATAAATTTGAGCCCTCCAAAAGGTGTTATCCTTTAAGGTTTGAAAAGCTGGATTATTGAATCTGATTTCGTCAGCACAGGATGTGAATAAAAGCAAAAATGATAAAAAGTAAAAGTATTTTTTCATGTGAGGATGAATTTGGCACAAAAATACCGCATTGAGAGTAATTAATGTTTCAAAATAAAACTAAAAAAAGCCAAAAAAATGATAAAAAAATATCTTAAAGATATTTAATACTTTTTGAAACGTATTATTTATAAAAAAATTATATCTTTGCGCCCTTAATTAACAGAGGTCGAGTACCTCAAAATTTAATCACAAGATTATGTCAGTAAAAATTAGATTACAAAGACACGGTAAAAAAGGAAAACCTTTTTACTGGGTTGTAGCTGCAGATGCACGCTCAAAAAGAGATGGTAAATACTTAGAGAAAATCGGTACTTACAATCCAAACACAAACCCAGCAACTGTTGAGTTAAACCTTGACAGCGCAGTTAAATGGTTACACAATGGTGCACAACCAACTGATACTGCTAGAGCAATCCTTTCTTACAAAGGTGCTTTATTGAAACACCACCTTGATGGAGGTATCCGTAAAGGAGCTTTAACTCAAGAGCAGGCTGACGCTAAATTAGCGGCTTGGTTAGAGTCTAAAGCAGGAAAAGTTGATGCTAAAAAAGATGGTTTATCAAAAGCACAAGCTGATGTTAAAGCTAAAGCTTTAAAAGCTGAAAAAGAAGTTAATGCTAAACGTTTAGCTGCTGCAGCTCAGGCTGAAGCTGATGCTATCGCTGCTGCAACTCCTGCAGTTGAAGAAGAAGTTGCTGAAGTTGAAGCTGCAACTGAAGAAGCTCCTGCTGCTGAAGAGAATAACGAAACAACTGAAGCATAATTTTACTTAGCGAGAATGCGTAAAGAAGAATGTTTTTATTTAGGTAAAATCGCTAAAAAATTTAGTTTCAAAGGTGAAGTCCTAATCTATTTAGATACGGACGAACCTGAGTTATACGAAAATCTGGAATCAGTGTTTGTTGAACACAACAAACACTTGGTTCCTTTTTTTATTGAAACAAGTTCTTTACACAAAAACGATTTTCTTAGAGTTCGTTTTGAAGATGTAAATACAGAGGAAGAAGCAGATGCTTTAGTAGGCAACGCAATTTATCTTCCTTTAACCATGTTACCAAAACTTACAGGTAACAAATTCTATTTCCACGAAGTTATTGGTTTTGAAATCGAAGACAAACGTTTAGGTGTTTTCGGAAAAATAACTTCTATTAATGATTCATCTGCTCAACCGCTTTTTGAAGTTTTAAATGGTGAAGTGGAAATCCTAGTTCCAATGATCGACCATTTCTTGGTAAAGATTGACCGCGAAAACAAAAAAGTAATCATGGATCTTCCAGAAGGTCTTGTGGAGATGTACCTTTAGATTTAAATTCCAATTTTTTTAAAATTTCAAATTCCAAACGGAAGAAAATTCCAAATTATAAATTGTTGCAAAAATTATTGTTTAATATTTTTTTGAAAGAAAAAACTTATAAAAAATAAATACTTATTTTTGAAATCCAGCTATTGAGATTAAAAATTGAAATTTATTTTATTTTATGAACAAACCTTATGATTTAGAAGAGAGGACTTTTTTGTTTGCAAAAGAATGTCGAACATATATTAGAAGTTTATCCAAAACAACATCCAACATTGAAGATGGCAAACAACTAATAAGATCGTCTGGTTCTGTTGGAGCGAACTACATAGAAGCGAACGAAAAATTAGGCGATAAAGATCTAATATTTAGACTTAAAATATCCCGAAAAGAAGCCAAAGAATCTAAGTTCTGGCTGCGTCTATTACATGAATTAAATCCCGAGCAAAGAATAATTTCTGATTCTCTATTATTTGAAGTAGAAGAATTAAGAAAAATTCTATCTGCAATAATTACCAAAACATCAAAATAATAAATTGAGATTTTAATCTTATTTTTGCATTTCAAATTACACAAACTCACTTCCTTTAGCAATTGGAATTTGGAATTTCTTTATTGATTTTTTCCTTTTCAGAATTGGAATTTGGAATTTAAAAAAATTGGATTTTTTTACTTATGTTTTCATTTAAGCAATTTATAATTAAGCAAGATCGTTGTGCAATGAAAGTTGGTACAGATGGTGTTTTATTGGGTTCTTGGGCTCCAATAAGCCACAATCCGTTTAGTGTTTTGGATATTGGTGCAGGAACAGGAATTATAGCTTTGATGCTGGCGCAGCGCACTCCTGCACAACAAATCGATGCTCTTGAAATTGACGAAGATGCTTACGAACAAGCAGTTGAAAATTTTGAAAGTTCTCCTTGGGGAGATCGTTTATTTTGTTTTCATGCCGGCTTAGATGAATTTATTGAAGAGCCGGAAGACGAATACGACTTAATTGTTTCGAATCCTCCTTTTTATGCTGAAGATTACAAAACAGAAAATGAACAGCGAGATTTAGCTCGTTTTCAAGACGCAATGCCTTTTGAAGAAATTGTAGAAGCTGCCGATTTATTGCTTTCAGAAAATGGAATCCTTGCGATAATTATTCCTTTCAAAGAAGAAGAAAAATTCATCGCTTTAGCAAAAGAAGCAGAACTTTATCCCCTAAAAATCACAAGAGTAAAAGGCTCTCCAAAATCTGAAATTAAACGCAGTTTATTGGCTTTTAGTCGTAATGAAGTTTCTGAAATTAAAATCGATGAATTAATTATCGAAATCGACAGACACGTTTACACTCCAGAATATATTGAATTGACTAAAGATTTTTATTTAAAGATGTAAAAAAAATCTTTGTCAAAGTTTGAAACTTTGACAAAGAATTAGATATTTATTATTTTCCATTTTTAGCAAAAAGGACCGCTCTTTCCAAAACCTCATCTCTACCCTGCTGAATTCCCAAAATAGTAGGTTTTATTTCAATATCTGGAACAATTCCTATCCTTTGCACTTCTTTTTTATCAGGATAAAAAACACCATAAGTTGTAAACGAAGCCCACAGACCTTTTATGATTTCAAATCTGTAATTTCTGCCGTCTGTTCCCGCAGTCTGACTGCCAATTACTGTCACTTTTGGAGCGACTTTCAAAGTCATAGCAGTAAATTCTGAATGACTTTTTGATTTTTCATTCACTAAAAGAATAACGTTTCCTTTATAATAGTCTGGATTAATTTTTCCACATGGTGTATCTTCTTTTCTCCAAATATAACGTCCTGGCGAACTTAAATCAGCATCAATCGATTTTACAAAATTTTTTGGTTCTGGGTTTAAATATTCTGCGATTGCAAAATTAGTTCCTTGAGGATAATTTCTAATATCAAAAATAATAGCCGTAGAATTTTTAAATTGTTCCATCATAGCGGGAACATCATCGGGAGTTAATACAGCCAAATTAGCATAACCTATATTGTTTTCTAAAAATTTATATTTCTCACTTTTATTTTCATGATTGATTTTTAGATCTTTATAAGGATACCAATTAATTGTCTTTATTGCTGTTTTACCATTTCTAACAAATTCGATTTCACCATTATCTGTGCTATCATTAAAAATCGCCCACTCTATATTGTTTAATATTGCAGCAGAATTTGAACCTTCAGCATATTTTTGATTCTCTTTTATAAGTTCTTCAATTGTTTTTCCTTTAACTTTAGTAATAACATCACCAATTCTTACATCATTAATTTTGGACAAGGATTCATTTTTAAAACCAGTAACAATTGCTTTATTATCAATAAATTTTATATCGTAAGGAACAAAATTCCAACCAAAAACATCAAATAGTTTTCTTGCTCCAAACAAAGCATGACTATCATTCAATTTGGCACTAAATTCTTTTAGAGAGAAGTAATAATCGTTTTGTGAAATAGGATTGATCGTTCTTGGCAAAAATTCAATTAGTGTCAAATCCCAGTTTTGATCCATCTGATATTTGTATGGAAAGAAATATTCAACATAATTCCAAAAACGAAACAAAGCCAAAAGCCTGAAGCTTTTGTCTTTATCATTAAATTCAGTGTATTCTACTTCATTCTTAAATTCAATTCCTTCTCCAACATAATATTGTTTTCCTTGAATTTTATTCTGCTCGATAAATTTGAGCTTTTCGCATAGACTCTTTGAAAACAATGAAGTGTTTTGCGTCCATGAAAGATCAAAATTTTTGTCAAAATAATCAACTTCTTCATTTGAAATTTCAGCCTTATAAGCTTTTACTTTACCCAAAGAATTAATCCAGTTTTCTATAACATTTGAAAACTCTAAATCTGTTTTTGCTGCTTCTACTTTTGGCAAAATTTTAAAAAGCTGATCATCCCAGTTTTTGCTTCCGTCTGCGACATTCGGGTGATAATACTTCAAAAAGCCCCAGATTTTACAAGTGGCTGCAAGCTTTTGAGTTTCGGTCATTGGCTTTGAGAACGAAATTTGGAATAATAAAAAAAAGGCAATAAGTAGTGTTTTTCTCATTTAATAAAGTGGTTTTAGGTTGTTTTTGGGTTTTGAGTTAATTTTAAACTTGTTCAAATATACTTTTAAATTGATATAAAATTCTTTCAATTAATCTTAAATCTTCTGTTATTATTTCGGCACTTCCTTTCATTTCCTGCTGAAAGATAATCTGCTTATTATAAGAAGTTTTTAAGCCGTTTGGAAGTGCAACATCCAGAAGCAGATTTCCATCTTTATCGGGCACTAACGAGATGTTTTTTATTTCTCCTTTTAAAACTCCAAATTCTCTGTCTGGATAATTTGCCAGACGAATATTGACTTTCTGCCCCACTTTTATTTTTCCAGAATTTAATGCTGGAGCTTTTACTTTTCCAACAAAACTGTTTTCAGCATCTGGAATTATAGAAAAAACATTATCGCCAACGTTTATTGTCTGACTTTCATTCCAAACCTGTAAAAAAGTAACTTTCCCGCTGATAGATGATTTTAAGGCATAAGCCAATTCCCAGTCTCTTATTACTTTTTTCAACTGATAAAAGGACTGCGAAACACTTCTTCCAAGATTGACTTCTTCTTTGGTGCTGTTTATTTGTGAATTCTGGCTTGATTTTGTATTATCAATTAGTGAAGATCTCAGTTGAGAAATCGACGAGAGAAGACTTCTATAATTCTTCTGTGCCTGCAGGAAACTCAGCTTTTTAATTTCCATTTCCTGAGCAGAAATAATTCCTTTATTGAATAAGGTTTCGAAACGGGCAACTTCATTTTTTTGAAGTTCTAATTCTCTTTCGTTAATTCCTTTTTGCTGCTGCAAAATTTCTAATCTTTCTGATATTTGAATCTTTTCAGACTGCTGTGCTCGTCTTTCGACTTGAAAAGGATGCAGATCTTTGTTTAATTCCTGTGCCTGATAATCTTTTTGAAAAACAGCAAAAGAACTTTCTATTTCTCCTAATTGTTTATTTCTCAATAATTCAAAAGGAAATGCCTTTGACGTGTTATTAATATCATAGCTGTCGACAATATCTTTCAGCAGAAAAACATCTTTGTAATTGGCTGTATTTTCTATAATGGCAAGTACACTGTTTTTTTTGATCTCCGTCTTATTTTTTACCAAAATAGCCTCAATGCGTCCAGATGATTTGGAAACAATTTTCTCTGGCGGAATATTGGTTGTAATTACAATTTCGGCTCGTACAACATCTGGATATTTTACAAACCAAGAAACAAAAAACAACATTATAATAATAGCAAAGATGAGAACCGTTCCCCATCGTATCATCCAGTGCGGTACTTTGGTCAGAATGTCCTGAACTTCTTCGCTTCGTAATTCAAATTTATCTTCAGCCATAATTAATTTCCTAATTGCAGTTGATTTCTAACCAATTCAAAGTAATTCCCTTTTTGTTCTACCAATGTTGAATGACTTCCGATCTCGATGATTTTTCCTTTGTCTAAAACCACAATCTGATCTGCATTCATAACAGTGCTTAATCGGTGCGCTATTACAACTACTGTCTTGTTTTTGAAAAAAATATCGAGTTTCCTCATAATTTCTTTCTCATTATTGGCATCTAAAGCAGAAGTTGCTTCATCAAAAAATAGAATTTCCGGGTTTTTATAAACTGCTCTTGCAATAAGCAGACGTTGTTTTTGTCCTGTGCTCATCCCTAAGCCTTCAGCACCAATTTTGGTGTTAAATCCTAAAGGAAGACCGCTTATATATTCTTTAATATTAGCCACATCTGCCGCATAAATCAATCTTTCTTTATCAATTTTATCGACTCCAAAAGCAATATTATTGGCAATTGTGTCGCTAAAGATATATCCTTCCTGCATTACCGCTCCAACATTTGATCTCCATGCTTTCTGCGATATGTTTTTAAGCTGTGCACTTCCAATACTAATTTCTCCTTTTTCAGGTTCATAGAATTTAAGAAGCAGTTTCATCAAGGTGGTTTTGCCGCTTCCGCTGACGCCGACAACTGCTGTTACTTTATTGGCTGGAATTATTAAACTTAAATCATCCAGTACTGGAATATCAGAACCTAAATATCGGTATGATAGATTTTTAATCTCAATATCGACATCACGCGGCACATCATTGCTTTGATGGACTTCCTGTTGCAGCTCATCTTCTTTTTGATGAATTTCGGATAATCTTGCCAGAGAAATTTTAGCATCTTGTAATTCTCTTACGAACTCTATAAGCTGTGTAATTGGACCATTTAAACTTCCTACGATGGCACTTATGGCAAGCATCATTCCTAACGTTATAGAGCCATCAATGACCAATTTGGCCGAAAAAAATATAATTAAAATATTCTTTAATTCATTAATTACCGAAGATCCAATAGTCTGAGTCTGCTCTAAAACCAAACTTTTTATTGAAACTCTAAAAAGCCTTGCCTGCACATATTCCCAGCCCCATCGTTTTTGTTTTTCGGCATTATGAAGTTTTATTTCCTGCATACCGTTGATCAGCTCCATTACTTTGTTTTGCTCGTTTGAAACTTCTGCAAAACGTTTATAATCTAAAACTTCCCTTCTTTTTAAAAATATCGTTATCCATCCAAAATAAAGCACGCTTCCTAAAAAGAAAACTAAGAATATCTGTAGATTGAAATAAGCTAAAACTGCCCCCATTACAAACATATTAATTACAGAAAACAACACATTGAGAGATGATGTGGTGAGTATTCTTTCGATACGGCGGTGGTCATTAATTCGCTGCATAATATCTCCGGTCATGCGGACATCAAAAAAGGAAATAGGCAGATTCATTAATTTAATAAAGAAATCTGAAATTAAGGAAATATTGATCCTGGTTGATAAATGCAGTAAAATCCAGCTTCTAATTAGCTCTAAACCTGTTCTTCCTGCAAAAATAAAAAGCATTGCAAAAAGTATTAAATAGATAAAATGAATATTCTGATTCTGAATCCCGACGTCGACTATACTCTGGGTTAAAAACGGAAAAATTAAACTCAATAAACTGCTCGCCAAAAGTCCAATGGCAAGCTGAATAAGAAAGGATTTGTATTGAAATAAATACTTGAAAAGAAATTTAAATCCTAAACCTGAATTTTCTTCTTTATCAAAATCAGATTGAAAAAATTTAGGGGTTGCTTCTATCAGTAACGCAATACCTTCTTTAGTAGAGTCATCTGCATTATTTCCTATCCAAAACTTAACAAACTCTTCTTTGCTGTAGTTTAAAAGTCCAAAAGCAGGATCTGAGATATAATATCTTCCTTTTTTTATTTTGTAAAGTACAACATAGTGATCTTTATTCCAGTGGAGAATACAGGGCAGCGGAGCTTCTTCAATTCTTTGTACAGAAAGTTTTACCCCTAGAGTTCTAAATCCAATTTTTTCGGCGGCGTCACTCAAAAAAAGCAAATTACTTCCTTCCCGAGTTGTTTCGCTAAAATCTCTCAACTCTTGGATATTGATTGTTTTACCGTAATATTTAGCTATAATTTTTAAACATGTCGGCCCGCAATCTTTATGGTCAGCTTGTCTATAATGGGTGAATTTTTTCAATTTATTTTGATTTATTCAAGACTAAAGTAGGAAAAAAAATTCTTGTTAATCCATAAAAAAACAGAGAAGATATAAATCTTCTCTGTTTGGGTATTTAAACAATATTTATAGTAACACAATTTCTTTAGGACATGGCCGCGGTTTACCCTAACCAAATAAAATTAACACTACGGCCAACTCCTAAGAATCCCAGTACCAATCATCAATACTGAGAAAATGCTCAATGTTCCACGATCGAGCGCCTATACATTCAAAAAAAACATGACTAAATTCTAAATAAGGCTATATCGTATTACTTTAAAAAAGTTAAAAATCAACAACAAAGACGACTTGTATCACAAATACCAGATTCCGTATTTAGCGGACAAGTTTCGCCTGATGGTATTAAAATGCATCCCGCTTCCATGGCATATATCCAACACTCCGGAATTCCTCCTCTCATGGTTTTCTGCTCATTTTTATTGATACTCTGAGCACCGTTAAGATTTAAAATTTTCTTCAACATATTAATACATTTTTTTAGTAACAGAGTTTTTTACAGCTCTGTTACTACATATTCAAATTAGCAAGCATAATATTCTTCAGCAACAGCTTTATCACAATTTTGTTCTTCTGCAAATTCGCCTCCCAAAATGTTTTTCTGCTCTTTTTTGGTCAGCTTCTTGGTTTCTTTGCTTTTTAAAATCTTTTCTAACATAACTGGTTATTTACGTTTTTGGTTCTAAGCTTCAAATCTGTAAAAAACTTGATGCTTTTAAAAAAATTTCCTTTTAACAGCTTCCGATATAATTATTTGGGATGCAGTTCCAATATGCCGGCACCGTTCCAAATTCAGTACATCTTTTAGCTTTAAATCCATCCTCACAAATAGGAGTACTACTTCTATTTATTGTTTTTTGCTCATTCGCAGTTAACTGCACCGCACCTTTCAACTTCAATAAACTCTTTAACATAACGGCAGGTTTTGTGGTTACTTTTTTTTCTTTTTTTATGCTGTTTTATCTAAAACTTGAACTTCTTCTACAAAATCGTTCAAGAAATATTTTAATTCATTCAGCTCATATTCATTTGGAAACAGTCTTTCGTTTACAATTTTAACTGGTGTATAATTAAAGTTATTCATAGAGCACCAATCGTATTGTTTTTGAATTTCCTGGCTTATCATCATACTAACTGATTCAACATGCCATTTTTTGAGCCATTTTTTATGAACCATTCTTTTAATATACCAGTCAGAAATCGCTTCAACTGTTTTTCCAGGCGTTGTTCTATTTATAGTGAGAAGCCTTTCTACGACAGTTTTATACGGATTATCATTGTTTTCTGGGTTGATATTAAAAAGAACGTTTAAATATATTTTATCTGGAAATTTCAATACTAAATCAAAAGCTTCCTGAAACGTTTTATAACAATGCCCGCAGCTAGGACTAATGATTATTGTAAGTTTTACCCCGGCTTTTTTATTGCCGAAATTCAAGCCTCTTAAGTCTTCAAAACCTTTTGTATATTTTACTTTTTTAGATAAAAAGTTCAACAGCGAATAATTCCTTTTAAACTTTTTAAGTTCTTTTAATGAATTTTCATTGTCAAGCATATTTTTAATCATGACTTTAACAGATGCCCAAATCGGAATTAAAAGCAATAAAGAAAAGACATAAGGAAAAACAGTATTTAAGCTAAAACTTAAAGTAAAAAGATTTGATGAGAACCATACAAAACTTTGAACTAAGATTATGAATGATACTGCAAGACACATTATACACCATTTTTGAACTTCAAATTTTTGTATCCAAATAGAGCATACCACTATAGGGATTGCCAGCAGACTTAAAAATCCAACAAATACTGCAGAACTTAATGGCTGTATTAAAATTGCAATAATGCTTGAACTAAAGAATAGTAATGGCAAATCTGAAAAACTTATCCATCTATTTGCAATATCGTCATTAAAACTAATTACAGAATGACAAGAAGAGTTAGAACTTAAATTACAAAACTTAGAAATCACGGTATTTTTGACACCCCATTTTTCCTGAACAATAAATATGCTCACTATTAAACCTAATATTGAGGTTGCTAAAAATGTTGTGCTGAATAAATCAAAACCATTGTAGAAAAAAGATAGTCCTATTACAAGTACTAACGGAAGAAAATATTTCAACCAATTATATTCTACTTTTAAATTTTCTCTAGCCACTACATTATTTGGCTCAATTGCAACAATTACTCCATTCCAATCTAAAAGAAACTTATCATACGATAATTTTTGATTTCCTTTTTTTGATGTTGCGATGCGAACACCGCTTTTTATTTTTTCAACTAAAATCAATTCATCTTTAAAATACGCCAAAAAATTAGATGGCAAATCCACAATTTGTTCTTTCGAAACTCGTACCGCGGCATTCTCTACAGAAAGCAAATCGAACGAATCTGTAATGGCAAACAAACTCGGATAATTTGGATGAGACAAAAAGAGATCCTTGAACTCATTTTTTATATCTGAGTATCTATTAATTTGTAGAAATTTTTGGACCAGTTTAAGCATCGTTTTCGATCGTTTTTAAATCAGGATTACAGTGCAAAGATTGAAGTTTTTATTGATAAAAATCGCATGTATGTATACATTTTATTAATTATACCACATACAATTTATAAATTATACCAAGTATAGTGAAGCATATAAACAATTGACAGACAATTAATTAAGTCAATATATTTTTACTTAAAAATTCAAAAAGTCCATTTTCGATTAACGGCTTTCCTTTTTATCTAGTTTTGAATAAGTAATAATCTCAATATCAAAAAACATGAAAAAAAGAGCATACTAATCATATGATTTAGCCCATAAAAAATCATAAAAAAAGGTTTGAAAATGACAAGGAAAACCATCATGGCCAAATCAAATCTCATTATAAAATAGTCCCTAAAATAACAAACTAGTTATTCAAAAAAAGAAAGATTTAACTTATAATATTTAAATCACTTTTGAGCTTAAAATAAACCCAAAATTTTTCCCGTAACCAATTTTTCGCGGTGTTTTTCATCGCAAATTAAAATATTGCAAAAAATTACACATGAACGATTAATCTGATTAAAACCAAATTATCATAAAATTATAGAAATATGAAGAACATAACGTTACAATTCAAAAATTTCGAAGCAGATCAAATTTCAAAAGAAGCACAAAAAGCAGTTATGGGCGGAGATCCACCAATAGATCCTGAACACACAAGCACGCCTATAAAAAATGGAGGCGGCGGAAACGGCTAAAAAGGATTAATAAATATTAAAAAGTAATTAAAAAATTTAAAGACATGAAAAATAACGCATTGACATTCAAAGATTTTGAATCAGAAAAAATAAATAAAGAGACACAAAAAATTATTCGTGGCGGTGACGGAGAGCCTGCAGATCCACCCATCAGCTATCCTATAAAAAATGGAGGCGGTGGAAATGGCTAGTCCATAATTACAAACAACTTAAAAAGTAACTTAAAAATTTAAAGACATGAAAAATAAAGTATTGAAATTCAAAGATTTTGAATCAGAAAAAATAAATAAAGAGACACAAAGAATTATTCGTGGCGGTGACGGAGAGCCTGCAGATCCACCTATCAGTTATCCTATAAAAAATGGAGGCGGCGGAAATGGTTAAAAATTCAGCTTTAAATATTGTTCGCAAATTGAGCTGGAGACACTCCAGTTCTTTTGCGAAACGATTTTGCAAATGATACAGCATTTTTAAAACCAACACTTTCTGCAATGGCCTGTGTAGAATATTTACGATACAAATGATTTGTAATCATCTGATTAATAACATAATTAATCTTTAATTCATTAGAATATTCTCCAAAAGATTTACCAAATCTTTTATTTACAACATAAGATAAGTAAGTAGTATTGGTTTTAATTTTTTTGGCAACATACGACAATGTAAAATCTGCATTTAAATATTCTAACTTTTCTTCTAGCGCCAGTAGTTTTTCTACAATTTTATTTTCTTTTGCTTCATCAATACTTAGATTTGCATTTTCCTTTTTAAGCAGACCATCATCTTCTAATTCTGGAACTTCTACAAATAAAGGTCTTTCAAGTGCTGCTTTTTCAATTTCAGCTTTTTCAATTTCTTTTTTCTCTAGATTAGCTTTAAATTCTTCAATTAAAGCGTTCATTTTCTTCTGCGCCTTATTCTTATCGCGAATACTCTTAATTAAGAAAAACACAATTCCAACTACTAAAATTACATAAAGTACCTTTAGTGCTTTATTCCATAAAACCTCATACTTATATTTCTCCTGGATACTAACCATTTCGTCACTGAGGTTTGCTGTGCCAAGTTTGTAATTAACCTCTAGAGCTTCTTCTCTAAGTTGTCCTTCGTATTTTTCATAAGAATCTAAATATATTTTTGAGTGCTTAAAAGCAAGCTCAGGCTCATTCTTTATACTATATATTTTAGCCTGAATATAATTAGATTGAAAATAAGTGTTATCTATTTTCTTTTCTTTGAGAGACATCGAATCTACTTTTTTCAAAAAAATTAGAGCTTTATCGTAATTCTTTTGAGAGTAGTAAAGATCCCCTAGATTATGATTTGCAATTTTATAGTAAGTTTCATCGTTATTTTGTTTTGCATAGATCGAAATATCAAAATATGCTCTCTCTGCATTTTTGAAATCTCTTTTTAGTAAATAGATATTTCCAAGACTAAGAGTAGCCGTCATTTTATTATCGATATAATTTTGAGAATAAGTAATTGCTCTTTTATAAAAATATTCGGCAGAATCCAGTAAAAAAAGCTTTTTGCGATCCTTCATAAAATAGCCTTCATATACATTTCCTAAATTGGTATAAATATTACTTTTACTATTTTGAAATTGATCTTTTTCGTAAAGACTTTCATTCTTATCTAAAAAATCACTGTTCTGCCTTAGATTTTTAATTGCAAGTTCATAATTACCAACTTCTTCATTAACTAAGGCTATATTGCTTTTAAATTTTACGGTCTGTATAACATCTGATGTTTTTATAGAAAGTTTAATTCCTTCTTGGTAGTTGCTTAAAGCATCACTAAAATTTTTTCTTTTCCATTCCGTTAGTCCTCTATAATTATATAGGTAAGCACGAAGATTTATTTTTTGAACAGATTCAGGAAGTTTTTTATAATAAGCTAATGCTTTATTATACCACTCGTCGCATTTTGCTCTATTGCCTTTTAGCTGATATAAATAGGATCCTGCCCCATAAGCAAAGGACAAATGCTCATTATTAGTAGATTTTTGTAATTCTGTAACGTAGTTTAATCCTTCGTCAAAATTACCGTTCATGCTGAAACGTATTTTATCCTGCATTTCTAAATACTCTTGTTCGGTAAACTCTTTTGTAGGTTGAGCCACAGTGGTATTAAGTATCAAGAAAAATAAAAAAGAGATGATCAGCCTCATTTAATTAGTTTTTGGTATTCAAAAATAGTCTATAAATTATCAATAAACTACAATTAATTTGCCAAATTCCTATTAATTTTATTTTTGAAGAAAAAAAATATAACAATTTAAGGTGTATTTGTTATATTTTTATTGCGTAAATTTGTTTAGTAAAAATTAAAAAACATGAAACCAGATCTATTTCAATCTCCAGATTACTATAATTTAGATGATTTGCTAACAGACGAACATAAATTGGTTCGCGAATCTGCTCGTGCGTGGGTAAAAAAAGAAGTTTCTCCTATAATAGAAGAGTATGCTCAAAAAGCCGAGTTCCCTAAACAAATTATCAAAGGACTTGGAGAAATTGGCGGTTTCGGACCTTACATTCCTGTCGAATATGGCGGTGCGGGATTAGATCAAATCTCTTACGGCTTAATTATGCAGGAAATTGAAAGAGGTGATTCTGGTGTACGGTCTACCTCATCTGTTCAATCTTCTTTAGTAATGTATCCAATTTGGAAATATGGTAATGAAGAACAGCGAATGAAATACCTTCCGAAGCTGGCAACGGGAGAATTCATTGGATGTTTTGGTTTAACCGAACCAGATCACGGCTCTGATCCTGGAAGTATGATTACCAATTTTAAAGATATGGGAGATCATTATCTATTAAATGGTGCCAAAATGTGGATTTCAAATGCTCCTTTTGCTGATATTGCTATTGTCTGGGCAAAAAATGAAAAAGGCAGAATTCATGGTTTAATTGTAGAACGAGGCATGGAAGGTTTTACAACTCCTGAAACACACAACAAATGGTCGCTTCGTGCATCTGCAACTGGCGAGTTAATTTTTGATAACGTTAAAGTTCCTAAAGAAAACCTTTTACCTAATAAATCTGGCTTAGGAGCCCCGCTTGGATGTTTAGATTCAGCTCGTTACGGAATTGCGTGGGGAGCAATCGGCGCAGCAATGGATTGTTACGATACGGCATTACGATATTCTAAAGAGAGAATTCAGTTTGGAAAACCAATTGGAGGCACTCAATTACAGCAAAAGAAATTAGCCGAAATGATTACAGAAATCACAAAAGCGCAATTATTAACCTGGCGTTTAGGCGTTTTAAGAAATGAAGGAAAAGCCACTACGGCACAGATTTCGATGGCAAAACGTAATAATGTAAACATGGCAATTACCATTGCGAGAGAAGCCAGACAAATGCTCGGAGGTATGGGAATTACTGGCGAATATTCGATTATGCGACACATGATGAACCTCGAAAGTGTGATTACTTATGAGGGAACTCACGACATTCATTTACTAATAACGGGAATGGATGTAACTGGAATTCCAGCATTTAAATAGTAGACAACTATTAAAATATATACAAAATCGATTTAAAAAGCTTCTTCTAACAAAGAAGCTTTTTTATCTTTGCACAAAATTTTTCCCAAAAATGAATATTGAAGCAGTAAACAAAAGCATACAGCCACAAAAAGACCAACTTTTAAAACATTCCTTATACAATAAGATTCAAAACATAGATGACTTACATAGCTTTTTAGAAAGTCATGTTTTTGCTGTTTGGGATTTTATGTCGTTATTAAAAGCTTTACAAGCCAAACTTACCTGCACAACAACGCCTTGGTTTGCTACTAAAAATCCAGAGACTCGTTATTTAATTAATGAAATTGTTCTTGCCGAAGAAACAGATTTAACGCTTGACGGAAGAAGACAAAGTCATTACGAAATGTATTTAGAAGCCATGGAAGCTTGTGGCGCCGATACGAATGGAATTTTAAATTTCCTGTCAGAAGTAAGTTCGCTTCATAATATATTTGTTGCCATTAAACAAAGCAATTTACATCCAAATGTGAAAGCTTTCTTAGATTTTACTTTCAGAGTAATCGAAGAAGGAAAACCGCATGAAATTGCTGCTGCATTTACTTTTGGAAGAGAAGATTTAATTCCGAGTATGTTTACCGAAATTCTGAAAAATTTCCAAAAGAATCTTCCAGAAGTCGATTTGACTAAATTGCTTTATTATTTTGAAAGACATATCGAACTGGATGCTGACGAACACGGACCAATGGCCATGCAGATGATTACAGAATTATGCGAAGATGATGCTCAAAAATGGAAAGAAGTAGAAGAAGTTTCTATTCTGGCTCTAGAAAGACGTATCGGACTTTGGAATGCAATTGAAGAAGATATTGTGATGAAAACCGAAATGGTTTAATAAATCCAAACCCGCATATTTAACGTAACTATTTGTTTAAAACGACCTCAATCTAAATTTAAACAAATTATGAAACCACATTTTAAACAAATAGTTACCATTATACTGTCTGCATTTCTTCTGAGCTGCAGTTCATCTGAAGAGCCCGCTCCTATTACAACTACTCCTCCAGTTGTAAATCCGCCTACGACACCAAATCCGCCCATTGCAAGTTCAATCAACTATTTAGCATTAGGCGATAGTTATACCATCGGGCAGAGTGTTTGTGCTACATGTCGTTTTCCAGAACAATTAAAAACTAGTTTAAACGCGATGTACTCTAGTACAATTTCGCTGAAAATAATTGCAACAACCGGCTGGACAACATCCAACTTACTTTCGTCCATAAATACACAAAATCCAGAACCTAATTACGATCTCGTTACACTTTTAATCGGCGTTAACAACCAGTATCAACGTAGAAATTTTTCGGTTTATGAAAAAGAGTTTCCAGAATTGGTAACCAAAGCAATCATGCTCGCCAAAGGCGACCGAAAAAATGTTGTAGTCATTTCTATTCCAGATTATGCGTATACACCTTACGGAAAAGCTCTCGCTGGCGATCAAACCTCAACGATTTCTTCAGAAATAGATCAGTACAACTCATTTGCAGAGAAGTATTGCATCAACAACCAAATTGCTTTTGTATCCATTACAGACATTACGCGCCAAGGACTCAACAGTCCAAATCTGGTGGCTTCAGATGGCTTACATCCTTCAGAAACAGCCTATAAAATGTTTGTGGACAAAATGATGCCGGAGATAAAAAAAGCACTGCATAATTAATATTTTCATTATCAGAAGCAGAAAATTCATTTTCATTACACCTTTAGTCCCGCTATGCACTATATCTTTTGCGGCGAACCCCGCCACAAAAGGATATCGTTTCTATCGGGGCTATATTAGAAATTTTCATTTTCATTTATAATTTTCAAAATCAACTTGCACTTTTTCAAAAAGTTCCGACTGTTCCAAAATCGAATCAATCCTCGCCAAACCATCTTGATTATTTTCTGCCATTATAAAAGCAAAACCCCAGATATCTTTCGAAATTGTAAAACTTCCAATTTCAGAATCATACGTCGTTAATATTTCATCGTTCATCCATAAATCGAGAATGTCAATCATTTTCGGTTTTATTTCTTGAATCGCATACAGAAAATCAGAATTGAAATTTTCGCTTTCAGCACCGCTAAAAACATCTATTAAAAGTTCTGCAGATTGATAACCTGGACGAAAGTGATATTTGTATTGACTCATTATTTTTCAATACGTTTAAAATGGCAGGCCAAATTATAAGTAGATCCAGCCCAAAACATAAATATTAAGGCACCAGAATTATCATAAGCATAATTGACCAAAAGTCCGTTATCTTTTGAAAGTCCAATTCTGGTTTTATGATTGTCGTATCCTCCAGCAAGATACGGAACACCATGACGTTTCAAGTATTTATTATCCAGATAAAAAAATCCGTTTTTCAGTTTTCCTCCCATTTCGACATTCTCAACAATTGAGTCCTTTTTTTTGGTCACAAATTGCAATCGGTTTTTACCCAATAACTTTACTTCAACACGATAAGAATCTGAATATTCATATCTTAACCTTTCTGATTTTACAAAATAATTCAGGCTGTGTATTGTTTCAGGCTTTTCCGAATCAATTGTTTGTAAATTTCCTTTTTTATCATACTTCGCATCAGGAAAAAGTACATAGGTTCCTTCCAGCTTTACTAAATCATTTTCTGACAATGATGATTTGTTTTTGTTTACCATTCTGTTCGAAAATGAAGCGCAGGAAGATAGTAATAAAGTCAAAACAATGGCGCATAATATTGATTTCATACTCTTTACATAAGATTGTTATACTAATTTAGAATTTATTTTTTTAATAATTAAGCTTTCTGTTAAAGAGAATCAATAATTGTAGTTTTTAAGCTTTGTAGTTTTTTTATTGCAAAAAATTCTTTATCTTTCTTAGTATGAAAATGAAGACTTACAAATCAAATTTCCAATAGCAGTAAATTTTAACTATGAAAAACAAAATTTTAATTTCATTAAATTTAATACTACTGATGAGCTGTTCCACGAAGTCACAAGATTTATCTACTATAGACTTTAATCAAAATGCAGAAACCTATCTTGATGGACTTTCTTTTTCTTCCAAAACAGAGCAAAAAGGACATTATGAAGCTGTAGTTAAAGGAGAAGATGCCAGTTTGAAATTAGTAGACAAAGGAGAACTCTCTACAAATTATGTGTTTATGGGAGAAAAAAACACAGCACAGCTTAACTATGGCGGTATTCCAATTAACGATGTTATGGGTACAGCAATAACTGTTTATGATAACAAAATTGCATTTATGAGAATAAATGTCAAAAATGATCAAAGCATTGCACTTTTAGAGTTACTTAAAAAAAAGCTGGGCACCCCAACTGAGATAGTCAAAAGTGAAGATAATCCGTATGATGAAACAGATAAATCCCAGCGGCTTCTTCTTGAGAAACTTCCCAACGAAACCAAAAAAGTAAAGGATGATGTGCTTGATGATTACACTCTTACCTATCCTGAGAATTTTATTTGGAACAAAAACGATGTGATTTATCAATTAACATTTTCTCCAACTGGAAATTACATTAGCAGTCAGCTTGTTGTGATTTCAAAGAAAGCATTCAAAGACAAAATAATAATGGGGTATCATAATCCAGATAAAGATCCAATTCTTTCAAAGTATCTGAATTAGAATAAATTACAAATACTCTTTCTCATAAGGAGAATTTGCTTTTAAATTAAAAACTTGTATAAAAACTATACTTCTTAATAAATAACAAACGGAATCTTAGAAAGATAAATTGTTTTATATAAAAAAAGAGATCTGAAAATTTCAGATCTCTTTTTTGTTTTTATTTCGCAGAAAGGAAGGGATTCGAACCCTCGATACAGTTACCCATATACTAGCTTTCCAGGCTAGCTCCTTCAACCACTCGGACACCTTTCTTTATTGGTCTGCAAAGAACACAAAAAAATCTGAGTTACAAAAACAAAATGCAAATTTACTTTAAATGCTTTTTTTAAATTCTTCCATAAACAGTTTTACTGCTTTCTTTTGGTAGCTTCCCAGCGTGAGCATATATGAATCTCGTTTAGTAATAACTCCTGTAATTTGAATAGCTTTGAGATCGTCCCAATCTTTTAGAGCCATCTCGGCAACAATTGTTGCCCAATCGCTATTTTCTACCATTTGCAATAATGCGTGAATGGACTGGAGCTCTATTGAAATTTTAGGTTTCATATTAAACTTTTTAAACAGTTCTTCGACATATTCTCGCGAATTGGATCCTTTGCCTGGCAATATCAGCGGAATCTCTTCTATTTTCTTAAAAGCGATCTTATCCAAATGGGCTAAAGCATGATTTTTAGAAACCACCATAACCATATTTGAAGCAAATAATGGTACTTTCTGAATCTGCATTTCAATTTCGTGTGACGAAATAACGAATACTAAATCTAATTCGTTATCAAGTAATTTCTGTTCCAAAACCTCGGTAGTTCCATACTCGACAATAATTTTGAGATTTTGGTATTTCTTAGCAAACGCATTTACAACTGGTAATATCAAAAGACCAAAAATATATGTAACTCCAATTCGAAGTTCTCCGCCGATCATTTCGTTTAAATCTTCGATTGCCTGTTTTCCGTTTTCTACTTTTTCTACCACTTTTTTAGCATGAATTAAAAAAACCGAACCTGCTTCTGTCAGTTGTACTTTTTTTCCAATTCGCTTAAACAGTGGCATTCCAAGCTCTTCTTCCAGCTTTTTAATTTGCTGTGAAAGTCCTGATTGTGTTACAAAACACAATTCTGCAGCTTTGGTAAAATGCAAAACCTCAGCGGTTTTGATAAAATATTGCAATTGATAAATTTCCATATTGATAAGCTTTACTACTTATTATCAGTAAAATTATTAATTTTTCTAATGAAATCATAATCCCGACCTTTGTATTAAATATTTCAAGGTTATGTTTAAAGCATTAAAATCAAAAAATTTCAAATTATTCTTTTATGGTCAATCTGTTTCCGTAATTGGAACCTGGCTGCAGAAAACCGCCGTGAGCTGGATGGTTTACAGTATAACAGGATCTGTTTTTCTGCTGGGATTAGCGACTTTTTTAAGTATGATTCCGTCTCTGTTTTTAGCTCCTTTGGCAGGAAGCATTATCGGACGTTACGATAAACACCGTGCTATGATTGTTTTGCAGTCTCTTGCAATGCTTCAGGCTGGAACTTTAGCTTTGCTTATTTACCTTAAAATTTACAATATCAACTTTATTCTGGCTTTGAGTCTTATTCAGGGAATTATCAATGCTTTTGATATGACCTGCCGTCAAACGATGATGATCGATATTGTTGATAAAAGAGAAGATCTTCCAAATGCCGTTGCGCTTAACTCTACAATGAACAACTTTGCCCGTATTGCCGGACCTGCACTTGCGGGAATTATTCTGCACCAATATGGAGAGGATATTTGTTTCATCGGGAACTTTGTTAGCTATGTTCCTGTTTTGATTTCATTGCTGATGATGAAAATTACACCGCACATTAAAGCCGAAAATAAGTTAAATATGCTGGATGATCTTATTGAAGGCTTGGATTATGTAAAAAAAGAAACCGAAATGGCGAGAATGCTTCTTATGCTTACCTGCAGCAGTTTGTTTGTAATTTCTTTCAATACTTTGATGCCGGTTTTTGCTAAAGATATTTTTAGCGGAAACGCTCAGACTTTCAGTTGGTTTGAAAGCGCTGCCGGAATTGGTTCTGTTTTATCGGCCGTTTATATTGCGAATTTGAAATCGGCTGAAAACATGAATAAATTGATGATTGCCGCCAGTTTACTTCTTGGTTTTAGTATTATTATTTTGGCTGTTTCTAGCAGTTTGACAGTTGCTTTAATCTGCATGACGTTAAGCGGAGTGGGAATGATGGGACAAACTTCTTCTATCAACATTTATATTCAGACGCAGAGTACTGTAAATATGCGTTCTAGAAGTATCAGTTATTACATGATGGCTTATCAAGGTATGATTCCTGTGGGAAGTTTAATTATTGGTTATCTTTCTCACTTTATCGGAACTCGGAATACTGTTGTCATTCAAGGAGTTATCTGTATTATTTCTGTAATTGTGTATGTATATTACAAAAATCATAAAGCCTCAGAAGATTTGGAGACTTGCCCAGTTCCTTATCAAAATTCCAAAAATTAAAATTCCAAATTCCAATTTTAGAGGGAAGTTCCAATATAAAAATTCCAAATTCCAATTATTCAGAGAATTATAAAAAGAGGTTTCAAAATAAAAAATTCCAAATTCCAATTTTGAGATTCATTCAGTTTGGAATTTTTATTTTTTATTTTTTTGTAATTTTAATCTACGATATCTCCCCGCGCAAAGCAGTTTCAAAAATATCTTTAAATTCGTTTTGTGGAATATTATGACCAAGGAGGTACATTAATTTTGTAATTGCTGCTTCGGTAGTAATGTCTTTTCCTGAAATAACTCCAAGCGATTTTAAAGCTGTACTAGTTTCGTATTGACCCATATTTACGCTTCCGCCTGAGCATTGTGTAACATTTACAATATGCAATCCCGACTGAATTGCTTTCTCAATTAAATTTAAAAACCAATCTTCTGTCGGAGCATTTCCTGAGCCGTAGGTTTCTAAAACTATTCCTTTCAAATCTGGAATAGCAAGAATTGAAGCCAAAACTACTTCGCTCATTCCTGGAAACATTTTGATTATTGCCACATGATTGTTCAGATTTTTGTGAACGATCAAATCGGAGTTTTTATTTATTGGGAGAAATAAATGTCTATTTAATTTTAGGTGAACACCAGACTCTACTAATTCAGGATAATTTGGTGCTGTAAAAGCTCTAAAATGTTCTGCATTTACTTTAGAAGTTCGGTTACCGCGGTACAATTTGTATTCAAAATACAAGCAGACTTCGGTAATAACTGGTTTTCCGTTTTCTAGAAGAGAAGCAATCTGAATCGCTGTAATCAGGTTTTCTTTTGCATCTGTACGTAAGTCTCCAATTGGAAGCTGAGAACCAGTAAACACAACAGGTTTAGACAAATTCTCGAGCATAAAACTCAATGCAGAAGCCGAATATGACATTGTATCTGATCCGTGAAGGACGACAAATCCGTCATAAACAGCGTAATTTTCCTCGATAATTGTGGCAATTTTTGTCCACATTTCGGGATTCATATTTGAAGAATCAATTGGATGTTCAAATGAAATAGATTCGATTTCACAGTCCAATTGTTTAATTTCTGGAATCTTTTGTATTAATTTACCAAAATTGAAGGCTTTAAGCGCCCCTGTCTCAAAGTCTTTGCTCATACCGATGGTTCCTCCGGTATAAATCAATAATATTTTTGCTTTAGATGACATCTTGGTATTTTAATTTATTGACAACAGGATTGGCATACATTGCCAAAAATCCTTGTCTGGTAACAGGATTATCGCTTCCGATACGCATTTCTAAACGACGCTCAAAAAGCGATTTTTCGCTCTCTTTGTATTTGTGTGCAAATTTATCAGTCTCGTTTAAAATATCGTAAGCAATAAAATTAGTTGGCCATAATTGGTAGTTTTTCAAAACCATATCATCAATAGTTTGTGCCAAAGCCTGAATTTGTTTATTAACATTATCATTTTCAGCTACAATTTGGTCTATTTCTTGGTCTAAAACATCTCCAACAGAAATATGGATTCTCTTTTTAGTTCCCATAATACCACTTAAAATGGTCATGAAATCTTCGTTTTTATCTTTAACGTAAACTTCGTTGTTTGCTTCTGCCATTAATTGCGGCATTTTCAAAACATCTGTAGGGTCGTATTCATAAGAGATCGAAACTGGAACGATTTTTAATTTCTTAAAATAATCCATTAAGTTTGCTTCGTCAGAACCCATTCCGATCATTTTTAAAACTCCTGGATTGGTTTCGTCGTTTCCGTCTTTTGTTCTTCCTTCTCTTTGGGCAATCCAAACCGAACGATTTTCGCGAAGCAGTAACTGCCCCATGTATTCGGCTAATAATTTTGAACTTTGAAGCATTTCACGAGGTGTTAATCCTCTTAAAACTAAAAAGTTTCTATTCAGTTTTGCCAAAGTAGCCAAAAAAGCTTTTTTAACCAGATTATCTCCAATCGCCGATGCCGTCATAACCAAACCATGTTCGAAAAGACAGACATTTAGTAATGTTGTATCTAAAAGAATATCCCTGTGATTTGAGATAAACAAATAAGAAGTATTTTTTTCAAGTTTTTCAAAACCAGAAGTTGTAAGTCCTTCAGAGCTTTTTTCTAAAACCTTTTGTATTGTATTATAAATAAAGTTGCATTGAAAATCACGAATCGAATGTGTCTTCTTTAATTGATCCTTCCAAACCTCATCTTCTACTTCCGGAAAAGTAAAGTTCATCATGGTTTTCATCATCGGATGATTTACCACATCATGAAGTGCTTCATTTATTTCGGAATCATAAAACGGTCGAATGGCATCAAATTTCTGCATTATTTATATCGATTTTAAGTGGGCAAAAGAACAAAAAAAAATTTAGATTAAAGTAACGATTATATTAAATCCCAAAAACGTCTTTGGAGTTTTGAGTTGTGACTGCTGCAATCTCTTCTTCAGAAACATCATATAACGCTGCCAGCTTAGAAATTACATTGACTAAATAGCTGCTTTCATTTCTTTTTCCTCTGTAAGGAATCGGCGCTAAATAAGGCGAATCTGTCTCCAAAACAATATGTTTTAAATCAATCTGATTTAAAAACTGATCAATTTTTCCGTTCTTGAATGTTACAACTCCGCCAATTCCTAATTTCATATTATAAGAAATAGCCTGCTGCGCTTGTAATAAAGTTCCGGAAAAACAATGAAAAATCCCAAACAAATCTTCAGATTTTTCTTCTTCTAAAATTTCAAAGATCTCGTCAAAAGCTTCTCGACAATGAATTACGATTGGAAGTTTATATTGTTTTGCTAGTTGAATTTGCCTCTTAAAAGCAATCTGTTGTTCTTTAAGATGTGTTTTGTCCCAGTACAAATCGATTCCGATTTCACCAACTGCATAGAACTTTCTTTTAGCTAATTCAGTTTCTACATGTGCTATTTCGTCGAGATAATTATCTTTTACATAAGTGGGATGCAGTCCCATCATCAGGAATATATTTTCAGGATAATTTTTCTCCAAATCGTACATGGACTGAGTCGCAGCTGCATCGATAGCTGGAATAAAAAAGCGTGTAATTCCGGCATCGATAGCGCGCTGAATCATTTCATCGCGATCCTGATCAAATTCTTCAGAATATAAATGAGTGTGCGTATCTGTAATAATAGGTTTCAAATTCAATGATATAATTTTAAAGCTGTCAAAATTACGACAATATTAAAAGAATAGCAATTTTGTAGAATTTGTATAGAAAACAAAAAACCTTTGTCAAAGTTGTGAGCTTTGACAAAGGTCTGCTGATTCAATTTTTTATTTTGTCATACTGAGCGAAGTCGAAGTAAGCAAAGAAAAGCCCCCAATTCTTTTCGAAATGCTTATTGAGCCTTCGACTTCTCTCAAGATGACATAAATTTTAACTATTTTCCAGTTTCAATAAACAATATGGCACGATCTAAAACCTCATCTTTTCCTTCCTGAATTCCTTTTATGGTTGGTTTTATTTCAATATCAGGAATGATGCCAATTCTTTGTGTTTCGCGTCCGTCTGGATAATAAACGCCAATTCCTGAGAACTGTGTATTAAATCCTTCGAAATCAAATATGGAAACATTTCCGTCTGCACCAGAAGTTTGACTTCCAACAATTGTTGTATTTCCGGCCGTTTGAAAACACATCGCAGTCCATTCTGCCTGACTTTGTGCTTTTTCATTCAGCAAAATAACCACTTTACCTTTATAATACTCCTTATTATCAAAACCTATTGAAGTTCCTTCGCTCCATTTATATCGTCCTGGATAGCTTAAATCTGGATGTGTGTAAATTGCAAATTTCTTTTCTTGTGGATTTAAAAAATTTCCTATTGCTTCAAAAGTCCCCTTAGGATAATTTCTCATATCAAAAACAATTGCTTTAGTGTTTTTTAGTGCTTCAATCATATCTGGAATATTTTTAACGCCAATAACACCCATATCAACATAACCGATATTATGATCTAAAAGCTTAAATTTTTCCTTCTTTTTTCGTGCTCCTTTTTTAAATTCATTTCTGTGCGAATCATGATAATTATACCAAACCATTGTTTTTGTCTCATAATTATCGTTTTTAAAAAACTCTACTTTTATTTTATCATCAGTGTAACTTCTTAAAATTTTCTCTGCCAGTTTATCTAAATATTTAGGTTCATTTGAAGCACAAATAAAATCTCTATTCTCTGCGATAAGCTCCTCTATTGTTTTATCGTTTATTTTTGTAATTACGGTACCAACTTTTATATCATCTGCCTGAGCCAGACTATCAGCCAAAATTTCTGTAACTATAAGTTTATCATCAATGATCTTACCGTAGCCTGGAAAGTAGTTTCTTATTTTTGGCGTTGCTGCATTTGTATAAGCATAAAACTCCGTATGACTGTCATTAATTTTTGATACCAATTTTCTCATTACTTCATAAAAATCATCCTGATTATCTGCTTTAATTACAAGTGGTATGATTTTTTCTAAAGTAATATCCCATTTCTGATCCATTAAATATTTATCCGGAAAAAAATATTCTACTAAATTCCAATACATAAATACCATTCGAAGTTTTGAATTCTTATATGTAAAATCCGGATGCTTAAGATTTTCATTTCTCAAACCAACATTCCCAGCATTTTCTACTCCGTATATGTAAAACTGCTCACCTTGAAATCTATTGTCTTCAATAAATTTTAATTTCTTCGAAAGTCTTTTAGAAAACAGCTTATTATTAAACCAACTTAAATCGAAATTCTTGTCAAAAAATTTTACATCTTTTGGTACTGCAATTGGCGCTGTTTCTTTTACTGGTCCTAAATCATCAATCCAATTTTCTAGTATTAGTGAAAACTCTTCTTTTGTCTGCGCTTTTTCTATTTTAGGAAGTTTTTCTACTAATTGATCGTTCCAATTAACTTCTCCTCCAGCAACTTTCGGATGATAATATTTCAAAAACCCCCAGACTTTGCAGGTTGCAGAAAGCTTTTCGGTTTCAGTAATTTTGCCTGCGCTAAAAATGGTTTGAGAAAAAATGATAAAAAGAAGCAGCGTAATTTTCTTCATTTACAATGGTTAGTTTGGTTAAGTTTTTTTTGGGTTAGTTAGAAAAACAGATCGAATTTAAAATTAAAAATCCTAATTATCTTACGGCTTCACGTAAAAACAAAATTTATTTTATTAATTACTTCTTTAGAATTAGAATATTCGATCTTTTTTGCAAAAAAATTAATGTACTCCAGCGTGTTAAATGAGCAATAAAAACCTGCAAATTATATCCTGTATCGTTAGTTTTTTGGTAGTAATTGGTTTATTTTTGGATTTCAATCATTACAGAAATGGAAAATCTTCATGAGATTCTCAAAAAAGAGGATTACAAAAAAATAAAATTCAAAATCACTAAAACACAGCATTTGCAGATTAAAGCCAAAATTAACGGTATATCTGGAAATTTCATTTTAGATACCGGCGCGTCCAACACCTGCGTGGGTTTTGAAAGTATTGAACTTTTTGAATTGGCTGCAAAAAACTCAAAAACAAAAGCATCTGGAGCCGGTGGCAGCGGAATGAAAACGCAGATTTCGTCTCAAAACAAATTGCAGTTAGGATCTTGGAAAAACAAGGACTTCAGCATTGTAATTTTTGATCTTTCGCATGTAAACGAAGCTTTGGAATCTTTTAAAGCCAAACCTGTTCACGGTATTATTGGTGCCGATGTTTTATTGGAAGGAAAGGCAATTATTGATTATTTTAACCATTATTTGTATTTGAAGTAAAAACTCTCAAAAAAATTCGATTAATAAATTATACTGAAAAAACAACATAAAGTTATTAACAAAAATAAATAAAATAAGGATCTTATTTGATCGTTATTTGACAAATTGAAGTATTTTTACACAGAAAGCCAATAAAATCAAGGCTTTCTTATTTGATGGTTATTTGATTATGGAACAAAAAAAGTTAATAAATATAGTAAACGACTTAATTAAACAGCCAAATGAAAGTGAATGGGTTGAATTCAAATTGAATTTTCATTCCGCTGAGGAAATTGGCGAACGTATTTCCGCACTTTCAAATGGCGCATGCTTACACAACCACCCATTTGGTTATCTAATCTTCGGAGTTGAAGATAAAACTCATAAAGTTATTGGAACCACTTTCAAAATAAAATCACATAAAAAAGGTGGTGACGAATTAGAAAGTTGGTTAATGAATCGACTAGCCCCTAAAATAGATTTCAGGTTTCATGAATTTGAATATGACGACGGAATAAATATATCTATGATTATAATCCCATGTGCAGAAAACCGCCCAGTAGATTTTTTACATACATCATATATTAGAATTGGCAGTTATACCCGAAAACTAAGTGAATTCCCCGAGAAAGAAGGGAAAATCTGGAGAAAAGCTCCAGACAAGCCTTTAGAAAATCGTGTCGCTAAAGCAAATGTTACATCTTCTGAAATAATAAGCTTACTAAATTCTCAAACTTATTTTGAACTATTAAAACTTCCATATCCAAATACTCAAAAAGGTGTAATTGATAAATTTATTTCTGAAAAATTTATAAAAAAGAATAAAGAACTTTACGATATAACAAAATTAGGAGCTATTCTACTAGCCAAAAATCTTGAAGAATTTGATGAAATAGGAAGAAAAGCAGTAAGAGTAATTGTTTATAAAGGAAAAAATAAAGTTGAGACAATAAGAGAACAAATAGGCAAAAGAGGATATGCTGTTGGTTTTGACGGGTTAATTGACTGGATTAATGGGCAGTTACCAGCAAACGAAGAAATAGGAAAGGCTTTTAGAAAAGAAACAAAAATGTATCCTGAAATCGCAATAAGAGAATTAGTAGCAAATGCTTTAATTCATCAAGATTTTAATGAAAAAGGATTTCCGATGATCGAAATATTTTCAGATCGAATTGAAATTTCAAATCCAGGACTTCCACTTATAACTCCACAACGCTTTATTGACGAATATATTTCTCGAAATGAAAAATTAGCTGATGTCTTGAGGAGATTTGGAATCTGCGAAGAAAAAGGAAGTGGTATTGATAAAGTTATTTTTTATAACGAGATGTTCCAATTACCTGCTGTTGATTTCATAGTTTCAGAAAAAAGAACAAGAATTACTATGTTTAGCTATAAAGAACTTAACCATTTAGACAAGAAAGATAAGGTCAGAGCATGTTACCAACATGCTTGTCTATGTTATGTTTCAAATGACATAATGACAAACCAAAGCTTACGTGAACGCTTCCAAATTGAGGAACAAAATTCCGCCATAGCTTCAAGAATTATAAAAGACACGATAAGTGAGGGCTTAATAAAAGACGATGATCCACTAAGTAATTCCCGAAAATACAAAAAATACATCCCTTTTTGGGCATGATAAATTGCGTTAAATGAGATTAATATTTAATGAAATTTAAAATTTACTGGTATTTTTTTTAAGCCCTATGTTTCCTCAACGAAAAATAAGCCACAACCGTACTCAATAACATTAAAACACCTCCCAAAATAAAAGGTGCTCCAGCAAATTTAAACGGTGCATCATCATGCGTGAAAAAGTAAAAGGTATTTGCCATCGTAGGCGGACCAATAATAGAAGAAGCACTCATTAAACTGGTTAAGGTTCCCTGAATTTCTCCCTGCTCGCTTGGTTCCACTTTACTGGCCACAACTGACTGCAGAGCTGGGCCGGCAATTCCGCCAAGACAATATGGAATTAAGAATACAAACATCATCCAGCTTTCTGTTGCAAAAGCAAACAAAAGCATTCCAATTGTGTATAAAGCCAATCCTATATAAACACTTTTTTCGTTTCCTAATCTCGGGTTAATAAAACGAACTAATCCGCCTTGTACCACTCCAACTAAGAGACCAATTATACCTAATGAAATTCCGATCATTCTCTCATCCCAATTAAACTGATAAATGGTAAAAAAGCTCCAGTTACTTTGTACGGCATGAGAACCTACATACAATAAAAATATCGCTGCAATTAAGCCAATTAAAGTTGGATATTTTCTTAATCCTAAGATAGCCCCAACAGGATTGGCACGTCTCCAGTCAAAAGGTCTGCGATTTTCTTTTTTCAAAGACTCTGGTAAAATAAAAAAACCGTAAAGGAAGTTTACCATACACAAAACCGCTGCTGCGTAAAAAGGAACTCTTGACCCATATTGCCCTAATAATCCGCCAATAACTGGTCCGATTATAAAACCTAAGCCAAAAGCGGCACCAATCAATCCGAAGTTTTTAGCTCTATTTTCGGCTGTACTCACATCTGCAATATATGCTGAAGCAGTTGTAATACTGGCTCCGGTAACTCCGGCGATAATTCTTCCTATAAAAAGCCAGACAATTGTGGGAGAAAAAGCAAGTAAAATATAGTCTAATGAAAATCCGAAAAGTGAGATTAATATAATGGGTCTCCTTCCGAATTTATCACTTAAATTCCCAATTACAGGAGCAAAAACAAATTGGGTTATCGCATACGCGAAAGTTAACCAGCCTCCTATTTTTGCCGCTTCGCTGATGTCACCGTGAATCAATTCTTCAATTAATTTTGGAATTACAGGTATAATAATTCCCCATCCTGTAATGTCAATTAACATGGTTATGAAAATAAAACCAATTGCCGCAGATTTATCTTTTTGTAGCATAGTAAGTTTAGTAAGGTGATGCAAATAAACAGATTTTTAAATTAACAATAAAAAAATCCAAATCTCAAGGCTTAAATTCCAATACTAAAATTCCAAATTCAAATTTGAAGGAACTTGAATTTCATTATTAAATGATTTAAAATTATCTCTATATTTTTCAAGAATCAAAAAAATCCCAAATTCCTAATTGAAGGAACTTGGGATTCTAATGGGGAAATTCCAAATTCGGACTTTGGAATTTCAGTATTGAAAATTAAAACTATTAGTGTGTATGTTTCGGATTAAAACCGTCTTCACTTAATTCTGTATGCTCATAATCGGCAACCATTTCAGCTTCGTAATCGATTTTTTCTCCTTTAGAGAATTTTCTAATGATTTTCTCCATAATATCATAGATTACAGGAACTACAATTAATGTAAGGAATAATGACGAGATCAAACCTCCAATAATTACCCAAGCCAATCCGTTTTTCCATTCTGCTCCAGCTCCAGCTGCTAATGCAATTGGGAACATACCAAACACCATCGCAATTGTTGTCATTAAGATCGGACGTAAACGCGCGTGGTTAGCCTGAATTAATGCTGTTCTAATCGATTCTCCAGCCGCTCTTCGCTGATTAGTATAATCGACAAGCATGATCGCATTCTTACACACCAGACCAATCAACATAATGACCCCTAGAATTGTAAAGATGTTCAATGTATTGTTTGTTAATGCCAATGCAAATAAAACTCCAATAAATGAAAGCGGAATTGCAAATAATACTACAAACGGGTGAACAAAACTATCATATAAACCAACCATTACAAGGTAAACCAAAATAATAGCCGCTAATAATGCAATTCCTAATGTACCAAAACCTTCTGATTGGTTTTCTTGGTCACCACCCCAGATGTAATTAACTCCTGTTGGTTTTTGCAATTTATCTAGCTTTTCTTGCCATTGTGTTACAATTGTTCCTGCTGGCACCCCAACGTTCTGACCTTGTACGGTTACAGAAGCAGTTTTATCTCTACGCTCTAATTTACTTGGTCCAGAACCTTCTGTAATTGTAGCAAATTGGTTTAATTTAATTTGCTGGCCTGCATTGTTTACAAAAATCAAATTACTAACATCGGTAATGTTTTTTCTATCAAATTCGTTGTATTTGATGTTGATATCGTATTCATATTCACCAGCTCTAAATTTACCGTCGGTATTACCACTATAAGCTGTCTGCATGGTTAAACCAACTGTTTGAAGAGTTAATCCTAAGGCAGCCATTTTATCTCTGTCAACCTGAACGTTAATCTCTGGGTTTCCGTCTTCAACTGTTAATTTAATCTCAGTTGTTCCAGGAATAGTACGTAATTCAGCCTCTGCCATTTTAGCAAATTTCATTGCACTTTCTACGTTTGGCCCTGTTACGATCAAACCTAAAGTAGCGTCCTCAGCAGTACCCAAAATACCTACAGGAACCGTTTTTACTTTAGCTCCAACTAAGATTTTTTCCAGCTTACGTTTTGTTTTAGCAGCATAAACGTTGGCATCATCTGTACGATCTTTTTGTTCGATCATTTTAACGTCGATCTCTGCTTTGTACGCAGTTGCCTGTGCAGCTCCTAAACCTTCACTGGTTTGTCCAACAGTTGTAATTTGGCTGAAAACATATTTCTCTCCTTTTAAGAAAGCTTCTGCTTTTTGCGTCATAAAGTTAGTCTGCTCTAACGAAGCATCTTTTGGCATCTCAATCTGCACTAAGAACTCACCACTATCAGATGATGCGAAGAACTCTCCTCCAATATAACCTCCTCCCATTAACCAGAAGATCGATCCAAAGAACATTACTAATACAACTACAATAGTTTTAATATAGTGATCTAAACACCAGTTCAATAGGTCTGATATCCAGTTCGTAAAACGAGTTAAATAGCTTTCGAAACCAAGAATAACTTTTCCGAAAATGTTTTTACCTTCAATATGCTCTAATTTTCCAAAACGTGAAGACAACCACGGAATAATAGTAAATGAAGCTAATAATGAGAACATTGTTGATATAATTACCGTAACACAGAATTGTGTAATAATGTTAGATACCAATCCGGTACTCATTGCAATTGGTAAGAATACCACCACAATTACTAATGTAATCGAAGTTACTGTACCACCAATTTCGGCAGTTCCATCATAAGAAGCACGAATTTTACTTTTACCCATCTCCATGTGTCGGTAAATATTCTCCAATACCACGATGGCATCATCCACAAGGATACCAACAACAAGAGATAAACCAAGCAAACTCATCAAGTTAAGCGTGTAACCTAATAAATAGATTCCAATAAATGTAGCAATCAAAGACGCAGGAATAGATACCATTACGATTAATGAGTTTCTAATACTGTGCAAGAAGAACAACATTACAAATGCTACCAGAATAACCGCGATTAATAAATCGTGTACAACAGAATCTGCTGCTTCTAATGTAAATACAGTACTGTCTTTTGCGACATCTAATTTCAATTGAGCTGATTTGTAATCGCTCTCTAATGTTTTGATTGTTTTAACCAACTGCTCACTTACCGCAACGGCATTTGCATCTGATTGTTTTACAATTTGAAGTACAATTGCACTTTTTTGATCAACACGCGCAATTTTTTCCGCGATTTTTTGTGTATCTTGAACATCAGCAATATCTCCTAAACGAACTTGAATTCCGTCTTGTGAAGAAACTACTAAATTTCTTAATTCCTCAACATTTTTATATTTACCCGCTAAACGAATTAATATTTTTTGATTACGAGTTTGAATGTTACCCGTAGGGAAATCCAGATTCGAAGTTAAAATTGTCTGCTGAACTTGAGGAACAGAAAGTCCGTACCCTTGCATTTTTACTGCGTCAAGGTTTACTTGGATCTCACGTTCCTGCCCGCCAATAATATTTACCTGAGCAACACCTTGCACACGAGATAAAACTGGAGCAATCTTTTTATCAATCAAATCATAAAAAGCAGCTTCGTCCATTTTACCATTCGCACCTAGCGTCATAATTGGTAAATCACTCAAAGAGAATTTGGTTAACGAAGGCGGATCAGCATCATCTGGAAGATCACTCAAAATCGCATTAATTTTTCGCTGCGCATCATTCATCGAAATATCAACATTTGCAGTAGAAAGCAATGTAATTGATACTACAGATAAACTCTCATAAGATTTCGAGTCAATTTTTTTGATATTTTCCAAAGACGCAATCGCATCCTCAATTTTCTTTGTTACGGTATTTTCAACCTCGCTTGGAGAAGCACCCGGATAAACAGTTGAAACCGTAATAACATTGGTTTCGAATTTTGGGATCAGCTCGTAGCCTAACTGGCTGTAACTGAACAATCCACCAAGAATCAGAATTGTAAACAATACAATTACTAACGACGGACGTTTTATGGATATTTCGGCTAATTTCATATTTTTTTAATGCTATAGGCTTTAGGCTGTAGGCTTTAAGCTTTAAGGTTTAATTTCATATCTTGTTTTTAGGCTCTAGGCTTTAAGCTTTTAAAAAGCTTCTTGCCTATAGCTTAAAGCTTACTTAATAATTTCTACTGTATTTCCGTCTTGTAAATTGATTTGACCTGTAACAATTACAGTATCTCCGTCATTCAAACCATTGATGATTTCAACTTTGTCTCCTAAGATTCTTCCAGCAACCACTTTTTTCAATTTTGCCACGTTATTTTCAACCACGAAAATTTCGTTGCTGCTTACACTTCCAACAAATGCATTTCTAGGAACCACTTTCAAGTTTTGTTTTTGGTTATTTGCACCAAAGTTTGCAGTTCCGTACATACCTGCTTTTAAGTCGTTATTTGCATTATTTGTGATTTCAATTTCAACTGGAAAGTTTAAAGAAGCATCTGCTTTTGAAGCAATGAAAGTGATTTTTCCAGAGAAAGTTTTATCAGGATAAACGCTTGCTGTAATATTTACAGTATTTCCTAATTTTAAACTTGCTACCTGGCTTTCGTTAACTGTAACAGTCAATTTTAATTTAGAAACGTTTACGATATCAAACAAAGCAGTTGCCGGCATTCCTGCTAAAATAGATCCTGGCTCAATATATTTTTTATTGATGTATCCGTTAATTGGCGCTTTTACTTTAGTATCTCCAACATTAATATTCGCTTGTGTCAAACTAGACTGAGCATTTGTCAAAGCCAATTTTGCCTGATCTAACTGTTGTTTTGTAACACCGCCAGTTTTAAAAGCATTTTCGTATCTCGCATAATCAGATTTTGCGTTTTGATAAACTGCCTGAGCTTGTTGTGCACTTACATTGATAACATCACCTCTTACGGTTAATAATGTTTGTCCAACTCTTACATAATCACCTTCTTTAGCTAACACACTAATTACTTTTCCAGATTTCTCTGCAGAAAAAGTTAATTCTTGAATTGGAGCAAAGTTTCCATTTGCAGTAAAACCAAGATTAACATCTTCTGTTTTAACTGTTGCTACTTTTACAGAAACCGCAGCATTTTTCTCTGCTACGATTGCAGTTTTACCTTCGTTTTCTGCCTTATTTTTATTTAAAATGTAGCTAATCCCGAAAAATGCTACGGCTATGATTACGATTGTTATAATTATTTTCTTCATTGTAATTAGTTATTTAATAAGAGATTTAAGTTCGCCTTTCGATTTGATTAGAGATATTTCGGCAATTTTATAATTTAAAACTGCTCTTGTATAATTGTTTTGAGCTTCAAGTGATGCATTTTCAGCGTCTAACAAATCGGTTAAAGATGCTAAACCTTGAAGATAATTGTTTTTTGTATTGCTAAGGATTTCCGTTGCCAAACGCATGTTTTCCTTTTGATTCTCGATTGTTACAAGATTATTGTTGATTTGCGTTATTGCATTTCTATAATCTAAATCAAGTGAAAGTTTGGTGTCTTTGATATCTTCCTGAAGAGATCTGATTTCAACATCTGCCTGTCTTACTCTCGCACGAGTTCCGAAGCCTGTAAAGATTGGCACATGTAAATTTAATCCAATGGCAGAGAAATCTGACCAGTAAACTCCTTTGTCTGGTTTTGCAAACCAAGGAAATTCAGGACCTTGACCAATATAATTGTAACCAGCACTTAATGAAAGCGTAGGATAATATCCTGCTTCAACAGCTTTTTTATTGTATACTAAAAGCTCCTCTTGTTTTTTCAAAAGCAGATATTCTGTTCTATTTTCAATATTTGGTTCTTCTGTTAAAGCTGCAGGAACAACTTCAAATTCTTCTTTTGGCATTTCGATTTGAGTTTCAATAGGCATTCCCATATAAAACTTCAAAGCATTTTCCTGCAGAGCAATCTGATTTTTAATCTGCTGACGTTCTGTATCAATGTTTGACATTTTTACGATAATACGATCTAAGTCAATTTTTTTAGCCAAACCGTTATCAAACTGACCTTGTACGATATCACGAACTTTTGCTGTGTTTACATAGTTACTGTCTAATAAAACCAGTCTTTCTTTTTGTACATAAACCGAATAGTAGTTATTTGCAACTCTTTCTATAACTTGTTCTTCTGTTAACTGATCGTTTATTTGATAAAATTCACGAGTAGATTTTGCTGCTTTCAATCCTGTAAAAACAGACTGATCAAAAATCGTCTGAGTTAAAGAAAGACCCGCAGTCGAAGTCCAAGTTTGTCCAAATGCTGCCTGAATTGTAGTTCCCGGCGCACCGAAACCTGCTCCATCAATAACAGTCGTCTGAATAATTGGATTATAAGTTAGGTTTCCATTTGCGCTAATTTGAGGTAACGCTCTAGAACGTACTTCTTGAATTTGGTATTCACTGTTCTCAACCTGAAGTTTCGACTTTTTGGCATCGGCTTTATTTACAAGCGCGTAGTTGACAGCGTCTTTCAGGGTTAAAGTAGTTTGCGCACTGGCAGACAAGCCAATTGTGCACAAAAATATAAGAAAGATTCTTTTCATAAGTAGTTAAATATTTATTTTTAAATTTTGAGATAGTACCGCCATTATTATCTTTCCCGCTCACATAAGAATAATGACAATTAATTTTGAATGATGATTAATTGATAATTTTTTTAAGCTGTTTTTCCAACTCCTGTACTCCCTTTTCAGTTGCCATTGCACGAGTGTGGTATTCTAATGCTTCTAATTCTATCCTTTGTGCTTCGCTTTCAGAAACTGTATTTTCATTAATATGAAAAATTAATGTATAGTAAAATTTCACATACGTTTCTACATTCAGGTCTGCTCTGTAAAGGCCTTCTTGTATTCCTTTTTCAATATTATCTCTAAAACATTGTGTGCATTGCTCAATTTCGTGAGATAAAATATTCTGATAAATCTCTGGATAATGTTTTTTTAACTGATAAATAGGCGAAGTATCTGTATTGTTTTTAAACATGTCGCGAAACATTTCCCTAATTTCAAAATTCTCGTGAATCGCATTATACTTCTTAGCAACAATCGTATCCATAATTTCATGAACCTGTCTGTGCACCGTCGAAGTACTTTCTTCAATCAAAACTTCTTTATTACAGAAGTACTTATAGATTGTTTTTTTCGAAATACACATTTCTCCCGCAATATCATCCATTGTAACACTTTTAAAGCCAAGCTTTAAAAAAAGCTCACTGGCTTTTGCTATGATTTTCTCTTTCATTTTAATTTTCCCAATTGCCTTACAAATATACTTAGGAAACTAAAATCTAAAAAAATAGTTTCCATGATTTTTGTAATAATTTTACATTAAATTAATGATTATGTAAGATTTATATGCTAAATTCAAGATTTGCGATTAACTTGATATCTTTTCCAAGAGCTAGTCCTCCGTTATGATGAAAAGAATTGTAATCTAAACCAAAATCCTGACGCTTAATATCACCTTTAATTTCAAAGGCTACTTTCTTTTCTCCATTGTAAGTATTCACTCCAATAAATTCTGCATCAAGTTCTACAACTCGGGTAACATCTTTTATCGTTAAATCTCCTTTGAAGAAATTAATATTGTTATTTATTTTTTGAAATGAAGTCGATTTAAAACTGATGATCGGATGTTCATCAACATCAAAAAAATCCTGAAGCTGTAAATTGGTATCAATTTGCTGAAAGCTTTCGGTTTTATTATTAATATCCAGTGAAAATTCAACAGATGCATCTTCAATTTCATTATCTTCAAGACTCACATAACCGCCAAATTTGTTTGTAGCTCCACCTAAATAGGCAATTATCGAATGTCTCATTTTAATTAAAACATCTGATTGTGTAGAATCTAAAGTCCATGTTGTTTTCATAAATAACTATTTTTAATGAGTTTATAAATTATCAAAAACTCTTATGGAAACTTTCCTAGTGTTTTGAGTTTCCGCTTAATGCTGCAAATATAGACAGGAAACTGTAAATACCAAAAAAGTTTCCAAGTTTTTTTTGAATTATTTTAACAAATTCATTTTTAGATCTTTCCCAGCTTAAATTTTACACTTTTATCATCAAATAAAATTTAGAAAGCAAAAATTAATAATTGAATTGTATCTTTGAGGCTCGTAAATCAGAATTTCATTATGCACGATATTAGCCAGTACCAGGATTTTTTTATCAGTTATCTTAAAAAACAAGACATACATAAAGAGCCTAAAAACCTTTACGAACCTATTGAATACATTTTAGGACTCGGCGGAAAACGCATACGTCCTGTTTTAACTTTGATGGCTGCTGAAGTTTTTGATACTGATTATACTGCTGCACTCCCTGCTGCAATGGCTGTTGAAGTTTTTCATAATTTTTCGCTGGTTCATGATGATATTATGGATGATGCACCGTTGCGAAGGGGACAAGTTACAGTTCATGAAAAATGGGATTTAAATACTGGAATCCTTTCAGGAGATGCCATGCTTATTTTGGCTTACCAATATTTTGAACAATACGAACCGATAGTTTTTAGAAACCTGGCAAAATTATTCAGTAAAACGGCTCTTGAAGTTTGCGAAGGACAACAGTGGGATGTTGATTTCGAAATTCGTAAAGATGTTACGATTCCAGAATACTTAAAAATGATCGAATACAAAACAGCTGTTTTAGTTGCTGCTGCCATGAAAATGGGTGCAATTGTTGCCAAAACTTCTGAAAAAGAAGCTGATTTAATCTATGATTTTGGACTTAATTTAGGATTGGCTTTCCAATTACAAGATGATTATCTAGACGCTTTTGGTGATCCTGAAACTTTTGGTAAACAAGTTGGAGGCGATATTATTGAAAACAAAAAAACGTATTTATATTTAAAAGCTTTAGAGTTTTCTTCTAAAGAAAAAGCTCAAGAATTAGAAAAATTATTCACTTTACAATTAGAAGATAATTCAGAAAAAATAGAAACTGCCAAAGCCATTTTTAACGAATCTGGAGCTTCAAAAGCCACACAAGAAGCAATCGAAATGTATACTTTTAAGGCTTTCGAAACTTTAGAAAAGATGGAAATTAATGCTGAAAAGAAAAATGTTTTGAGAACTTTCGGCGAAAATTTAATGGGACGTAAGGTTTAGTAATCAGTTTTCAGTTTCAGTTTTCAGTAAAAAAAAATCTACAATCATAAATCAGCAATCTAAAATCTAAAATAAATATGTTTGTAGCACCAATTAGTACAGAAGCACTTTTAGAACAAGCGCAGGCAGAGACTCTATATTTAAACCTGATTGAGCAGATTAATAAAGATTTTAATTTGGCAAATGAAGGAATTGACTTTCCGTTAAGTATTTCTCCTGATGAATTAAAGATTCAGCTTCACGAAAAAATCTACAGAATGATTCAGTACAAGTTTGCCGAATATTTGAACCTTCTTTATATCATTGATGTTTCTGAAATTGAAATCAAAAAATTGGATGGATCTGATTTGGTGATTCTTGCTGAACAGGTTGCTTTTCTCATTTTAAAAAGAGAATGGCAGAAGGTTTGGTTTCGGAATTATTATAGATAAATCAAGGTGAATAGGTACAAAGCCACAAAGATGCAAAGGTTTTTCTCTTTATAAAAACCTAAGAAACTTAGAATCTTAGCATCTTAGAACCTCAGTACCTTAAAAATACACCCTCACAAAAGGCATAAATCCCGATCCGTAAAGACTTTTATTAGGATCATACAAAACATCGTAACGTGCTCCGATAGTTACATTTCCGGTCCTGTAACCTGCCCCAAGGTATAATGCAGTATTCCAATAACTATCAGAAAAAGCAGGTCTGTTAATATTAGAATCGTATCTTGTATCTACTCTTACCTGCTCTAACTCTGCAGACAATTGAAGTTCGGGAATCGGATTTACAAGCGTAATCAAACTCCCTCCATAAACATAAGATTCATAGTAATTTCTTGAGTTTAAGTAACCAAATTGTAAACCAACACCAACAGCAACAATTTCGTTAGCATTGTAAATGGCGCTTGGCATTACAGAAATATCGGTGTAACCAGAACCAATTCCTAAACCTAATCCGCCGCCAAACTGTACTTTTTCCCAGAAATTATTACTGTTATCAATAACATACTTTTGTTGAGCAATAGAATAACTTGAGAATAAGGCTGTCAAAATCACAAATAAATATTTGCAATCGATTGAAAATTGAATTTTATTCATAGTTAACGTTTATTTTAACAAATTTTTACGTAAAAGTACGTAAAAAAAAGATTTAAATAAATGTGATTGTTGTACTTTTGCCTTTCTATATAACAAAAAGTATATTCACTCATATTATGGATAGGTTTTCATTTTTAAACGCAGCGCATACCGAGTTTTTTGCACAATTATACGATCAATATCTAGTAAACCCAGACAGCGTTGAGCCTAGCTGGAGAAGTTTCTTTCAAGGTTTTGACTTTGGAATGACTACTTATAACGACGAAAATCCAGTGCAGACTATAGTGGAGTACGTGACTAGCGACAACACAGATTACAGTCAGATTTCTGAAAAACTAAAGAAAGAATTCAACGTTCTTAAATTAATTGACGGATACCGTACGCGTGGGCATTTATTCACAAAAACAAATCCAGTTCGTGACCGTAGAACTTCATCTCCAACTTTGGATATCGAAAACTTCGGATTATCTACAGCAGATCTTTCGACTGTTTTTGATGCTGCACAAACAATTGGAATGGCACCTTCTTCTTTGCAAGATATCGTAAATCGCCTTAAAGCTATTTACTGCCAGCATATCGGTATTGAATATATGTACATTAGAAATCCTGGTGTTGTAAAATGGATTCAGGATAAATTAGCAGTTGATAACAATCAGCCTAATTTTTCTACAGAAGAAAAGAAAACAATCTTAAATAAATTAAATGAAGCTGTTTCTTTTGAGAACTTCCTTCACACTAAATATGTTGGACAAAAACGTTTTTCACTAGAAGGTGGAGAATCTATTATTCCAGCTTTAGATGCTTTGATCGAGCAGGCTGCAGAGAAAGGTGTTGAACAATTCGTAATGGGAATGGCTCACCGTGGCCGTTTGAACGTTTTGGCAAACATCTTCGGAAAATCTACTCAAGATATCTTTGGTGAGTTTGACGGAAAAGATTACGACCAAGAATACTTTGATGGTGACGTAAAATACCACTTAGGTCTAACTGCCGATAAAAAAACTAGATCTGGAAAAAGCATCAATATCAATTTAGCACCAAACCCTTCTCACTTAGAAACTGTTGGAGCTGTAATTGAAGGAATTACAAGAGCAAAACAAGATAAATATTTCCCAGAAGATTTTTCAAAAGTACTACCTATCGCCGTTCACGGAGATGCTGCAATTGCAGGTCAGGGTATTTTATATGAAATCATTCAGATGGCTCAGCTTGATGGTTATAAAACTGGAGGAACAATCCATATTGTAATTAACAACCAAGTTGGTTTTACGACAAATTACTTAGATGCTCGTTCTTCTACGTATTGTACAGATGTTGCCAAAGTTACACTTTCACCAGTTTTACACGTAAATGCTGATGATGCTGAAGCTGTTGTACATGCAATGTCTTTTGCATTAGACTATAGAATGCAGTTTGGACGTGACGTATTTATCGACTTACTAGGATACAGAAAATACGGTCATAACGAAGGTGACGAACCTCGTTTTACACAGCCGGTTTTATATAAAATTATCGCTAAACATAAGAATCCAAGAGATATCTATGCTGAGAAATTATTGTCTAACGGCGTAATCGATGCATCTTATGTAAATGCTTTAGAAAAAGAATACAAATCTGCTTTAGAAGAAAATTTAGAAGCTTCTCGTAAAAAAGATTTAACAATCATAACTCCATTCATGAAAAATGAATGGGACGGATTTGTTCAGGTGACTGATACACAAATGCTTCAAAAAGTAGATACTACCTTTAGTAAAGAAGGATTAGATTCTATCATTAATACAATTTCAACATTACCAGAAGACAAGAAATTCATCAACAAAATAACCAAAATTGTTACCGATAGAAAAGCTGGATACGACAACAATACTATCGATTGGGGAACTGCAGAAGCTCTAGCTTACGGTTCACTTTTAACAGAAGGATTTGACGTTCGTATTTCTGGTCAAGACGTAGAGCGTGGTACATTCTCTCACCGTCACGCGGTAGTTAAAGTTGAAGATTCTGAAGAAGAAGTAATTCTTTTAGACGCTATCGAAAACAAAAAAGGAAAATTCGGCGTATTCAATTCTCTTTTATCTGAATACGGAGTTCTTGGTTTTGATTATGGGTACGCATTGGCTAATCCAAAAGCCTTAACTATTTGGGAAGCACAATTTGGAGATTTCTCTAACGGAGCCCAAATTATGATTGACCAATATATTTCATGTGGTGAAGACAAATGGAACAACCAAAACGGTATTGTTTTATTATTACCTCACGGATATGAAGGACAAGGTGCAGAGCACTCATCTGCAAGAATGGAACGTTACTTACAACTTTGTGCAAGACAAAACATGTATGTTGCTGATTGTACAACACCGGCAAACTTCTTCCACTTGTTAAGAAGACAAATGAAAACTAATTTCCGTAAACCTTTGGTAGTTTTCTCTCCAAAAAGTTTATTAAGAGATCCAAGATGTGTATCTACAGTTGAAGAATTGGCAAGCGGAAGCTTCCAAGAAACAATTGACGACAATACAGTAGATAAAAAAGCAGTAAAAACTTTAGTTTTTGTAACTGGTAAATTCTACTATGATATTACTGCAGAAAGAGAAAACAACGGTAGAAATGATGTTGCAGTTGTTCGTATTGAGCAATTATTCCCTTTCCCAGTTGAGCAGATTAAAGAAATCATTGCAAAATATCCAAATGCAGATGATTATGTTTGGGCTCAGGAAGAACCTAAAAACATGGGAGCTTACAGCTTTATGTTAATGAACTTTGATCTTGTAAAATGGAGATTGGCTTCATTAAAAGCATATGCAGCCCCAGCATCTGGAAGCTACACACGTGCAAAACGTCGTCATGCAGATGCAATTAGAATGGTATTCGATAAAGATTTATTTAGATAAAAAAAATGTTTCCAGTTTTAATCCCGATAGCTGTCGGGATTGAAACCATAAAAACCTTAAACAAAAACAAAGATGATTTTAGAAATGAAAGTCCCATCACCAGGGGAGTCAATAAAAGAAGTTGAAATTGCAACTTGGTTAGTAAAAGACGGAGATTATGTAGAGAAAGATCAGGCTATTGCTGAAGTAGATTCAGATAAAGCTACTCTTGAATTGCCTGCTGAAATGAGCGGTGTAATTACACTAAAAGCAGAAGAAGGTGATACAGTTGCAGTAGGTGCTGTAGTTTGTTTAATTGATACAGATGCTGCAAAACCAGCAGGTGACGCAACAGCAGCTCCAGCGGCTGAAGCTCCTAAAGCTGAGGCACCAAAAGCAGAAGCTCCAAAGGCTGAAGCGCCAAAAGCTGAGGCACCGAAAGCAGCTCCAGCAGCAACAAGTTACGCAGCCGGAACTCCATCTCCTGCAGCAAGAAAAATATTAGACGAAAAAAATATTGCTCCAGCAACAGTTTCTGGAACTGGTAAAGGCGGAAGAATCACTAAAGATGATGCTGTAAATGCAGTGCCTTCTATGGGAACTCCAACTGGTGGAAGCCGTGGAACTGAGCGTACAAAATTATCAATGTTACGTCGTAAAGTAGCAGAAAGATTAGTTTCAGCTAAAAATGAAACTGCAATGCTTACTACTTTCAACGAAGTAAACATGACGCCTATCAACCAGATTCGTAATGAATACAAAGATGCTTTCAAAGCAAAACATGGTGGTTTAGGTTTAGGTTTCATGTCATTCTTTACAAAAGCAGTTACAAGAGCCTTACAATTATATCCGGATGTGAACTCAATGATGGACGGTGATTACAAAATCGCTTATGATTTTGCTGATATCTCAATCGCAGTTTCTGGACCAAAAGGATTAATGGTTCCTGTTGTTCGTAACGCTGAACTTTTAACTTTCCGTGGTATCGAAGCTGAAATCAAAAGATTAGCTTTAAGAGCTCGTGATGGTCAAATTACAGTTGACGATATGACTGGAGGAACTTTCACAATCACTAATGGTGGTGTTTTTGGAAGTATGTTAAGTACTCCAATCATAAACCCTCCTCAGTCAGGAATCTTAGGAATGCACAACATTATCGAGCGTCCAATCGCTGTAAACGGTAAAGTTGAAATTCACCCAATGATGTACGTTGCCCTTTCTTACGATCACAGAATTATCGACGGACGTGAGTCTGTTGGTTTCTTGGTTGCTGTAAAAGAGGCTTTAGAAAATCCAGTAGAATTATTAATGAATGGCGATGCTAAACGTGCTTTAGAATTGTAATTATAATAATTTTCTGCTATACAAAAAACCTGTTCATTAATACGAACAGGTTTTTTTTGCTTAATATTAGCTTAAAATCTCCTTAATTTGTTAATTTTTTAAACAAACGTAGATTTTACCCTTTAAAAATATTTTATTTAGAATAAATAAAAACAAACTTGCATGATTTGTATTCAACATGTAAATTTGCGCTATTAAAATCAATTCTAAATAAAAATGAAATCTAAATTTACAATTTCTTTTTTGAGTTTTTGTTTTTTCTTATTAGGGGGCACAATAGCTTCTGCACAGGAAAAAGCAACTATTAAAGGTCAAATTAGTTTATCCAATGATGAAGCTGCTGATAATGTATCGGTATCATTAAAAGGAACCAAAATAGGAACCAATACAGATAGCAATGGTTTTTATGAAATTAAAAATCTTAAACCAGGAAACTACGTAATTAGAGTTTCTGCTGTCGGATACTCATCAAAAGAAAAAAGTATTACCTTAAATAACGGTGATGATTTAGTTGAGGATTTTATAATTAGCTCAAATTCAGAACAATTAGATGAAATTGTTTTAAATGGAAATGCTAAAAAAAACACATTTGCTCGTAAAGAAACACAACAAGTTTCAAGATTACCTCTTAAAAATCTTGAAAACCCACAAGTTTATACTACAATTACAAGCGAACTTTTAAAAGAGCAAGTTGTTACAAATATTGATGACGCTTTAAAAAATGCTCCAGGCTTAACACCGCTTTGGGCTTCTACAGGACGTGGAGGTGACGGTGCAGGATATTTTTCGTTAAGAGGATTCGCTGTACAGCCAACTATGATTAATGGATTACCAGGATTATCAAACGGAGGTTTAGACCCTGCAAACATTGAGAAAATTGAAGTAATCAAAGGACCATCTGGAACTTTATTTGGAAGCAGTTTAATCTCTTACGGAGGTTTAATTAACTTAACTACAAAAAAACCTTACGATCATTTTGGTGGAGAGGTTAGCTATACTGCTGGAAGTAATGGTTTAAACAGAGTTACTGCAGATGTTAATACTCCGGTAGACGAAGAGCACAAAATTAATTTCCGTGTAAATACAGCTTACCACACAGAAAATAGTTTTCAAGATGCTGGATTCAAAAAATCATTCTTTTTTGCACCATCATTATCATACCAAGTTAGTGACAAACTTTCGTTTTTCATCAATACAGAATTTATGAACAACAAACAAACTAACCCTACTATGTTATTTTTGGACAGAGGTGCTGTATTAAGAGTTCATAATATGGATGAATTAGGTTATGACAATAAACGTTCTTACACTAGTAATGAACTTGCAATTGAAACACCATCATACAACTTACAAGGTCAAATGATGTACAAATTTAATGACCAATGGACTTCGCAGACTGTAGTTTCAAGAGGCTCATCTTCATCTGATGGATACTATTCATATATCTACGAAGGCACACAATTTGCTCCAGATGAGATCAGTGAAGGAATTGTTTTATCACGTTATATGAATTACCAAAATTCAACAACTCTTACAACTGACATTCAGCAGAACTTTATTGGCGATTTCAAAATTGGAAACATGAGAAACAGAATCGTTGCTGGTTTGGATTACTTTAATAGAGGATTAATTGACAACAGTTCAAATTATGTAACAAATGGTAATATTTACATTGGTAATCTAGATGTTGCAACTGTAAATCAGTATTTATACCAAATTACAGACCCAGCTAACTATATTACAAACGGAGATAATGGAAATTTAACAAAAGCTGGGACTGATGCTCTTATCGCACAGGCAGGAATTAGTATGAACAGAACAAAGCAAGAAGTGTACAGTGCTTATGTTTCTGATGTATTTAACTTTACTCCTGCTTTGTCTGCAATGGCAAGTTTACGTGTGGACCGTTTTATTACTGCTGGAAATGTGGCTACAAAAGATGATGATTTTAATCAAACTTCTTTTTCTCCTAAATTTGGTTTAGTGTACCAGCCAATTCTTGATAAAGTTTCGATTTTTGCAAACTATATGGATGGTTTTGCTAATTCTGCTCCAGTAACAGAAATTTTAGCTGACGGATCTACACGTCCAAGAACTTTTAAACCAGAACATGCTAACCAATTCGAAATTGGAACAAAATTAAACGTGTTTCAAGATAAACTTTACGCAACATTCAGCTACTATGACATTCAAGTAAAAGATCAAGTTTACGTAATTTACGGTGCAACAACTCAAACAGCTTTCCAAGATGGAGCACAAAGAAACAAAGGTTTTGAAGCAGAATTCGTTGCAAATCCAGTTGCTGGTTTAAACATCGTTGCTGGTTACAGTTATGTTGATGCTATCTTAAACGCTGGAGATCCATCATTTGTAGGACAAAGACCAGAAAGTTCTGGACCAAGAAATTTAGCAAATCTTTGGGCAAGTTATAAATTCCCTCAAGGAGATTTACAAGGTTTTGGTTTAGGTTTTGGAGGAAACTATGCTGATAAAAACTTAATCATGAACAGAAATGTTATAGGTCAGTTTGCATTACCTTCTTATACTGTTTTAAATTCATCAGTATTCTACGGAACTGAAAAATATACCTTGACATTAAAATTAGACAATATTACTAATGTTGATACTTACGATGGTTGGTCTACAATTCATCCAAGAAATATGAGAACTGTTGCAGCAAACTTCTCATACAGATTTTAATAAAAACATTCAACCACCTTTCTTGCAAGAGAAAGGTGGTTTTTAAATTTCTAAGATTATGATAACAATTGCCAGCCTTATCGTTTTTCTAGCTTTTTATACGCTTTATTATACTTCAAAAAGAGCGGTTTTGTCTTATGATTTAGGTTTTGAAAAATGGATGCAGAAAAATCCTAAGCACACAAAAATCATCGGATTAGCTCTTTTATTATCTGCTTATTTGATGTGGCTTTTTACTCAGTCTTTAGGCTGTGGTACTTTGATGTTTTTTGTTCAGCTAATGACCGTTGGAAGTTTAATCATCATACTTAGACCATTAAAAAAAGTAAACAGTAAAGCCCTTTTAGCAATCCTGATTCTAGTTGCGTTACTAGAACTTTATTATAATTAAAAACCACAATTACATTAGAATATGCCGGCAAATTCGAAATATTTAAATCCGTCTTTTTGGCCTCGTTTTACCAAAATCACCGCTGCTATTTTAGGAGGATACTTTGTTTCTGTTACATTTCATTTGGCTTTAGCTTCTTGGTTTAGTCGTGCAGATGTTTTAATAACAATGGCTTTTACTGGTTTTATTCTTTGGGTTGCTTTAATGGTAATTGCATTTTTAGCCAAAAGCGGCTGGAAGATCTGGGGAATTTACATTCTGCTTACTTTGCTTTTTTGTCTTTTTATCTATCTGGGTCAAACCTATAACACGGCGAAATAATTTTTATGAACAACCGTCATTATAATATCTATTTTCATACACATACTGTCAGCGGAATCGTTATCAGTGTAGTTCTGTTTGTAATTTTCTTTGCTGGATCTTTTTCTTTTTTTAGAGATGACATCATCAATTGGGAAAGAAGTGAATCTACAGCAATCACAAAAGAAATTCAGTTAGACTACGATAAAGCTTTGCAGCATCTCGATAAAAAATATATTTTGCACGGCAGAAAGATTACCATATCTAAACCCTCTACAGAAGAAAGAGTAGCTGTTTACATGGAAGGAACCAAAGATACTCTTGCTCCAGCCAAACAAAAAGAAGGACAGTTTTTCTATTTAAACACCAAAAATTTTAAATCTTTTACTTACGAAGAATCATATTCTTTAGGTGAACTATTATATCGACTACATTTCTTAGCGCAGATTCCGTATCCAGTCGGATACTATCTTTCAGGTTTTACGGCACTATTTTTCTTATTTGCAATTGTAACGGGAGTACTGCTTCATTGGAAAAAAATTGTCTCTAACTTCTATATTTTCCGTCCGAAAGAAAAATTAAAAACACTGTGGACAGATGCTCACACAGCCTTAGGAATGATTGGTTTACCATTTCAATTTGTATATGCTGTTACCGGAGCTTTTTTTATGATTAAACTCCTAATTGTTGCTCCAGCAGTAATGGCTTTGTATAATGGCGATCAGGATAAATTGTATAAAGAACTAGAATATACAGATCCTGATTATAAATTTGAAAACAAAAAACTAGCAGAACCTTTTTCTGTTGGTGATCTGGTTGCAAAGACAAAAAAGAATTGGTCTGATTTTGAGATTACCCGCGTTTTTATTCAAAACTATGGCGATGCTAATATGCATGTTTTGGTTGAAGGAGAACTTTTAAATCACAAAAAATTCACTGGAATCGGAAAAGTAGTTTACCGAATTGCTGATGGAAAAGAAATTGCTAAAAAGGATCCTATCGCGCAAACGAGTTATTTGGATGTTGTAAAAAATGTTTTATACCGAATTCACTTTGGTGATTATGGCGGATATGCCTTAAAAATCGTGAGTTTTATTTTAGGAATTATAACCTGTTTTGTAATTATTTCAGGAGTTATGATTTGGCTGGTTGCAAGACAGAAAAATAATATACCTGAAAAGAAAAGACGATTCAACGCAGCTGTTGTCCGTATTTATCTGGCAATTTGTTTGAGCATGTATCCAATTACTGCTCTGGCTTTTATCGGAAGTAAAATTTTCTATCCGTTAAGCCAATCGAATCTATTTACACTTTATTTTGGCGGATGGTTATTACTTGCAATCTTCTTTATCATTAAAAAGAACGATGCTTTTACCAACAAATTCTGTTTAATCTCTGGAAGTATTTTAGGATTTTTAATTCCAATTACCAACGGAATTGTTTCTGGAGATTGGTTTTGGACATCTTTCTTAAACAACAAAATTCAAATTTTCTTTATTGATGTTTTCTGGATTTTCCTGGCTTCGATTTCATTATATGTTGCCTATCATTTAAAATCTAAAAAAGCGGTTGCTTAATTATTTTTTTTTGCCACAGATTATAAGAATTATAGTTTTTTTTTAAATTAAGGTGAACAAAATAAAAATCTGCTTAGATTGTAGAATCCGCGCAAAAAAAACTTTGTGTCTTAGCGTCCTTGCGCGATTTAATCTTTTGCATAAACATACAAAACAAATAAAATAATCTACAATAATTTGTCCTATATTAATTTTGAGGCTACTTTTACGCTTTTAATCAAAAATGGGATTCAAAACCAAAATACGTTTTCTACATAAATGGCTCGGATTAATTTCTGGGCTTATTGTTTTTATAATCAGCATTACGGGCTGTATTTTTTGTTTTCATGATGAAATAAAAGATATTACCCGAAAAGAATGGAGATTGGTTGAACCTCAAAGCAAACCCTTTATCCTTCCTTCGGTTTTAGAGCAAAAGGCAAAAGAGATTGTACCACAGAATAAAACAAGCATGGTTTCTTATTACGGCAAAAACCGTTCGGCAATTGTTTATACTTATTCTGAAACTGAAAATCTATACCTCTATTTCAATCCTTACACGGGTAAATATTTAAAAACCGAAAATCCAGAAACAGATTTTTTTATTATTGTAGAATACATTCACTTGTATTTACTACTTCCCGACTATATTGGAAAACATATTATTGGCGGTGCGACCATTATTTTTATTCTGTTATTAATTTCCGGACTTATCCAATGGTGGCCTAAAAAGAGATCTGACCTTAAAAGAAGTCTCACAGTAAAATGGTCTGCAAAATGGCGTCGGGTAAACTACGACTGGCATAATACTTCTGGGTTTTACATTTCGATTATAGCATTAATTTTAGCGATTACCGGACTTACCTTTACTTACGAATGGGTTGGCGACGGAATTTACAAAGCCTTTAATTTTGGCGGTGACAAGACAGTCGAAACAAAACTTCCTGTAATTGATACAACTCAATTCAAAACCAATTCAATTACAGCAATAGATCGCGCTTATATTCAAACCACAAAACTACAGCCAGATGCAGAAATGCTTTTTGTATTAATTCCGCAGCAAAAAGGAGATATAATTAGTACAGGCGCTTATCCGCACACATTAAGATACGATCACCAGAGCAATTATTACTTTCATCCAAATGATGGAAAATTAATTGAGAAACAGCCTTTTGAAAACAAAACTCTAGGTTTGCAGGTTGTCGAAATGAATTACGGAATTCACACAGGCCAAATATTAGATTTACCTGGAAAAATTATTGCTTTTATAGCAAGTTTATTTGCAGCTGCGCTTCCTGTAACTGGATTTATTATTTGGTACGGAAGAAAATATAAAAGCAAAAAATCTAAAGCATAAAAAAACCGCTCTGAAAAGAACGGTTTTAGTATTTATCTCAATAAATCTTTTTATTAATTTCTATTGGCCACAGGGTTTTTCTGTAAATTCTTAACAGAACTAACTTTGCTGTTTACATAAGCTACTTCAGAAAGATTTTTTTCATTGAAAAACATCCATTTTCCAGTTTTTAATCCTTCAGTATACTCTCCTTCTACAGTTTTATTTCCGTTTTCATCATAAGATACCCAAACACCGTCCAATTTTCCATCTTTAAAAAAGCCTTCCTGCTGTATTCTTCCATTGTCATAATAGTAAGTAGCTTTTACTTTATTTCCAACAGTTTCCAATTCAGGTTTAGTTTCTTGTGCTGTTAAAATTCCAGAGAATAACACAGCCGCTAAAATCACACACTTTTTCATATCTTTAGGTATTAAATGTTATTGAATGTTATCAAATTGTTATCAAATATAGTTAATACTTTACATTAAACAAACTTTTGCTTAACAATTTGGTAACATTGAATAAAAACTTAACATTGGAAAAGTATTGACAATAAAAAAACCAGCGCTCAGGCACTGGTTTTACTGGTATTTTATAAAAAACTCTAATTTACGATAACGTTGTAAATTTCGTAAATAAATTAGTTCAATAATGCACTCAGCTGTTTATCAAGCTCAGGATCAGATGGTCTAGGTGCTTCAGACTTAACAACATTTCCTTGTGGATCAATTAAGATAAATCTCGGAATTCCAGTTACACCATAATTAACCACAAACTCAGATTCCCAGTCTTTATCTGCAAAAAGCTGTGTTCCTCCAAGATGCTTATCTGTTACAAATTTTTTCCATTTTTCGTTGTCTTTCAATTTATCAATAGAGATACTTACGAATTCAATGTTTTTCCCGTGATATTTTTCCTCAATTTTTTGAAGATACGGAATTTCAGCTCTACAAGGTGCGCACCAAGTTGCCCAAAGGTCGATGTAAACATATTTCCCTTTCAAGTCAGAGAGTTTTGTTTTTCCGCCTTTAAAGTTGTCGTAATCAAAATCTGGAGAAGCTTTTCCAACCATTTTATTGGCTTTGGCAGCTCTTTCATATTCTGCAGCAGCATATTGGTGGAAACCATCAAAACTACGTTTTAAAGCTGTTTTAAATTCTGGGTCAAAATTTCCTTTTTCAAGACTTTCTGTATCTGCTTTTAATTTAGCATCAAGTAAGGTTGTAAATTCTCCATTTTCTTTAGAGAAAGCATCTTTCTGAAAATTTTCATCTTTTAAGGCTTGCTGTGCCAAAAAGTTACTTTCATCTACACCTTTACCTTTATATACAATAGTCTCATCAAATTCTTTAGCATTCATAGTCAAATTGACTTCAGAATTTGGTTTTAAATATAAGTTTGAAGATTCTGTTCCATCAGAAAACATATAAAATCCTTTTGGAGCGTCAAAAGATGCAGCAAAAACCTCTTTTTTATTGATTGGAATTACTTGCTTAAAATTATCTTTTCCTTTAATTACTAATGTATCGCTGTTTCTATTGGCGATTTTAGCAGTAAACTTAATTGAGTTCTTACTTTGACCAATAACATTCAAAGCATTAAAAATTACCAACCCTGCAACAAAAAGTTTTTTCATAGGTATTAAAATTAGTTTTTAGTGATTCAAAACTAAAGAATTTAAAGCTTCGTAATTTAAGAATTAACAAAATATTTAAAATTATTCTGCATCAACTTATCACTTTACTATATTAATTTGAATTTTGTGTTTACTTTTGCAGTCTAAAATTTGCATCATGTATAGAAGTCATAATTGCGGCGAACTAAATGCCTCAAATATTAATACGGAAGTTACTCTAGCGGGCTGGGTACAAAAGTCACGCGATAAAGGATTTATGAATTGGGTTGACTTACGTGACCGTTACGGAATTACACAACTTATTTTTGATGAAAGCCGTACCGATAAAACAGTTTTTGAATTGGCTAAAACTCTAGGAAGAGAATTTGTTATTCAAGTAAAAGGAACTGTAATTGAGCGTGAAGCTAAAAACAAAAACATTCCAACTGGTGAAATCGAAATTTTAGTTTCTGAACTAACGATTTTAAATACTGCTTTAACTCCTCCATTTACAATTGAAGATGAAACTGACGGTGGAGAAGATATCAGAATGAAATATCGTTATTTAGATATCAGAAGAAATCCTGTAAAAAACAGTTTATTATTCCGTCACAAAGTGGCAATGGAAGTTCGTAAATACTTATCAGATTTAGACTTCTGCGAAGTAGAAACTCCTTACTTAATTAAATCTACTCCAGAAGGAGCAAGAGATTTCGTTGTACCAAGCCGTATGAACGAAGGACAGTTTTATGCTTTGCCTCAATCACCGCAAACTTTCAAACAATTGTTGATGGTTGGAGGAATGGATAAATATTTCCAAATCGTGAAATGTTTCCGTGATGAAGATTTACGCGCAGACCGTCAGCCGGAGTTTACACAAATCGACTGCGAAATGGCATTTGTAGAACAAGAAGACATTTTGAATGTTTTTGAAGGTTTGACAAGACATTTATTAAAAGAAATTAAAGGTATTGAAGTAGATAAATTCCCAAGGATTACCTACGACTATGCCATGAAAACATACGGTAACGACAAACCAGACATCCGTTTCGGAATGAAGTTTGGTGAATTAAACGAATTTGCACAACATAAAGAATTTCCAGTTTTTAATAGTGCCGAATTAGTTGTCGGAATTGCAGTTCCTGGAGCAGGAAATTATACTCGTAAAGAAATTGACGGGTTAATTGACTGGGTAAAGCGTCCACAAGTTGGAGCATCAGGAATGGTTTACGTAAAATGCAACGAAGACGGTACCTTTAAATCATCTGTAGATAAATTCTACGACCAAGAGGATTTAACAAACTGGGCAAAAGCTACAGAAGCAAACCCTGGAGATATGATTTTTGTACTTTCGGGTCCTGCAAACAAAACACGTGCACAGCTTTCTGCACTTCGTATGGAATTAGCAACTCGTTTAGGATTGCGTAAACCAGAAGAATTTGCACCATTATGGGTTGTAGATTTCCCATTATTAGAATTAGACGAAGAAAGCGGCCGTTATCATGCTATGCACCATCCATTTACTTCTCCTAAACCAGAAGATATGGCATTATTGGAAACAGAACCAGGAAAAGTTCGTGCAAATGCTTATGATATGGTTTTAAATGGAAACGAAATTGGAGGAGGATCTATTCGTATTCACGACAAAGCTACGCAGCAGTTAATGTTTAAATATTTAGGATTTACCGAAGAAGAGGCAAAAGCACAATTTGGCTTCTTAATGGACGCTTTTCAATTTGGAGCACCGCCTCACGGTGGTTTAGCTTTTGGATTAGATAGATTAGTTGCTATTTTGGGAGGTCAGGAAACTATTAGAGATTTTATTGCTTTCCCTAAAAATAATTCTGGACGTGATGTTATGATTGATGCCCCTGCAGCAATAGATAATGCACAATTGAAAGAATTACATATTAAAGTTGATTCGATCTAAAATTTATAGAAATTAAATACCCAAAAGCGCCTGAAAAAAAATTTCAGGCGCTTTTTTTAGCACTCTTTTTTATCAATTTTATTTCTTTTTTCAAAAGCAAATTCTGCTCTTTTAATAACTCAATTTTTTCTTCTAAAGATTTTAATACCACATCTTGGTTAGCAGTATTTATATCATTTTTTTCAATACCTAATAGCACACTTACATCTACTTGTAGTGCGTTAGCAATATTTACTAAAACTTCAATATCAATTTTACATCTATTATTTTCAATTTTAGAATATGTTGATTGGCTAACTCCTATTTTTTCAAAAACCACTTCAGCTTTTATATCTTTTTCTCTTCTGCATTTTCTGATATTTTCACCAATATTCATAAACTAAAATTTAAATTATACACAAATATAGGAAAATTCTTATGCATAAATTGATATTCCAATACATAATTTTTTATTCTAAACACGATAACTGGATTTTTAAACTTTATCTTCAATTTTGAAAATAAAATTATTCTTACTTATTTATAAGTTAACTGCAGTAGCGAGATTCATAAAGTAAATTTAAGTTATTGTCTAACAAACATAAACAAAATAAGTAAATTAAGTTTAGATGCTCTGAAAGAAAGAGCAGAAGCTACAGCATCAGAAGAATTGTTAGAATCAATTTCTGGTGGGACAGAAAATGCATGTCATGATGGAGATTGCAATTCATTAAAAGACGCGGTAATAGCAGTTGGCAAATTCCTTTTTGATACAGGTTTTGTTCGTTAATAATTAATAACCTATGGAGATCTACAATCTATACTAGCACTCTCCATAGGTTAGCTTTAATAAATTAGAAAAATCGTACTATGTTTCATATTTTAAAAAGGGATATAAGACAGCTCTTCCATTCTCCAATCTCAATTGAATATATCGGAATATCAAGTAATTTAAGATTGTTTTTTTACTACAATTTTATCTTTATCCTAGTTTTAATATTCTTATCAGTATTAGTAGGAATTTTGAAACATTACTTTGCGGGACACCATCAAATAATTTTACCTGTCAATGTTACATTTTTAAAAGTTGCGATAATTGCACCTGTTATTGAAGAAATTATATTTAGATTAATCATCAAGGTAAATCGACTAAATGTTGTATTATTTTTTGCTTACCTAACTTTTTACATTTTATATCAAAATTACATTCTATCGACATTTCTTTACTATGTGTTAGTTGCGTCTTTTTTTTCTCTTCTTTTTATTAATGCTTTTAATCATAAAATAAATGAGAACTCTTTAAAAAATAAACACTCTAAATTCTTGATTTATATATCATGTCTCCTGTTTGGATTATTTCATTTACCCAATTTTAATGAAGTTGATGTAACAAATATTATAACACTTGGATATTTGTTTTCTAAAGTTTTTGCAGGATTTGCCTTTATTCTTTTAAGATTAAAATTTGGTCTGTCAGCATCCATTCTTCTACATGTAATCATTAATTCTATTGCCTGTATAATGATTTTTAACTGTTGAAGGCTTTACATTAATACAATCCCATCCACGGACCCATACCTATCATATGTCAGCACGACAGAAAATTTAAAATTACTATATGGAAAAGCAAACCGATAACGGTAAATTTATAAACACTATTAAACTATTAATTTATCAGGAGGACAAACTGTTGCTGGAAAATTTAGACTTTGAGAAAGAGGAAATATTCTTACACCCTATTTTGTTTGCATACTTTAACGCAAAAAAAAAATATCGATTTTAATCTGAAAGAAATAATCCAAGGATACGTTGATAATCAAGAACCTCTTAAAATTGAACAATCGTACAATAAGAATGGAATTGCTTATTTACCTAATCTGGGCTATTATAAAGAGGAGACGAAAATAGAATCGCAAAAAGAAATAAATCAAAACGAATTGCTTCTTCAAAAAAATGATCTAAAAAGATACGAAACATTATATCACAAAGGAATATATTCAACTCAAGAGTTTGAGAAACAACAACTATTATAATTGCAATCCCAAAAGAGTTATAAAACTTTGCTAGGTAATATTTCTCAACTTAAATCATCTTTAAATGAATTAAAACGAAATAGCAAAACAACTTTAACTAATGAAAGTAAGGAATATACAAATCTTGAAAATAATAGAATTCAGGCATTTCATTTACTAAAGGAATCAATTGATGATTGGGAATTAAATTATGTCCTAAAATCTTCCATTCATGGAAAAGTAAATTTTCTAGATATTTGGTTCAAAAACCAAACTGTAAATATTGGTGATAATGTTTTTTCCATTATCCCTACTTCAAACACCATATATATAGGTAAGTTAAAAGCCAAAGCCTTAAATTCAGGTAAAATAAAAATAGGTCAGTTAGTAAATATTAAATTAAATGATTTCCCACACCGAGAATTTGGAATGTTAAAGGGGCAAATAAAAAATATTTCACTCATTCCTGATAAAGAAGGAAATCAATTGATTGATATTTCATTATCAAATGGATTAAAAACAACATCCAACAAAAAAATTTTATTTAAACAAGAAATGCAAGGAAATGCAGATAATATAACTGAAGATTTAAGACTTATTGAACGTCTCTTGTATCAGTTTAAAGATTTATTTAAAAGAAGTTAAAAATCACACAAATTGCCAATTTAAATTATTATTGAATTCCTACAAATAGCTTGTTTTTATATTCCTACAATAAATGATTCTCAAATTATGGTATTTCATATAAAATTTGATGCAATAAACCACGTAAAAACACTGGAAATCAATAATTTTTACAAAAAATTAACACCTTAGTGTCTTTTGTATGAATTTATATGTTACATTTGCTTTATTATAAATTATTATTACAATTACAATGCGTACAGGTACAGTAAAATTTTTCAATGAATCTAAAGGTTATGGATTCATTACAGACGAAGAAACAGGAAAGGATATCTTCGTTCACGCTTCAGGAATTAACGCGGAAGAATTACGCGAAGGAGACCGTGTAAGCTATGAAGAAGAAGAAGGAAGAAAAGGGAAAGTTGCTGCTAAAGTAGCAGTAATCTAAGAAAAATATAGCAATTTATTTTTTTTGCCTCTGAATGGTCTAGAAAACGTTTCGATTAATATCGAGACGTTTTTTTTTGCTCTTTTCTTAAAATAATATTAAAATAACGCCCTGTTATTTATAATCAATAAAAATTAGGCATAAACGCCGTTTCGCACCCTACTTAAAACCTTTTTTAGCTTGTGTTTTACAGAGTTGAAAGTTATCTTTGTGGCTCATTTTTTAAGTAAAAAATCGAAGTTTATGCAATCAGATCAATACAGTTACATTCCTATTTTAATGCAGTTTATTCTAGCTGTTGGTTTTGTGGTAGGAACAATCATTATTTCTGGAAAATTAGGACCAAGAAGAACCTCAGAAGTTAAAGATAAGAACTTTGAATGCGGTGTCGAATCTGTTGGTAATGCCCGTATTCCGTTTTCTGTAAAATACTTCCTAGTTGCCATTTTATTTGTATTGTTCGACGTGGAGGTAATTTTCCTTTACCCTTGGGCAGTAAACTTCAAAGATTTAGGAATTGAAGGAATGCTGAAAATGTTAGTTTTCATGTCATTACTTTTAGTTGGTTTCTTTTACATTATCAAAAAGAAAGCACTAGAGTGGGAATAATTTAGAGATTTTAGATTTTAGATTTCTGATTTTAGATTTAAAAAGATTTAGAATTAAAATTTAAGATTTGATCCTCAACAAAACTGATTTAAAAAATTGATTTTACTTTTTACGATTTCAATGAATCTAAAATCTAAAATCAGAAATCTAAAATAAAATGAGCGATTCAAAAGTAAATATGGTTGCGCCACCGGAAGGAGTTGTAGGAGAAGGTTTCTTCGCTACAAAACTTAATGATGTTGTTGGTTTAGCACGCGCGAATTCTCTTTGGCCTTTACCTTTTGCAACATCTTGCTGCGGAATTGAGTTTATGGCAACAATGGCTTCACATTACGATTTGGCACGATTTGGATCTGAACGTGTGAGTTTTTCTCCTCGTCAGGCAGATATGTTATTAGTAATGGGAACTATTTCAAAAAAAATGGCACCTATCTTAAGACAAGTATACGAGCAGATGTCAGAACCTCGCTGGGTAATTGCAGTTGGAGCATGTGCTTCTTCAGGAGGAATATTTGATACTTATTCTGTTCTTCAAGGAATTGACAAAGTTATTCCTGTTGATGTTTATGTACCAGGATGCCCTCCAAGACCAGAACAAATCGTAGATGGAGTAATGAGACTTCAAGAATTGGTAAAAAGCGAATCTGTGAGACGCAGAAGCTCACCAGAATACCAAGAATTATTAGCTTCATATAATATCTCATAAGATGGCTTTAGAAAATACCCAGATTCAAGATAAACTTACAGAAACATTTAATAACGATGTTTTTAACTTTCAACAAGAAAGAGATATTTTTTCTTTAGAAGCTTCGGCTGATAAAATTACAGCGTTGATTTTATTCCTTAAAAACGATCCAGAATTACGTTTTCATTTCTTAACGGATTTGTGTGGTATTCATTATCCAGACAATGAAGCAGAGCGTCAATTTGCAGTTGTATACCACCTGCACAATTGGTACGAAAACAAAAGATTAAAGATCAAAGTTTTTCTAAATGGTGAAAAACCAGAAATCAAATCAATTTCAAATATCTTTTTAAGTTCAAACTGGATGGAAAGAGAAACATACGATTTCTTTGGTGTCAATTTTATTGGCCACCCACAATTGAAACGTATTTTGAATATGGACGAAATGGTGTCTTTCCCTATGAGAAAAGAATTCCCAATGGAAGACAGCGGAAGAACTGATAAAGATGACAGATTCTTTGGAAGAACAACAACAAATTGCTAAAAAATAAATAATTCAACATTATAAAATGTCAGAACTATTATTACCACCAGAGCATCGTTATGCTAAAATAATTAAGGAGAAACTAAACGAAGACGGAAGCGAGCTTTCAGTTCTGAATTTAGGTCCGACACACCCTGCAACACACGGTATTTTTCAAAATATACTATTGATGGACGGGGAGAGAATTCTTGAGGCTGAACCAACTATTGGTTACATCCACAGAGCTTTCGAAAAAATCGCCGAAAATCGTCCTTTTTATCAAATTACACCTCTTACAGACCGTATGAACTATTGTTCCTCTCCTATTAACAATATGGGATGGTGGATGACTTTAGAAAAATTATTAGGTATTGAAGTTCCAAAAAGAGCGCAGTATTTAAGAGTTATCGTAATGGAATTGGCTCGTATTACAGACCACTTAATCTGTAACTCGATTTTGGGTGTAGATACTGGTGCGTATACTGGTTTCTTATACGTTTTTCAATTTAGAGAAAAAATCTACGAAATCTACGAAGAAATTTGTGGAGCTCGTTTAACTACAAATATGGGAAGAATTGGTGGTTTTGAAAGAGACTGGTCTCCAGAAGCTTTCAAAAAACTAGACACTTTCCTTGAAGAATTTCCAGTTGCTTGGAAAGAATTCGAAAACTTATTTGAAAGAAATAGAATTTTCCTTGATAGAACTGTAAATGTAGGTGCAATTTCTGCTGAACAAGCAATGGCTTACGGATTTACAGGTCCAAACTTACGTGCTGCGGGTGTTGATTATGATGTTCGTGTTGCACAGCCATATTCATCTTACGAAGATTTCGATTTTATTGTTCCTGTTGGAAAATCAGGAGATACTTATGATCGTTTCTGTGTTCGTAATGCTGAAGTTTGGGAAAGTTTAAGCATTATTCGTCAAGCATTAGATAAAATGCCTTCAGGAAACGAATATCATGCTGAAGTTCCAGATTACTACCTTCCTCCAAAAGAAGATGTTTACACTTCTATGGAATCTTTAATTTATCACTTTAAGATTGTAATGGGAGAAGTTCCTGTACCAGTTGCAGAAATTTACCACCCAGTTGAAGGAGGAAACGGAGAAATCGGTTTTTATTTAGTTACAGACGGAAGCAGAACCCCATATAGATTACATTTCAGAAGACCATGCTTTATTTATTACCAAGCATATCCAGAAATGATTAAAGGTGCTTTACTTTCTGATGCAATTGTTATTTTATCAAGCTTAAATGTAATTGCCGGAGAATTAGACGCCTAAAACAGTGTAGATTTTAGATTTTAGATTTTAGATTGCTTATTGAGAATGCAGATTTTAGAATTTAGATTTAAAATTATAATTAGGAATTGAAAAATTCAGATTGAAGAATCTAAAACTTAAACAATGATTGAAGAATCATGGATTGTAGAGAAAGATTGAAAAAATCTGAAATCTAAAATCTGAAATCTAAAATTAAAAATGGAACGTAAACATTACAAACAAGAAATAAACATGACTGAAGCATTGATGAACCGCATCAATGAATTGATCAGTCATTATCCTGAGGGCAAACAAAAATCGGCTTTACTGCCTGTTTTGCATGAAGTTCAGGATGCACACAACAACTGGCTTAGTACTGAACTTCAAGATAAAGTTGCTGAAATTCTTCAGATAAAACCGATTGAAGTTTATGAAGTGGTTACTTTTTACACCATGTTCAACCAAAAGCCAATTGGTAAGTATATGTTTGAGTTCTGCCAGACTTCTTGCTGCTGCCTGCGTGGTGCCGAAGATTTAATGGACTATACTTCTGAAAAATTAGGCATTAAAATGGGCGAAACAACTCCAGACGGAATGTTTACCATTGCTGGCGTAGAATGTTTAGGTGCCTGCGGATATGCTCCAATGATGCAGCTGGGAGATTTCTACAAAGAGAAATTGACAGAAGAAAAAATCGATCAGATTATTGCTGATTGTAGAGATGATAAAATAATATTACACGATAAATAAGATGTCACAAAAAATATTATTAGATAAAATCAATATTCCTGGAATTAAAACCTACGAAGTATATCGCCAAAATGGTGGTTATGCATCTGTAGAAAAAGCTTTAAAAACTCTTACACCAGATGAAGTTACTGAAGAAGTAAAAAAATCGGGGCTTCGCGGCCGTGGTGGTGCAGGTTTCCCTGCTGGAATGAAATGGAGCTTTATTGACAAAAAATCAGGAAGACCAAGACACTTAGTTTGTAACGCTGACGAATCTGAACCAGGAACTTTTAAAGATCGCTTTTTGATGGAATATATTCCTCACTTATTGATCGAAGGAATGATTACTTCAAGCTACGCATTGGGAGCTAACCTTTCCTATATCTACATTCGTGGAGAATATATGTGGGTTTTCAAAATTTTAGAAAGAGCAATCGCTGAAGCTAAAGCTGCAGGATGGTTAGGAAAAAATATATTAGGTTCAGGTTACGATCTTGAACTTCACGTTCACTGTGGAGCTGGAGCTTATATCTGTGGAGAAGAAACTGCACTTATTGAGTCTTTAGAAGGTAAAAGAGGAAATCCTCGTATTAAACCACCTTTCCCAGCAGTTTCAGGACTTTGGGCAAACCCTACAGTGGTAAACAATGTTGAAACTATTGCAACGGTGCCTTGGATTGTAAACAATTCTGGGGACGATTATGCTAAAATTGGAATTGGACGTTCTACAGGAACTAAATTAATTTCTGCATCTGGACACATCAAAAACCCTGGAGTTTACGAAATTGAATTAGGTTTAAGTGTTGACGAATTCATGAATTCTGATGAATATTTAGGAGGAATGTCTTCTAGCCGTCCATTAAAAGCATTTGTGCCAGGAGGATCTTCTGTGCCAATTTTACCAGCAGATTTGATTTTCAAAACAGCAAATGGTGAAGATCGTTTAATGACTTACGAATCTTTAAGTGATGGTGGCTTTGCAACTGGATCTATGTTAGGTTCTGGAGGATTCATTGTATATAACGATACTGCATGTGTGGTAAGAAACACTTGGAACTTTGCGCGTTTCTATCACCACGAATCTTGCGGACAATGTACGCCTTGCCGTGAAGGAACAGGATGGTTGGAAAAAATTTTATGGAGAATCGAAAACGGTCAAGGCCGCGAAGAGGACATCGAATTATTGTGGAGCATTCAAAGTAAAATAGAAGGAAACACAATTTGTCCGCTTGGTGACGCCGCTTCTTGGCCAGTAGCAGCAGCGATTCGTCACTTTAGAGATGAATTTGAATATCATGTTCGTTTCCCTGAAAAAATCAAAAATAGAGATCACTTTGTTGCTGAACCTTTTTCGCAAGTGAAGCATTTAGTAGGAGGTAAAGTAATCGTATAAAAATAAAAAGCAGAAAGTTATAAAGTTCATAATGTTAAAAAGGACAGCAATTCTTTTCAATATTCCGACTTTCAACAAATAAGTTTAAAATAGTTTCAAGTTTCACGTCATTATAGTTTCAAGTCCAGCAACATGAAACTTTAAACATGAAACTAAAAAAACAAAATAAGAGATGAAAGTAACCATAGACGGTCAAAGTATAGACGTAGAGTCAGGAACAACGATCCTGCAGGCTGCACGTATGATTGGTGGAGATTTGGTACCGCCAGCCATGTGCTATTACTCAAAATTAAAAGGCAGCGGTGGAAAATGTCGTTGCTGTTTAGTTGAAGTTTCTAAAGGTAGTGAAGCTGACCCAAGACCAATGCCAAAATTAATGGCATCTTGTGTAACAGGATGTATGGACGGAATGGAAGTAAACAGTAAATCTTCTGCGAGAGTTACCGAAGCGCGTAAATCAGTGACAGAATTTTTATTGATTAACCACCCGTTAGACTGTCCTATATGTGATCAGGCTGGAGAATGCGATCTTCAAAACTTAAGTTTTGAACATGGAAATCCAAAATCACGTTATATTGAAGAAAAAAGAACATTTGAACCAGAAGATATTGGTCCAAATATTCAACTGCATATGAACCGTTGCATTCTATGCCAAAGATGTGTACAAGTTGCAGATCAACTGACAGACAACAGAGTTCACGGAGTATTAGATCGTGGAGACCATGCTAATATTTCAACAGGAATTTCTAAAGCAATCGACAATGAGTTTTCTGGAAACATGATTGACGTTTGTCCAGTTGGAGCATTGACAGATAAAACCTTCCGTTTTAAATCAAGAGTTTGGTTTAACAAACCTTATAACGCACATAGAGAATGTACAACTCCAGGATGCTGTGGTAAAACTACTGTTTGGATGTTTGGTGGAGAAATTCAACGTGTAACTGGTCGTAAAGATGAGTACCATGAAGTTGAGGAATTCATTTGCAACAGCTGTCGTTTTGATCACAAAGATGTAAATGACTGGGTTATTGAAGGACCACGAGAGTTTGAAAAAGATTCTGTTATCAACCAAAATAACTACACTCAAAAATTAGAAAAAGTACAAATCGATACTGAAAAGAATATTCTTATGGGTAGAGATGTTGACCGTAAAAAAATTAGTATGGCTGAAATTCCATTAAACACTAACAACAAAAATTCTTAACGATGGTAGATGGTGCGTTTATTATAGAAAAGAGTGTTGTAATTGTTGTGGTTTTTGCCATAACAATGATTATGGCGATGTATTCTACTTGGGCTGAACGTAAGGTTGCCGCTTTCTTGCAAGACCGTGTTGGACCAAACCGTGCAGGTTGGGGAGGTTTATTACAGCCGCTTGCCGATGGTATGAAATTATTTTCTAAAGAAGAATTTTTTCCAAATACTCCAAATAGATTTTTATTTGTTGTAGGTCCGGCAATTGCAATGAGTACAGCCTTAATGACAAGTGCTGTTATTCCTTGGGGAGACAGACTTCATGTTTTTGGAAGAGAAGTAATTCTTCAGGCAACTGATATTAATATTGCTTTACTATACATATTTGGAGTGCTTTCTGTTGGAGTTTATGGTATCATGATCGGAGGATGGGCTTCTAACAATAAATTCTCATTAATGGGAGCTGTTCGTGCAGCATCTCAAATGGTTTCTTACGAGATTGCAATGGGATTATCGATGATTGCATTATTGATGATGACAGGAACAATGAGCTTAAAAGAAATGTCATTACAACAGCAAGGAATGAACTGGAATGTTTTCTATCAGCCTTTGTCGTTTTTAATTTTCTTAATTTGTTCGTTTGCAGAAACTAACAGAACACCTTTTGACTTAGCAGAATGTGAATCAGAATTAATTGGAGGTTACCACACAGAATATTCGTCAATGAAAATGGGATTCTATTTATTTGCTGAATATGCGAGTATGTTTACTTCTGCAACTATTATTTCGGTGTTATTCTTTGGAGGATATAATTATCCAGGAATGGAGTGGATGGTAGAAAATGTTGGCGTTAATGCTGGTAACTTATTAGGGATCGCAGTATTGTTTGCCAAAATATGTTTCTTCATATTTTTCTACATGTGGGTTCGTTGGACTATTCCAAGATTTAGATATGACCAATTAATGAACTTAGGCTGGAGAATTTTAATTCCGCTTTCGATTATTAATATTATGATTACGGGCGCTGTTATCTTAAGACACGATATTGCAGCAGCTTTAGGATTCTAAGAACCGTATTGCATTAGCCCTTCTATAAGCAATATCCTTTTATTGTGAACAATAAAAGATTCAGTGAATAGCAGGATTAAGCTTCAAATAAAAACAAAATAGATTTTGAATTTGATTACCTCAAATTATAAATCATAAAATATAATAGTAAAAATGTCAATAGAAACTATATCATTATCGGGTAGAAAAAAGATGGTCTCTAATAAAGAGATGACTTTTTTAGAGCGAATGTATCTTGTGGCGATTGTAAAAGGATTGTTTATCACGTTGAAACATTTATTCAGAAAAAAAGTGACTATTCACTATCCTGAGCAAGTACGTACAATGAGTCCAGTTTATCGTGGCCAGCATATGTTGAAACGCGATGAGCAAGGTCGTGAAAACTGTACTGCCTGCGGATTGTGTGCTTTGTCATGCCCAGCAGAAGCTATTACAATGAAAGCTGCTGAACGTAAAGCTGATGAAAAGCATTTGTATAGAGAAGAGAAATACGCTGAAATCTACGAAATAAATATGCTTCGTTGTATTTTCTGCGGTTTATGTGAAGAAGCTTGTCCAAAAGACGCTATTTACTTAACGACTTCTAAAGTTTTAGTTCCTGCAAGTTACGAAAGAGAAGATTTCATTTTCGGAAAAGACAAATTAGTGATGCCTTTAGAAATGGCTATGAAAAATGCTCAACTTAAAAACGCTAACTAAAAATGATACATATTCCTGATTTTGCGCACGCAACTACTATTCAAGTTATCTTTTGCTTTTTAGCGTTTATTACCGTTATTACTGCTTTCTTGACAATTTTCAGTAGAAATCCAATTCACTCGGCTATTTACTTAGTGATCTGTTTCTTTTCAATTGCTGGTCATTATTTATTATTAAATTCACAGTTCTTAGCAGTTGTACATATAATAGTCTACTCTGGAGCTATTATGATTCTGTTCCTGTTTACCATCATGTTGATGAACCTGAACGAACAGCGAGAAGTACACCGTCCTAGAATTACACGTTTAGGTGCAATTGTATCTTTCTGTTTAATATTAATCGTTTTAATTGCGCTTTTCATCAATTCTAAACCAATTGTTGGCGAATACGATTCTACAGGAGAAGATTTCCAATCGATTAAAGTTTTAGGTAAAATATTATTGAACGAATATATGGTTCCGTTCGAATTTGCTTCAATCTTACTTTTGGTTGCAATGATTGGAACAGTTCTATTGTCTAAAAAAGAAAAATTAAATAATAAATAATGGGTAATATATTAAATCAAATAGGTATTGAAAACTACATCTTTTTAAGTGTTGTACTTTTCTGTATTGGTATTTTTGGTGTATTGTACAGACGAAATGCTATTATCGTTTTCATGTCTATCGAAATTATGTTGAATGCGGTAAACCTTTTATTTGTTGCTTTTTCAACTTATCATCAAGACGCACAAGGACAAGTTTTTGTGTTTTTCTCGATGGCGGTTGCTGCAGCCGAAGTTGCGGTAGGATTGGCCATTTTAGTTTCTATCTTTAGAAATATAGGCTCAATTAGTATCGATAATTTAAAAAATTTAAAAGGATAATCAGAAATGGATACCAATTTAGCTTTAATTTTAGTTTTAACTCCTTTACTAGGTTTTCTAGTAAATGTCTTTTTTGGAAAAAGCTTAGGAAAAACGGTTTCTGGTGCCATCGGGACTGTTGCCGTAGCAATTTCTTTTGTAGTTTCTCTTTTACTTTTTAATCAAATAACTTCGACTGGAAAAGGAATTGAGGTTACTTTATTTGATTGGATTCAAATTAGCAACTTAAAAATCAATCTTGGATTTTTATTAGATCAATTATCTGTTCTTTGGTTACTTTTCGTAACTGGAATCGGATCTTTGATTCATTTATACTCTATTAGTTACATGCATGATGACGAAAACATGCACAAGTTTTTTGCTTACTTAAACTTGTTCGTTTTCTTCATGATTACACTTGTAATTGGAAGCAACTTATTAGTTCTTTTCATCGGATGGGAAGGTGTTGGACTTTGTTCTTACCTATTAATTGGATTCTGGCATAAAAACCAAGATTACAATGATGCTGCGAAAAAAGCTTTCATCATGAACAGAATTGGAGATTTAGGTTTATTAATCGGTATGTTCATTATCGGTTCGATGTTCTCAACATTAGATTATGCAACTTTAAAAACGGCAATTGCTGGAGCTTCTAACTTAGATTACTCTTTACTTTCTTTAGCTGCTTTATGTTTATTTATTGGCGCTTGTGGTAAATCTGCTCAAATTCCATTATACACTTGGTTACCTGATGCGATGGCTGGACCAACTCCAGTTTCTGCGTTAATTCACGCTGCTACGATGGTAACTGCTGGTATTTTCATGGTAACAAGATTAAACTTTGTTTTTGACCTAGCAACAGATGTTCAAAATGTAATTGCAATTATTGGAGCAATCACTTCATTAGTTGCTGCTACAATTGGTTTAGTTCAAACTGATATTAAAAAAGTACTGGCTTATTCTACAGTTTCTCAATTAGGTTTAATGTTTTTAGCATTAGGATTTGGAGCTTACGAAGTAGCAGTATTTCACGTAATCACGCACGCTTTCTTTAAAGCTTGTTTATTCTTAGGTTCTGGATCTGTAATTCACGGATTACACGGAGAGCAAGATATGCGTAAAATGGGTGGACTGCGTAAAGCAATGCCAATTACTTTCTGGACTATGTTAATTTCCTCATTGGCAATTTCAGGAGTCCCATTCTTCTCTGGATTCTTTTCTAAAGACGAAATTTTATTGACAGCCTTCCACCACAGTATTCCATTATATGTTGTTGGATCTATTGCTTCAATCATGACAGCTTTCTATATGTTCCGTTTAATGTTCTTGACTTTCTTCAAAGAATTTAGAGGAACTGAAGAGCAAAAACATCATCTACACGAAAGTGGTTCATTAATTACAATTCCGCTTATCATTTTAGCTATTCTAGCGACTTTTGGCGGATTAATCAGTTTACCTGGAAACAGCTGGTTAAACGGTTACCTTGCTCCTCTTTTCACAAAAGTAGCAGGTGAAGAACATCATTTAGGCACAACAGAATATACTCTAATGGGTGTCGCTGTTTTAGGCGGATTAATTGGAATTTTAATTGCTTATGTGAAATACTTTAAACAAGATAATGTTCCAGAATCTGATGAAAACATTACTGGTCTAAGCAAAGTGTTATACAACAAATATTATGTAGACGAAATTTACGATGCAATATTTGTAGCACCTGTTAATAGTTTATCTAAATTCTTTAGAGACTACATCGAAACAGGATTATCTGCTCTTGTTTTTGGATTAGGTAAAATAGCAAACGAAATTGCTTTCCAAGGAAAAAAATTACAAACCGGAAGTATAGGATTATATCTATTTGTTTTTGTTTTAGGACTTTGTGCAATTGTTTCCTATATATTTTTAGCTCAATAATATTATTACTATGAACGTTTCTACTATATTAATTATACTTTTAATTGGTGCATTTGCCACTTATTTTTCTGGTGACAAACTAGCTTCGAAAGTTGCTCTACTTTTTAGTTTAGCCGCTTTAGGATGTTCAATTGTATTATTGAATAATTTTTCTGCTGGTGAAAATATCAGCGTAATCAACAGCTGGATTACACAGCCAAAAATTTCTTTTGCTTTAAATGCTGACGGACTTGGACTTGCAATGGTTTTACTAACTGCAGCTTTAACTCCGATTATCATATTTTCTTCTTTCGGAAATGAATATAAAAATGCTAAAGGTTTCTATGCATTGATCTTGTTTATGGCTTTTGCTATGACTGGAACTTTCTTAGCTGCTGATGGTCTTTTATATTATATTTTCTGGGAGTTAGCACTTATTCCAATTTACTTTATTGCCTTAATTTGGGGTAATGGCGACGCTGAAGAACGCAGAAAAGCTGTGGTTAAATTCTTTATTTATACACTTGCTGGTTCATTATTCATGTTAACTGCTTTCATTTATTTATACCAAAAAGCTGGTTCTTTCTTAATCGAAGATTTATATAAAGTAGATTTATCTGCGTGCGAGCAATTCTGGATTTTCTTGGCTTTCTTTTTAGCTTACGCTATCAAAATTCCAATTATTCCTTTCCATACTTGGCAGGCAAATGTGTACCAAAAAGCACCAACTGTTGGAACAATGCTTTTATCTGGTATCATGTTAAAAATGGGATTGTACAGTGTAATTCGCTGGCAATTACCTCTTGCGCCTACTGCTGCTAAAGAATACATGTATATCTTTATTGGTTTAGGAATTGCAGGTGTAATCTACGGTTCGATCGTTGCACTGAGACAAAAAGATTTAAAAAAATTATTAGCTTACTCTTCTCTTGCCCACGTTGGATTAATTGCTGCAGGATCTTACACTTTAACCCTTGATGGTTTAAGAGGTGCTGTTTTGCAAATGATCGCTCACGGTTTTGCGGTAGTTGGATTATTCTTTGCTGCCGAAGTAATCTATAGAAGATTTGAAACTAGAGAAATTGGAGAAATGGGCGGTATTCGTACACAATCTCCAAAATTTACTTCAATGTTTTTAATTTTAGTATTAGCTTCTGTTGCGCTGCCAAGTACTTTTAACTTTGTTGGAGAATTTACAGTTTTATACAGTTTATCTCAGATAAATATTTGGTTTGCAATTCTGGGTGGAACTACAATTATTTTGGGAGCTTACTATATGTTGAGAATGTTCCAGCATGTAATGTTAGGCGAAACCAATTCTAAAACTTTTGCAGATGTTTCTTTGAATGAAGGAATTTCATTTGCAGTAATAATTGCTGTTTTATTGTTCTTCGGATTTTATCCAAAACCAATTACAGATTTGATTACACCAAGCTTGGAAACGATTTTACAAGTTATCAATAAGAACTAATATTTTAAACAAAAAATAAATTAGGATTACAATCATAATTTGAAATCCTAACTCAAAAAGACAAAAATGAATACATTAATAGCTATAACAGGATTGGGTATTTTCTGCCTATTGTTTGAAATTCTTAATTTAAGAAAAGCCATCGTCCCTATTACCATTGTTGGTTTATTAGGTGTATTGGCTCTTAATTTCTACGAATTTGGAACTGAACAAAGTTATTACAACAATATGATAGCAGTGTCAAAGTTTTCTACAGCTTTTTCATCGTTGTTCATCGTTTTGACGATTTTCCTTGTAGCGTTAAGTCATAATTTTTATCACAAGCATCCATCAAAAATTTCAGATTTCGTTGCAATTAAAGTATTCTTACTTGCTGGAGCTGTTGCAATGGTTTCTTTTGGAAACTTAGCGATGTTTTTTCTAGGTATCGAAATCTTATCAATCGCTTTATATGTTTTAGCTGCCAGCGAACGTTTAAATTTAAAAAGTAACGAAGCGGGAATGAAATATTTCTTAATGGGATCTTTCGCTTCTGGAATTATCTTATTTGGAATTTGTTTGATTTATGGAGCAATGGGAAGTTTTGACATCAGCGAAATACACGAAAGTGCATTGTCTGCAGAATTACCAATCTGGTTTCCTATCGGAATGATTTTAATGGTAGTTGGTATGTTGTTTAAAGTTGCCGCAGTTCCTTTCCATTTCTGGGCTCCAGATGTTTACGAAGGTTCGCCAGCTTTAACAACAGCTTTAATGAGTACATTGGCAAAAGTGGTCGCAATTGCAACCTTATTCAAATTAATTGCTGGTATGAACTTCATTTCTTCATTAGAAAACCAAGATCTTTTACATACGTTTGAAGTCATAGTGGTTATCATTTCAATCGCTTCAATGTCTGTTGGTAACATTATGGCATTAAGACAAGTAAACGTTAAACGTATGCTTGCTTTTTCTGGAATTTCTCATGCTGGTTTCATGTTAATGACATTATTAACTGTTTCTGCTTCTGCTGGTGTTTTATTATATTACACTGCTGCTTATGCTTTGGCTGGAATCGCTGCTTTTAGTGTTATTTTATATGTATGCAGAGATCATGACAATGAAGACATTACAAATTTTCATGGTTTAGGAAAAACAAATCCGTTATTGGCTACTATTCTTACAGCTTCATTATTATCAATGGCTGGAATCCCGATTTTCTCAGGATTTTTTGCGAAGTTATTTTTATTCAATCAAACTATTCAGGCAGGATATATTGGTTTAGTAATTGTTGCTGTAATCAATTCTATTATAAGTGTTGCATATTATTTCAAACTAATACTTGCAATGTATTCTAAAGAGCCAAATCAAGAAAGAACTGGAAAACCATTTCTTATTTATGCAGTTGCTGTAGTATCAATTGTATTGAATATTACATTAGGTTTATTCCCTTCATTAGTTTTAGATCTTTTGAATTAAGACATTTTCTTAAATTAAATTATAAAAGAATCCATCAAATTAGTTTTGGTGGATTTTTTATATACGGTAAATAAGGAAGAGAAATTCATGTTAAAAATTCTCTCATTCAATTGCACTTCAAAAAATCTCCATATATTTGGGTTCAATTAAATGTATTAAATTATGAACTTTAATTCAAAAAATCCGTTTTTAAACAGTAAGCGTTTTTCTAGTGCAACTTCAAAAGCTGAAGAAGTACACCAAGCTCAAATTATTGATTACAATCAAGAAATGACGGTGTCAGGAACAATTAACAAAACGGCAATTTTATTTTTAATTTTATGCGGTGCCGCAATGGTAACTTGGTGGATGGCCTTTAATGGAATGAATCCTATGCTTCCAACTATTGGAGGAGCAATTATTGCTTTTATTCTTGTTATAGTTTCTGCTTTTAAACCACAAGCTTCACCTTATTTAGCGCCAGGATATGCTTTATTTGAAGGTTTATTTATTGGAGGAATTTCTGCAATATTCGAATTGAAATTTCCAGGAATTGTAATTAATGCCGTTGGAGCAACTTTAGTGACTTTTTTAGTTTGTCTAGGTTTATACAAATTCAAAATTGTTAAAGTTACAGAGCAATTTAAATCTGTTGTTATTGCTGCGACTTTGGCAATTGCGACTTATTATTTAATTTCATGGGTTGTATCAATGTTTACAAGCTTTACTCCTGTGCATCATGGAAACTCAATGATGAGTATTGGTATCAGCGTTTTTGTAATTATAATCGCAGCTCTTAACTTATTCTTAGATTTTGATTTAATTGAAAAAGGAGCAAAAGAAAAAATGCCAAAGTTTATGGAATGGTACGGTGCTATGGGACTTATGATCACATTAGTTTGGTTGTATATTGAATTTTTAAGACTGCTCGCTAAACTATCGAGCAAAGACTAATAATTCTACATAAAATAATTGAAGCCTTTTTGAGTAAAATCAAAAAGGCTTTTTTATTATAAATAATTCAAAAATCTCATTTTATCTTTTAAAGATATAATTTGCGTGCTTTCATTTTTAAAATATTTCTGATGTTTAAAACATATAACAAAGTTTATTCTTACAAAAATTTAAAATGTAATTTTTGTAATTAAAAAAAATGCATTTTTAGCAATCAAATAGCTATCAGAAAATGAAATTCTCAATACCCTAATAAAACAAAGCATTTTACCATACATTAAAATGTGTAATAAATTACAATCAATGCAATTTATTACATTTTCACTATATAAAAAGCTAATATTTATTATTATATTCTTTTTTTATATAAAATAATTATTGATTTAAGAATTAATATATATTTTTGTGTAATCGATTACAATTAACCACTTGTACTTGATAGTAAAACCACTTACTATTATTAACATTCTTAAACCACACAATTATGAAAAAAAACCTACTCTTAGTGGCTGTATTTCTCATGACAGTTCAGTTATGGGCACAGTCAGTAACAATTAACGAAGCTTCAGGCTGGTTAGAATCAGCTTTTATTAAATGGCAGCCGGTCAGCGGTGCACAATCGTATAACGTCTACTACACAGGAAACGGGTTTACCGATAAAAAAATAGACGACCAGCTTATAAGAAGTTATGGTTCTTATTTTCGTGCTGATATTCCTGGTTTGAAAGCTGGAACTTACACTGTAAAGGTAAAACCTGTCGTGAATGGCACAGAGGGAACAGGAGCTTCTAAAGGTAATTTAAACGTAGCTGCTCATGACAGAAATGGATTTGCTTTTGAAGGCGGACGTGTTCCCGGCGGATATAAAGCTGACGGTACTCCGAAGGATAATGCCGTGATTCTTTACATCACACAAAATACCAAAAACACCGTTTCAATGAATATTACCGGAGCAAGTACAAATCCTTGTATTGGTTTACAAAATATTCTTTATGCGATTAAGAAAGGAAAAGACACTCGCCCGTTTATCATTCGTTTGATCGGAAATGTTACTGATATGACAGTTATGGAAGGTGGCGATGTTGTAATTGAAAATGCTAACAATGCTTCAAGTTATGTAACTTTTGAAGGTATTGGAAACGATGCTGTTGCTAATGGATGGGGAGTTCGTTTAAAATCGGCATCCAACATTGAAGTGAATAATCTTGGTTTCATGAATTGCAACAGTACCGCTGGCGATAATATTGGAATGCAACAAGACAATGATCATATTTGGGTTCATAACTGCGATTTATTTTATGGAAATGCAGGAAGCGATGCAGATCAAATAAAAGGAGATGGCGCATTAGACAATAAAACTTCAACTTATATCACTTTGTCTTACAATCACTTTTGGGATAATGGAAAAGCCAGTCTTTTAGGATTAAGCGAAGGAACAACATCTGGATTGTATATAACGTATCACCACAACTGGTTTGATCATTCTGATTCTCGTCATCCAAGAGTTCGTTATTATTCTGCGCATATCTATAACAATTATTTTGATGGTATTGCAAAATATGGCTCAGGATCTACATTGGGATCTTCTCTATTTGTAGAAGGAAATTATTTTAGAAATAGTAAGCATCCAATGTTGACTTCTCTTCAAGGAACTGATATTTGGGATGAAGCCAATCAAGTGAATAACGCTGGAACAATGGGAACATTTTCTGGCGAAGCTGGAGGAAGCATTAAAGCTTTTAACAACACATTTGATGCTTCAAATGGAACAAATAATATGCGTTTCGTAGCTTACAATGATCCAAATCCTTTATACAATATCGCAGGAAAAATAAGTTCTACAACAGATTTTGATGCTTATGTAGCTACAACAAGAGGTGAAGTTGTAAGCAGTTCTGTAAAATCAAAATCGGGAGCAAATACCTATAATAATTTTGATACTGATGCTGGTTTATACGTAAAAAATCTAGTAATCGATCAGCCGGCAGCGGCAAAAACGAAAACAATGCAATATGCTGGGCGCATCTCAGGAGGAGATCTTCAATGGACATTTAACAATGCTGTTGACGACACTTCATCACTAGTTATCAATGCATTAAAAACGGCATTAACAAATTATACTGGAACTTTAGTTGCTGTACAAGGAGAAGGAAACCCGCCTGCTGGAAGTCAGTCTTTAACCTTAACCTCATCTGCAAATAATAATCAAACTGTCGTAAGTGGTTCGGCGATAAGTTCAATTGTTTTTACTTGGGGTGGAGATGCAACAAATGCAACTGTAACAGGAATACCAGCTTCTGGATTAACTTTTGTGAAAAATACAACTGCGAAAACAATAACAATTACTGGAACACCAACAGCAACTGTTTCTTATTCAATCGCTACTTCTGGTACGAGCGGTTCACCAGCAAGTGGATCTGGTACTATAACGGTTACGGCTGCAGGAAATCAAACTTTAACTTCCTCTGGAAATAATAGTCAAACTGTTTCCTCTGGAACTGCAATTAGTTCTATCGTATTTACTTGGGGCGGAAATGCAACAGATGCTACTGTAACTGGATTACCAGCCTCTGGATTAAGCTTTGTAAAAAACACAACTGCAAAAACAATAACGATAACAGGAACACCAACCGCAAATGTATCGTATTCTATAGCAACTTCTGGAACAGCAGGATCACCAGCAACAGCATCGGGAACAATAACTGTTTCTACTAGCTCATCAGGAAGTGAAATTCATAATTTTACAACATCTGGAAAAACGAGCACGTTTTACGCAATTACAGGAAACATGAATTCTACGCCAGGGTCTGTGTCCTACAATGGGCTAACTTTAACACAGCGTTTAAAAATAGAATCAAGTACCACTATCAATTATACTACTACAAGTGCATCAACACTAACTTTAGTTTTTGATTCCAATTTTACGGGAACAATTAAGGTAGATAATGTTTCTTATACTGCATCTGCAGGAATCGTAACTGCATCACTTGCTGCTGGTTCACACACTATAACAAAAGGTTCTGTTGCTAATTTATTCTATATCAGTACAGTTTACGGTGGAAGTACATTAAAAGCAGCACCTGCTTCCTATTCTTTAGCAGCTGAAAATACAGAGGCTAAAATTATATTGTATCCAAATCCAGTTTCGAGTACTTTGTATTTATCCGATCCAAATCAGAAAGTGGAGAAAGTTTTAATTTACAATATTTCAGGGAACCTTGTAAGTGCTACTGGAAAACAAACCGAAAGTATTGATACAAATGGTTTAATTCCGGGAACTTATCTGGCAAAAATTTATACGACTGATGGTTCATTCAATCAGACAATTCTAAAAAAATAAAAACTAAAACAAACAGAAAAGGCTTCCAAATTTGGAAGCCTTTATTTCTTAAGAAGTTTTACAAATCAAACTTAATTCCCTGCGCCAAAGGAAGATTTGTGGTATAATTAATAGTATTCGTCTGGCGTCTCATATAAATTTTCCAAGCATCAGAACCAGATTCGCGTCCGCCTCCAGTTTCCTTTTCACCTCCAAAAGCACCGCCAATCTCAGCTCCTGAAGTTCCGATATTTACATTTGCAATTCCACAGTCAGAACCTGTAACAGACAAAAATCTTTCGGCTTCACGCAAATTATTCGTCATAATCGCTGATGATAATCCTTGAGCAACACCATTTTGAATTTCAATAGCATTCTCGACATCTCCAGAATACTTAATCAAATATAAAACAGGAGCAAAAGTTTCATGCTGTACAATTTCAAATGAATTTTCTGCTTCTGCAATTGCAGGTTTTACATAGCAGCCACTTTCATAACCTTCTCCAGAAAGCACTCCCCCTTCAACTATAATTTTTCCGCCTTCAGCCACTACTCTGTTTAAAGCCGTTGCGTACAATTCCACAGCGTGCATATCAATTAAAGGTCCAACATGATTGTTTTCGTCAAGCGGATTTCCGATTCGTAATTGTTTATAAGCAGCTACTAAAGCATCTTTTACTTTATCATAAATACTTTCGTGAATAATCAATCTTCGAGTTGAAGTACAACGCTGTCCAGCAGTTCCCACAGCTCCAAAAACTGCTCCAATTACAGTCATTTTTATGTCTGCATCTGGAGTGACTATAATAGCATTATTTCCGCCTAATTCTAATAAAGATTTACCTAATCTTCCTGCAACAGCTTGGGCTACAATTTTCCCCATTCTTGTAGAACCAGTCGCAGAAATTAATGGAATACGAGTGTCTTTTGTTAGCAGCTCTCCTATTGTGTAGTCTCCAGTTAGTAAACATGAAATTCCTTCAGGAAGATTATTTTCCTTAATAACTTGAGCAATAATATTTTGGCAGGCAATTCCGCAAAGTGGTGTTTTTTCAGAAGGTTTCCAAACACATACATCACCAGAAATCCAAGCTAAAGCAGTATTCCATGACCAAACTGCAACTGGAAAGTTAAATGCAGAAATAATTCCAACAATTCCTAAAGGATGATATTGCTCGTACATACGATGTCCTGGTCTTTCAGAATGCATGGTTAATCCGTGTAATTGACGTGACAAACCAACTGCAAAATCGCATATATCAATCATTTCCTGAACTTCCCCAAAACCTTCCTGCAATGATTTACCCATTTCGTAAGAAACCAATTTCCCAAGAGCTTCTTTGTTTTGTCTCAATTTTTCACCAAACTGACGCACAATTTCACCACGTTGCGGCGCAGGAATTAATCGAAATGTTTTAAAAGCTTCTGTAGCGGAACGCATTACTTTTTCATAATCTTCAAGAGTCGAAGTTTTAACCGAAGCAATTAATTTTCCATCTACGGGAGAAAAACTATCCAAAACTTCGCCCGATGCAAAATTTTCTGTTCCTGTTGAAGTTCCGTCGTTCACCAGTTTTATTCCCAGCTTTTCCAAAGCTTCATTCATGCCAAATTGTGATGCTATTGTTGTCATTGTAACTTTTTTAGTTAAAATTGTTATATTTTTTATGTAAAGATATTATTTTAGAATTAATTTCTACTTGTAGTAATCTTGTAAAGAGAAGTAAATTTAAGGTTATTTAATAGTATTAACAGAAATGAAACGACTTAAATTGAATTTATTTAATGAAATTTGCATTACTTAAAATAAAAAATATGAGCATTTTCAGTCGGCTTTTAGTTTGCTTCCTTTTAATTTCCACCAATATATTTTCTCAGAAAGAACAAAAATTTTCTTTTCAAATTGTGCCTTTAGGTGTGAAAGGTGGCATAGACGAAAAAAATCTTTCGGCTTATTTAACAGCTCCATCCAACACAAAAGATTTTATTTGTTTGGATGCGGGAACTATAAACGCAGGAATTGAAAAAGCGATTGAAAATAAAGTATTTAAAGTTTCTACCAGCGAAGTTCTCCGAAAATACATTAAAGGTTATCTAATTTCGCACGCGCATTTAGATCATGTTTCGGGATTAATTATTAACTCTCCTGCTGACTCTTCTAAAACAGTTTACGCAACTAATAAATGTATGGAAATGATGGAAAACCATTATTTCAATGATCAGACTTGGGCCAATTTTGGAGATGCGGGTCCAGGTTTTCCTTTAAAAAAATACCATTTTCAAACTTTAAAGTTGAATGAAGAATCTGCTCTAACCAATACAAAAATGACAGTTAAAGCATTTCCGTTAAGCCATGTTAGTCCGTTTGAAAGCACTGCTTTTTTAGTTAAAAATGAAAATAATTATGTTCTTTATTTAGGAGATACCGGACCAGATGAAGTTGAAAAAAGCAATAATCTCCGTGATTTATGGACAGCAGTTGCGCCTTTGCTAAAAGCCAAACAATTAAAAGGAATTTTTATTGAAGTTTCTTTTCCGAATGAACAGCCTGATAAATTTTTATTTGGTCATTTGACTCCGAATTATTTAATGAAAGAACTTCACATTTTGGAAGAATTATCTGGAAAAGATTCCTTAAAAAATTTCAAAATCATTATTACACATTTAAAACCGCCTGCTAAAAATATTACAAAGATCAGACAGCAGTTAAAGCATCAAAATGATTTAGGATTGAAGATTATCTATCCTGAGCAAGGGAAAAGATTTGAGTTGTAAAGCAATATATTTGTAAGTTATTTTTTATATTTTAGCCGAATATTCAAATTCATAATGAAGATTATTTGGTCTAAAAAATCAGAGTATAACTTTGATAATATTTACAATTACCTTGAACAATTTTGGTCGCCAGTGATAGCTCAAAAATTCATTAAAGATGTTTTAAAAATCATAACCTTATTAGAAAACAATCCTATGCTTGGAAAATATAATTCAAAATTAAAATGTCGAAGCATGATTATTTCAAAAAACGTTATGCTGTACTATTAAATTAATGAAGATCATATCGAATTGATTTCTTTTTATAATAATCGACAAAAGCCCATAAATTTTATATAAGATTTTTACTCTTAAGCTTAGCTAACATTTGTTCATGAGTTATAAAATCTCCGTTTTTTATATCTCGCTTTCCTTGCTCAATTTCACTTTTTAATTCTAACATAAAATTTTCTTCTGGAGAAAGTATTTTAGCAATAGATAAAACTTCATCAGCAGTAAAAGTCCGACTCTTTAATTTCCTGTAAAATGTGGGACTTGGAATACCAACTTTTTCAATAATATAATTTTTCTTGTAGGGAGATTTATCCATTAAATCTTCAATATTGTCCACTATATTCTTATATGCGATTACTTCTTGTATCATAATTGATGCATTATTGTCTCATTTTTAATACAAACATACAAAAAAATCACATATAGATGTGATTTATGTGGTTTTTCATTTTTACTTCTTCGCCGTAAATCTTGGATCAGTTTCCATTACTGTTCCACATTTATCGCATGTTCTTAGTTCTTCTGAATTGTAGAAATGCTCAAAATGAGGAAGGAAATCTTTCTCGATATTGTGCAATTCAAAATATACTTCGTAAAGCTTGTGATTGCAGTTATCGCAATGCCATAGCAACCCATCTGTATACCCTTTTCCAGCACGTTTACGTTCAATAACTAATCCAATAGAACGTTCTGAGCGAACTGGAGAATGCGGTACTTTAGCAGGATGCAAATACATATCACCGGCATTTAATTCCATTTCCTTTCGTTCACCATCTTCTTGAATAACGACTTTTATACTACCTTCTAACTGATAAAAAAGTTCTTCTGTTTCATTATAATGATAATCTTTTCGAGCATTTGGCCCTGCGACAATCATTACGATATAATCTCCAGAATCAACATATAAATTTTTATTTCCAACGGGCGGTTTTAATAAATGACGGTTTTCGTCAATCCATTGTGTCAGGTTAAAAGGTTTTGCTATAGCCATTTTTTTAAATACTAAATTGTGAAAAGCTAAGTTAGTGAAAAGTTTTCAGTCGTTAGTTAGTATTCAGTCTCAGTCACAGTTTTCAATTGGAAGTGTGACTGAAAACTGAGACTGAGACTGAGACTGAAATTACTGAAACTCTTTTATCAAATAAATATATACTGGAAAATGATCACTAAAACCAGCCTCGGATACTGTATTTCGAAGCGGATAACCTTTGTATTGTCCTGAAGTCTGAATAAGATACTGTGCTTTAAAAATTCTTGCTTTCCAAAAATTAAATGTTGAAAAATCATTTTTCAGAAAAGATTCCGTCATGATAATCTGGTCGAATATATTCCAGGAATCTCTAAATGCAATTGTTCCCATTCCTTTATTTGCCATTTCTTCAAACGGATTAAAAACGCCAAATTCTGGAACTTCAGCTTTTTTTCCTTTTGCTCCTAAACCAGTTTTGACACTATTATTCAAAGGTCCGTCATTCAAATCGCCCATTGTCAAAACTTTTGCTCTCGGATTAATCTGCTGTAAAGAATCGATAATTTTGCGGTTTAATTTTCCTGCTGCTTCCCGAAATAAACTAGTAGCTTTTTCACCGCCAGATCGTGAAGGCCAGTGATTCACAATAATATGTATTTCTTCATCTTCTAAAAAACCTGAAACCAAAAGCTGGTCTCTGGTAAAAACACGATTATTGTTTTCCTTTTTTACTTCGACATCATCATCCAAAACTTCCAAAATTTCTTCTTTCTTTTCGATATTCTTTTTATAAATAATTAAAGGAATATTTGAAAAAGAAACTGGCCGAAAATATTTTTTCTGATAAAGTAAGGCAACGTCAATTCCTCGCTTATCTGGCGAATCGAAATGAACAATTCCCAGATCGAACTGCTGCAGTTTTGGTTCTTTAATTAAATCTTCTAAAACACCGCGATTTTCAATTTCACAACCTCCAATTATAATTGGCGCATTTGAATTTTCTGGCGTACCAATTTCAGATAAAACTCTTGCTAGATTTTTTAATTTTTGCTGATACTTTTCCGTTGTCCAATGCTGTGCTCCATTTGGTGTCCATTCATCATCATTTGTAAATGCATCATTTACTGTGTCATATAAATTCTCAAAATTGTAAAATGCTACCGTGTGTATTTTATATTTTTTGGATTGAGAATAAACTTGAAAGGAATTAAAGATAATTATCAAAAAACTAATCTTAATGAACTGCATAAATTTTATTTTTAAAAAGTTCAATATTAAGCATTTTATTTAATTGTAAGAAAATTCAAATAATTTTAACCTCTAAATTTTTTATATTTGTGTTTCATACAAAAAATGAAAAAGCAATTAATTATGAAAATGAAAAACCCTTTCTTCAATAAAAAACACTTTGTTCTTTATAAAATCGCATTTCTTACTTTTGCTTTTCAATCATTCACTTGTCAATCTCAACAAAACATGATAACACCACCTTATTTACAAAAAGGAGATACTGTAGCTCTTTTGGCAACAGCCAGAAAAAATATCGACGACAATTTAAAACCAACTATAGATTTACTGCACAGCTGGGGCTTAGAAGCCGTAGTTGGAAGCACAATCGGATTAGACTATCATCAATTGGCAGGAACAGATGAGCAGAGAGCAGCCGATTTTCAAAAACAATTAGACAATCCGAACATTAAAGCTATTTGGTGCGTTCGCGGCGGGTACGGAACCGTTAGAATGTTAGATTTATTAGATTTTACCAAATTCAAACAACATCCAAAATGGGTTATTGGTTTTAGTGATGTTACTGTTTTGCACAACCATTTGAATACAATGGGTTATAAATCTATTCACGGTATTATGCCCGTAACTGTTACTAGAGCAACTCCAGACGCAGTGAGTTCGTTAAAAGCAAGTTTGTTTGGCGAACCAATTTCATATTCTATCAGTCCAACTACAATGAATCGTTTAGGAAGCGCTACTGGGGAATTAGTCGGCGGTAATCTTTCTATTTTATACAGTTTATTGGGCTCTCCCTCGGCGATTGACTGCAGGGATAAAATTCTATTTATCGAAGATTTAGATGAATATCTTTATCATATCGATCGTATGATGATGAATTTGAAACGAAATGGATGTATCGAGAATCTAAAAGGAATTATCATTGGAGGTATGACAAGTATGAAGGACAATGAAGTTCCGTGGGGAAAAAATGCATTGGAAATTATTGATGATGTGACAAAAAAATATAATATTCCAGTAATTTTTAATTTCCCAGCCGGCCACATTCGAGATAATCGAGCTTTAATTATGGGAAATACCATTTCTATGGAAGTTACTGCTTCTGGAAGTACTGTTACTTTTAAAAAATAATACCACCGAAACCTAGTAAGGAAACTCAAGAATACCACATAAAAAATCTCGCAAAGACGCGAAGCCGCCAAGTTAAATACTCTTAGCGGCTTCGCGTCTTTGCGTGCAAATAACCTGAAACCTAAAACTTGAAACAAAAAAGAACATGGCAGAACATAATGATTTAGGAAAATTAGGAGAAGATCTCGCAGTGGCACATCTAGAAGAAAACGATTATAAAATTATAGAACGAAATTATGTCTTTCAAAAAGCCGAAATAGATATAATCGCTCAAAAAGGTTCCATTTTAGCAATTATTGAAGTTAAAACGCGTTCGAGTTTAGACTTTGGTTCTCCGCAGGATTTTGTCAAGCCAAAAAAGATCCAATTACTTATTAAAGCAGTAAATGCCTACATAAACGATAGGGAAAAGGATTATTGTGAAGATATTGAAATCCGTTTTGACATCGTTGCCATCCATAAAAACAGCGAATCATTTGCAATTGAACACCTTACCGACGCATTTTATCATTTTTAACATAATTTTTTATTGTTATAATTGTAACAATTTGTTTTTTTATTTATATTTGCAAAGATTTATAACATCGCAATGTTAAATTAACAACCAACCGAATACAAAAAAAAAAAAGAATTATGAAAACTGTTTCTTCTATTGTAGAAAACTACATTAAAACAAAACCATTTTTATTAAATGCACTATCGCTCGGAATTATTAACCTAACTTCACTTTCGCGAAATATTATGACCGAATTGGAAAGTGAGTTTGGAAAAGAAGTAAAACAAGGCGCTGTTGTAATGTCTTTAAAACGACTTACGGAAGAACTAGATTTTAAACTAAACCACAAAATCAATAAAGTAATTAAAAATATCGGTGAAATTACGGTTCGTTCTGAACTGACAGATTACACTTTTGCAGCTTCTGAAACTGTTCTGAACAAACAAGCCGATTTAATTTCTGACATTAATGCTTTATCTGATATTTTCTATACCTCATCTCGTGGTGTAAACGAGACTAATATCGTTGTCAGCAGCAGTGTAAATCACTTAGTTGAAAAACACTTTATGAGAGAAAAATTAATTCAAAAATTAGATAACTTAGCATCGATTACTGTAAAATTACCAAAAGAAAACATTGTTGTTCCTGGTATTTATTACTTCATTTTCCAGCGTTTAGCTTGGGAAGGAATTATTATAAATGAGGTCATTTCGACTTCAAATGAATTTACAATTTTAGTTGGAGAAGATCAGGTTGATGTTGCTTTTAAAGTAATTAAAGATTTAAAAAACTAATTCGATTCCATAGTATATAAGAATCATTTTTTTGATTCTCTTAATCATAATCCTTTTGTCTCTTTACTTAAGACAAAAGGATTTTTTTTGAAATAGCATCACCTTTTTCAGCCTATTTTCATTTATATCAAATAAGAATATTCTCAAAAGTCAATCTCTAAATAAAATTTTATTTTGCAAAAGCGTCAATCTGACACTTACTTTCTTCAAGGGCACCCGCAGGTTAAAATTGAGTGTTTTACTTAAAAAAGTGTTTAAAAATATGAATTAAGTTTTTTTAGATATAATTATTTGAGAATAATATTTTTATATATTTGTGAAAATTATTTTAATAAACCTAATATTTGATATCTAACATATCATTCTAATCAATAAAAGCGAATTATTTTTTATTGAAGAAGAAATAAAAATGAGTTGACAAGTGAATCAGTAAGAAATCAGAATTTCTATATAAGCAGAAACCAATAAGCAAAGCAGTTTGAATCTATAAAAGTTGTTTTAACTTCATAAAGAAAATTATCTAACCAAAACCACAATAATGCCATTAAAATCACTCTTAGGAGTGATTTTTTTTGTTATTTAAAAATGAAAACTGAATTTTAGAAATTACTTTCAAAAAAAGTACTACAAAAACAGAAAAGTTTTTCTCATCATTCTTCTAACAATTACTTTAAATGTAAAAATCCAGCCTTTTCAATATATAATATTGGAAAAATTAATATTCCAATGCAACTTTAAAAGCTAAATTTGCACAAAACAAAAAAACATGAATTTTCAATTCCAAAAATCATTACTTCAAATGAATTTTAGCAAAAAAACAGCATTTTTATTTTTTATCCTTTTCAATACATTTTGGCTTAGGGCACAAGAAATAACTTCGCCAGACAAAAATCTTTCTTTAAAATTTGAATTAAAAGAAGGCGGCATTCCGTCTTACCAATTGTCATATAAACAAAAAGCAGTTATAAAACCGAGTTCTTTAGGTTTAGAACTTCAAAATATGCCTTCGTTTTTGGATGGCTTTACTGTAACAAATACAGCGCAATCTTCTGTTGATGAAAATTGGAATCCGATTTTAGGCGAAGAAAAAACAATTCGCAATCATTACAACGAATTAGTTGTCACTTTAGCTCAGGCAAAAAACAACAATAGATTTATTCGCATTCGTTTCCGTTTGTTCAACGACGGATTGGGATTTAGATATGAATTTCCGAAACAAAATGACCTAAATTATTTTGTAATTAAAGAAGAACGTTCTCAGTTTAATTTGGCTGGAAATCATAAAATTTTCTGGATTCCAGGAGATTATGATACCAACGAGTACGCGTATACAACGTCAAAAATTTCAGAGATTCCGTCGTTGATGAAAAAAGCTACGATCGAAATCAATGCACAGCAGCCAATAAAGGAACTATCTGTTCAAACTCCTTCAATGATGAAATCTGATGATGGTTTATACATCAACATTCACGAAGCGGGATTGATCAATTATCCGGCAATGTACCTTGAAGTTGATGCTGTAAACAACAAAATGGTAAGTCATTTGGCGCCAGATGCTGTTGGTGCAAAAGGTTATATGCAGACAGATGCACAATCGCCTTGGAGAACTATTGTTGTAAGCGACAAAGCAACAGATATTTTGGCTTCAAAATTAATTCTGAATTTGAATGATCCAACAAGTTATAAAGATGTTTCCTGGATTAAACCTGTAAAATACATCGGGATTTGGTGGGAATATTTCGTAGCAGGAAAAAGTACATGGGCTTTCGGAAAAGAAAACAACGTAAAAATGACGGATGACTTTACGAAACTTACGCCAAACGGAAAACACGGTGCCACAACAGAACGTGCCAAAGAATACATTGATTTTGCTTCTAAAAACGGTTTTGATGCCATTCTAATCGAAGGCTGGAACATTGGCTGGGAAGACTGGATTGGTAATTGGAAAGAAGATGTTTTTGACTATGTAACGGCTTATCCTGATTTCGACGTAAAAGCAGTTCACCAATATGCGGCTTCAAAAGGTGTAAAAATTATCATGCACCACGAAACTTCGGGATCTGCAACCAATTATGAACGTCGTTTAGATCGTGCATTTCAGTTTATGAATGACAACGGTTATGATGCTGTAAAAACAGGTTATGTGGGGCAGATTATTCCGCGTGGCGAACATCATGACGGACAATGGATGGTCAATCATTATATTAATGTTGCCAAACGTGCTGCCGACTATAAAATCATGGTTAACAGTCACGAAGCAGTTCGTCCAACAGGTTTAAACCGAACTTTTCCTAATTGGATTGCTCAGGAATCTGCGCGTGGAACAGAGTTTGAATCTATGGGAGGTTTAGCACCAGATCATACTACAATTTTGCCATTTACTCGTTTAATGGGAGGTCCAATGGATTATACACCTGGAATTTTCCAAACTGATCTTTCATATTATGGAACAGGAAGTTCACAACGAGTGAATACTACTTTGGTAAAACAATTGGCTTATTATGTTACGATGTACAGTCCGTTGCAAATGGCTGCGGATATTCCTGGGAATTACGAGCGTTTTCCAGATGCATTTCAATTCATCAAAGACGTTGCTGTAGATTGGGACAACAGTTATATTTTGGAAGCTGAACCTGGAGATTACATTACAATTGCCCGAAAAGCAAAAGGTAAAAACGAATGGTTTATTGGAGGTATTACAGATGAAAATGCAAGAACAGCCAACATTTCATTTGATTATTTACCTGCCGGAAAAAATTTCATCGCTACCATTTATGCCGATGCAAAAGAAGCAAATTGGAACAAAAATCCGCAGAAATATACCGTGACTAAAGTTATCGTAAACTCAAAAAGCAAATTGAAACAGTATTTAGCTCCGGGTGGAGGTACTGCAATCAGCATTAAAGAAGGAAATGCTGCAGAATTAAAAGGATTGAAAAAGTTGTAAAATTTCACAACAAATTATAATAAAAAAAAGGAACTCTATTTTAGAAAAGAGTTCCTTTTTCTATTTTTTAGAAAGAATAATTCAGGGCAAACCCAAAATCATTTTGTGATGTAATATCATTTTTTATGACTGCCGGTTTAAATGCCAATTTTTCGTCAACATTAAACTGCGATAGTGACGCATCGATGTTGGCATCAATAATATTTAAAATATAAAACCCAACAATAAATAAGGCTGATAAATCTCTATTTCTTTGAAATTGTTTTTGAGCAGAAATCAATTGACTTTCACTTAAACCAGCCAAAAATTCCGAACCGCTTTCAGTCCCTCCTAATCTATTTTTATATTCATCTCGATACAAATTGTATTTTTTTTGATTATCAAAATACAAATAAGTACTCGTTCCTATTGCTCCATAAACCAAAGGAACTTTCCAATATTTTTTATTATAAATCTGCCCTAGACCTGGTAAAACAGCTGAAAAAAACGCGGCTTTTGAAGGACGAAGCGGATCAATTTCTACTGATTTAATTGAATCATTTGAAATAATAATGTCTTTTTCTTGAGCGAAAATTGAAGTTAATCCAAAAAATAGAAATAGAACGATAAGTCGATTCTGCATATAAAAAGTGGCTTTGAAAATTTGGGTCAAAGAAAACTTTTTGTTCTAAGATTTTTCTTAAATAAATTATAAATAAAACTTAAGATTTCTTTTTTCCGGCAATTTCACAGAGCCTCCAAATTAATTTTACCACAGATTAAAGGATTAAAATGATTTTCTAATATTTGAGAATCTATTTAATCTGTGGCAAAATTTATTCCTCAAACAACTCCATTAATTCCAAAGCTCTTTTGATTGACTTTACATTATCAAAAGTAAGTAGCAAACGTAATCCGTTTACGGTTTGTTTTTCTTTCATTTTGCAAAGATTACTATGCTTCTGAACAAAATTCAAAACATTTCTAAATTTCACCGATTGATAATAATCAGATTGCTGATCTGAAACGAAATAGCCAATCATTTTGCCTTGTTTCAAAACCAATTTTTCGATTCCAACACGGGTTGCAATCCATTTTATGCGGATGCTGTTTAGTAATGAAACCGCTTGTTTTGGCAGCGGTCCGAAACGGTCAATTAGTTTTCTTTCGAATTCCTGTAAGCCAGCTTCATCTTTTATAGCGCCTAATTCGTTGTATAAAACCAAACGTTCAGAAACGTTATTGATGTATTCATCTGGGAATAAAAGCTCAAAATCGGCATCGATTTGAATGTCTTTTACGTATTCTTTTGTATCGATATTATTTTCTTCTGGATATAAATCTTTGAATTCGTTTTCCTTCAATTCTTCAATGGCTTCATTCATGATTTTTTGGTAGGTATCAAAACCAATTTCGTTTATGAAACCACTTTGTTCTCCCCCTAATAAATCTCCGGCACCACGAATTTCAAGATCTTTCATCGCAATGTTAAAACCGCTTCCCAATTCGCTGAATTGTTCCAACGCCTGAATACGTTTTCTGGCATCTTCCGTCATTGATGAATACGGCGGACAAATGAAATAACAGAATGCTTTTTTGTTGCTTCGCCCTACTCGACCGCGCATTTGATGCAGATCTGACAATCCGAAGTTATTGGCATTATTAATGAAAATTGTGTTCGCATTTGGAACGTCCAAACCACTTTCTATAATTGTTGTTGCCACCAAAACATCAAAATCTCCATTCATGAAACCTAACATCAACTCCTCTAGTTTTGCTCCGTCCATTTGCCCGTGACCAATTCCTACTCTTGCATTTGGAACCAAACGCTGAATCATTCCTGCCACTTCTTTAATATTTTCGATTCGGTTATTGATGAAGAAAACCTGTCCGTTTCTCTGAATTTCATACGAAATTGCATCACGAATTACTTCTTCATTAAAACCAACAACATTGGTTTCAATAGGATAACGATTTGGCGGAGGCGTTGTAATTACAGACAAATCTCTCGCCGCCATTAAAGAGAATTGTAAAGTTCTCGGAATTGGCGTTGCTGTTAATGTCAAAATATCAACATTAGCCGCAATAGTTTTTAATTTATCTTTTACGTTAACTCCAAACTTTTGTTCCTCATCAACAATCAACAAACCTAAGTCTTTAAAAACCACATTTTTATTGACTAATTGATGAGTTCCAATTACGATATCTAGTTTTCCTTCGGCTAAATCTTTTAAAGTCTGCGCTTTTTGTTTTGCCGTTCTAAATCGGTTTAAGTAACCTATTGAAACCGGCATATCTTTTAAACGCTCCGAGAAAGTTCTGAAATGCTGATAAGCCAAAATAGTCGTCGGAACCAAAACAGCCACTTGTTTGCTATTATCAACCGCTTTAAAAGCAGCGCGAATGGCAACTTCTGTTTTTCCGAAACCAACGTCACCGCAAACCAAACGATCCATTGGGCGATCGCTTTCCATATCAGCTTTTACTTCTGCCGTTGATTTGGTTTGATCTGGCGTATCTTCATAAATAAACGAACTTTCTAATTCATTCTGCAGATAACTGTCCGGCGCAAATTGGAAACCTTTTTCTAAACGACGTTTCGCATACAACTGAATTAAATTGAATGCAATATGTTTGACACGCGCTTTGGTTTTTTGTTTTAAAATTTTCCAGGCGTTCGATCCTAATTTGTAGATTTTCGGCGGTGTGCCGTCTTTTCCGTTGTATTTTGAAATTTTATGAAGCGAGTGAATGCTCACATACACAATATCATTATCAGCATAAACCAGTTTTATGGCTTCCTGCGTTTTTCCTTCAACCTGAATTTTCTGCAAGCCGCCAAATTTCCCAATTCCGTGATCAATGTGTGTTACATAATCACCAACCGAAAGCGCTGTTAATTCTTTAAGCGTAATATTCTGTTTTTTTGAATAGCCGTTTTTAATGTTGAATTTATGATAACGCTCAAAAATCTGGTGATCGGTGTAAGCGGTTATCTGATTTTCTTCATCTATAAAACCTTGATATAAAGGCAGTACAATTGTATTATACTGTTTTCTGATATTCTCAGAATTCGCTTCATCCAGCGATTCAAAAATATCATGAAAACGTTTGGCCTGCGTTTCATTCGAACAGAACAAATAATTTTTATATCCGTTAAAATGATTATCGCTCAAATTATTCAGCAATAAATCAAATTGTTTGTTGAAAGAAGGCTGAGGCTGAATATGAAATTCGAATTTTTTAGTGGTTTTGAAGATTGGTTTTGAAGCCAATTCGACAATCGAAAAATCTAAAGCGCGTTTGATAAACGAAGCCTGATTTAAAAATAATTGTTCTGGCTGGGCGTGCTTTATTTCTCCCGAAAGTTTCGAAAAAGCTTCTTCTGCCCTTGCAAATTGTTTGTCTAACTGACTGAAAAGTCCGTCAGTATTTTGAATAAAAATGACTGTTTTCTCCGCAATATAATCTAAAAAACTTTCTCGATTTTCCTGAAATACCTTGTTTTCGACATTCGGGATAATCGTGATTTTTTTATGTGTTTCAACAGAAAGCTGTGTTTCTACATCAAAACTTCTGATGCTGTCTACTTCATTTCCGAAAAATTCAATTCTGTACGGATGATCATTTGAAAAAGAGAAGACATCGACAATTCCTCCGCGAACCGAAAATTCGCCGGGTTCTGTGATAAAATCTACTCTCTTGAATTCATATTCGAACAAAACTTCATTAATAAAATCAATTGAAATTTTATCGTTTAGAGAAACTTTTAAAGTGTTTTTATCCAATTGCTGGCGCGTCACTACTTTCTCAAAAAGCGCTTCTGGATACGTAACAATTATGGCTGGTTTTTTTCTGGAATTTATTCTGTTTAAAACCTCAGCGCGAAGCAGAACATTTGCATTATCAGTTTCATCAACTTGATAGGGACGACGGAATGAAGCGGGATAAAACAATACATCCTGCTCGCCAATCATCTGCTCCAAATCATTTAGGTAATACGCGGCTTCTTCTTTATTTTCTAAAACAATTAAAAAAGGCAGTTCGGTTTTTTTAAAAACAGAGCGGACAACAAATGAAACTGCAGATCCCAGCAAGCCGCTAAGATGCATTTTTATCTGATTCCCTTCCAGTAAATTTGATGCAATCTGTTGTGCTTTAGGCAGATTGTCATATATCGTATATAGGGCGTTTTTACTCAATTTTTGGTGTGTTTTGATCTAATGGCGGCGCAGAACTCGGGATTGCGCGCGTTGTGTCTAACATTTTAAGGAAATCGGCCTCTCCTTCTTCTTTTGGAATTTTAGCTTTTTCAACAATTTTATCCATTTGTCTCTCCAGAGAAATCAATTCTTTGTTGATTTCCTGAACTAAAAAAACCACCTTATCATCTGGAATCTTGTTCAAATGAATAAAAAGATCCAGCATTTTTATTTTAGTAATTAAAATAGAAATACGGCTTCTTATTTGAGGCAGATTAAATTCTGGCGGAATATTATTATTTAAAGCCATTGCCTTCTTAGAAATAGCTCTTGACTTTTTCTGAAATGCTCCAATTGTCTTTCTTGGCTTATCGCCAATCTCTTTAATAAACTCAAGCCATTCTGTCCACGAGTTTAATTTTTGTTCTGAAATTTCATTAATCGGCTCATCAATAAATGTCCAGCCTTTATTTATATTATTAAAAATAACTTCTTTCTTTTTTGCTTCTTTTGCATTTTCTGCACGACGTTTTTCATCTGCGTTCTGGCAGGAATACATTGCGGTAAATAAAAGTAGAAGAAGAGATATTTTATATTTCATTTGGTAAAACATTAAGCTGCAAAGTTACAAAGTAAATTTACAATTACGAATTCTGATTTACTGCTAAAGAATCTGTAAATCATTGTTGTTTTTTGCTCGTAAATTTAACCGCAGAGTTTCATATTTTATAGTAAGTTTAGAATAGATAAAGATCTCAGAACTAATTCAACATATAGCATTTGCAAACTTTATGTTTTTAAAAAATGCCTAATTAAAAAAACGCCGCGATTAAATTTTTATTTCGTGAATTATCCAACAAACAAACTTTTTCATTATTGAATTTATAAATTTTACTTCTAAAAAACGCATGTAATTGCGAAAACGTTATATTTGTGTCTCTAAATCATTAAAAAATGAATCCTAAAATATTGATCATTGGCGCCTGCGGTCAGATTGGAACTGAGCTGACGCAAAAACTGCGCAAATTATACGGAACCGAAAATGTAATCGCTTCTGATATTCGAAAATTAAATACTGATGTTGTTAATTCGGGACCTTTTGAAGTGGTCAATGCTTTAGATTTTAATCAAATTGAACATTTAGTAGAAGTTCACAAAATTACAGATGTGTATTTGATGGCGGCACTTTTGTCTGCAACAGCTGAAAAAAATCCAGCTTTTGCGTGGGATTTGAATATGAATTCACTTTTCCATGTTTTGAATTTAGCGAAGGCAAAAAAAATTCAGAAGATTTTCTGGCCTTCAAGTATTGCAGTTTTCGGTCCGACAACTCCAAAAGAAAATACGCCTCAATATACTGTAATGGAACCTTCAACAGTTTACGGAATCAGCAAACAAGCGGGCGAAAGATGGTGCGAGTATTACCATAATATTTATGGTGTTGATGTTCGCAGTATTCGTTATCCAGGGTTAATCAGCTGGTCTACTCCTCCAGGCGGCGGAACTACAGATTACGCTGTTGATATTTTTTATAAGGCTATTGCCGATAAAAAATACGAATGCTTTTTATCATCAGAAACCAAAATGCCAATGATGTATATGGATGATGCGATCGATGCAACGATTAAAATTATGCAGGCACCAGAAGATCAAATAAAAATACATTCGTCTTATAATTTGGCTGCAATGAGTTTTACTCCGACAGAAATTGCTGCAGAAATTAAAAAACATATTCCTGAATTCGAAATTACGTACAATCCAGATTTCCGTCAGAAAATTGCGGACAGCTGGCCGGCAAGTATTGACGATTCATCTGCCAGAGAAGACTGGAATTGGAATCATAAATTTGATTTAGAATCTATGACAAAAGATATGATTGAGCATTTGAGCTAATCGTAAACCCATATAATAAAGTATTAAAGCGTGTTACTCTAAAAGTATTTTAGAATAACACGCTTTTATATATTCAGATAAGAATTGTTGGTTGCATAATTTCTTTACATTTGATTGCGTTTACTTATTTTCAAGTTTATTCAAAAATCATCAATCAAATCACAACAAAAACATCAATCAAATGACAAATTCTTATCATCCTGTCGAACAAAGCAAAAGAACTGCAATTGTCGACATTCTTCGAGGCTGGGCTATACTGGGAGTAGCTATTGGCAATTATTCTGATTTTTTACACATTGGTGTAGAGCAAAAAAACAATAGCAGCAGTCTTATATCAGACATCTTGTTTTATTTTAACCGCTATTTTTTCGCGGCAAAATCCTGGACTTTATTAACCTTATTATTTGGATATGGTTTTGCGATTTTAATTAATAATGTCGCCTCCAAAGGAAAAAATCCTATTACGTTTTTTGCCTGGCGAATGATCTTGCTTTTTATTTTGGCCTTTATCAATTCATCATTTTGGCTCGGAGATATTCTAAAAGATTATGCCTTTTTAGGGTTAGTAATGCTTTTATTTTATAAAAGTTCTGCAAAAACATTAAGCATTATCTGCGCAGTTCTGGTTTTTGCCATTCCTTTTATAATGGCTTATGTGAATGGTTTCAAAATCGAAAATGTTGAAATTACGACAAATCCAGAATACTTAAAACTTTATTATTCAGGAAACTGGCTTGACTTTTTTAGATTTAACCTACTGGCCTCTTTCTACGAACAAATCATTATTCCAGGGTATGCTATTACGGCACATATCGTAATGTTTGCATGCATGTTATTTGGGTTTCTGCTTCAAAAATTAGATTTCTTTAACCGCTTACATGAATTGAAACCTTTATTAAAAAAGACACTTTGGATTAGTTTAGTTACCGCTATTATTATCGGTGTTGGCTTTAATTTAATGATCTTATACAAGGTTGCTCCACTCAAAATCTTTCATCCGCTTTACTGGCTGGTTTTAAGTACTATGATTTTTATCGCAACAGGAATTATCCTGCTTTATATTAACGGCAAATTAAAAACGGTTTTCAGCTATTTTAGTGCTGGTGGTAAAATGACACTTACAAATTATATCGCTCAAAATATTCTGGCTGCTTTTATTTTCTCCGGAATTGGATTCGGAATCGGAAACTCTATGCCTTATTGGTTTTATTTTTCACTAGCTGTTTTTGTATTTATCATTCAATTATTTATAAGTAAATGGTGGCTTTCTAAATACAATTACGGACCAATTGAATGGCTGTGGAGATCTGCCAGTTACAGGGAATTTGTTCCTTTTAAGAAAACGCACTCACAAATTCCTGTTGATATAAAAACAGTATAATTTCTGCATTTTGAATAAACCTGAAACATAAGAAAAGCCCTTAAAACTAAATTTAAGGGCTTTTTTTATAAATATTTTCTAGAAATTATTTCACTTCAAAAACATTATTGGCAGCTTTTACATCAGCCATTAATCCGCTTGGATCTATAGTGATTTTTTTGATTGCCGTTTTGTTTTTATCAATTGTAAAACTATAGTTTTGCTGTGCCCAAGCCCAGTCTTCTAATACAGTTCTTTTTTGAGTTGGATTTGGATTCGGTTTAATGAAATTCATCATTCTTAGCGGAATATAAAAGTTTTCAGAAGTTCCGTCTGCGTAATCTACTTTTAAATCGATTGGCATTGGTATTCTTCCAATTCTTTCCAAAGTTACAGTTGTTTTTCCTGCATTGTCTGCGACATCTTTAATACCGTAATCGATCGTGTTTAATGTTTGTGTCCAATCTATTAAATACCAGTCCAGCTCAGCTCCAGAAACTCTTTCTGCTGATCTTTTGATATCATTTGGAGTTGGATGTTTGAATTTAAAATCGTTGAAATATCTTTTTAATGTCGCATCTACATTTTCTTTTCCAATTACATATTCTAATTGAGAAAGGAAAAGACTTCCTTTAATATAAGATGAAATACTGTACGGACGATTTTCGTCATAACGATCTCCATGCGTACTTTGTGGCTGTTCTTTACCAGAATTTACCAAACTGTAATAAGCAGCGTAATTTCCTTTAAACGGATTTACTTCTTTTTTATCACCTTTCAATTCATTCAAAGCACTGTCTTCGATGTAAGTTGTAAAACCTTCATCCATCCAAGGATGTTTGGATTCGTTTGAAGCCAAAATATGCTGAAACCAAGAGTGCCCTAATTCGTGAGTTGCAGTTCCAAGAATTCCTTCCAGTTTTCCGTTTCCTAACATTAAAGTACACATTGCATACTCCATTCCGCCGTCGCCTCCTTGAATAAATGAGTATTGTTTGTAAGGATAAGCCCCAACTCTTTGGTTGTAATAATCCATAACTTTTACCATTAACGGCTCTAACTGTTTCCAGTTTTCTGCCACTTTTGGAGTGTTTTTATAGAAGAAATGCAAATCAACATCATTTGGCCCTTTTACAATATCATGTGCATATTCTTTGTCTGCTGCCCATGTAAAATCGTGAACATTTGGAGCAATAAAATGCCATGTTAACGTTTTTGTTTTTTTAGGATAAGTAACTGTTACACCAGCATCTTCGTAACCATGTCCAATTGAATTTTTGTCTTGAAGATATCCAGAACCTCCAATTGTATATTCTTTATCAATTGTAATTTTTACGTCAAAATTCCCCCAGACTCCGTGAAACTCTCTCGCGATGTATGGATCTGCGTGCCAGCCTTCAAAATCAAATTCGGCTAATTTTGGATACCATTGCGACATTGAAAGTTCGATTCCTTCAGAATTGTTTCTTCCAGAACGACGAATTTGAACTGGAACTTGTCCGTCAAAATCTAATGTGAAAGTGGTTTTAGAATTTGGCAGAATCGGCTTAGCCAAAGTCACTTCTAAAATAGTTCCTGAAACTCTTGTCTGAGCCGTCGCACCATCTTGTTTGAAGTTTGTGATCTTTAAAAATCCTATTTCATTCGGCTTTAAAGTTTCAATTCGGCTTTGTTTAACATCTTTTCCATCTGCTCCTTTTGTTTTATTTACCATTCTTCCGTCTGGATCTTTAATAAAATGAAGTCGCGCATCCATTTCGCTTCCCGGCTGAAAAGCATTTGGAAACAAATGATAGAATACTTTTCTTAAAGTATCAGATGAATTGTTGGTATAGACCAATTCTTGTTTTCCTTTGTACTGATAGTTTTTTACATCCATCGAAACCTCCATTTTATAATCGGCGTGTTGCTGCCAATATGGAGCGTTTTGGGCAAAAGCTGTCTGTAAACCAAAGCTCAAGAAAGAAAGTAAAATAATTTTTCGCATGTTTATATGTAATAGAAAATGGAAGAGCGTAAACTCTTCCATTAGATTAATAGTATCTTAAACTTTATTTTTTAGACATTTTTTCAGCCATTAATAAAGCATTATAAGCATTTACCATTTTTGCAGTTTTTGATGATTCTGCAGCAGGAACAGCAACTGGTTTTTCATTTGGATTTTCGCTTTTCCCCAAAACAACTTTTGCAGGAAGTGCAACTCCAGATTCCATTAAAATCTTTTTCACCTGAGCGGCCTTTAATTTTGGATAGTATGAACGAATTAACGCTGCTACACCCGCTGCATTTGGAGATGCCATTGACGTTCCTTGCAGATACTTGTATTTATTGTTTGGAACTGTTGCATAAATTTCTTCTCCCGGAGCAAAAACATCTACGTTAATTTTTCCGAAGTTTGAAAATCCTGCAATAACACTTTCTCCATATTCTTTATTAATTGCTCCAATTGTAATTAAATTATCAGCAAATTCTTTTACGTTGTCTTCTGAATCATTTGGATAATTGATGTTTTTTGTCTCATCAATATTATAACCGTCGTTTCCTGCTGCGTGAACAATTAAAACGTCTTTTTTAGCGGCATATTTAATAGCATCGTAAACCCATTGTTTGTGCGGAGAAAAGCTTTTTCCAAAACTTCCGTTAATTACTTTTGCACCATTATCTACTGCGTAGCGAATGGCAAGGGCGATATCTTTATCGTACTCATCTCCGTCTGGCACAGCTCTAACCGTTAAAATTTCAACGTTTGGAGAAGCAACTCCGTCTCCGCCTAAATTATTCCCGCGAATTTGAGCAATGATTCCTGCAACGTGAGTTCCGTGAAGTGCTTTTTCTTTATCTGGACCAAAAACAATATTATTTCCGTAACGATTGTCTTTAATATCTTCTGGATTATCACCTACGATTTTTCTTCCGTCAAATTCTTTATTTAAGTTATAATTTAACTGATCGTATACCTGCTCTTTATATTCACCAAAATCAGCTTCTGGGTCGAAAGTTGATCCAGCATTTGTGAAAATTTGAGTCATTATAGCTTTGCTTCTTGCAACTTTTGGATCTGTTGAAGTTATAGCATTTAAATCTTCAATTTTGTATGTTGTCTTGTTTAGCTCTTTTTTAATTGTATTGTGAACATCAAGTAAAAAATCTACTTGTTGTTTATCTTTTTGAGCTTCTTCGTATTTTTCAGTATATTGAGCCAAAGCTGCCTTATATTCTGCAGAACCGTCGTCTCCTTTTTTAACAACACGTGTCATTTCAAGGTTTTCGTGAACCGCATTTCCTAGGAAATTCCATCCGTTAATGTCATCGATAAATCCATTTTTATCATCATCGATTCCGTTTCCTGGAATTTCTTTGGTATTGGTCCAGATCATTCCTTTTAGATCTTCGTGTTCGATATCTACACCAGAGTCTACAATACCAACAATCACTTTTTTACCTGTTTTACCTTGCAGTAATTCAGTCAAAGCCCTGTCAACACTCATTCCCGGGATAGAATCTTTTACTAAATCCAGATGACTCCATCTTTTTAATTCATTTTCGCTAACGGGTGATTTTTTTACAACTGCTAAAGGAGCCACAATTGGCTGTTTTGGCACTGAATTTTGCGCTTGCAAACTTGCGCTGCAACCTGCTAAAACAAGTAACGCAAACGCAGATAATTTAAGAGGTTTTATATGACTCATGTATCTATAATTATAAGTAAAGTTAAAAGATGGGTCTAAATTATGCTTTTTTGTTACAAAAAACTAACCGTTAACAATGTGTTATGAAATTTTGAATAAAATTATTTAAAATGATGTTACTCACAAACATTTACAAATCAAATTATTACGGTTAACAAATAATAAAAAAATATACTTTAAATAATCTTATTTGTTTCAAAATTAAAAAAACAATAAAATAATACAGCCTTTACGGTTTCACGTAAGGAATACTCACTTAATATTCATACACTTGCGCGACCTAATCATAAACTCAATCTATGAAAACAAAACTACTTTTGTTGCTGTTACTGGCAAATTTTTCTATTTATGCGCAAAACACTGCAATTCCAGACATTAACTTTGAAAAAAGATTAATATTAATGGGAATCGACTCTGGAATTCCAGATGGACAAGTTCTTACTTCAAAAATTTCAGGATTAACATCATTAGATGTCTCCGATAGTTCAATCTCAGATCTTACAGGAATTCAGGCTTTTAAAGATTTGGAAACTTTAAATTGCTACAGTAACCAACTAACGTCTCTAGATTTATCTCAAAATAAATATTTAACAACAATTAATTGTTCTAGAAATGCAATTACGGCTTTAAATACTGCCTCAAATAATGATTTGAGAACTCTTATAGCTTCTTACAACAAACTAACTGTTTTTTCTTTGACACTTAATGATAAGTTAAGACAACTACAAATTAATGACAACCTTATATTCTCTTTAATTGTAAGCAACGCAACTTCATTAGAAGAAATAATTTGTGACAATAACAAGTTAACTTTTTTAAATGTTACTTCAAATCCTGCTTTAAAATCTCTTTCGATCACCGATAATCAACTTTCTTCAATTGAGCTTAAACAAAATCCTTTATTAACAAGTTTAAGCTGCTGGGGAAATAAACTTACAGTGTTAGATGTTTCAAAAAATACAGCTTTAGTTTCTTTGTATTGTGATTTTAACAAAATCACATCTTTGGATCTTTCTAAAAACATCAATCTTGTGGACTTTTCCTGCAAAAGCAATAGTTTGAATGAATTAAATTTAAATAATGGCAACAATAATAAAATAAATAAATCGCAACTTGATTTAACAAACAATCCTAGTTTATCTTGTATAAAAGTTGATAATCCTTCTTATTCTACAGCAAATTGGTATGCTGTATCGAAAGATGCTACAGCAAATTACAGTATTGACTGTAATCAAACTACCCTTATTCCGGATGAGAATTTTGAAAAGGCACTTATCGCATTGGGCTATGACTCAGGTACTGTCGATGGAAAAGTATTAACATCGAAAATCAACACCATAACTTCATTATTTATATACTCAAAAAACATTTCTGATCTTACTGGAATACAAGATTTCAAAGCTCTACAACAACTTAATTGTGCTTCTAATAAACTAACAACAATAGATGTTTCAAATAATGTTAATCTTACATATTTAAGTGTTGACAACAATCTCCTTACAACACTAGATATTTCTAAAAACATTAAATTAGCCAAGTTAAGCTGCTACAGTAATAAACTTACCTCTTTAAATTTAAATTTTACTCCCTTGATAACAGAGCTTACAGTTAATAACAATCTTTTTACCTCTTTGGATGTAAGCAACTTAAAACTATTACGTTACCTGGACATTTCAAACTGTGAGCTACCGTCAATAGACTTAACTAGCAATAAAGATTTAATTTCCTTTCAAGCCTCATCAAATAGATTCACTACACTAAATCTTTCTCAAAATAAAGAATTAATTTACTTAGGATTTAGTTTTAACCTACAGCTTCCATCTATAGATTTAAGTGCAAATACAAAATTAGAGTATTTAATTTCATCTTATACACTAGTTACTAAATTAGACTTAAGCACAAATGTCAATTTAAAAGCATTGACAATTAACAGCAGTCAAATAAGCGAACTGGATCTTAGAAGCAATAAACTTTTAATTGGTTTGTACCTTCAAGGTAATTCGCAATTAAAAAAATTAGATTTAAGAAATGGAAAAAACAGCAACTTACTTGCTAATTATACCTTTATGTCTGGCACTAATGGTTCTCCTTCAACCACATCTTTTAAGAGTAATACGAAATTAACTTGTATAATGGTTGACGATGTTGCTTACTCTGATGCAAATTGGAGCACTTATAAAGATGCAAAAACTAACTTTAGCCTAGACTGTGTAGTATACACTTTAATACCTGATGCCAATTTTGAAGATAAATTAATTGCTCTACAAATTGATAAAGATGGTAAAAATGGAAAAGTAGCCACAGAAAGTATTGCATCAATTACATCATTAGATGTATCATCAAGTTCTATTAAGGATCTTACTGGAATACAGGATTTTACTTCTTTAAAAATATTAAACTGCAGCGCAAACCAATTGACATCTTTAACTCCAGCAAACAATCCTTTATTAACGGAATTGAACTGTTCTTATAATTTACTAACAGTTCTGGATCTTAGCAAAAATCCTTTGTTGACAGCACTAAATGTTTCAACAAATACTTTAAACACTCTTAATGTCAAAAATGGATTCAACACAAATATGGATTGGTTTAGTGTTAATTTTACTCGAAACGCGGCTTTAACTTGTATTCAGGTTGATAATGCAAAATACTCTAACGATACTTGGAACGGAAAATTAGATAAAACTTCCTATTTTACAGAAGATTGTAACACTTTCACACTAATTCCTGACAGCAATTTTGAAGATGAATTAATTGCATTAAAAATTGATATTGATGGTAAAAATGGAAAAGTTTTAACTTCAACAATTGCAGCTGTAAAAGATTTAAATGTACAGCTTAGCGATATTAAAGACTTAACTGGAATTCAAGACTTTACAGCTCTTGAGTTTTTAAACTGTCAATTCAATCTTTTAACTACATTAAATGTATCGAAAAATTTAAAGTTAATCGAATTGTACACCCATGGAAATGACCTTACAACTTTGAATTTATCAGCAAATACAGCTCTAACAACTTTGCAGGCCAACAAAAACAAACTGACTGATTTGGACTTGACTAAAAACAGCAAGTTAACTTATGTAAATGTGATGGAGAATTCTCTAAAAACTTTAAACCTTAAAAATGGTAACAACATCAACTTTACAAGTGCATTATTAAATAAGAACACTGCCTTAACTTGTATTTTGGTTGACAATCCTTCATTAGCCACTTCAAGCAGCGTGTTTTTTAAAGATGCAACAGCATCTTATTCTTCAACATGTTCTTTAGGCCTTGAAGATTCTATCTTCAATAAAGTTGCATTGTATCCAAATCCAACAAAAGGTGAAGTTTACATTAGTAATGTTTCATTAGATAAAGCAACAGTTTACAATTCGTTAGGACAACAGGTAAAATCGTTTATTTTGGATGCATCAAATACAGATAACACAATTAATTTATCTGGTCTTCCAAGAGGAATTTATTATGTGTACTTAATTAATGGAGACGCAGCTTCTGCGAAAAAAGTTATTGTAGAATAATAACTATAAGTAAAATTTAAAAATCCCGTTTTCAGAATGTTGAAAACGGGATTTTTTTATCTTTTGAATTATACTTTAAAGAATCTCTTCGCAGGTAAAAACCTCTTTTAAGCGAACACCTTTTTCAGTATGCTCCACCGTTATTATTTGGTTATGAGCATCGTGTTCCAAAAACAAATAATGATTTTGATCTGCAGCCCAATTCAAGAATTTTGATTTTTCTGGCATTGTTAATAAAGGTCTAGTATCATACCCCATAACGTATGGCAGCGGAATATGTCCGGCCGTTGCTAATAAATCCGCGCAAAAAACGATCGTTTTATCTTGGTATTTGATGTACGGAATCATTTGTTTTTCGGTGTGGCCGTCTACGTAGAAAATTTCGAAATTCATTTCTTTTGAAAAGCCAAAATCGTTTTCTGGTCTTTCAATAAAATTCAATTGTCCGCTCTCCTGCATTGGTAGAATATTTTCAGAAAGAAAAGAAGCTTTTTCTCTTGGATTGGGTTTTGTAGCCCATTCCCAATGATTTTCGTTGGTCCAATACTTTGCATTTTTAAAAGCTGGTATATATCCCGTTTTATCCGAATTCCATTGAACGCTTCCGCCGCAATGATCAAAATGAAGATGTGTCATAAAAACATCAGTAATATCATCTCGATTAAAACCATATTTGGCTAAAGATTTATCTATAGAATGAGATCCCCAAAGCGAATAATACCCGAAAAACTTTTCAGACTGCTTATCGCCCATTCCCGTATCAATCAAAATAAGACGATTTCCGTCTTCAATCAATAAACAGCGCGCGGCAATATCAATAAGATTATTAGAATCGGCAGGATTTGTTTTGTTCCAAATTGTCTTTGGCACAACACCAAACATAGCACCTCCGTCTAATTTAAAATTTCCAGATTCGATTGGGTAAAGTTTCATGAGTTTGATTTTGTAAAAGAACAAAGCTAGCAAATACAAACTCCTTTTGCTACAATTTATTTTTAAAAAAGCTTATTCTAAAGTAATCGAAGCGCTTCCCATTATTTCCTGCTTGTCGAAAAAATTGACAAAATAGGTTCCTTTTTTAAACTGGTCATTTAAAATTCCGTAGACATTTACCGACTTACCTTGAAAATCTGTACTCACAATAAAACTATATACGAGAGCCT